>NZ_SCMF01000005.1:0-318025 GCF_004296595.1 Enterobacter sp. A8
GCCCACACAGATTGTCTGATAAATTGTTAAAGAGCAGTGCCGCTTCGTTTTCGCTGCGGCGCGGGGTGTGCATATTACGCTTTCCCGCTTCAGAGTCAAGCGTTTAATTTGCTTTTCTCTGCTGACCTGGCGGCGTGTGTGCCGTTGTTCCGTGTCAGTGGAGGCGCATTATAGGGAGTTATTCTGAAGTGACAAGAGGAAATTTAAAAAAAGTTTCCGTCCGTGTTTTTTTTCACCAATAGCGATGAAATCAAGCTACAAAGTGTTCTATTTGATGTATCTGCAACCACAATCACATTCACGGTGGCATACTTATCGACAAGAATCATTAAGGAATAAAAGCAATGCCATTAAGCGCACAACAGCTGGCAGCCCAAAAAAACCTGTCTTATGTGCTGGCAGAAAAGCTGGCTCAGCTGATTTTAGCGGGTAAATATGCCCCGGGTAGCATCCTGCCGGGCGAAATGGAGCTGGGCGAGCAGTTTGGCGTGAGTCGTACCGCCGTTCGCGAAGCAGTGAAAACCTTAACAGCAAAAGGCATGGTGCTACCGCGTCCGCGCATTGGCACGCGGGTAATGCCACAAAGCAACTGGAACTTCCTCGATCAGGAACTTCTCTTCTGGTGGATGACAGAAGACAACTTCAATCAGGTCGTCGATCACTTTCTGGTGATGCGCAGCAGTCTTGAGCCGCAGGCCTGCCTGCTTGCCGCCACGCTCGGGACAGCCGAACAAAAAGCCCAGCTCAACACCTTAATGGAAGAGATGGTGTTCCTGAAAAAGCACTTCAACCGCGAGCGCTGGGTTGAGGTCGATATGGCCTGGCATGAACATATCTATATGATGAGCGCCAATCCGTTCCTTACCTCTTTTGCTTCTTTATTCCATTCGGTGTACCACACCTACTTTACCTCTATTACTCAGGACGAAGTGGTGAAGCTGGATCTGCATCAGGCCATTGTCGATGCCATTCAGGAGAGCGACGGGCAACGAGCCC
Source organism: Enterobacter sp. A8 (assembly GCF_004296595.1). Lineage (NCBI taxonomy): Bacteria > Pseudomonadati > Pseudomonadota > Gammaproteobacteria > Enterobacterales > Enterobacteriaceae > Enterobacter > Enterobacter sp. A8. The sequence goes on from NZ_SCMF01000005.1 coordinate 997, forward strand.
TGAGCGCGTGCCAGGCGTTACTGGCCGCGCCAACCCACCAGCAGGTGAATAAATGACAAAGAAAAAAGCACGCAGCATGGCCGGGCTGCCGTGGATTGCAGCCATGGCGTTCTTTATGCAGGCACTGGATGCCACCATCCTCAACACCGCACTTCCCGCCATTGCGCAAAGCCTTAACCGATCGCCGCTGGCGATGCAGTCCGCCATCATCAGTTACACCCTGACGGTTGCAATGTTGATCCCGGTGAGCGGCTGGCTGGCCGATCGCTTCGGCACCCGTCGCGTATTTATGTTGGCCGTAACGCTCTTTACGCTCGGTTCGCTGGCCTGTGCATTATCATCCTCTCTGACCGAACTGGTTATCTTCCGCGTCCTGCAGGGAATTGGCGGCGCGATGATGATGCCCGTGGCGCGCCTGGCACTTTTGCGCGCCTATCCGCGCAGTGAATTGCTTCCCGTGCTCAACTTCGTCACCATGCCCGGCCTGGTCGGCCCGATACTTGGCCCGGTGCTGGGCGGTGTGTTTGTCACCTGGGCCAGCTGGCACTGGATCTTCCTGATTAACATTCCAATTGGCGTAGCGGGGCTGCTGTATGCCCGCAAATATATGCCGAACTTCACCACGCCAAGACGCAGTTTCGATATGGGTGGTTTTTTCCTGTTTGGTCTGAGCCTGGTATTGTTCTCCAGCGGGATGGAGCTGTTTGGTGAGAAGATAGTGGCAACATGGCTTGCGCTGGCTGTCATTCTTGGCGGTATTTTGCTGTTCCTTCTTTATATACGTCATGCACGCCGTCACCCGACACCGCTGATCTCGCTCTCTCTCTTTAATACGCGCACTTTCTCGGTAGGTATCGCGGGGAATATTGCTTCGCGCCTGGGGACGGGCTGCGTACCGTTTTTGATGCCTCTGATGCTGCAGGTCGGTTTCGGCTATCCGGCCCTGATAGCCGGCTGCATGATGGCGCCCACGGCAATGGGCTCAATTCTGGCCAAATCAACCGTCACGCAGGTGCTGCGCTGGTTTGGCTATCGGAAGACGCTGGTTGGCGTAACGGTCTTTATCGGGCTGATGATTGCGCAGTTCTCGCTACAATCTGCCTCGCTTCCCGTCTGGATGCTGATCCTGCCGCTGTTTGTGCTGGGTATGGCAATGTCAACGCAGTTCACGTCGATGAACACGATTACTCTCGCGGATCTGACTGACGACAACGCCAGTAGTGGCAACAGCGTGCTGGCGGTGACTCAACAGTTATCAATCAGCCTTGGGGTGGCTGTCAGTGCCGCGGTACTGCGGTTCTATGAAGGTTTTGACAGCGCGAACACCGTCGAGCAGTTCCACTATACCTTTATCACGATGGGCGGACTTACCGTCGTTTCAGCGCTGGTCTTTATGCTGTTAAAACCGAAAGATGGTCGAAACCTGATTAAAGAACGCCACAAAACAAAAGCTAAACCGAACCCCGTTCCATCAGAACAGGAGTAAGCTGCAGACGTTGCTGCTGCAGCGTGGGCTGCGCCATTCGGTGGATTAATACATCAATGGCCAGCTCACCCAGTTCATCTTTTGGCTGATGGATCGTGGTCAGCGGCGGGGTCATGTAGCTGGCCAGTTCGATATCATCGTAGCCAATCACCGCCATATCGTCAGGAATACGCAATCCCGCCTGGTACAACGCCTTATACGCCCCAAATGCCATGGCATCGTTGCCAATAAAGACGGCCTGCGGGCGCGGTGTCTGCGCCAGCAATGTCTGCATCGCCTCGAAACCGCCCTGAAATTCAAAATCGCCGGTGATACGGTAACCCTCCGGAACCGCGAGTCCCGCCCGAGCCATCGCGGAAAGGTATCCCTCCAGACGCAAACGCGCCGGGGTTTTATCCAGCGGGCCAGTAATGCAGGCGATGCGGGTATGGCCTTTGTCGATCAGATACTGGGTTGCCATATCTCCGCCCAGCAGGGAGTTATCCTGAATCAGATCGCTGGTCCCGTCGAACGGCGCCCAGTCCATCATCACCGTGGGGATAGACGGATAACGCTGAATGATCTCTTTCGAGGGTTGATGCGTTTCGGTACACAGCAGCAGTAATCCGTCGACGCGTTTTTGCATCAGCGTCTCCAGATTACGGTTCATGCGCTGCTCATCCCCTTCGGTATTGCACAGCACCAGACTGTAGCCACGTTCGAAGCAGCTGCGTTCCACCCCGCGGACAAGTTCAGAATAAAAGGGATTCGTACTGGCGGTGATCAGCATGCCAATGGTGCGCGTCTGGTTGAGCTTCAGGCTGCGGGCCAGCGCAGACGGCGCATAGTTGAGATCTTTCACTGCGGCTTCGACTTTCTCCCGAATCGCCTCGCTGACGAAGCGATCGTTATTAATGACGTGGGAGACTGTCGACGTAGAAACGCCCGCCAGGCGGGCGACATCTTTCATTGTGGCCAAGCGTTACCCCTGCTGACTTAAGAATTCATCGATCTCTTTACGCCACGGAACGGAGGGCTGGGCACCTTTGCGCGTGACGGCGATAGCCGCAGCAGCATGCGCAAAGCGGATAGCATCATCCATTCCCTTTCCTTCCAGCAGCGCTGTCACCAATGCTCCGTTAAACGTATCGCCTGCCGCTATGGTGTCAATCGCCTTGACCTTAAAGCCCGGCACGCGACGGCCTTCGCCGTTTACGCTTGCCCACACGCCGCGGCTACCGAGGGTAATGATAACGGTGCCGATGCCTTTATCGTGCAGCGCTTTCGCAGCACGCGCTGCGTCATCATCATTTTCAACACCAATGCCCGTCAGTTTTTCCGCTTCGGTTTCGTTCGGTGTAATGATGTCCACCCGCGCCAGCAGTTCGTCTGATAATACACGGGCAGGCGCAGGATTAAGTACGACAGTGGTATGATTTTGATGCGCAATGTCAGCGGCCGCCAGTACGCTTTCTACGGGCGATTCCAGCTGCATCAGTAACGCGTCGGCATTAGCGATAAGCTCGCGCTGTGCTTCAACGCGGTCCGTCGTAAGACGGGCATTCGCGCCAGCATGAATACCGATGACATTCTCACCTTCCGCGTTGACGAAAATCAGCGCCACGCCGGTCGATTCCCCTGCAACAACGCTGACTGGCGCAACATCGATGTTATCGCTGGCGAGCTGTTTACGCACGCGCTCACCGGTATCGTCATCACCCGTGCAGGCGATAAACGCGATATTTGCCCCACTGCGTCCTGCTGCAACCGCCTGGTTGGCACCTTTACCGCCAAATGCCACCTGATAATGGTTGCCGGTGACGGTTTCGCCCGGCGTCGGGAAGGATTCAAGGTTAAGAATGTGATCGGCATTGATACTGCCAAGGACGACGAGGTTGCCTGCGGTTTTCATGGTTGAGCTGTCCATCTGAGAGCGCCACCGGTGTTACCCGGTGGCGTATGCCACACTTTTCTTTATTGGTGTCCCTCAGGCAGCCAGCGACTGCCTGAATCGCCTTTTTACTGCTTGATGACCAGTTTCAGGTCAACTGGATATTTAGCCTGAACTTTTTCGCCCTTCAGCACTTTGTCAGCAGTCTGCACGCCAGTCGCGCCGATCTGCTCAGGCAGCTGAGCGATGGTCGCCGCCAGTTTGCCATCATTTACCGCTTTTTCACCATCTGGTGTGCCGTCAAATCCGACAACCATCACATCAGATTTACCTGCAGTCTGCAGGGCACGCAGCGCGCCGAGCGCCATTTCGTCGTTCTGTGCGAACACCGCCTGCACGTCTGGGTGCGCGGTCAGCAGGTTCTGCATGACGTTCAGACCTTTAGTACGGTCGAAGTCAGCAGGCTGGCTGGCCAGGACGTTAAATTTGTGAGCCGCAACCGCCTGCTGGAAACCTTCGCCACGTTCGCGGGCTGCGGACGTACCGGCAATACCCTGCAGTTCGATAACTTTCGCGCCTTCACCTGCTTTCTTCGCGATGTAGTCACCCGCGATTTTACCGCCCAGCACGTTATCAGACGCAATGTGGCTCACAACGTCGCCTTTCGTTGCCTGACGGTCCAGGGTGATCACCGGGATCTTCGCCTGGTTTGCCATCTTCACGGCGTTACCCACCGCGTCAGAATCGGTTGGGTTGATCAGCAGAATTTTGGTGCCGCGAACGGTTAAGTCCTGCACGTTAGCCAGCTCTTTCGCCGGGTTGTTCTGTGAATCCAGCACCACCAGGTTGTAACCCAGTTTGTCGGCTTCTTTTTGTGCGCCATCCTTCAGGGAGACGAAGAACGGGTTGTTCAGCGTGGAGATAACCAGCGCGATGGTGTCTTTCGCCATAGCGTTAGCACTTACGGTTGCGCTCAGCGCGACAGCAGAAACCAGGGTAGCCAGTTTTTTCATGTTCATATCTAAGATGTCCTGTAGTGTCGTCAGTTACTGTTTTTTGTTGTCTACCAGGACCGCCAGCAAAATCACCACTGCTTTAACGATCATCTGGTAATAGGAGGAAACACCTAACAAATTCAAACCATTATTCAGGAAACCGAGAATCAGTGCGCCGATCAATGTCCCAACAATGCGACCTTTACCGCCCGCAAGACTCGTACCGCCCAGAACCACTGCCGCAATGGCATCCAGCTCATACCCCGTACCCGCCGTTGGCTGCGCGGAAGAGAGGCGCGCCACTTCGATGATGCCCGCCAGAGAGGCCAGCAAACCGCACAGTGAGTAAACGATAATTTTAACTTTGTTGACGCTGATACCGGACAGACGCGTTGCCGCTTCGTTACCGCCCAGTGCATAAATATAGCGGCCCAGACGCGTGTGGTGCAGCATGTACCACGCCGCCAGGAAGACGATGGCCATGATCCAGACCGGCGTCGGGATACCCAGCGGGCGACCGATACCGAACCAGCCAAACAGATCGGCGTTGTCCGTAAAGCCGGTGTTAACCGGGCTGCCGTTGGTATACACCATGGTGACACCGCGCAGCAGCAGCATCATGACCAGCGTCGCAATAAACGCCTGAACACGACCTTTCGCCACAATAACCCCGGTGACAGCACCAATTGCCGCACCCAGCGCCAGCGCAGCGGCAACGGCCACCAGCGCATTGACCTCAATCCCGACGATTGAAGCAGCAACCGCACCGGTGAGTGCCAGCAGGGAACCGACGGACAGATCGATACCCGATGTCAGAATCACCAGCGTCATCCCGACCGCCATAATGGCGTTCACGGAGGTCTGCTGCAGAATATTGAACAGGTTATTAACGGTGAAGAAATTGGGGCTCATGGTCGACACAATCGCGATCAGCACCAGCAGGGCAATCAGCGATTTTTGTTCCATCAGCCATGCCTTTGTGAAATAACGGCGACCAGAAACAGCCTGGGTAGTCATCTTCTTACTCCTGATTCACGCGATTAAGCTTGCCCACAGCGGCAGCCATCAGAACTTCCTGGGTGGCCTGCTCGCGAGTGAATTCACCGCCGAGATGCCCTTCATGCATGACGATAATGCGATCGCTCATGCCTAATACCTCTGGCATCTCGGAAGAGACCAGAATGATGCTCAGACCGTCGGCCTTGAACTGGTTAATCAGCTGATAGATCTCTTTTTTAGCCCCTACGTCCACGCCGCGGGTAGGTTCATCAAGGATCAACACTTTCGGGCGCGTCATCAGCCCGCGTGCAATCGCCACTTTCTGTTGATTACCGCCGGACAGCAGGCCAATCGCCTGTTCCATCGAGGGGGTTTTCACATTAAAGAGGCGGATAAAATCGCTGACTGCCTGCTGTTCATCTTTATGTTTCAGGCTGCCGCCGCTGCGGCTGAAATAGCGCAGGGCGGTAAGAGACATGTTCTCTTTCACCGACATGCCCAGCACTAAGCCGTCGCGCTTACGGTCTTCGGAGATATAAACAATACCATTCGCCAGGCCATCCTGCGGAGAGCGCGTCACCACTTCATGCCCGTCGAGAGTGACATAACCGCTGGATCGCGGCAGCGCACCGTACAGCACTTTCATCAGCTCGGTACGGCCAGCGCCCATTAGCCCTGCCACGCCAAGAATTTCCCCTTTGCGCAGGGTAAAGGAGACATTATCCACGCCCGGGCCACAGAGATTATCCACCTTCAGGCGGATCTCACCCGGTGCTTTGTCGAGGTGCGGGTATTGATCTTCGAGTTTGCGTCCCACCATCATTTCGATAAGCGTATCTTCCGTCAGCGATGCCACTTCACGCTCGGCAATAAACTGCCCGTCGCGGAAGACGGTAACGTCGTCGCAGATCTCGAAAATCTCTTTCATACGGTGAGAGATATAGACAATTCCACGCCCCTGCGATTTCAGCTCGCGGATGACGCGGAACAGGGATTCGGTTTCGGTATCGGTCAGGGCGTCCGTCGGTTCATCCATAATGATGACCTTCGACTCAAAGCTCAGCACTTTCGCGATCTCCACCATCTGCTGGTCGCCAATGGAGAGTTCGCCCACCAGACGGTCGCTTTTGAAGCGCAGGTTCAGCTTCGCCAGTAGCTTATCCGCTTCGGCATACATCGTTTTCCAGTCAATTTTGCCAAACCGGTTAACAAATTCGCGGCCGAGGAAAATGTTCTCCGCAATAGTGAGCTGCGGGATCAGGTTCAGTTCCTGGTGAATAATGCCGATCCCCGCTTCCTGCGAAGCTTTTGGACCGCTGAAGGTGGTCTCTTTACCCAGCCACAAAAGTGAACCGGCATCGCGTTGATAGATACCGGTCAGCACTTTCATCATGGTGGATTTGCCGGCGCCATTCTCGCCCACCAGCGCCATTACGCGTCCGGCATAAACGTTCAGCGCCGCGCCAGAAAGGGCTTTTACGCCCGGGAACGATTTATCGATCCCTTTAAGTTGCAGTAATGCGTCCATGATGGCCTCAGAAGGTGACGCCAGCACAGAGAATGATATTCGCATACGGGGAACACTCCCCGCTGCGAATCACCGCCTGACTGTCTGCGGTTTGTTGTTTGAACTGTTCGTGCGTTGTGTAACGAATTTCTATGGTGTTTCCCTGGTGTTGTTGCAGTTGCTCAATGTGATTGAGCAACGTTTCGTGGAGTTGCGGATTATGTTGTTTAATTTCCGTCGCGAGAATGGCCGCCTCAACCTGCATCTCCGCGGTCACTACATCCAGTACCTGCATAAACGAGGGCACGCCCTGCGTTAACGCCATATCAATACGGGTTGTGTTGCGCGGAACCGGTAAGCCTGCATCGCAAACCACCAGCGTATCGGTATGCCCAAGACGGGAAATAACCGACGAGATTTCTGAGTTGAGAACCGTGCCTTTCTTCATTTTCTTGCTCCACTAGCGAAACGTTTCGCTGAAATCAGTTTAGTCTTAAGAGTGTTCAGAAAACCACCATGACGTAACAGAATTGTGATCGGTGTCGAAACGTTTCGCTAAGTGAAATGAGACGTAAATTTTGGCGGGAATATTGAGTATGAATAGGCCGGGTAAGCGAAGCGCCACCCGGCATTTTAAGAAGCTTAAATCTCGACCTGGGTTCCCAGCTCGATCACGCGGTTAGGCGGGATCTCAAACTGGTCCGGCGCACGAAGGGCGTTTCGCTGCAGAATAAGATACAGCTTGCCGCGCAGGCGCAAATACCACGGACGTTTACCGATAATCAGCGACTCATGCGACATAAAGAACGATGTTTCCATCATGCGGCAGCTTAAGCCTTCCAGACCGCAGCGGTGGAAGACCTCTTCCACGTTCGGCGTCTCACGCCAGCCGTAGCTCGCCACCACGCGCCAGAAGGTTGGCGACAGTTGCTCAATTTGAACACGGCGCACATTGTGAACATACGGTGCATCTTCGGTGCGCAGGGTCAGCAGGATAACCCGCTCATGCAGCACCTTGTTGTGCTTGAGGTTATGCATCAATGCGAACGGAATAACGTTCAATGCACGAGACATATACACCGCCGTGCCCGGTACGCGAACCGGTGGGGATTTCTCCAGCGAGGCAATCATCGCCTCCAGGGAGTTTCCGTGTTCATGCATACGACGCAGCAGACGAAAACGCTCGCTTTTCCACGTGGTCATCACAATGAACATCAACAGACCAAGCGTCAGCGGCAGCCAGCCGCCGGAGACAATCTTATCGAGGTTTGCCGAGAACAGCGGTACGTCGATGCACAGGAAGCCCACCAGAATCATCGCCACGAGGAACTTGTTCCAGTGCCAGTTTCGGTACGCCACCGTGGTGGAAAGAAGCGATGTCAGCACCATGGTGCCTGTTACCGCAATACCGTACGCTGCGGCCAGGTTGCTGGAGTGCTCAAAGCTGACGATCACGATCACCACAGCAAAATAGAGCAGCCAGTTAACAAACGGGATGTAGATCTGGCCCGATTCCATCTCTGAGGTATGGATGATACGCATGGGAGAGAGATACCCCAGACGCACGGCCTGGCGCGTCAGAGAGAACACGCCGGAAATGACCGCCTGAGAAGCGATAACGGTGGCCAGCGTGGCCAGAATAAGCATCGGCACCAGCGCCCAATCCGGGGCCAGCAGGAAGAAGGGGTTTTTAATCGCTTCCGGGTTTTTCAGCAGCAGCGCCCCCTGCCCGAAGTAGTTCAATACAAGCGATGGCAGGACAACTAAAAACCACGCCACGCGAATCGGCAGTTTGCCGAAGTGCCCCATATCTGCATACAGCGCTTCGACACCGGTAATAGAGAGCACAACAGCGCCGAGCGCCACGAAGGAAACGACTTTGTATTCAAGGAAGAAATGGATAGCCCAGTATGGGTTCAGCGCCTGCAGAACCTCCGGGTTGCCAATAACTCCGCGCAAACCGAGCGCCGCCAGAATCAGGAACCAGGCCAGCATAATCGGTGCGAACAGTTTCCCCACCAGCCCGGTACCGTGCTTCTGGATAATAAACAGCAACGTCAGAACGATTATCGCCAGCGGAACCACCCACGTATCAAGCTGCGGTGCGATAATCTCAAGCCCCTCAATCGCCGAAAGCACCGAGATAGCAGGCGTGATGACCACTTCCCCATAGAAGAAGCTGCCACCAATCAGGCCAATAATAACCAGTACCGATGTCATTCTGGCCGAGGTGTTGCGCCCCGCAAGGGACATCAGGGTCAGGATCCCCCCCTCACCAGCGTTATCTGCACGCATCACAAAGGAGAGGTATTTAACAGAAACCACCAGGATCAGCAGCCAGAAGATGAGGGACAGGAAGCCAAATACGGCATCGCGTTCAACACCAAAGCCAAACTGGCCGGACAGACATTCACGAAGCGTATAAAGCGGGCTGGTGCCGATATCACCGTAGACAACCCCGATCGCCGCAAGCGTAATTGCGGGTAATGATTGCTTATTATCAGTGCTCATAGACTAGTCTTTTCGTTTAAATAACAAATGTGTTCCTGTTCCCTTGGTCCACAAAAAGCGCACAGTATGCACGATTCGTTGCAAAATCGAACCCCTAAATGCAACCGCATTAATGTAGCGCAAAGAAAATTGCGCCGCACTTCAGCCTATTACCAGCCCTGACTGAAACGTCTATACTCGCTTCAATTAGCCGCCACGACGGCGAAAGGATGCAAAAACTATTATGGCTCACTCACATTTATTAGCAGAAAGAATTTCCCGTCTCAGCAGCGCACTGGAGAAAGGTCTTTTCGAACGCAGTCACGCCATACGCCTCTGTTTACTGGCGGCGTTGAGCGGTGAAAGCGTATTTCTGCTTGGCCCGCCGGGCATTGCCAAAAGCCTGATTGCCCGTAGGCTGAAATTTGCCTTTCAAAATGCACGCGCCTTCGAATACCTGATGACCCGCTTTTCCACCCCTGAAGAGGTTTTCGGCCCGCTGTCCATCCAGGCGCTGAAAGATGAGGGGCGTTATCAACGCCTTACCGAGGGGTATCTGCCGGAAGCAGAGATTGTATTTCTCGATGAGATCTGGAAAGCGGGACCGGCCATTCTGAATACACTGCTCACGGCGATTAACGAACGCCGGTTCCGTAACGGCGCCAGCGAAGAAAAAATCCCGATGCGCCTGCTGGTGGCCGCCTCGAACGAACTTCCCGAAGCCGACAGCAGCCTTGAAGCGCTGTATGACCGCATGCTGATCCGCCTGTGGCTGGACAAAGTGCAGGATAAATCGAACTTCCGCTCCATGCTGATCAGCCAGCAGGATGAAAATGAAAACCCGGTAGCCGCTTCACTGCAGGTCACGGACGAGGAGTATCAGCAGTGGCAGGTGGATATCGGCAAAATCACACTGCCGGACGCGGTCTTTGAGTTGATCTACCAGCTCCGTCAGCAGCTTGATCTCCTTCCTTCTGCACCTTATGTTTCCGACCGTCGCTGGAAAAAAGCAATCCGTCTGCTGCAGGCCAGCGCCCTGTTCAGCGGGCGCGACGCGGTTGCCCCTATCGATCTTATCCTGCTGAAAGACTGCCTCTGGCACGATGCCGAAGGGATGAATCTGATGCAGCAGCAGCTTGAAATATTGATGACCGGACACGCCTGGGGCCAGCAATCAATGCTCAACCAGCTTGGGGCGATAGCCCAACGGCGCATTCAGCTACAGCAGCAGCAAAGTGATAAAACAGCACTGAAGGTGAACCGTCTTGGCGGCATGTTCGCCCGTAAACCGCACTACGAACTGCCCGCTGAGCTGACCAGCCCAACGCTGACGCTGCTTCTCCAGCAGCCGCTTAAACTCCATGACATGCAGGTGGTGCACATTACGCTTGAGCGTGACGCGCTGGCCCAGTGGCTTGATAAGGGCGGAGAGATCCGCGGTAAGCTTAACGGTATAGGCTTTGCACAGCCGCTGAATATGGAAGTGGACAGCAGTCAGCACCTGGTGATCCGCGACGTAAGCCTGCAGGGGTCACGCCTTGCCCTCCCGGGAAGCGCCTCTGACAGCGTACCGGAAGAGATCACGCAGCAGCTGGAGGCGCTGGATACCGAATGGCATCAGCAGCATACGCGCTTCAGCGAACAGCAAAAGTGCCTCTTTATTCACAGCGACTGGTTAGGTCGCATTGAAGCCAGCCTGCAGGATGTGAGCGCGCAGATCAAACAGGCTCGTCAATGCTAACGCTGGATACGCTTAACGTCATGCTGGCCGTCAGCGAAGATGGGTTGATCGAAGAGGTGATTATTACTCTTCTGGCGTCTCCTCAGCTGGCGGCTTTTTTTGAAAAATTCCCGAAGCTAAAAAAAGCGATGACGGACGATCTCCCGCGCTGGCGGGACAACCTGCGACAGCGGTTTAAAGAGACCGAAGTGCCACAGGAGTTAACCGAAGAGGTGGCCTGCTATCAGCAGTGCCAGCGGCTTTCCACGTCGCAGTTTATTGTTCAGCTCCCGCAAACCCTGACGTTACTCGATAAAGTACACTCCCCATTTGCCAGCCAGGCCCGGGCGCTGGTCACCGATAACGCCACCTTCACCCCCGCCTTACACACACTCTTTTTACAGCGCTGGCGCCTCAGCCTTGTGGTTCAGGCCACGACGCTGAACCAGCAGCTGCTGGATGAAGAGCGTGAACAATTGCTCAGCGAAGTTCAGGAACGCATGACCTTAAGCGGTCAGCTGGAGCAGGTACTGGTAGAAAATGAAAACGCCGCCGGACGTCTCTGGGATATGAGTGCAGGCCAAATCAGGCGTGGGGATTATCAGCTGATTGTCCGGTATGGTGATTTCCTGGCGCAGCAGCCCGAGCTGATGAAGCTTGCGGAACAGCTGGGTCGCTCAAGGGAGGCTAAATCGGTCCCAAAGAAGGATGCCCCGATGGAAACCTTCCGCACCCTGGTGCGGGAACCGGCCACCGTGCCGGAACAGGTGGATGGGCTCCAGCAAAGCGATGACATTTTACGCCTGCTGCCTACGGAGCTGAGCACGCTCGGGATGACCGAGCTGGAATATGAGTTTTATCGTCGGCTGGTGGAAAAACAGCTTCTGACCTATCGCCTGCATGGCGAAGCCTGGCGCGAAAAAATCAGCCAACGTCCGGTGGTCCATCAGGATTTTGATGAGCAACCGCGCGGCCCATTTATCGTCTGTGTGGATACATCTGGCTCGATGGGCGGTTTCAACGAACAGTGTGCCAAAGCGTTCTGCCTGGCGCTGATGCGCGTGGCGCTCGCTGACCGGCGTCGCTGCTTTATCATGCTCTTTTCCAGCGAAGTGGTGAGCTATGAGCTGACCCATCAGCAGGGCATTGAGCAAGCGATCCGCTTTTTAAGCCAGCGTTTTCGCGGCGGTACCGATCTGGCCAGCTGTTTTCGCAGCATTGTGGAACGTATGCAGGGCGGCGACTGGTACGACGCTGACGCGGTGGTGATTTCCGATTTTATTGCCCAGCGGCTGCCGGATGACGTGGTGAACAAAGTGAAGGAGTTACAGCGGGTGCATCAGCACCGTTTCCACGCAGTGGCGATGTCCGCCCATGGAAAACCCGGCATCATGCGCATCTTCGATCATATCTGGCGCTTTGATACCGGGTTGCGTAGCCGCCTGCTCAGGCGCTGGCAGCGTTAATTACAGAAGCGAGCTGACGCTTTCGCGTACCTGCTGCGGCCAGACACCACACTGCACCTGACCAATATGCGACAACTGCAGCAGCAGCATGGTCAGACGGGACTGGCCGATGCCGCCGCCAATGGTCTGCGGCATCTCACCGCGCAGCAGCGCCTGGTGCCATTCCAGCGTGAGACGATCTTCATCACCGGTCACCGCCAGCTGGCGTTTCAGCGCATCAGCATCCACGCGGATCCCCATTGAGGAGAGTTCAAACGCATCTTCCAGCACCGGGTTCCAGACCAGAATATCGCCGTTCAGACCAGCAAACTCGCCCTCGCTCATGGTGCTCCAGTCATCATAATCCGGTGCACGAACATCATGACGTTTACCATCCGACAGCTTACCGCCGATCCCCATCAGGAAGACGGCACCCAGTTCTTTGGCGATCGCACGTTCACGACCTTTAGCATCCAGATCCGGGAAACGACTCAGCAACTCCTGGCTGTGAACAAAGTGGATCGATTCCGGCAGGAACGGTGCCAGACCAAACTCTTTGCTTACGGCCGCTTCGGTCGCTTTGATCCCGGAGTAGATCGCCTCAACGGTGGATTTCAGCGTGCCGACATGGCGCTCGCCATCACCCATTACGCGCTCCCAGTCCCACTGGTCAACGTAAACAGAGTGAATGGCAGACAGACGGTCTTCATCGGGGCGAAGGGCTTTCATGTGCGTGTAGAGCCCTTCGCCTGCGCTGAAGTCGTGCTGTCCCAGGGTTTGACGCTTCCACTTCGCGAGGGAATGAACCACTTCGAACTGGGCGTCTGGCAGTGTTTTCACTTTCACCTGCACCGCTTTTTCGCATCCGGACAAGTTATCCTGCGTCCCATCACCCACGCGGCTGAGAATCGGTGCCTGAACTTCAATCAGACCCAGCTTCTCTTCCAGCTGGCGGGAAAAATGGGATTTAACGAAACTGATCTGGCGTTGTTTTGCGATATAAGCGGTTTTCATTATTTATACTCCTGCGTCCTGTTGGTATTGATTAAGCAACAGAAAAGGCATTCAATTCAATAATCAAACAACAAAAAGCCACCTTCACTTTTGATTCGTTAAAATTTAACGCTAGAATAGAGTGATTCATTAATCTTCATAAGAAAAAGCTATGGAAAATTATCAGATCGATAATCTGGACCGCGGCATCCTGGAGGCGTTAATGGCCAATGCCCGTACCGCCTATGCCGAACTGGCGAAGCAGTTTGGCGTCAGCCCAGGGACGATTCACGTTCGTGTAGAGAAGATGAAACAGGCGGGGATCATTACCGGGGCTCGTATCGATGTCAGCCCAAAACAGCTGGGTTATGACGTCTGCTGCTTTATTGGCATTATTCTTAAAAGCGCAAAAGATTATCCTTCCGCGCTGGCGAAGCTGAACGCGCTCGATGAAGTCACAGAGGCGTACTACACCACCGGCCACTACAGCATCTTTATCAAGGTGATGTGTCGATCCATAGATGCCCTGCAGCAGGTACTTATCAACAAGATCCAAACAATCGATGAAATTCAGTCCACCGAGACGTTGATCTCGCTGCAAAACCCGATCATACGTACCATTCGCCCCTGATCGGGCAAATCCATACCCACATTTTCCACAGGTAGATCCCAGCCCGTTCACAGCGTACAATGATCCCCTCTTTATCTGAGCGAGCGATCAATGGCGGACATTACCCTTATCAGTGGCAGCACCCTTGGCGGCGCGGAATATGTAGCGGAACATCTGGCTGAGAAGCTGGAGGATGCGGGATTTTCCACACAAACGCTGCACGGGCCTTTGCTTGAAGATCTCCCGACTGATGGGGTCTGGCTGGTGATCACCTCCACGCATGGCGCAGGCGATCTTCCGGATAACCTGCAACCTTTATATGACGAACTGCAGGAACAGCAGCCAGACCTGTCAAACGTGCGTTTTGGCGCAGTGGGTATTGGCAGCCGTGAATATGACACCTTCTGCGGTGCTATAGAGAAAGTCGAAGCCGCTGTCACCGCCTGCGGAGCTAAACAGGTGGGTGAAACGCTGAAGATCAACATCCTCGATCATGATATTCCGGAGGATCCGGCTGAGATCTGGCTGGGTGAATGGAAAAATTTACTCAAAAACGATTAAAGATCGCGCGAACAGATGTGGATAACTCTGGTTAAAAGCTCGTATTAAGCAGTAGTTATCCAAAGAACAACGTTGAAGTCGTTTTTGTCCTGTGTATAAAGTCGCGATCTGATCCCAGCTTATACGGGCCAGGATCACCGATCATTCACAGCAAACGATCCTTTCTAACTCCATGATCTTCTTTATGAGATCGGACTTATCCACAAAGGTCTTCGATCCTAATAAGAGATCACAATAGAACAGATCTCTAAATAAAAAGATCTTCTTTTTAATAGCCCAGGATCCCAATGCTTTCTCGAAAGACTAAAGTTGAGTAGAATCCACGGCCCGGGCTTCAATCCATTTTCATACCGCTTTACGCGAGGCAGACCACCATGTTTTATCAGGATCCTTTTGACGTCATCATCATTGGCGGGGGTCACGCAGGCACTGAGGCCGCAATGGCCGCAGCGCGAATGGGTCAGCAGACCCTGCTTTTGACACACAATATCGACACGCTGGGACAAATGTCCTGTAATCCGGCGATTGGCGGCATTGGGAAAGGACACCTGGTAAAAGAAGTGGATGCACTTGGCGGCCTGATGGCGAAAGCGATCGATCACGCAGGCATTCAGTTTAGGATACTAAACGCCAGTAAAGGCCCCGCTGTGCGTGCGACCCGCGCTCAGGCAGACCGCGTGCTTTATCGTCAGGCGGTGCGTACCGCCCTGGAGAACCAGCCGAACCTGATGATCTTCCAACAGGCAGTGGAAGATCTTATCGTGGAAAACGATCGTGTCGTTGGCGCAGTTACCCAGATGGGGCTCAAATTCCGCGCCAAAGCGGTTGTTCTGACCGTCGGGACATTCCTGGACGGTAAGATCCATATCGGTCTGGATAATTACAGCGGTGGACGTGCTGGCGATCCGCCATCTATCCCACTGTCACGCCGTCTGCGTGAACTGCCGCTGCGTGTCAGCCGTCTGAAAACCGGTACTCCACCGCGTATTGATGCGCGCACCATTGATTTCAGCGTGCTGGCACAACAGCACGGCGATAACCCAATGCCGGTCTTCTCGTTCATGGGCAATGCAGCGCAGCATCCGCAGCAGGTACCGTGCTATATCACGCATACCAACGAAAAAACCCATGACGTGATCCGCAATAACCTCGATCGCAGCCCAATGTACGCCGGCGTGATCGAAGGGATCGGCCCACGCTATTGCCCGTCGATCGAAGACAAAGTCATGCGCTTTGCCGATCGTAACCAGCACCAGATCTTCCTGGAGCCAGAAGGGCTGACCTCGAACGAAATCTATCCGAACGGCATCTCCACCAGCCTGCCGTTCGATGTGCAGATTCAAATTGTTCGCTCAATGCAGGGGATGGAGAATGCGAAAATCGTTCGCCCTGGCTACGCTATTGAGTACGATTTCTTCGATCCGCGTGACCTGAAGCCAACTCTGGAGAGCAAATTCATCCACGGTCTGTTCTTCGCAGGTCAGATTAACGGCACCACCGGTTACGAAGAAGCTGCTGCACAGGGCCTGCTGGCCGGTCTGAACGCCGCCCGTTTCTCTGCCGAGAAAGAGGGCTGGGCTCCGGCGCGTTCTCAGGCTTATCTGGGCGTGCTGGTCGACGATCTCTGCACGCTGGGCACCAAAGAACCGTACCGTATGTTTACCTCTCGCGCGGAATATCGCCTGATGCTGCGCGAAGATAACGCCGACCTGCGTCTGACCGAAATGGGTCGTGAGCTGGGTCTGGTGGATGACGAACGCTGGGCGCGCTTCAACGAGAAACTGGAGCGCATTGAGCAGGAACGTCAGCGCCTGAAAACGACCTGGGTTAATCCGCAGGCTGAAACCGCTGCGGAAGTGAACGCTCACTTAACTGCGCCGCTCTCGCGCGAAGCCAGCGGTGAAGATCTGCTGCGTCGCCCGGAAGTGACCTATGAGAATCTGGTGAAACTCACCGCCTTTGCCCCGGGTCTTGAAGACGCTGAAGCGGCAGAGCAGGTTGAGATCCAGGTGAAATACGAAGGTTACATCGCGCGTCAGCAGGATGAGATCGAAAAGCAGCAGCGTAACGAAAACACGCTGCTGCCGGAAATGCTGGACTATCGTCAGGTGACGGGGCTGTCCAACGAGGTGATCGCCAAGCTGAACGATCACAAACCGGTGTCGATCGGCCAGGCCTCCCGCATCTCGGGCGTTACCCCTGCAGCGATTTCGATTCTGCTGGTGTGGCTGAAAAAGCAGGGCATGCTGCGCCGCAGCGCGTAATATGTGTAATTCGCCCGGTGGCGCTGCGCTTACCGGGCCTACAGAACTCCGTAGGGCGGGTTAGCGAAGCGCCACCCGCCACTTAAGTCTCTCAACAGGTATTCACCGTGCTCAATAAACTCTCTCGTCTGCTGGATCAGGCAGGTATTTCGCTCACCGATCACCAGAAAAATCAGCTGGTGGCCTATGTCGATATGCTGAACAAATGGAATAAAGCGTACAACCTCACCTCCGTACGCGACCCCAACGAGATGCTGATTCGCCATATTCTCGATAGCATTGTGGTTGCGCCGTACCTGAACGGTGAGCGCTTTATCGATGTGGGCACGGGTCCTGGCCTGCCGGGTATTCCCCTGTCAATTGTCCGCCCGGAAAGCCATTTCACGCTGCTGGATAGCCTTGGCAAGCGCGTGCGTTTTTTGCGCCAGGTACAGCATGAGCTGAAGCTTGAGAACATCACGCCTGTGCAAAGCAGGGTAGAGGAGTTTCCGGCAGAGCCACCGTTCGACGGGGTTATCAGCCGTGCGTTTGCTTCGCTTAATGACATGGTGAGCTGGTGTAAGCACTTACCGGCAGAGAATGGCCGTTTTTATGCGCTGAAAGGGCAGTTGCCCGGCGATGAAATTGAACAGCTTCCGGACGGTTTTGCTGTCGAGTCCATTGAGAAATTACAGATTCCTCAGCTCGAAGGCGAACGTCATCTGGTGATAATTAAGCCAAACAATTTTTAAAAAATTAATAAAAAATGTGGAATTTGTGCTGTTCTGTCAGTGTTAAAAAACAGCACAACACAACGGATTTTGCCGGAGAGAATTTAACCGTGTTTTTACTAAGGGTTTTCTAATGGTTAACTTCCTCACCATTGTTCACCCTGAAGATAATCAACCACGAAAATATCAGCCTGCTAAAAGTGGAAAGCAGCAACCAGAATGCAATGTTAAATATTTATTAAGAATGTCAATAAAAGGTTTTTATTGTATACGGGGCTGTTTTGAAAATAGTTGCGACATTTTATCTTTAATTTCAGAAAGATGAAATTAAGCGATTTACGAGTTTGATAAATACAACCTTATCGCAAATGTGTATTTTGTGATCTCGTGCACGCTTTGTAGTCAACGTTTTCGCGCTGTTTGCAGTTTTGCTCGAAGGTCGGGGCTTTCATCAAAAGTTGAAAAATAGCGGCGGGGAAAAATATTTAAACATTTATTCACCTTTTCGCTACTTAATGTTTGAAATCACGGGTGCGCACCGTATAATTTGACCGCTTTTTGATGCTTGACTCTGAGCCTTAAAGGACGTTTTATACGACACGCGGCATACCTCGAAGGGAGCAGGAGTAAAAACGTGATGTCTGTGTCGCTCTTGAGTAGAAACGTTGCTCGTAAGCTTCTGTTCATTCAGTTTCTGGCTGTGATAGCAAGTGGACTGCTGTTTAGCCTCAAAGACCCCTTCTGGGGCATCTCCGCCGTGTGCGGGGGTTTGGCGGTTGTGCTGCCAAACATGTTGTTTATGATTTTTGCCTGGCGTCATCAGGCGCATACACCTGCCAAAGGCCGCGTGGCCTGGTCCTTCGCCCTCGGCGAAGTGTGTAAGGTGTTGCTGACCTTTGCTCTACTGGTGATGGCGCTGGCGGTTTTGAAAGTGGTATTCATGCCGCTGATAGCTACGTGGGTTTTGGTGCTGGTGGTACAAGTTCTGGCTCCAGCTGTAATCAATAACAAAGGGTAAAAGGCATCATGGCTTCAGAAAATATGACGCCGCAGGATTACATAGGTCACCATCTGAATAACCTTCAGCTGGACCTGCGTACATTCTCGCTGGTGGATCCGCATAACCCCCCGGCCACCTTCTGGACGATCAACATCGACTCCATGTTCTTCTCGGTGGTTTTGGGTCTTCTGTTCCTGGCCATGTTCCGCGGTGTTGCTAAAAAGGCGACCAGCGGTGTTCCAGGGAAATTCCAGACGTTCGTTGAGATGATCATCGGCTTCGTCCATGGCAGCGTGAAAGACATGTACCATGGTAAGAGCAAGCTGATTGCGCCACTGGCACTGACCGTGTTCGTGTGGGTCTTCCTGATGAACCTGATGGACCTTCTGCCTATCGATTTCCTGCCGTGGATTGGCGAGCATGTCTTCGGTCTGCCTGCTCTGCGCGTGGTTCCGTCTGCTGACGTGAACATCACCCTGTCGATGGCGCTGGGCGTGTTTATCCTGATTCTTTTCTACAGCATCAAAATGAAAGGCGTAAGCGGCTTTGTGAAAGAGCTTACCTTGCAGCCGTTCAACCACTGGGCGTTTATTCCGGTCAACCTGATCCTGGAAGGCGTTAGCCTGCTGTCCAAACCTGTTTCACTGGGTCTGCGACTGTTCGGCAACATGTATGCGGGTGAGCTGATTTTCATTCTGATCGCGGGTCTTCTGCCGTGGTGGTCACAGTGGGTTCTGAATGTGCCGTGGGCCATTTTCCACATCCTGATCATTACGCTGCAAGCCTTTATCTTCATGGTTCTGACGATCGTCTATCTGTCGATGGCGTCTGAAGAGCACTGATTTTTTACCAACACTACTACGTTTTAATTGAAACAAACTGGAGACTGTCATGGAAAACCTGAATATGGATCTGCTGTACATGGCTGCCGCTGTGATGATGGGTCTGGCGGCTATCGGTGCTGCGATCGGTATCGGCATCCTCGGGGGCAAATTCCTGGAAGGCGCTGCGCGTCAACCTGATCTGATTCCTCTGCTGCGTACTCAGTTCTTTATCGTTATGGGTCTGGTGGATGCTATCCCAATGATCGCTGTAGGTCTGGGTCTGTACGTGATGTTTGCTGTCGCGTAGTAGTTGTTTTAAAACCCCAAGCCACAGAAATTTAAGAGGTATTGTGCTGTGAACATGAACGCAACAATCCTCGGCCAGGCCATCGCGTTTATTATCTTTGTCTGGTTCTGCATGAAGTATGTATGGCCGCCTTTAATGGCTGCCATCGAAAAACGTCAGAAAGAAATTGCTGACGGTCTGGCTTCTGCAGAACGTGCAAAGAAAGATTTGGACCTTGCACAGGCCAACGCGACAGACCAGCTGAAAAAAGCGAAAGCGGAAGCTCAGGTAATCATCGAACAGGCTAACAAACGCCGTTCTCAGATCCTGGACGAAGCCAAAGCTGAAGCAGAACAGGAACGTACTAAGATCGTGACACAGGCTCAGGCTGAAATTGAAGCTGAGCGTAAACGTGCTCGTGAAGAACTGCGTAAGCAGGTTGCGATTCTGGCTGTTGCTGGCGCCGAGAAGATCATCGAACGTTCCGTGGATGAAGCTGCTAACAGCGACATCGTGGACAAACTTGTCGCTGAACTGTAAGGAGGGAGGGGCTGATGTCTGAATTTGTTACGGTAGCTCGCCCCTACGCCAAAGCAGCTTTTGACTTTGCTGTCGAACACCAAAATGTCGATCGCTGGCAGAATATGCTGGCGTTTGCCGCTGAGGTGACGAAAAACGAACAAATGGCCGAGTTGCTTTCTGGTGCATTAGCACCTGAAACCCTCGCCGCGTCGTTCATCGCCGTGTGCGGAGAGCAACTGGATGCCAACGGCCAGAACCTGATTAAGGTAATGGCAGAAAATGGTCGTCTCCGTGTGCTCCCGGATGTTCTCGAGCAGTTTGAGCACTTACGTGCCCTTAGTGAAGCTACTGCTGAAGTTGAAGTAACTTCTGCGACTGAACTGAGTCATGAACAGCTTGCGAAAATTACCGCCGCGATGGAAAAACGTCTGTCACGCAAAGTTAAGCTGAATTGCAAAATCGATAAGTCTGTAATGGCAGGCGTAATCATCCGCTCGGGTGATATGGTCATTGATGGCAGCGTACGCGGCCGTCTTGAGCGCCTTGCAGACGTCTTGCAGTCTTAAGGGGACTGGAGCATGCAACTGAATTCCACCGAAATCAGCGAACTGATCAAGCAGCGCATTGCTCAGTTCAATGTTGTGAGCGAAGCTCATAACGAAGGTACTATTGTTTCTGTAAGTGACGGTGTTATCCGCATCCACGGCCTGGCCGATTGTATGCAGGGTGAGATGATTTCCCTGCCGGGTAACCGTTACGCTATCGCACTGAACCTGGAGCGCGACTCCGTAGGTGCAGTTGTGATGGGTCCATACGCTGACCTCGCCGAAGGCATGAAGGTTAAGTGTACTGGCCGTATTCTGGAAGTTCCGGTTGGCCGTGGCCTGCTGGGTCGTGTTGTTAACACCCTGGGTGCACCAATCGACGGTAAAGGTCCGGTTGAGCACGATGGCTTCTCTCCAATCGAAGTTATCGCACCGGGCGTTATCGACCGTCAGTCCGTAGATCAGCCTGTTCAGACGGGTTATAAGTCCGTTGATGCCATGATCCCAATCGGTCGTGGTCAGCGTGAACTGATCATCGGTGACCGTCAGACCGGTAAAACCGCGATGGCTATCGATGCCATCATCAACCAGCGTGACTCCGGCATCAAATGTGTGTACGTGGCTATCGGCCAGAAAGCGTCCACCATTTCTAACGTGGTTCGTAAACTGGAAGAGCACGGCGCGCTGTCTAACACCATCGTTGTTGTGGCTACCGCTTCTGAATCTGCTGCACTGCAATACCTGGCGCCATACGCCGGTTGTGCAATGGGTGAATACTTCCGTGACCGCGGTGAAGATGCACTGATCGTATACGATGACCTGTCTAAACAGGCTGTTGCTTATCGTCAGGTTTCCCTGCTGCTCCGTCGTCCACCAGGACGTGAAGCGTTCCCTGGCGACGTATTCTACCTCCACTCTCGTCTGCTGGAGCGTGCTTCCCGCGTTAACGCGGAATACGTCGAGAACTTCACCAAAGGTGAAGTGAAGGGTAAAACGGGCTCTCTGACCGCGCTGCCGATCATTGAAACCCAGGCGGGTGACGTTTCTGCGTTCGTTCCGACCAACGTAATCTCCATTACCGATGGTCAGATCTTCCTGGAAACCAACCTGTTTAACTCCGGTATTCGTCCGGCGGTTAACCCGGGTATCTCCGTATCCCGTGTAGGTGGTGCTGCTCAGACCAAGATCATCAAGAAACTGTCCGGTGGTATCCGTACCGCGCTGGCACAGTATCGTGAACTGGCTGCGTTCTCTCAGTTCGCATCCGATCTGGACGAAGCAACCCGTAAACAGCTGAGCCACGGTCAGAAAGTGACCGAGCTGCTGAAGCAGAAACAGTACGCACCAATGTCTGTTGCTCAGCAGGGCCTGGTACTGTTCGCGGCTGAACGCGGTTACCTCGAAGATGTGGAACTGGCGAAAATCGGTAGCTTCGAAGCCGCTCTGCTGGCTTACGTCGACCGTGATCACGCTCCGCTGATGCAAGAGATCAACCAGACCGGTGGCTATAACGACGAAATCGAAGGCAAGCTGAAAGCTATCCTCGATTCCTTCAAAGCAACCCAATCCTGGTAATCGTCCGGCGGCTTGTCTCAGGACAAGCCGCCTGGCATTGAGGAGAAGCTCATGGCCGGCGCAAAAGAGATACGTAGTAAGATCGCAAGCGTCCAGAACACGCAAAAGATCACTAAAGCGATGGAGATGGTCGCCGCTTCCAAAATGCGTAAATCGCAGGATCGCATGGCGGCCAGCCGTCCTTATGCAGAAACCATGCGCAAAGTGATTGGTCACCTTGCAAACGGTAATCTGGAATATAAGCACCCTTACCTGGAAGAACGCGACGTTAAGCGCGTGGGCTACCTGGTGGTGTCGACCGACCGTGGTCTGTGTGGCGGCTTGAACATTAACCTGTTCAAAAAACTGCTGGCGGATATGAAAGGCTGGTCCGATAAAGGCGTTCAGTGCGACCTCGCATTGATCGGCTCTAAAGGCGTCTCTTTCTTTAACTCCGTTGGTGGCAACATTGTCGCTCAGGTGACCGGTATGGGTGATAACCCGTCCCTGTCCGAACTGATCGGCCCGGTTAAAGTGATGTTGCAGGCCTATGATGAAGGCCGTCTGGACAGACTGTACGTTGTCAGCAACAAATTTATTAACACCATGTCTCAGGTGCCAACGCTCACTCAGATGCTGCCTTTACCGGCTTCAGAAGATGACGAGCTGAAACAGAAAGCCTGGGATTACCTGTATGAACCCGATCCGAAACCGCTGCTGGATACCCTGCTGCGTCGTTACGTTGAATCTCAGGTTTATCAGGGCGTTGTAGAAAACCTGGCCAGCGAGCAGGCCGCACGAATGGTGGCGATGAAAGCCGCGACCGATAATGGCGGCAGCCTGATTAAAGAGCTGCAGTTGGTTTACAACAAAGCTCGTCAGGCCAGCATTACTCAGGAACTCACCGAGATCGTCTCGGGGGCCGCCGCGGTTTAACCAGGTTTACGAATTACGTAGAGGATTCAAGATGGCTACTGGAAAGATTGTCCAGGTAATCGGCGCCGTGGTGGACGTCGAGTTCCCTCAGGACGCCGTACCACGCGTGTACGACGCGCTTGAGGTACAGAATGGTAACGAGAGCCTGGTGCTGGAAGTTCAGCAGCAGCTCGGCGGCGGTATCGTGCGTACCATCGCGATGGGTTCTTCCGACGGTCTGCGTCGTGGTCTGGAAGTTAAAGACCTTGAGCACCCGATCGAAGTCCCGGTAGGTAAAGCAACACTGGGTCGTATCATGAACGTATTGGGTCAGCCAATCGACATGAAAGGCGACATCGGTGAAGAAGAGCGTTGGGCTATCCACCGCGCGGCACCTTCCTACGAAGAGCTGTCCAGCTCTCAGGAACTGCTGGAAACCGGTATCAAAGTTATCGACCTGATGTGTCCGTTTGCGAAGGGCGGTAAAGTTGGTCTGTTCGGTGGTGCGGGTGTAGGTAAAACCGTAAACATGATGGAGCTGATCCGTAACATCGCGATCGAGCACTCCGGTTATTCCGTATTTGCGGGCGTAGGTGAACGTACTCGTGAGGGTAACGACTTCTACCACGAAATGACCGACTCCAACGTTCTGGACAAAGTATCCCTGGTTTACGGCCAGATGAACGAGCCACCAGGAAACCGTCTGCGCGTTGCGCTGACTGGTCTGACGATGGCAGAGAAGTTCCGTGACGAAGGCCGTGACGTTCTGCTGTTCGTTGATAACATCTACCGTTACACCCTGGCCGGTACGGAAGTATCTGCACTGCTGGGTCGTATGCCTTCAGCGGTAGGTTATCAGCCTACGCTGGCGGAAGAGATGGGTGTTCTTCAGGAACGTATCACCTCTACCAAAACCGGTTCTATCACCTCCGTTCAGGCGGTATACGTACCTGCGGATGACTTGACTGACCCATCACCAGCAACCACCTTTGCGCACTTAGATGCAACCGTGGTACTGAGCCGTCAGATCGCGTCTCTTGGTATCTACCCGGCCGTTGACCCGCTGGACTCCACCAGCCGTCAGCTGGATCCACTGGTTGTTGGTCAGGAACACTACGACACCGCGCGTGGCGTACAGTCCCTGCTGCAGCGTTACCAGGAACTGAAAGACATCATCGCCATCCTGGGTATGGATGAACTGTCTGAAGAAGACAAACTGGTGGTAGCACGTGCGCGTAAGATCCAGCGCTTCCTGTCCCAGCCGTTCTTCGTTGCGGAAGTATTCACCGGTTCTCCAGGTAAATACGTTTCCCTGAAAGACACCATCCGTGGCTTTAAAGGCATCATGGAAGGCGAATACGATCACCTGCCAGAGCAGGCGTTCTACATGGTTGGTTCCATCGAAGAAGCTGTGGAAAAAGCCAAAAAACTTTAACGCCTTAATCGGAGGGTGATATGGCAATGACTTACCACCTGGACGTCGTCAGCGCAGAGCAACAAATGTTCTCTGGTCTGGTCGAGAAAATCCAGGTAACGGGTAGTGAAGGTGAACTGGGTATCTTCCCGGGTCACGCACCGCTGCTCACCGCCATTAAGCCTGGTATGATCCGCATCGTTAAACAGTTCGGTCACGAAGAGTTTATCTATCTGTCCGGCGGCATTCTTGAAGTGCAGCCTGGTAGTGTGACCGTTCTGGCCGATACCGCTATTCGTGGCCAGGATCTCGACGAAGCGCGAGCCCTGGAATCGAAGCGTAAGGCTGAAGAGCACATTAGCAGCTCTCATGGTGACGTGGATTACGCTCAGGCGTCTGCGGAGCTGGCCAAAGCGATCGCCAAACTGCGCGTTATCGAGTTGACCAAAAAAGCGATGTAACACCGGCTTGAAAAGCACAAAAGCCAGTCTGGATACCAGGCTGGCTTTTTTTTCGTCCTTAATTCATGACGAAAAAGATGTAGAATTTTAAGCACCAAACGTTTTTACTTCTCACTCAAACTACCGTCAGGATGCGTATGTCAAACAGTGCGATGAGCGTGGTGATCCTTGCCGCAGGCAAAGGTACCCGCATGTATTCCGATCTGCCTAAAGTGCTTCATACACTGGCAGGAAAGCCAATGGTGCAGCATGTTATTGATGCAGCAAATGAATTGGGCGCTCGCCAGGTTCACCTGGTCTATGGCCACGGCGGCGATCTGCTTAAAAAGACGCTGAGCGATGACAAGCTCAACTGGGTGCTTCAGGCTGAACAGCTGGGAACCGGCCACGCAATGCAGCAGGCAGCACCGTTCTTTGCCGATGACGAAGACATTCTGATGCTCTACGGCGATGTTCCGCTGATCTCCATCGACACACTGACTCGCCTGCGTGAAGCCAAACCGCAGGGCGGTATCGGTTTATTAACCGTCGTGCTGGACGATCCGACCGGCTACGGCCGCATCACCCGTGAAAACGGCAACGTCACGGGTATCGTTGAACATAAAGACGCCAGCGAAGCACAGCGCCAGATTCAGGAGATCAACACCGGTATCCTGATGGCTAACGGCGCGGACATGAAGCGCTGGCTGTCTAAGCTCAACAACAACAACGCGCAGGGTGAATACTACATCACCGACATCATTGCGATGGCGTACCAGGAAGGGCGTGAGATTGCGGCGGTTCACCCGGCGCGTATCAGCGAAACCGAAGGGGTGAATAACCGCCTTCAGCTTTCCCGTCTGGAGCGTGTTTATCAGTCCGAACAGGCCGAAAAACTGCTGCTGGCTGGCGTGATGCTGCGCGATCCGGCGCGTTTCGATCTGCGTGGAACGTTAACGCACGGGCGCGACGTTGAAATTGATACTAACGTTATCCTGGAAGGTAACGTCACGCTGGGTAACCGCGTCAAAATTGGTGCGGGCTGTGTGATCAAAAACAGCATCATCGGTGATGATTGCGAAATTAGCCCATACAGCGTGGTGGAAGATGCCCGTCTTGACGCAGCGTGCACTATTGGGCCGTTCGCGCGTCTGCGCCCGGGGGCTGAGCTGCTGGAAGGCTCACATGTTGGAAACTTCGTTGAGATGAAAAAAGCGCGTCTGGGTAAAGGCTCTAAAGCCGGTCATTTGACCTATCTGGGCGATGCGGAAATTGGCGACAACGTGAATATTGGCGCAGGAACGATTACCTGCAACTATGACGGCGCGAATAAGTTTAAAACCATCATCGGTGATGATGTGTTTGTTGGTTCCGACACTCAGCTGGTGGCGCCTGTTACCGTGGGTAACGGCGTAACGATTGCCGCCGGGACAACCGTTACGCGCGATATCGCCGATAACGAACTGGTATTAAGCCGTGTGCCGCAGGTGCACAAGCAGGGCTGGAAACGCCCTGTGAAGAAGAAGTAACGGATTTACCCCTCACCCTAACCCTCTCCCCAAAGGGAGAGGGGATCGTTCGGTGCGGTGTTTTTCTCCCTCGCCCCTTTGGGGAGAGGGCCGGGGTGAGGGGATAATATAATCCTCCCCCCACAAGCAGTACCCATAACAATAACCCCACTCTCTACAAGGCTCGGGGCGCCCGGAAAGGGCAAATACAGGTCAGCGACAACGCATGGCATAACGCCATAATCAGGAAATCTAACTATGTGTGGAATTGTTGGCGCAGTTGCGCAGCGTGATATTGCTGAAATCCTTCTCGAAGGTTTACGTCGTCTGGAATACCGTGGCTACGACTCTGCCGGTCTGGCAGTAGTGGATGCAGAAGGTCATATGACCCGTCTGCGTCGCCTCGGTAAAGTGCAGATGCTGGCCCAGGCCGCGGAAGAACACCCGCTGCACGGTGGCACCGGTATTGCGCATACCCGCTGGGCGACACACGGCGAACCGTCTGAAGGCAACGCGCACCCGCATGTGTCTGAACACATCGTGGTCGTGCATAACGGCATTATCGAAAACCACGAACCGCTGCGCGAAGAACTGAAAGCGCGCGGCTATATCTTCGTTTCTGAAACCGATACCGAAGTGATTGCGCACCTGGTGCACTGGGAGCTGGCACAGGGCGGCACGCTACGTGACGCGGTGCTGCGCGCAATCCCACAGCTGCGCGGTGCGTACGGTACGGTGATCATGGACTCCCGCGATCCGTCCACCCTGCTGGCGGCGCGTTCCGGTAGTCCAATGGTTATCGGTATGGGCATGGGCGAAAACTTTATCGCTTCTGATCAGCTGGCGCTCCTGCCGGTCACCCGCCGCTTTATCTTCCTGGAAGAGGGTGATATCGCAGAAGTGACTCGCCGCAGCGTGACGGTATTTGATACCAAAGGCGAGCAGGTGAAACGCCCTGAAATTGAATCCAATCTGCAGTACGACGCGGGCGACAAAGGCGCTTACCGTCACTACATGCAGAAAGAGATTTACGAGCAGCCAAACGCCATCAAAAACACCCTGACCGGTCGTATCAGCCACGGCGAAGTGGACCTGAGCGAACTGGGTGCCAACGCAAACGAGCTGCTCAGCAAGGTTGAGCACATTCAGATTGTGGCCTGCGGTACCTCCTACAACTCCGGGATGGTCTCTCGCTACTGGTTTGAGTCGCTGGCTGGCGTGCCGTGCGATGTGGAAATCGCCTCTGAATTCCGCTACCGCAAATCCGCCGTGCGCCGTAACAGCCTGATGATCACCCTTTCTCAGTCTGGCGAAACGGCAGATACCCTGGCGGCGCTGCGTCTCTCTAAAGAGCTGGGTTACCTGGGATCGCTGGCTATCTGTAACGTGCCGGGCTCATCGCTGGTGCGTGAATCCGATCTGGCGCTGATGACCAAAGCGGGCACTGAAATCGGCGTGGCCTCCACCAAAGCGTTTACCACGCAGCTGACGGTTCTGCTGATGCTGGTGGCGAAACTGGCGCGTCTGAAAGGGCTGGATGCTTCTGTTGAGCATGACATTGTTCATGGTCTGCAGGCGCTGCCAAGCCGTATTGAGCAGATGTTGTCTCAGGATAAGCGCATTGAAGCCCTGGCTGAAGATTTCTCTGACAAGCATCACGCCCTGTTCCTCGGCCGTGGCGACCAGTACCCCATTGCGCTGGAAGGCGCGCTGAAGCTGAAAGAGATCTCCTACATCCACGCTGAAGCCTACGCGGCAGGCGAGCTAAAACACGGCCCGCTGGCGCTGATTGACGCGGATATGCCGGTTATCGTTGTGGCACCTAACAACGAACTGCTGGAAAAACTGAAGTCCAACATTGAAGAAGTTCGCGCCCGCGGTGGTGTACTGTACGTCTTCGCTGATAAGGACGCCGGTTTTGCCAGCAGCGACAACATGCACATCATCGAGATGCCGCACGTAGAAGAGGTTATTGCCCCTATCTTCTACACCGTGCCGCTGCAGTTGCTGGCTTACCACGTTGCGCTGATCAAAGGCACCGACGTTGACCAGCCGCGTAACCTGGCGAAATCGGTCACCGTAGAATAATCCCTCCAGGCTCCACCTTCGGGTGGAGCTTTTTTACCCTGCCTGGTTTGTTTTTAATCAACGCATTCGCGTTTTTATTTATGACAATCTGTCATCTTCAGCTACTTTTTTCAGTGTCACATAAAGAAAATATTTCTGAAAAGTTGTTGTCATGATAGTGGCTAACATGATGATAAATAAGAAATCTTTCTCTGTTTTTTAAGCTAAATTTCCATTGTCATAAAACTGTCATAATTCGTACATTTATCTGTCACCTGTTTGTCCTATTTTGCTCATCGTAGCCACTTAAACAATGATTTACGAAATCCTTGCAGGAGACATTATGAAAGTTATGCGTACCACTGTCGCAACTGTTGTCGCCGCGACCTTATCTCTGAGCGCTTTCTCTGTATTCGCAGAAGCAAGCCTGACTGGCGCTGGTGCAACCTTCCCTGCGCCGGTGTATGCCAAATGGGCGGATACCTACCAGAAAGAAACCGGTAACAAGGTTAACTATCAGGGTATCGGCTCCTCCGGTGGCGTGAAACAAATTACCGCAAACACCGTTGATTTCGGCGCATCCGACGCTCCGCTGTCTGATGACAAACTGGCTCAGGAAGGCCTGTTCCAGTTCCCGACCGTAATCGGTGGTGTGGTTCTGGCGATCAACCTGCCGGGCGTGAAGTCGGGTGAGCTGGTGCTGGACGGCAAAACCCTGGGTGATATCTACCTGGGCAAAATCAAAAAATGGGATGACGAAGCCATCGCTAAGCTCAACCCTGGCCTGAAGCTGCCTTCTCAGAACATCGCCGTGGTTCGCCGCGCGGATGGTTCTGGTACCTCTTTCGTCTTCACCAGCTACCTGGCGAAGGTGAACGAAGAGTGGAAATCTAAAGTTGGTTCCGGCTCTACCGTTAACTGGCCAACCGGTCTGGGCGGTAAAGGGAACGACGGTATCGCCGCGTTCGTACAGCGTCTGCCGGGCTCTATCGGTTACGTAGAATATGCGTACGCCAAGCAGAACAACCTGTCCTACACCAAACTGGTTTCTGCTGATGGCAAACCTGTCAGCCCGACTGAAGAGAACTTTGCCAACGCTGCAAAAGGCGCTGACTGGAGCAAATCCTTCGCTCAGGACCTGACTAACCAGAAAGGTGAAGACGCGTGGCCAATCACCTCTACCACCTTCATTCTGGTTCACAAAGAGCAGAAGAAACCTGAGCAGGGCGCAGAAGTGCTGAAGTTCTTCGACTGGGCATACAAAAACGGCGGCAAACAGGCTAATGACCTGGATTATGCCAGCCTGCCAGACAGCGTGGTTGAGCAGATTCGTGCTGCATGGAAAACCAACGTGAAAGACAGCAGCGGTAAAGCGCTGTACTAACAGGATATATTTAACGAAGATGGCGGGTGGCGCTACGCTTACCCGCCCTACGGTTAACGCTGTAGGCCCGGTAAGCGTCAGCGCCACCGGGCATATTCGTAAAACGTCTCAAACAGAAGAGTAATTTATGGCTGCAACCAAGCCTGCATTTAACCCTCCGGGTAAAAAAGGTGACATGATTTTCAGCGCGCTGGTAAAACTGGCTGCGCTGATTGTGCTATTGCTGCTGGGCGGCATTATCGTGTCTCTGATTTTCTCCTCCTGGCCGAGCATTCAGAAATTCGGTTTCTCCTTCCTGTGGACCAAAGAGTGGGACGCGCCGAATGATATCTACGGTGCGCTGGTGCCGATTTACGGCACGCTGGTCACCTCGTTCATCGCCCTGCTGATTGCAGTTCCGGTAAGCTTTGGTATCGCCCTGTTCCTGACGGAACTGGCACCGGGCTGGCTGCGACGCCCGCTGGGTATCGCCATTGAACTGCTGGCGGCCATTCCAAGTATCGTGTACGGCATGTGGGGTCTGTTTATCTTTGCGCCACTGTTTGCCACGTATTTCCAGGAGCCGGTGGGTAATGTTCTTTCCGCTATTCCGTTTGTGGGGGCGCTGTTCTCCGGCCCGGCATTCGGTATCGGTATTCTGGCGGCTGGTGTGATCCTCGCCATCATGATTATTCCGTACATTGCGGCAGTTATGCGCGATGTGTTCGAACAAACCCCGGTGATGATGAAAGAGTCGGCTTACGGCATTGGCTGCACCACCTGGGAAGTGATCTGGCGTATCGTTCTTCCGTTCACCAAAAATGGGGTGATTGGGGGCGTGATGCTGGGCTTAGGGCGTGCGTTGGGTGAGACCATGGCGGTGACCTTTATCATCGGTAACACCTACCAGCTCGACAGTGCCTCGCTCTATATGCCGGGTAACAGTATTACCTCCGCACTGGCGAACGAATTCGCCGAAGCGGAATCCGGGCTGCACGTGGCGGCGCTGATGGAGCTGGGTCTGATCCTGTTCGTAATTACCTTTATCGTACTGGCGATCTCCAAGCTGATGATCCTGCGTCTCGCGAAAAATGAGGGGGCACGCTAATGGCAACTCTCGAAATGCAAAGCACTGCTCAGCTTGCGGAATCCCGCCGCAAAATGCAGGCGAAGCGTCGTTTCAAAAACCGTATCGCGCTGACGCTCTCAATGGCAACGATGGCATTCGGTCTGTTCTGGCTGATCTGGATCCTCTTCTCTACCGTGGTTCGCGGTATCGACGGCATGTCTCTGGCGCTGTTTACCGAAATGACGCCGCCGCCGAACACGGCGGGTGGTGGACTGGCGAACGCCCTGGCAGGCAGCGGATTGCTGATCCTGTGGGCGACGGTATTCGGTACGCCGCTTGGCATCATGGCGGGTATCTATCTGGCGGAATATGGCCGTAAATCCTGGCTCGCAGAAGTGATTCGTTTCATTAACGACATTCTGCTCTCTGCGCCGTCTATTGTGGTGGGTCTGTTTGTTTACACCATTGTTGTGGCACAAATGGAACACTTCTCCGGCTGGGCGGGTGTGATTGCGCTGGCGCTGCTGCAGGTGCCTATCGTCATTCGTACCACCGAGAACATGCTCAAACTGGTGCCGGACAGTCTGCGTGAAGCGGCGTATGCGCTGGGTACACCAAAGTGGAAAATGATCTCCGCGATTACGCTTAAAGCCTCTGTCTCCGGGATCATGACCGGTATTCTGCTGGCCATTGCCCGTATCGCGGGTGAAACGGCACCGCTGCTGTTTACCGCCCTCTCCAACCAGTTCTGGAGCACGGACATGATGCAGCCGATCGCCAACCTGCCGGTGACGATCTTTAAATTTGCGATGAGCCCATTCGCGGAATGGCAGCAGCTGGCCTGGGCCGGGGTGCTGATCATCACCCTTTGCGTACTGTTGCTGAACATTCTGGCGCGCGTCATTTTCGCGAAGAAGAAACACGGTTAATTTTTTACGGCGCGGCAGCTCGCGGCGCCGAATGAGGAAATGAGTCAATGAGTATGGTTGATACTGCCCCGGGTAAGATTCAGGTTCGTGATTTGAACTTCTACTACGGCAAATTCCATGCCCTGAAGAATATCAACCTGGATATCGCGAAGAACCAGGTAACGGCATTCATCGGTCCGTCCGGCTGTGGTAAATCCACGCTGCTGCGCACCTTTAACAAAATGTACTCGCTCTATCCAGAGCAGCGTGCCGAAGGCGAAATCATCCTGGACGGTGAAAACATTCTGACCCAGGCTCAGGATATCGCCCTCCTGCGTGCGAAAGTGGGCATGGTTTTCCAGAAACCGACGCCGTTCCCGATGTCGATTTACGACAACATCGCGTTTGGCGTACGCCTGTTTGAAAAGCTCTCCCGTGCCGATATGGACGAGCGCGTGCAGTGGGCGTTGACCAAGGCCGCATTATGGAACGAAACCAAAGATAAGTTGCACCAGAGCGGTTATTCTCTCTCCGGCGGGCAGCAGCAGCGTCTGTGCATTGCGCGTGGAATCGCGATCCGCCCGGAAGTGTTGCTGCTGGATGAGCCATGTTCAGCGCTGGACCCGATCTCAACCGGTCGTATCGAAGAGCTGATCACCGAGCTGAAGCAGGATTACACCGTGGTTATCGTGACCCACAACATGCAGCAGGCTGCGCGTTGCTCCGACCACACGGCATTTATGTACCTGGGCGAGTTGATTGAGTTCAGTAACACGGACGATCTGTTCACCAAGCCCGCTAAAAAGCAAACAGAAGACTATATCACCGGTCGTTACGGTTGATTCAGGAGCGCGCTATGGACAATCTCAATCTTAATAAACACATTTCCGGCCAGTTCAACGCAGAGCTGGAAAGTATTCGCACTCAGGTCATGACCATGGGTGGCATGGTCGAGCAACAGCTTTCTGATGCGATCACGGCGATGCATAACCAGGACAGCGAACTGGCGAAGCGCGTTATCGAAGGCGATAAAAACGTCAACATGATGGAAGTGGCGATTGACGAAGCGTGTGTGCGCATCATCGCCAAGCGTCAGCCGACGGCGAGCGACCTGCGTCTGGTTATGGCCATCATCAAAACCATCGCCGAGCTGGAACGTATCGGTGACGTTGCGGATAAAATCTGCCGCACCGCGCTGGAGAAATTCTCCCAGCAGCATCAGCCGCTGCTGGTAAGCCTGGAGTCGCTGGGCCGCCACACGGTGCAGATGCTGCACGACGTGCTGGATGCCTTTGCGCGTATGGATCTGGACGAAGCGGTGCGTATCTACCGTGAAGACAAGAAAGTCGACCAGGAGTATGAAGGCATCGTGCGCCAGCTGATGACCTACATGATGGAAGATTCACGTACGATCCCAAGCGTACTGACCGCCCTGTTCTGCGCGCGCTCTATCGAGCGTATCGGCGACCGCTGCCAGAACATTTGCGAATACATTTTCTACTTTGTGAAAGGTCAGGACTTCCGTCACGTGGGCGGCGACGAGCTGGACAAGCTGCTGGCGGGTAAAGATCCAAAAGAGTAATCGGTGGTTAAAATGCCCGGTGGCGCTGCGCTTACCGGGCCTATAAAAACCTACCGCGTAATATTCCACCCGCGCGCCTTCCACAATTCCGGCAACTGCGCCAGATCGGTAAAGGTCGTCACTTTTGGATGATCGATCGGCTTGTTGTGCGGGTCGGCACAGAAATAAAACACTTCCATTCCTGCATCAATGCCCGACTGCGCGCCCGCGGACGAGTCATCCACCAGAATACAGTTCTCTACGTTGACGTTCATCGCGTTTGCCGCATGGAACATCAGCGCAGGATCTGGCTTCCAGCGTTGAATATCGTAGCCGCTGAACAGTTTTTCCGGGAAGTGGTGCAGCATCTCAAGCTTACCCAGCGAGTGCTGCATTTTGCTGACCGGTCCGTTAGATACCACGCAAATCGGTACCGTCATGGCATCCAGCAGCGCGTTTGCGCCAGCAATGACCTCCAGCTCAGAATCGAACAGGCGTGCGACCTCGGCGCGGTACACCGGTTCCAGATCCGTTTTCGCCAGATCCACACCGTGTTCGGCGTTAATGATGTCGATGATCTCGTACAGCTTCACGCCCTTAAAGCGTTTGAACACCTCGTCGAGATCGAGCGTAATACCAAATTCCTGGAACATGGCGACATACGCGCGGGAACAAATGACCTCACTGTCGACCAGCGTACCGTCGCAGTCGAAAAATACCGCTTCAATTCCGGACATGCCTTTCCCTTTTTACAAGTTTAACGTTTACGTACTGCAGTTCAACGAGACGCAATCGTTGCCGTATAAGCAAAATCAATGAAAAAAGTATCTCGTAACCGCCACTATTGTCGCATTTTGGTATAGGATAGCGACGAATTTTCCCTCCTTGTTCGGAAATTGATGATGAGTCAACAACACACAACCCAGACATCGGGTCAGGGTCTGCTTGAGCGCGTGTTTAAACTGCGCGAGCACGGCACAACGGCACGCACCGAAGTGATCGCCGGTTTTACTACCTTCCTGACGATGGTCTATATCGTTTTTGTTAACCCACAAATTCTGGGCGTTGCTGGCATGGATACCAGCGCCGTCTTCGTGACCACCTGCCTGATCGCTGCACTTGGCAGCATTCTGATGGGCGTATTCGCTAACCTGCCGGTTGCGCTGGCTCCGGCGATGGGGCTTAACGCATTCTTTGCGTTCGTAGTAGTTCAGGCGATGGGGCTGCCGTGGCAAGTCGGCATGGGCGCTATCTTCTGGGGCGCGGTTGGTCTGCTGCTGCTGACTATTTTCCGCGTGCGTTACTGGATGATTGCTAACATTCCTGTCAGCCTGCGCGTGGGTATCACCAGCGGTATCGGTCTGTTCATCGGTATGATGGGGCTGAAAAATGCCGGTGTTATCGTCGCTAACCCGGAGACGCTGGTCAGCATAGGTCACCTGACCTCCCATAACGTGCTGCTGGGCGTGCTGGGCTTCTTTATCATCGCGATCCTCGCTTCCCGCAATATTCATGCGGCGGTGCTGGTGTCCATCGTAGTGACCACCCTGCTGGGCTGGATGCTGGGTGACGTTCACTATAATGGCATTGTCTCCGCACCACCGAGCGTCTCTACCGTTATTGGTCATGTTGATCTGGCGGGTTCCCTGAATCTGGGCCTGGCGGGGGTGATTTTCTCCTTTATGCTGGTGAACCTGTTTGACTCGTCCGGCACACTGATCGGCGTGACCGACAAAGCGGGCCTGGCGGATGAGAAAGGTAAATTCCCGCGCATGAAGCAGGCGCTGTTTGTGGACAGCATCTCCTCTGTCAGCGGTGCTTTTATCGGGACCTCTTCTGTTACCGCTTACATTGAGTCCTCTTCCGGTGTCTCCGTAGGGGGCCGTACCGGTCTGACCGCAGTAGTGGTGGGTATTCTGTTCCTGCTGGTGATCTTCCTTTCTCCACTGGCTGGCATGGTTCCACCGTATGCGGCTGCCGGTGCGCTGATTTACGTGGGGGTACTGATGACCTCCAGCCTGTCGCGCGTGAAGTGGGATGATTTAACCGAAGCGGTACCGGCGTTTATTACCGCGGTAATGATGCCGTTCAGCTTCTCTATTACTGAAGGTATCGCGCTGGGCTTTATCTCTTACTGCGTGATGAAGATTGGCACCGGTCGTTTCCGCGACCTCAGCCCGTGTGTCATCATTGTGGCGCTGCTGTTTGTGCTGAAGATTGTGTTTATCGACGCCAAATAAACATGTTTGCACCCTCTCCCGTGGGAGAGGGCTGGGGTGAGGGCATCAGCCCGCACCTCACTTAAGCCTTCACCCTCTTGATATAATCCCCAAACGCCGTCAGTTGGCCAGAGAGATGGTCACGCGTGCTCTGATCCACCACTTCACCCGTCTGCGGGTCGACCTTATTCTGAATCACACCACCCATAAATTCCGGCTTGTTCATGACCATTGCATCCAGGAATACCAGGATCTGGCGTAGGTGATACTGGCAGCGCGCACCGCCAATGGCACCCATTGAACTGGTCTGAATCAGCACCGGCTTACCGGACAGCGGCTGCTCCGGCAGGCGGGATAGCCAGTCAATTGCGTTTTTCAGACCACCCGGAACCGAGTAGTTATACTCTGGCGTCACAATCACCACCCCGTCAGCCTGGCGAATCTGCTCAGCCAGCGCTTCGACGCTCTGCGGAAAGCCTTCTTCCTGCTGCACGTCCGCATCGTAAAGGGGAATGTCACCAATGGACGGCAGGGCGCTAATCTCCATACCCGCCGGAGCCAACTGTGGCAGCGTACGGGCAACCATCCCGTTAAATGAACCTTTGCGCAGGCTTCCCAGTAATGTAACGACTTTCAACGTTTCAGACATGATTACTCCTGTTTCATCATGATGACCCTGAACGGATCAGCTAAGGGTATATGCTTTTTCTGCCGGTAAACTGGTTAATCTCATCAGGCGCGCGGCGGGCTCGTTGGCACGTTCGGGCACATCCGGAAGGCTACTCCATCCCTGTTTACTGTCAAATTCCCAGATTTTCAGCCGTTCAATGGCAGGTGTGACTGCTACAGACCAGATCAGTACATCCTCAACATCGCTGAGCGCTTCTACCAGCGCGGCTTGCGTGGAGCGCAGGCGTCCGGAGCCCGGCAGGAGTTGCAGCTGACTGGCATCGTCTGACGCGCAACCACAGAGCTTACGAATGCTCTGACGCAAGGTGATAAGCTGAGCCCGGGCTTCAGTGGGATCGTTCTGGTTGCGCACCCACAGCTGTTCATTGCTGGAGAGCGGGTAATCATCATGCGGGCTGGCGCCGTGAAAACCGCGTGTCGCGCGCTGAAGCTCCATATCCAGCCCGCAATCGCCTTCGGTGGTGAGTGCCACGCCAATAATATTGCCCGTATAGGCAATGGAGAAACGCGGCAGCTCCGGGTCGGTAAAGACCGGACGACCTTCAGGTTGGATGATGATGTCCGGCAGCTCACTGGTGCCGTACAGCATAAACAGCAGTTCAGCAAGAAGCGCCCGGGACGCCAAAAAACGCGACCGACGGTGCTCTGGAAGTTTGAGCGCTTCACTGTGACACGCTGAAGAAATTCTGGCCGATACGAGACGACCTTCTGTCAGTATCCCTCTTGCAAAGTGCGTAGCCATTTTTCGCTCCTTGATAATGGTCGTAGTCGGTTAAACGGTTACATCATTATCGCTTAACTCAACTCCTGTTTTAATCAGTAAATGATAGTAAGAAAAGGCTGAGGACCGAACTTTACATTTTCTTAGGCGAAAATTGGATCGCTGACACCCTATAACGCCTTGATGGTCTCGCGTAGCCAGAGGATTTTCGGATTATGGCTGTTCGTTTATGCCAGATCTGCGTGAAGGGCTGGAGGACCATAAGTAAAAGGATGCAGAGCATGCTACAGCCAATCAGAATCCCGATCAGCATATTGAGCGCAAACGGCGTCAAGAACGAGACCGCCATACTGACCATCGTGGAATACTGCTCGCGATTAAAACCCATGGTTTCCATCAGCAGCACCGGGGAAACGGTTACATAGGTGAGGATCGCCGCCAAGCACAGGGTAGCGTTCAATAACCGGCTAATAAAAAACGGTTCAGTAGCTTTCGGCCGGATGGCTCTCTTTGAGTACGGCAATCGACTGGACAAGGGTGATTTCCTGGGGGAAATCACCCTTCAGTAACGGGGGTCACTTACCAATACAGAAGCTCGAGAAGATCCTCCCAAGCAGATCGTCCGACGTAAACTCCCCGGTGATCTCACTCAGATTCTGCTGCGCCAGGCGCAACTCTTCCGCCAGCAATTCCCCCGCCCATGCGCCAATCAGCTGCGCTTTGCCCTGCTCGAGGTGACGTGCCGCCTCTTCCAGCGCCTGCAGGTGGCGACGCCGCGCCAGGAAGCCGCCTTCCATGCTGGTGTCAAAGCCCATGCTCTGCTTGAGATGGTTACGCAGGTCGTCAACGCCCTCGCCGGTGCGGGCCGACAGACGGATAAGTGAGTGACCATTCACATCGCTGATGCCCAGCGTTTCGCCGGTGACGTCTGCTTTGTTACGCACCACGGTGATCGGCAGTTTAGCTGGCAGACGGGCGATAAAGTCCGGCCAGATCTCCGCCGGGTCTACGGCGTCGGTCGTGGTGCCATCTACCATAAACAGCACACGGTCGGCCTGCTCAATCTCCTGCCAGGCGCGCTCGATACCAATACGCTCCACTTCGTCGCTGGCATCACGCAGACCCGCAGTGTCGATGATATGCAACGGCATGCCGTCGATGTGAATATGCTCGCGCAGCACGTCGCGGGTGGTCCCGGCGATGTCGGTCACGATCGCCGCCTCACGGCCCGCGAGGGCGTTCAGCAGGCTCGATTTCCCGGCGTTTGGACGACCCGCGATGACCACCTTCATCCCTTCACGCAGCAGGCTCCCCTGGCGCGCTTCGGCGCGAACGGCATCGAGATCGGCCATCACGTCATTGAGCTGGGCTTCAATTTTACCGTCAGAGAGAAAGTCGATTTCTTCATCCGGGAAGTCAATCGCTGCTTCGACGTAGATCCTGAGGTGAGTAAGTGCTTCCACAAGGTGATTTACGCGTGCGGAAAACGCGCCCTGCAACGAGTTCAGAGCAGAGCGAGCCGCCTGTTCAGAGCTGGCGTCGATCAGGTCTGCAATCGCCTCGGCTTGCGCCAGGTCGAGCTTGTCGTTGAGGAAGGCACGTTCGGAGAACTCGCCCGGCTTCGCAATGCGCAGGCCCGGCAGAGTCAGAATACGTTTTAACAGCAGGTCGAGGATGACCGGGCCACCGTGACCCTGCAGCTCCAGCACGTCTTCACCAGTAAAGGAGTTCGGGCCGGGGAACCACAGCGCAATGCCCTGGTCCAGTGGGGTACCGTCGCTGTCTTTAAACGGCAGATAATCAGCGTAGCGCGGCTTTGGCAGTTTACCCAGCACCGCTTCAGCGACCTCGCGCGCCTTCAGGCCGGAGATACGCAAAATGCCTACACCACCGCGTCCCGGTGGGGTTGCCTGGGCGACGATAGTGTCGTTATGGCTCATGGTTGCTCTCGTTCAATACAAATAAAAAAGGCGGTCAATCGACCGCCCTTATTTTAGCGTTAACTTACCGAATCAGGACTTTTTCTTTTCGCGGCTATGCAGGCCACGTTTTTCCAGACCACGGTAAATCAGCTGCTGCTGGATGATGGTCACCAGGTTGCTGACGATATAGTACAGCACCAGACCTGACGGGAACCACAGGAAGAACACGGTGAAGATGACCGGCATAAAGGTCATGATCTTCTGCTGCATCGGGTCGGTCACGGTGGTCGGAGACATCTTCTGGATGAAGAACATCGTCACGCCCATCAGGATCGGCAGGATGTAGTACGGGTCCTGTGCGGACAGGTCATGGATCCACAGCGCGAACGGCGCATGGCGCAGCTCAACGGAACCCATCAGCATGTAGTACAGCGCAAGGAAGATTGGCATCTGAATCAGCAGCGGGAAGCAGCCACCCAGCGGGTTCACTTTCTCTGCTTTATACAGGGCCATCATCTCCTGGCTCTGACGCTGTTTGTCATCGCCCAGACGCTCGCGCATTGCCTGAATCTTCGGCTGCAGCATACGCATCTTCGCCATGGAGGTGTACTGCGCTTTGGTCAGCGGGTACATGATGCCACGTACGATGAAGGTGATAACGATGATGGAGAAGCCCCAGTTACCCAGGAAGCTGTGGATGAACTTCAGCAGCTTGAACAGCGGCTGAGAGATGAACCACAACCAGCCGTAGTCAACGGTCAGATCCAGGTGCGGTGCAACAGCAGCCATTTTGTCCTGGATTTCCGGGCCGACCCACAGGGTGCTTGCCAGCTTACCGGTTTGACCCGGCTGAACCAGAACCGGCTGAGATTTGTAGCCGATAGCCGCAATACCGTTGCCCAGATTCGCGGTGTAGAAGTTATTGGTACCGTCGTTATTTGGGATCCATGCCGTTGCGAAATACTGCTGCAACATTGCCACCCAACCGCCTTTGGAGCTGACGTTCAGGTTTTCGTTATCGGCAATGGTGTCGAATTTGTATTTCTCATACTTCGCGTCAGGCGTGGAGTATGCCGCGCCACGGAAGGTATGCAGCGCAAAGTTGCTGCTTCCGGTGTCACGGTGAGACGGCAGATTGATGGACTGCTTCAGCTGACCAAAGGTCGATACTTCAAGCGGTTTCGCACCGGCGTTCTGTACGCTGTAGCCCACGTTTACTGCATATTCACCGCGTTTCAGGGTGAAGGTTTTAGTGAAGGTGTTGCCTGCCGCGTCGGTGTAGGTCATCGGAATAACGAGTTCGTTCTGGCCATCAGCCAGTACAAAGGTGTCGTTTTCGACGTTGTACAGTGGACGCGCACCGTTAGCCGGGTTATCCGGGCCATCACGACCGGTCAGGCCGCTCTGCGCCTGGTAGATAAACTCTGGCGTGGTTTCCAGTAACTGGAACGGCTCGGTAGACTTCAGCTCTTTCGGGTAGGTCAACAGCAGCGCCTGCTCAACATCACCACCACGGGTGTTGATAGTCAGCTCAAGCACATCGGTCTTAACCGTAATCTGTTTCCCCTGGCCACTGGCCGGTACGCCCTGGTCGGCGGCACTCCCCTGGCTGCTCGTTGTCTGCGTGGTCTGCTGCTGGGGTTGAGGATTTTTATCCTGCTCCCATGCCTGCCAGATCATGAAAGACACGAACAACAAAGCGATGATAAGAAGATTGCGTTGCGAATCCATCGTTAGTGTTCTCTGGTATCAAAGGGTCCTGGGGGGACGGGGTCGTCTCCACCTGGGTGTAAAGGGTGGCATTTTAATACGCGTTTCACCGTCAACCAACTGCCTTTTATCACTCCAAACCTGCGCAATGCCTCAATTCCGTAGCTTGAGCATGTTGGCGT
Source organism: Enterobacter sp. A8 (assembly GCF_004296595.1). Lineage (NCBI taxonomy): Bacteria > Pseudomonadati > Pseudomonadota > Gammaproteobacteria > Enterobacterales > Enterobacteriaceae > Enterobacter > Enterobacter sp. A8. The sequence continues at coordinate 42,067 of NZ_SCMF01000005.1, forward strand.
GAAACGGCAGTGCGGCCCGAGTAGCGGACTAATCAGGCGTTGATAGACCCGAATGAGGGCTATCAGGACCCGCGAGCCAGGCGACAGTGGCGGCGCCATAATTTTTCCAACGCTTCCGAGAGAGCACGGTTATCGAGGTCGGCAACCCCTTTTTTCGCCACCACCACGAAATCCATAGAAGGCAGTTCGTGCTGACGTAAACGGAAGCTTTCACGCGTCAGACGTTTAATCCGGTTGCGTTCATGCGCACGCTTAACGTTTTTCTTGGCGACAGTAAGACCGATGCGGGGATGCCCCAGCGAATTTTGGCGGCCGAGGATGGTGATTTGCGGCGTGCCAGCCCGTAGTGGCTGCTGGAAGACGAAAGTGAAATGAGCGGGAGTTAACAAACGTAACTCCCTGGGAAATGCTAGCTTAACCACTCAGGGGTTAGCTTTATTACTTGGAAACGGTCAGACGAGCGCGGCCTTTAGCACGACGACGTGCCAGAACCTGACGACCATTTTTAGTAGCCATACGAGCACGGAAGCCGTGAGAACGGTTGCGCTTCAGTACAGACGGTTGAAAAGTGCGTTTCATGGCGATTTCTACCTAAACTTGAATAAATTCACTGACTTTTGCGTATACCCGAACGAGATTCGAACGACTAACGCCTCAGCGTGGGTGATTAAAGAGGCCGGATTGTAATAATTGTACACTCCGGAGTCAATTCTCTTTCCTTATTTCCCGCGTATTTCCGCACGATTTCGCGTGGAAAATGAGCAACGGACGACGCAGGAAGAAGAGCATCACGCGCCGGGTCGAGGATTATACGGTCTCATCAACAAAGCGCAAGGATCGTCCTGGATCTTCGTTAGATCATTTAAGCAAAAAATTGTCTGTTCTCATTAAATTTTCCAATATGCGGGCTAAATCGTGGGGCACTCCCGCCAGGATCGTTTACACTTACCCGGTTTCGGATCTTCCTGTGGATAAATCGGGAAGAATCTGTGAGAAACAGAAGATCTCTGGCTCAGTTTAGGCTATGATCCGCGGTCCCGATCGGGATCCAGCGATCCTGGCCGGGCATAAACACAATATCGTTCAGGTTGTTTCAACGATGGCGTGTATAACCGCAGATAGCGGTTCGCACATCCCCCTCATTGGGTCATGTCGATGTGCGCCAACAATCATGAATATTCAATAGTTTTCTTTTATTGTTCGAGTGGAGTCCGCCGTGTCACTTTCGCTTTGGCAGCAGTGTCTTGCCCGATTGCAGGATGAGTTACCAGCCACAGAATTCAGTATGTGGATCCGCCCGTTGCAGGCGGAACTGAGCGATAACACGCTGGCTTTGTATGCGCCAAACCGTTTTGTGCTCGATTGGGTAAGGGACAAGTACCTTAATAACATCAACGGACTGCTGAATGATTTCTGCGGGTCAGATGCCCCGCAGCTGCGCTTTGAAGTAGGCACAAAGCCGGTTACCCAGACGGTGCGCGAAACCGTAAACGTGGCAGCGCCTGCTCAGGCGGCACCCGCTCCGGCTCCTCGCGTTGCTCCTGCTGCACGTCCGGGTTGGGATAATGTGCCTGCCCCGGCAGAACCGACCTACCGCTCTAACGTTAACGTCAAACACACCTTCGATAACTTCGTGGAAGGTAAATCGAACCAGCTGGCACGCGCGGCGGCTCGCCAGGTGGCAGACAACCCCGGTGGAGCCTATAACCCGCTGTTCCTCTATGGCGGCACGGGTCTGGGTAAAACGCACCTTCTGCACGCGGTGGGTAACGGCATTATGGCGCGCAAGCCAAATGCGAAAGTGGTGTATATGCACTCCGAGCGCTTCGTTCAGGACATGGTAAAGGCCCTGCAAAACAATGCGATCGAAGAGTTTAAACGCTATTATCGTTCTGTTGATGCGCTGCTGATCGATGACATTCAGTTCTTTGCGAATAAAGAACGATCGCAGGAGGAGTTTTTCCACACCTTCAATGCGCTGCTGGAAGGTAACCAGCAGATCATTTTGACCTCGGATCGTTATCCAAAAGAGATCAACGGTGTGGAAGATCGTCTGAAATCCCGCTTCGGCTGGGGCCTGACCGTGGCGATCGAGCCGCCGGAACTGGAAACCCGCGTCGCGATCCTGATGAAAAAAGCCGATGAGAACGACATTCGCCTGCCGGGTGAAGTGGCGTTCTTTATTGCCAAGCGTCTGCGTTCCAACGTTCGTGAGCTGGAAGGGGCGCTGAACCGCGTCATCGCCAATGCCAACTTTACCGGCCGCGCGATCACTATCGATTTTGTGCGTGAAGCGCTGCGCGATCTGCTGGCACTACAGGAAAAACTGGTCACTATCGACAACATTCAGAAGACGGTGGCCGAGTACTACAAAATCAAAGTGGCAGATTTACTGTCTAAACGTCGTTCCCGCTCGGTGGCGCGCCCGCGTCAGATGGCGATGGCGCTGGCAAAGGAGTTAACCAACCACAGTCTGCCGGAGATCGGCGATGCGTTTGGTGGCCGTGACCATACGACCGTGCTGCACGCTTGTCGCAAGATTGAGCAGTTACGCGAAGAAAGCCACGACATAAAAGAAGATTTTTCCAATTTAATCAGAACATTATCATCGTGACGCTATGAAATTTACCGTTGAACGTGAACATTTATTAAAACCGCTGCAACAGGTGAGTGGCCCACTAGGTGGCCGCCCAACGCTGCCTATTCTCGGAAACCTGCTGCTTCAGGTCGCGGACGGTACGCTGTCGCTGACCGGCACAGACCTGGAAATGGAAATGATCGCGCGCGTTACGCTGACTCAGCCGCATGACGCAGGCGCGACCACGGTTCCGGCACGTAAATTCTTTGATATCTGCCGCGGGCTGCCGGAAGGCGCAGAGATCGCGGTGCAGCTGGAAGGCGACCGCATGCTGGTGCGTTCTGGCCGCAGCCGTTTCTCCCTCTCCACGCTGCCTGCTGCGGACTTCCCGAACCTGGACGACTGGCAAAGTGAAGTCGAATTCACCCTGCCGCAGGCGACGATGAAGCGTCTGATTGAAGCCACGCAGTTCTCTATGGCGCACCAGGACGTTCGTTACTATTTAAACGGCATGCTGTTCGAAACCGAAGGGGAAGAGCTGCGTACCGTGGCCACCGACGGCCACCGTCTGGCGGTCTGTTCCATGCCAATTGGCGACTCACTACCAAACCATTCGGTGATTGTGCCGCGTAAAGGCGTAATTGAGCTGATGCGTATGCTCGACGGTGGCGACACGCCGCTGCGCGTGCAGATCGGCAGCAACAACATCCGCGCTCACGTGGGCGATTTCGTCTTCACATCCAAGCTGGTTGACGGTCGTTTCCCGGATTATCGCCGCGTATTGCCGAAGAACCCGGACAAAACGCTGGAAGCGGGTTGCGATAGCCTCAAGCAGGCGTTTGCCCGTGCGGCCATTCTCTCGAACGAGAAATTCCGCGGTGTGCGCCTGTACGTAAGTGAAAACCAGATCAAAATCACCGCCAACAACCCGGAGCAGGAAGAAGCAGAAGAGATTCTGGACGTCAGCTACGCCGGGGCGGAGATGGAAATCGGGTTTAACGTCAGCTACGTGCTGGACGTGCTGAATGCACTGAAATGCGAGAACGTTCGCATTCTGCTGACTGACTCCGTTTCGAGCGTACAGATTGAAGATGCCGCATCACAGTCGGCTGCGTATGTTGTTATGCCAATGAGACTGTAATGTCGCTCACCCGTCTGTTGATCCGCGACTTTCGCAATATCGAAAGCGCGGATCTCGCTTTATCCCCTGGCTTTAACTTCCTGGTTGGCGCAAACGGCAGCGGCAAAACCAGCGTGCTTGAAGCCATCTATACGCTCGGCCATGGCCGGGCGTTTCGCAGTTTGCAGATTGGTCGCGTGATTCGCCACGAACAGGAATCCTTTGTCCTGCACGGGCGTTTGCAGGGTGAGGAGCGGGAAACCGCCATTGGCCTGACCAAAGACAAGCAGGGCGACAGCAAGGTGCGCATCGACGGTACCGACGGCCACAAAGTGGCGGAGCTGGCGCTGCTGATGCCGATGCAGCTGATCACGCCGGAGGGGTTTACTTTACTCAACGGCGGCCCCAAATACAGAAGAGCGTTCCTCGACTGGGGATGCTTTCACAACGAAGCCGGTTTCTTTAACGCCTGGAGCAACCTGAAGCGTCTGCTTAAGCAGCGTAACGCCGCATTGCGCCAGGTCACGCGCTACGCCCAGCTGCGCCCGTGGGACATGGAATTAATTCCTCTTGCGGAACAAATCAGCCGCTGGCGTGCCGAATACAGCGCAGGCATCGCCGAAGATATGGCCGACACCTGCAAACAGTTTTTACCTGAATTTTCTCTCACCTTCTCCTTCCAGCGCGGCTGGGAAAAAGAGACGGATTATGCCGAGGTGCTGGAGAGAAACTTCGAGCGCGACCGTATGTTGACCTACACCGCGCACGGCCCGCACAAGGCGGATTTCCGCATTCGTGCTGACGGTGCGCCGGTAGAAGACACCCTGTCGCGCGGGCAGCTCAAGCTCCTGATGTGCGCGCTGCGCCTGGCGCAGGGGGAGTTCCTCACCCGCGAAAGCGGGCGACGCTGCCTGTACCTGATAGATGATTTTGCCTCGGAACTTGACGACGCGCGGCGCGGGCTGCTTGCCAGCCGCCTGAAAGCCACGCAGTCGCAGGTTTTCGTCAGCGCCATTAGCGCTGAACACGTTATGGACATGTCGGACGAAAATTCGAAGATGTTTACCGTGGAAAAGGGTAAAATAACGGATTAACCCAAGTTGAAATGAGCGAGAAACGTTGATGTCGAATTCTTATGACTCCTCCAGTATCAAAGTCCTGAAAGGGCTGGATGCGGTGCGTAAGCGCCCGGGTATGTATATCGGCGATACGGATGACGGCACCGGTCTGCACCACATGGTATTCGAGGTGGTAGATAACGCTATCGACGAAGCGCTCGCGGGTCACTGTAAAGACATTATCGTCACCATCCACGCCGATAACTCCGTTTCCGTACAGGATGACGGCCGTGGTATCCCGACCGGTATCCATCCGGAAGAGGGCGTGTCTGCTGCAGAAGTGATCATGACCGTTCTGCACGCAGGCGGTAAATTTGACGATAACTCCTATAAAGTCTCCGGCGGCCTGCACGGCGTAGGTGTTTCCGTGGTAAACGCCCTGTCGCAGAAACTGGAACTGGTTATCCAGCGCGAAGGCAAAATTCACCGCCAGATCTATCAGCACGGCGTGCCTGAAGCGCCGCTGGCCGTGACCGGCGATACCGAAAAAACCGGTACCATGGTGCGTTTCTGGCCGAGCCTCGAAACCTTCACCAACGTCACCGAGTTCGAGTACGACATCCTGGCAAAACGCCTGCGTGAACTGTCGTTCCTGAACTCCGGCGTCTCAATTCGTCTGCGTGACAAACGCGACAACAAAGAAGACCACTTCCACTATGAAGGTGGTATCAAAGCGTTCGTTGAATACCTGAACAAGAACAAAACGCCAATTCACCCAAATATCTTCTATTTCTCTACGGAAAAAGACGGTATCGGCGTGGAAGTGGCTCTGCAGTGGAACGACGGTTTCCAGGAAAACATCTACTGCTTCACCAACAACATTCCACAGCGTGACGGTGGTACGCACCTTGCGGGCTTCCGTGCGGCGATGACCCGTACCCTGAACGCCTACATGGACAAAGAAGGCTACAGCAAAAAAGCGAAAGTCAGTGCCACCGGTGATGACGCCCGTGAAGGCCTGATTGCTGTTGTCTCCGTGAAAGTGCCGGATCCGAAGTTCTCCTCACAGACCAAAGACAAGCTGGTCTCCTCTGAGGTGAAATCGGCGGTTGAACAGCAGATGAACGAACTGCTGAGCGACTACCTGCAGGAAAACCCGAACGACGCGAAAATTGTTGTCGGTAAAATTATCGATGCAGCGCGTGCCCGTGAAGCGGCGCGTAAAGCCCGTGAAATGACCCGCCGTAAAGGCGCGCTGGACTTAGCGGGTCTGCCGGGCAAACTGGCTGACTGCCAGGAACGCGACCCGGCGCTGTCCGAACTGTACCTTGTGGAAGGGGACTCCGCGGGCGGTTCTGCGAAGCAGGGCCGTAACCGTAAGAACCAGGCCATCCTGCCGTTGAAAGGTAAAATCCTCAACGTTGAGAAAGCGCGTTTCGACAAAATGCTCTCTTCTCAGGAAGTGGCGACGCTGATCACCGCGCTGGGCTGCGGCATTGGTCGTGACGAATACAACCCGGACAAGCTGCGCTATCACAGCATCATCATCATGACCGATGCGGACGTCGACGGCTCGCACATCCGTACGCTGCTGTTGACCTTCTTCTACCGTCAGATGCCGGAAATCGTTGAACGCGGCCACGTCTACATTGCACAGCCGCCGCTGTACAAAGTGAAGAAAGGCAAACAGGAACAGTACATCAAAGATGACGACGCGATGGATCAGTACCAAATCGCGATCGCACTTGATGGTGCGACCCTGCATGCGAACTCCAGCGCTCCGGCACTGGCAGGTGAGCCGCTGGAGCGTCTGGTGTCTGAGTTCAACGCCACGCAGAAAATGATTGGTCGTATGGAGCGTCGCTATCCAAAAGCGCTGCTGAAGGAGCTGATCTATCAGCCAACCCTGACTGAAGCCGATCTGAGCAACGAGCAGGCGGTGACCCGCTGGGTGAACGCGCTGGTGAGCGAGCTGAACGAGAAAGAGCAGCACGGTAGCCAGTGGAAGTTCGACGTTCAGCAGAACGCGGCGCAGCAGTTTGAGCCGATTATTCGCGTGCGTACCCACGGCGTCGATACCGATTACCCGCTGGAGCACGAGTTTGTGACCGGCCCGGAATACCGTCGTATCTGCACTCTTGGCGAGAAGCTGCGTGGTCTGATTGAAGACGATGCGTTCATCGAACGTGGCGAACGTCGCCAGCCGGTGGCCAGCTTCGAACAGGCGCTGGAATGGCTGGTGAAAGAGTCCCGTCGCGGCCTCTCAATCCAGCGTTATAAAGGTCTGGGCGAAATGAACCCGGATCAGCTGTGGGAAACCACCATGGATCCGGAAAGCCGTCGCATGCTGCGCGTTACCGTTAAAGACGCGATTGCTGCCGACCAGTTGTTCACGACCCTGATGGGCGATGCGGTTGAACCTCGTCGTGCCTTCATCGAAGAGAATGCGCTGAAAGCGGCGAATATCGATATTTAATCGTTGTTATACAGCACGACTCAGGCCGCGCATTTAGCGCGGCTTTTTTTTTTGGCTCAGGCATATCCAGCGACAGCACTGACGGTAAACGGCTGGCAAGCGTATCGATGGCAATTCTGACTCTGAGTGGCAGATGCGGCGTCTGTTGCCAGACTGCATGAACGTCGAAGCGTACGTCCGGCGCCTGCTTTAAAAGCGGGATGAGTTTCCCCTGCTGTATTTCTCTGCGGGCCATCCAGCAGGGCAACCATGCAATGCCGTATCCTGCCAGCGCTGCGTCGCAAATCGCCTGCAAATCATCCATATTGAGGGATGAGCGGGGAGTAAAGGTGTGCGATCTCCCTTCGTTATCCACCAGCTGCCAGGGTAACACTCTGCCTGCCCGCAGATAGTTAATGGCAGTATGGTGGGGTAAATCAGCAACGGTGTCTGGCTGACCGCTTTTTTGCAGATATTCTGGCGCAGCACAGAGCACCATGCGGTGTTCTCCCAGCCTTCTGGCGACCAGAACGCTACTGTCCTGCAGCGTGCCGTTGCGCACCGCCATATCAAACCCTTCCTCTACGAGATCCACCACGCGGTCGCTGAATGACATTTCCAGTTCAAGACCGGGATGTTCCTGCGCCAGTTCTATCAGCAGTGGCGCGACGCACTGGCGACCAAACAGCACCGGCATGGCCACACGCAGGCGGCCGCTGATCTGCTGCTTCCCCGTTTCCAGCAGCGATTCCGCGCCCCTAATCTCGTCCAGCGCGCGCAGGCAGCGCTCGTAAAAAAGCGCCCCGTTATCGGTCAGGCTTTGGCTGCGGGTGGTGCGGTGAAACAGTCGGACCCCCAGCCGCTCTTCCAGGCGAGCGATGCTTTTCCCCACCGCGGAGCGCGACAAATGCAGGCGGATCGCGGCCTGCGCAAAACTGCCCGCCTCCACGGCGGCCACGAAAACGGGAATATCCTTCAGCGTACTGGTCATGGATTGTTTACATTATGGCGTCAATAGTGGGAAAAGTTATCGCCACTGGCAACAAAGAGTCAACGGTAGACTGTCGATACTGAAGCTTATTTAACGGCAGGAGAAAAACGATGGCAGAGACAATGCAACGCTGGTCAATGAACGCTCTCGGACGGGAGAATCTTAAACTCACCCAGGAACCTGTTCCGAAGCCAGGTCCAGGCGAAGTGCGCGTGCGGGTGAATGCCGTTGCGCTCAACTATCGCGATAAAATGGTTATTGAAGGCATGATGCCGATCCCGCTTTCCTTCCCGTTCACACCGGCGTCTGACATGGCCGGCGTGGTGGACAGCATCGGTGAAGGCGTGACGCGTTTTCAACCCGGCGCTCGCGTCATCTCGACGTTCTTCCCGGAGTGGATCGACGGCAGGCCGCAGGCGGATGCCCGTCATTTGCCCTATAAAACGAGCGGAGGGTACTTCCCGGGGATGCTGGCTGAGTACGTGATCGTGAATGAAAACGGGCTGGTGGCCGCTCCGGAAACCCTGGATGACGTTGAGGCCAGCACATTACCTTGTGCAGGGCTAACCGCCTGGTTTGCGCTGGTGGAGCGCGGGAACTTGCGAGCCGGACAATCGGTGCTGGTACAAGGCACCGGCGGGGTGGCGATTTTCGCATTGCAAATTGCAAAAGCACTCGGTGCAGAGGTTTACGTGACTTCGGGGAGTGATGAAAAGCTGGCGCGGGCTAAAAAACTGGGAGCCGATCGGGGTATCAACCGGCTGAAAGGCGACTGGGCTGAAGCGCTTTTAACGCTGACTCAGGATCGCGGCATTGACCACATAATTGAAACCGTGGGGGGAGAAAACCTGCAGCACTCCCTGCGTGCCGTCGCCGTTCATGGACGCATCTCGGTGATTGGCGTGCTGGCCGGGAGCGAGATTACGCTATCAGCGGGTGAGTTGTTGCTGAAATCCCCGGTTATTCAGGGGATTGGTGTCGGGCATCGCCGTGCGCTGGAAGAGTTTGTCCGCGCCGTGGAGGTGACAGGGCTGAAACCGGTCATTGAGCAGCGCTACCGTTTTGACCAGCTGGAGCAGGCGCTGGAACACCTCGATCGCGGCGCGTTTGGTAAAATCGTCCTCACCCGCGAGTGAGCCAACGTTCCCCGGGATTGCGGAAAAAGGGGTTTTCTGTTGCGCAATGTAGCTCTATTTTTGTGTGCTTAATCGCGTTAGCATGAGGTAGCACTCATTTATCCCGGGGACCTCATGGCTATCAAACTCATTGCAATCGATATGGACGGCACGCTGCTGCTGCCAGACCACACTATCTCTCCAGCCGTTAAAAACGCAATCGCCGCGGCGCGCGCAAAGGGCGTGAATGTGGTACTGACCACCGGGCGTCCGTATGCGGGCGTGCACAGCTACCTCAAAGAGCTACACATGAATCAGCCGGGTGATTACTGCATCACCTATAACGGCGCGCTGGTGCAGAAAGCGGCGGACGGCAGCACGGTTGCGCAAACCGCGCTGAATTATGATGACTATCTGTTCCTGGAAAAACTGTCCTGTGAAGTCGGGTCTCACTTCCACGCGCTCGATCGTACAACGCTCTACACCGCTAACCGCGACATCAGCTATTACACCGTGCACGAATCGTATGTCGCCACCATTCCGCTGGTGTTCTGTGAAGCAGAAAAAATGGATCCGAACACTCAGTTCCTGAAAGTGATGATGATCGATGAGCCAGAGATCCTCGATAAAGCCATTGCGCGCATCCCGGCGGAGGTCAAAGAGAAATACACCGTGCTGAAAAGCGCACCGTACTTCCTCGAAATCCTCGATAAACGCGTCAATAAGGGCACCGGCGTGAAGTCGCTTGCCGACGCGCTGGGCATTAAGCCTGAAGAGATCATGGCCCTGGGCGATCAGGAAAACGACATCGCAATGATTGAATACGCGGGTATGGGCGTGGCGATGGAAAACGCCATCCCGTCAGTGAAAGAAGTGGCGAACTTCGTCACCAAATCTAACCTGGAAGACGGCGTGGCTTACGCGATTGAGAAATTTGTCCTCTCCTAACAGTCGCCCTTAATCATCAGCCTCGGTTATCAACCGGGGCTTTTTTTGGCCCTGAGTTTATTGAATTGTTCTTTTTGTGATCTGGATTGTAGTACAACATTAATTGATTGTACTACATTGTCACCACAGCAAAGGCGAAAGGCCTCACGTTTGTACTGCAAAAGTGAGGCGAAATTCAGCGGTCGCGGTAAAGTAGTGATGGACTTACAGAGCACAAGGACTCTCCATGACTCTCAATAAAACCGATCGCATTGTCATCACGCTGGGTACACAGATTGTGGGTGGCAAATATGTTCCCGGCTCGCCGCTGCCGGCAGAGGCAGAACTGTGTGAGGAGTTTGAAACCTCCCGCAACATCATCCGGGAAGTGTTCCGCTCGCTGATGGCGAAGCGGCTGATTGAAATGAAACGCTATCGCGGCGCGTTTGTTGCCCCGCGCAACCAGTGGAACTACCTCGATACCGATGTTCTGCAGTGGGTACTGGAAAACGATTACGACCCGCGGCTGATTGGCGCCATGAGCGAGGTACGAAACCTGGTAGAACCGGCTATCGCCCGCTGGGCGGCAGAGCGCGCCACCTCAGGTGACCTGGCGCAGATTGAGTCGGCGCTGAACGACATGATCGCCAATAACCAGAACCGTGAGGCATTTAACGAGGCGGATATTCGCTACCACGAGGCGGTACTGCAGTCGGTGCATAACCCGGTGTTACAGCAGCTTAGCGTGGCGATCAGCTCGCTACAGCGAGCAGTATTTGAACGTACCTGGATGGGTGATGAGGCCAATATGCCAAAAACGCTCCAGGAACATAAAGCGCTGTTCGATGCGATACGGCATCAGGACGGCGATGCGGCAGAGCAGGCGGCGCTCACCATGATTGCCAGCTCAACACGAAGGCTGAAGGAAATCACATGACATCACGCTACATCGCAATTGACTGGGGATCGACCAATCTGCGCGCCTGGCTGTACCAGGGCGAGCAGTGCCTGGAGAGCAGGCAATCAGAAGCAGGCGTGACGCGTCTGAACGGAAAATCCCCCGAGGCGGTGTTAGCAGAGGTCACACAAAACTGGCGCGACAGCGCCACGCCCGTGGTGATGGCGGGGATGGTGGGCAGCAACGTGGGCTGGAAAATCGCGCCTTATCTGCCTGTTCCTGCCCCTTTCTCCGCCATTGGCGAGCAGTTAACGTCCGTTGGCGACAATATCTGGATTGTTCCCGGTTTGTGCGTCTCGCGCGACGATAACCAAAACGTGATGCGCGGTGAAGAGACACAGCTGCTCGGTGCGCGCACGCTTTCTCCTTCTTCTGTCTACGTCATGCCCGGCACGCACTGCAAGTGGGTCCAGGCAGATGCAGAGCATATCCACGATTTTCGCACCGTAATGACCGGCGAATTGCACCATTTGCTGCTTAATCATTCGCTGTTGGGGGCCGGTTTACCGGAGCAGGTTCCGTCGCCGGAGGCGTTTGCTGCTGGCCTTGCTCGTGGGATCGCTTCTCCTGATGTTTTGCCGCAACTTTTTGAGGTTCGCGCCTCGCACGTGCTGGGAAATCTCCCGCGCGAGCAGGTCAGCGAGTTTCTTTCTGGCCTGCTGATTGGCGCAGAAGTCGCCAGCATGCGTGAGTTCGTCGGGTGCGAGCAGGCTGTCACGATTGTCGCTGGTGCAGCGCTGACGTCGCGCTACGAGCAGGCGTTTCGCGCGATTGGCCGTGAAGTATCAACGGTATCCGGTGACACGGCATTTCAGGCAGGAATAAGGAGCATCGCTCATGCAGTGGCAAACTAGTCTTCCCCTTATCGCAATATTGCGCGGCATTACCCCCGACGAGGCGCTGGCGCACGTCGGTGCCGTGATCGACGCCGGATTCGACGCGGTGGAAATCCCGCTCAACTCCCCCGAATGGGAAAAAAGCATTCCGACAGTGGTAGAGGCCTTTGGTGATAAAGCGCTGATTGGCGCAGGAACCGTCTTGCAGCCGGAGCAGGTGGAGAGGCTGGCAAAGATGGGCTGCAAGCTCATCGTCACCCCCAACATCAACCCCGAGGTGATCCGCCGCGCGGTGAGCCATGGGATGACCGTGTGTCCAGGATGCGCGACGGCAACCGAAGCCTTTACCGCTCTCGATGCGGGTGCGCAGTCGCTCAAAATTTTCCCCTCTTTGGCCTTTGGTCCTGACTATATCAAAGCACTGAAAGCGGTCTTGCCCGCCAGCGTGCCGGTCTTTGCCGTGGGCGGCGTGACGCCAGAAAACCTGGCGCAGTGGATTAACGCCGGTTGTGTGGGCGCGGGGCTGGGCAGCGATCTCTATCGCGCCGGACAGTCCGTTGAGCGTACCGCGCAGCAGGCGGCAGCATTTGTGAAAGCGTATCGAGAGGCAGTGCAATGAAAATAACCAAACTCACCACGTACCGTTTACCCCCGCGCTGGATGTTCCTGAAAATTGAAACCGATGAAGGCGTGGTTGGCTGGGGCGAGCCGGTGATTGAAGGGCGCGCGCGCACCGTGGAGGCCGCGGTGCATGAGCTGGGGGAATACCTGATTGGTCAGGATCCGGCACGCATTAACGACCTGTGGCAGGTGATGTACCGGGCGGGCTTTTATCGCGGTGGCCCAATCCTGATGAGCGCCATCGCCGGTATTGACCAGGCGCTGTGGGATATCAAAGGCAAAGTGCTGAATGCCCCGGTCTGGCAGCTGATGGGCGGCCTGGTACGCGACAAAATCAAAGCCTACAGCTGGGTGGGTGGCGACCGCCCTGCGGAAGTGATCGACGGCATTACGCAGCTGCGCAATATCGGCTTCGATACTTTTAAGCTCAACGGCTGTGAAGAGATGGGCGTGATTGACAACTCGCGCGCGGTGGACCGGGCGGTGAATACCGTGGCGCAAATCCGTGAAGCTTTCGGTAACGAGATTGAGTTTGGTCTGGACTTCCACGGACGCGTCAGTGCGCCAATGGCCAAAGTGCTGATTAAAGAGCTGGAGCCCTACCGTCCGCTGTTTATTGAAGAGCCCGTCCTGGCCGAGCAGGCGGAGTACTATCCGAAACTGGCTGAACAGACCCATATTCCTATCGCCGCAGGTGAGCGTATGTTCTCGCGCTTCGAGTTCAAACGTGTGCTGGAGGCAGGCGGTGTTGCGATCCTGCAACCGGATCTCTCCCATGCGGGCGGTATCACCGAATGCTACAAAATTGCCGGGATGGCAGAAGCCTACGATGTGGCGCTGGCACCGCACTGTCCGCTGGGGCCCGTTGCGCTGGCGGCCTGCCTGCACGTGGATTTTGTCTCCCGCAATGCCGTGTTCCAGGAACAGAGCATGGGTATTCACTATAACAAGGGCGCGGAATTGCTCGACTTTGTGAAAAACAAAGAAGACTTCAGCATGGAAGGCGGTTTCTTCAAACCATTAATGAAGCCGGGCCTTGGCGTGGACATTGACGAAGCCAAAGTCATTGAGCTCAGTAAAAATGCGCCGGACTGGCGTAACCCGCTGTGGCGTCATGAAGATGGCTCCGTAGCCGAGTGGTAAATCGCCGGATGGCGCTACGCTTATCCGGCCTACTCTCTCGTAGGCCCGGTAAGCGAAGCGCCACCGGGCAATAAAAACGTACATACAAAAATATAACCCTCTGTAAATTACAGGGCATGGTGAGCGGCTTCGCTATGCCCAAAATCTGGAGACAGATTGCGATGGATATTCCAGTTACTGCTACAAAGACCGGGCGTCGCCGCTACCTGACGCTAATCATGATCTTTATTACCGTGGTCATTTGCTATGTTGACCGCGCCAACCTTGCCGTGGCCTCGGCCCATATTCAGGAAGAGTTTGGGATCACCAAGGCGGAAATGGGCTACGTCTTCTCGGCGTTTGCCTGGCTCTATACGCTCTGCCAAATCCCCGGTGGCTGGTTCCTCGACCGCGTGGGGTCGCGTCTGACCTACTTCATCGCCATTTTAGGCTGGTCCGTGGCGACCCTGTTCCAGGGCTTCGCGACCGGGCTGATGTCGCTGATTGGCCTGCGTGCTATCACCGGCGTTTTCGAGGCACCTGCGTTCCCCACCAACAACCGTATGGTCACCAGCTGGTTCCCGGAGCATGAACGTGCCTCTGCGGTGGGCTTTTACACCTCCGGGCAGTTTGTCGGCCTGGCGTTCCTGACCCCGCTGTTAATCTGGATCCAGGAACTGCTAAGTTGGCACTGGGTGTTTATCGTCACCGGTGGGATCGGCATTATCTGGTCCCTGATCTGGTTCAAGGTCTATCAACCGCCACGTCTGACAAAAAATATCACCAAAGCGGAACTGGACTACATCCGCGACGGTGGCGGCCTGGTAGACGGCGATGCGCCAGTGAAAAAAGAGGCGCGTCAGCCGCTGACCCGCGCGGACTGGAAGCTGGTCTTCCATCGTAAGCTGGTGGGGGTTTATCTCGGTCAGTTTGCGGTTACGTCGACGCTGTGGTTCTTCCTGACCTGGTTCCCGAATTACCTCACCCAGGAAAAGGGGATTACCGCGCTGAAAGCGGGCTTTATGACCACCGTGCCGTTCCTTGCCGCATTCTTTGGCGTGCTGCTCTCGGGCTGGCTGGCGGATAAGCTGGTCAAAAAAGGCGTCTCATTAGGTGTTGCGCGTAAAACGCCGATTATCTGCGGGCTGCTGATCTCAACCTGTATCATGGGCGCCAACTACACCAACGATCCGGTGTGGATTATGACCCTGATGGCGCTCGCGTTCTTCGGCAACGGTTTTGCCTCTATCACCTGGTCGCTGGTGTCGTCTCTGGCGCCGATGCGTCTGATTGGCCTGACCGGTGGTGTGTTCAACTTCGTCGGTGGACTCGGCGGGATCACTGTGCCGCTGGTCATCGGCTACCTGGCGCAGGACTACGGCTTTGGCCCGGCCCTGGTCTACATCTCTGCCGTAGCGTTGATTGGCGCGCTCTCCTACATCCTGCTGGTCGGCGACGTGAAACGAGTAGGCTAATCCCTGCGGATGTTTTACCCTGATGCGATAACTGCGCATCAGGGTATCCCATGAAACAAATCACCTTTGCTTCCCGCAACCACCAGCTCACCAATACCAATACCTGGACACCGGACAGCCAGTGGCTGGTCTACGATGTGCGCCCGTCCGGGGCATCGTTCACCGGCGAAACCATTGAGCGGGTAAACGTCGGTACGGGCGAGGTTGAGGTGATTTATCGTGCCACGCACGGCGCGCATGTCGGGGTGGTGACCGTTCATCCTGCACAAGACAAATACGTCTTTATCCACGGCCCGAAAAACCCGGATGCAGACTGGCAATACGATTTTCACCATCGCCAGGGCGTGATTGTCCATAACGGCCAGGCGAGCAACCTCGATGCCATGGATATCACCGCGCCCTATACCGCAGGCGCACTCCGTGGCGGTAGCCATGTACACGTCTTTAGCCCGAACGGGCAGTTCGTCAGCTTCACCTATAACGACCATGTGTTGCATGAGCGCGATCCAAAGCTCGATTTACGTAACGTTGGCGTCGCCGCACCCTTTGGCCCGGTCATCCCGCAGGGCAACCATCCTCATGAATATCCGGGCACCTTCTGGAGCGTGCTGGTAAGCCGCACGACGCCGAACCCACAGCCGGGCAGCGATGAGATCAACCGCGCCTATGAAGAGGGCTGGGTGGGCAACGGCAGGCTGGCGTTTATTGGCGATACCCTGTCTGTGAAAGGCGAAAAAGTGCCTGAACTGTTTATTGTCGATCTGCCCAAAGACGAGCAGGGCTGGAAACAGGCAGGCGATACGCCATTGCAGGGCACGCCAGAGACGATGCCAGCACCGCCTGCTGGCGTGCTGCAGCGCCGTCTGACCTTTACCCATCAAAAGGCGTATCCGGGGCTGGTGAACGTGCCGCGCCACTGGGTGCGCAGCAACCCGCAGGGTACGCAGATTGCTTTTCTGATGCGTGATGACAACGGCATTGTCCAGCTGTGGCTGATCTCACCGGAGGGGGGCGAGCCGCGTCAGTTAACGCATACCGAAAGCGGTATCCAGTCGGCATTCAACTGGCATCCTTTGGGCGACAGTCTGGGATTTGTGCTGGAAAATCGTATCGCCTGCTGCGATGCGCAGACCGGAGAAGTCACGTTTTTGACGTCCGATCACGGCAATCCGCCGTCTGCCGATGCGGTCGTCTTTTCCCCGAACGGGCGCGCTATTGCATGGATGGAGGAGAAAGAGGGTTTCCGCCAGCTGTGGCTAACGGAAACCGCACAGGATTAGCGTCGCGGCATCTCGGCGGGCGGGATAACGGCGTTGGTTGCCAGATTTTGCTGCTCGCTTTTCTCAACGCGCGAGCGTACGGAACTGTCCGTGCGGAACATATCCCAGGGCAGCAAAAGCGTATCGGCCACTGCCGTGAACGGCATATCGAGGATCACCAGGGATTTGGTGCCCCAGTTCGTGTCATCATCGGAGATCATCGCCGCGCTGGCGCGCGTCCCCGGATATGTTCCTTCTTTACCGCCGGTGTGAGACATCACGCTCGAACACCCGCAAAGTAAAACCACCCCGCTGAACATCGTCAGCTTAATCAGAACATTTTTCATCATCACTCAGTCATCGTTAATGGCACTGCATAGACCTGCAACTCTGGGTTATAGCGAGCCTTGTTGAAAATGAATAGCCCAATAACCCCGCACTGTGGCAGCCATCGCAATTTAACCCTTTGTGCTGTTGTCCCAGTCTAAGCGAGAAGCACAAAAGTGCAAAAAAAAGTGCGAACGTCGCGGTTGAAAACACCGGTTCCAGACCCATTTTAAGAATGTAACCCGATAACGAACACGCCTGATGGGTGTTCGGGGGGCGCAATGGCCTGTCCATGGTGGAAGGCTAAAATTTCTCGCTGATTTCAGGAGCTTTTATTTATGCGTAACTTCGATCTTTCCCCGCTATACCGTTCTGCAATTGGTTTTGACCGCCTGTTTAACCATTTAGAAAATAACCAAAGCCAGAGCAACGGCTACCCTCCATACAATGTTGAGCTGGTTGATGAAAACCACTACCGCATTGCCATTGCTGTCGCCGGTTTTGCAGAGAGCGAACTGGAGATCACCGCGCAGGACAACCTGCTGGTGGTGAAAGGTTCACATACGGCCGAGCAGAAAGAACGTACCTACCTTTACCAGGGCATCGCCGAGCGCAACTTTGAACGCAAGTTCCAGTTAGCGGAGAACATTCACGTTAAAGGCGCGAATCTGGTCAACGGTCTGCTGTTTATCGAGCTGGAACGTGTGATTCCGGAAGAGAAAAAACCGCGCCGTATCGAAATTAATTAATGCCGCGGGTCGCGTCAGCGGCCCACTCAGAATTGCTTGCCGAACCGGGAGCATATGCGAATCCACAAGGATTTGCAGGAACAACTGTGCACAAAAATAAACTGTGCCGAACTCGCTTCTCAGAAGGAGATTTAGTATGCGTAACTACGATTTATCCCCCCTGCTGCGTCAGTGGATTGGTTTTGACAAACTGGCTAGCGCCCTGCAAAGCACCACTGAGCACCAGACGTTTCCGCCGTACAACATCGAAAAAAGCGACGATAACCACTATCGCATCACGCTGGCGCTGGCCGGGTTCCGCCAGGACGATCTGGATATCCAGCTCGAAGGCACGCGTCTGACCGTGAAAGGGTCGCCGGAAAAACAAGAAACCGAGACCAAATGGCTGCATCAGGGGTTGGTGACTCAGCCGTTTACCCTGAGCTTTACCCTGGCAGATCATATGGAAGTCTCCGGCGCGACCTTTACCAACGGGTTGCTGCATATTGACCTGGTCCGTAACGTGCCGGAAGCCATCGCGCCACAGCGTATCGCCATTAGCGAGCGGCCGGCGCTGAATAGCTAATCCGCTTTACTCACAGACCGCACAAAGCCCTGCCCCGGCAGGGCTTTTTTGTGCGCCATCACCCATACAACGCCCTTCACCTCTGAGAGAATCCTTAACATAACCAAGGTTATGCAAGGAAGTGGATCATGAGTGATATCGCGTTAACCGTCAGCGTGTTGGCCCTGGTCGCTGTTGTTGGATTATGGATTGGCAACATAAAAATCCGTGGCGTCGGGTTTGGGATCGGTGGGGTGCTGTTTGGCGGCATTTTTGTCGGACACTTTGCTGACAAACTCGGGCTGGTTCTCAGCGCCGATATGCTCCACTTTACGCAGGAGTTCGGCCTGATCCTCTTCGTCTATACCATCGGCATTCAGGTCGGGCCGGGCTTTTTCGCCTCATTGCGGGTTTCCGGATTACGCCTCAATCTGTTTGCCCTCGGCATCGTCGTAATGGGTGGGCTGGTCACCGCTATCCTGCATAAACTCTTCGCAATTCCGCTGCCCGTGGTGCTGGGCATTTTCTCCGGGGCCGTGACTAACACGCCCGCGTTGGGTGCGGGCCAGCAAATCCTGCGCGATTTAGGTATCGAACCCGGCATTGTCGATCAGATGGGGATGAGCTATGCGATGGCTTATCCGTTCGGGATTTGCGGCATTCTGCTCTCCATGTGGCTGGTTCGGGTGCTCTTTCGCATTAACGTTGACAAAGAGGCGAAGGACCACGAAACCACGCTCACCAACGGCCATATGCCGATCAAAACCATCAACATCCGCGTCGATAACCCCAATCTGAACAACATGGCGATTCAGGACGTGCCGATCCTGAACAGCGCCAATATCATCTGCTCGCGCCTTAAACGTGACGAGATGCTGATGGTGCCCGCGCCTGGCACCATTATCCGGCAAGGCGATCTGCTGCACCTTGTCGGGCAGCCCGGGGATTTAAACAACGCGCGGCTGGTGATTGGTCAGGAAGTGGATACCTCGCTCTCTACCCGCGGCACCGACATGCGCGTGGAGCGTGTGGTGGTAACTAACGAGCACGTTCTGGGCAAGAAAATACGCGATCTGCAGGTAAAAGAACGTTACGACGTGGTTATCTCTCGTCTCAATCGCGCCGGTGTTGAACTGGTCGCCAGCCCGGAAGCCAGCCTGCAGTTCGGCGATATTCTTAACCTGGTCGGGCGTCCGTCGTCCATTGACGCCGTGGCGGATATGGTCGGTAACGCTCAGCAAAAACTGCAGCAGGTCCAAATGCTGCCGGTGTTTATCGGAATCGGGCTGGGCGTGCTGCTTGGTTCCATTCCGCTGTATATACCGGGGTTCCCGGTGGCCCTCAAGCTGGGTCTGGCGGGCGGGCCGCTGATTATGGCGCTGATCCTCGGGCGAATCGGCTGTGTCGGTAAGCTCTACTGGTTTATGCCGCCGAGCGCCAACCTGGCGCTGCGCGAGCTGGGCATTGTGCTGTTTCTGGCGGTCGTCGGGCTAAAATCCGGTGGCGATTTTGTCGATACCCTGGTCAGGGGGGAAGGGATGAGTTGGGTCGGCTACGGCATCTTCATCACCGCGATCCCGCTGCTGACGGTCGGCATACTGGCGCGAATGTTCGCGAAAATGAACTATCTGACGCTCTGCGGCATGCTGGCGGGGTCGATGACGGATCCACCGGCGCTGGCCTTTGCCAATAGCCTGCACGCCACCAGCGGCGCGGCGGCGCTGTCATACGCTACGGTCTACCCGCTGGTGATGTTCCTGCGCATCATCACCCCCCAGCTACTGGCGGTGCTGTTCTGGGGGATGAGTTAGCAGGTCGTCCGGGTGGATGCGCCGCAGATGGTAGTCCACCTGGTAATCACTGGTATTTCGGAACATCACGGAATAGTTAAGGAACTCGCCGCTGTCGCTGTAGGAGAGAGAGGTAATGCGCAGCAGCGGCGTTTGCTCCGGCAGGTTCATGTAACCAGCGAGTTGTTTATCGGCCAGTACCGGCGTCAGGCTCTCGTAATTGCCGCTGATTGTAATTCCGCACTCCTTCTCGATGTAATCAAACTTTGACCCTTCCAGATGCGCCAGCGAGAGGTTGCGAAACAGCTTCACGGGCATAAAGCTATCCTCCAGCATCAGCGGTTTTCCGTCCACGTAGCGCACCCGGCGGGAAAAGTAGATCCGCTCATCCACCTGGATCCGCAGCTGGCTGGCGATGGCGGGCGGGGCGGGCATCACTTCAAACTGCAACACCTTGCTCTGTACCTCTTTGCCCTGCTGACGCAGTACCTCCACCAGCCCGGTGAGGTTGGTGGTTTCATGGTGCACATCTTTGCGTGCTACAAACGTCCCGCTGCCGTGCCGCCGCTCAACCAGCCCCCAGTTCACCAGCAGATCCAACGCCTTGCGAATGGTCATGCGCGCCACGCCAAACTCCTGCGCCAGCGCTTTCTCACCCGGAATGGGGCTGCCGATGTTGTAGTCCGATGAATTCAGCCGTAGCCGTAATCGGTCGGCAATGGATTTGTAGATCACCAGTAGACCTCTCTGCCCGTATCAGGGTGTGGATTGCATCCTGACATGTCCATATTTACGTCGAAAAGTAGACCTGATTGGTCAAAATAAAACCATGAATGCGATCACGAATCGCAGCGGCACGCCATGTTCGCGCATCAGTAAGTTCTTATGCTCACCTCAGGCCAGCACAAAACCATAAAGGCCTCTCTCCCCTACAGGTTGTTACGTGAGGATTTAAAAATGCTCAGTCAAATACAACGTTTTGGTGGTGCCATGTTTACCCCGGTGTTGCTGTTTCCCTTTGCCGGGATCGTGGTGGGAATCGCCATCATGCTTCGCAATCCGCTTTTCGTGGGCGAAGCCTTAACGGCTCCTGATAATCTGTTCGCGCAGATCGTGCACATCATTGAAGAGGGCGGCTGGGCGGTGTTCCGCAATATGCCGCTGATTTTTGCCGTTGGCTTACCGATTGGTCTGGCGAAACAGGCGCAGGGCCGCGCCTGTCTGGCGGTGCTGATCAGCTTCCTGACCTGGAACTACTTCATCAACGCGATGGGGATGACCTGGGGCCACTTCTTTGGCGTCGACTTTTCCGCCGAACCGACGGCGGGAAGCGGGCTGGCGATGATTGCCGGGATCAAAACCCTTGATACCAGCATTATTGGGGCGATTGCGATTTCCGGTATTGTCACTGCGATCCATAACCGCTTTTTCGAGAAACCACTGCCGGTTTTCCTGGGCATTTTCCAGGGCACCTCGTTTGTGGTGATTATCGCGTTTTTCGTCATGATCCCCTGCGCCTGGCTGACGCTGCTGGGCTGGCCGAAAGTGCAGATGGGCATTGAGTCCCTGCAGGCGTTCTTACGCTCCGCCGGTGCGCTCGGTGTCTGGGTGTATACCTTCCTGGAACGCATTCTGATCCCAACCGGGCTGCACCACTTCGTCTACGGTCCGTTTATCTTTGGCCCGGCCGCCGTTGAGGGCGGGATTCAGGTCTACTGGGCGCAGCATCTTCAGGCGTTCAGCCAGAGCACGCTGCCGCTGAAAACCCTGTTCCCGGAAGGTGGTTTCGCGCTGCACGGTAACGCTAAGGTGTTTGGATCGGTCGGGATTGCGCTGGCGATCTGGTACACCGCCTCACCAGAAAACCGCGTCAAGGTCGCGGGCCTGCTGATCCCGGCCACGCTTACCGCCGTGCTGGTGGGGATTACCGAACCGCTGGAGTTTACTTTCCTGTTTATCTCGCCGCTGCTGTTTGCCATTCACGCCGTGCTGGCGGCCACCATGGCGACGGTGATGTACACCTTTGGCGTGGTGGGCAACATGGGCGGTGGCCTGCTGGACCAGTTCCTGCCGCAAAATTGGATCCCCATGTTCCATAACCACGCTTCAACGGTATTCACCCAGATCGGCATCGGCGTCTGCTTTACCGGCCTTTACTTCGTGGTCTTCAAAACGCTGATTGAGCGTCTGAACCTCAAAACCCCGGGTCGTGAAGAGAGTGAAATCAAACTCTACAGCAAGGCGGACTATAAGGCGGCGCGCGGACAAACCACCGCCCCGGCTGCCGCCAGCCAGCAGGTCGGCCAAGCCGCCGGATTCCTGCAGGCGCTGGGCGGCGCGGCCAACATCGAAAGCATCAACAACTGCGCCACCCGCTTGCGTATCGCGCTGGTCGACATGGCGCAAACCCAAAGCGATGAGGTGTTCAAAGCCCTCGGCGCACACGGCGTAGTGCGACGCGGCAACGGCATACAGGTGATCGTTGGCCTGCACGTTCCGCAGGTGCGAGACCAGCTGGAATCGCTGATGAAAACCCCTTTAACGAATGAACAAACCACCCTGACAGAGGCTATATCATGAAAAAATTCTCAGTTGTCATTGCAGGCGGCGGCAGCACCTTTACGCCTGGTATCGTCCTGATGCTGTTAGCCAACCGTGACCGTTTCCCGCTGCGTGCCCTGAAGTTTTATGACAACGATGGCGCACGTCAGGAAACCATCGCCGAGGCGTGCAAAATTATCCTTAAGGAAAAGGCACCGGAGATTGAGTTTAGCTACACCACCGATCCAAAAGCGGCGTTTACCGATGTGGATTTCGTGATGGCGCACATCCGCGTGGGCAAATACCCGATGCGCGAAAAAGACGAGAAAATTCCGCTGCGTCACGGTGTGCTGGGTCAGGAAACCTGCGGCCCGGGTGGGATCTCTTACGGCATGCGCTCAATCGGCGGCGTACTGGAACTGGTGGATTATATGGAGCAGTACTCCCCGAACGCGTGGATGCTGAACTACTCCAACCCGGCGGCGATTGTGGCGGAAGCGACGCGCCGCCTGCGTCCGCATGCCAAAATTCTCAACATCTGCGATATGCCAATCGGTATTGAAGGGCGCATGGCGCAGATTGTGGGCCTGAAAGACCGCAAACAGATGCGCGTGCGTTACTACGGCCTGAACCACTTCGGCTGGTGGACATCGATTGAAGATCTGAAAGGTAACGATCTGATGCCGAAACTGCGCGAATACGTGGCGAAACACGGCTATGTTCCGCCTTCGGAAGATGCGCATACCGAAGCGAGCTGGAACGATACCTTCGCCAAAGCCAAAGACGTGCAGGCGCTCGATCCAGATACCATGCCAAACACCTATCTGAAGTATTACCTGTTCCCGGACTACGTGGTCGCGCACGCCAACCCGGAGCGGACCCGCGCCAATGAAGTTATGGATCACCGTGAGAAGCATGTATTCAGTTCGTGCCGGGCGATTATAGAAGCCGGAAAATCCTCTGCCGGGGAGCTGGAGATCGACGAACATGCCTCGTACATCGTCGATCTGGCGACGGCGATTGCCTTTAATACCCAGGAGCGGATGCTGCTGATTGTGCCAAACAACGGGGCCATTCATAACTTTGATGCCGACGCGATGGTGGAAATTCCGTGTCTGGTGGGCCATAACGGGCCGGAGCCTCTCACCGTGGGCGATATCCCGCACTTCCAGAAAGGGCTGATGAGCCAGCAGGTGGCGGTGGAAAAACTGGTGGTGGATGCCTGGGAACAACGCTCGTATCAGAAACTCTGGCAGGCAATCACCCTGTCAAAAACCGTACCGAGCGCGTCGGTCGCGAAAGCGATTCTGGATGACCTGATCGAGGCTAATAAGGATTACTGGCCAGAGCTGCATTAACCCTCCTGACCGGCATCGCCTGATGCCGGTCTCCTTGTCCTGGCCGATTTACGCTATGCTGAAGCCTGCCTGCAGCATGACAAGGAGCCTTCATGAAAATTTCCCGCCTCGGTGAAGCCCCGGACTACCGCTTCTCGCTGGCCAATGAACGTACATATCTGGCGTGGATCCGTACCGCGCTGGGCTTTCTGGCCGCCGGCGTCGGTCTTGATCAGCTCGCGCCCGATTTCGCCACGCCGTTGATTCGTGAAGTGCTGGCGCTGTTGCTGTGCCTGTTTGCGGGCGTACTGGCGATTTACGGCTATCTGCGCTGGCTGCGTAACGAAAAGGCGATGCGCCTGAAGCAGGATCTGCCCTATACGCGTGGGTTACTGATCATCAGTGCGATTTTGCTAACAGTGGCGGGCGTGGTGATGGTGCTGGTGGTGTATGGCGGATAGTCGCAAAGCGCGGCGCGAAGCGGACCCCGGCCTGCAGCCGGAGCGGACGTCGCTGGCGTGGCTGCGCACGCTGCTGGGGTATGGCGCGCTGATTGCCCTGGCGATTAAGCACAACTGGCACCGCACGGGGCTACCCTTCTGGATCTCACTGGTTGTGCTGGCGCTGGTGGCCATCATTTTATGGCGCTATACCCGCAGCCGTAACGTGATGGACGTGGCGCAGGACGATTTTGTGCAGCCGAAGGCGGTGCGGGATAAGTTCCTCATCGCCCTGGCTGTGCTGTCGCTATCACTGCTGTTTGCGGTAACCCACATTCAACAAATTGTGCACCTGTAGGCCGGGTAAGGCGCAGCCGCCACCCGGCATAATTACTTCCCTTTCGCCAGATACTTCGCCATCTCGTCTTCCGGCACCATGCCGCCGCCGGTCGCCCACACCAGATGGGTGACGTTGGCATCAGCCTGAACACGCAGCGGCCCGGCCATGCCCGCCAGCGCCGATGGCTCCAGACGAATCCCTTCCTCCTGCGCCAGCCAGCCGAGCATGTCGTACATGCTTTGATCGGAAAGGGTATAGAACCCGTCGAGCAGACGTTCCATCGCGCGGCCGACGAAGCCCGACGCGCGTCCGACCGCCAGCCCGTCCGCTGCCGTCACGTTGTTGATACCCAGATCCTGCACGGCAATCTCATCGTGCAGGCCGGTATAAACCCCCAGCAGCATGCACGGGGAGTGCGTGGGCTCGGCAAAGAAGCAGTGAACGTTGTCGCCAAACGCCAGCTTCAGACCAAACGCCACACCGCCAGGACCCCCGCCAACGCCGCACGGCAGATAGACATACAGCGGGTGCTCTGCATCCACCACACGGCCCTGTTCGGCAAACTGCGCCTTCAGGCGCTCGCCGGCAACGGCATAGCCCAGGAACAGGGTGCGGGAGTTTTCATCGTCGATAAAGAAGCAGTTCGGGTCGTTTTCCGCCGCTTTTCGCCCTTGTTCCACCGCCACGCCATAATCCTGCTCATATTCCACGACGGTAACGCCATGGCTGCGCAGTTTGGCTTTCTTCCACTCGCGGGCGTCGGCGGACATATGTACCGTCACCTTAAAGCCGATACGTGCGCTCATGATGCCGATGGACATTCCCAGGTTGCCGGTTGAACCCACCGCAATGCTGTACTGGCTAAAGAAGTCTTTAAAGCGCGGTTCCAGCAGGATGCTGTAGTCATCTTCAGTGCTCAGCAATCCCGCTTCCAGCGCCAGTTTTTCCGCGTGGGTCAGCACCTCGTAGATGCCGCCGCGCGCTTTAATCGAGCCGGAGATGGGCAGATGACTGTCTTTTTTCAGCAGCAGCGTTCCGGGAAGAGCCTTGCCAGATTCTCTCTCCAGCCGTTTTTTCATGGCCGGAATAGCAACCAGCTCAGATTCGATAATCCCGCCCGTTGCCGCGGTTTCCGGGAAGGCTTTCGCCAGATACGGCGCGAAGCGGTTGAGACGCGCATGCGCGTCGTCCACGTCGGCTTTGGTCAGCCCGACATAGGGCAGCCCTTCTGCAAGCGAAGTGGTTCGCGGGTTAAGCCACGTGGTCTCTTTCAGAGCCATCAGATCCTCAACCAGAGGAAACTGTGCGGTTAAAGCAGTGATAGTTGCGTTTTCCATAATACGTCTCGTCGCGCTCAGATAATGAAAGAAAGCAGGAATGTGCCGCCAAGTGCAAGCACCGAGGCGATAAACGTCGCCGTCGTATAGTATTTGAAGGTCTCATTCAGGGTCGCGCCGCAGTATTGCTTGACCAGCCAGAAGAGCGAATCGGTCACGATCGTGCAGCCAATAGCGCCGGAACCGATGGCAATGGTGATGATCTCCGGGCTTACGTTCGGATAGAGCGGCAGCATCGGCGCCACTATTGCGGTCGCACCCATCATCGCGACCGTAGCGGAGCCTACAGCGGCATGCAGCACCAGCGCCACCAGCCAGGCGAGCAGGATCGGATGCATGTGCAGGTTCGAGAGAATATGCGCCAGCGAATCTGCCAGCCCGCTGGTTTTGAGAATAGCGTTGAACGCGCCACCGGCACCAATAATCAACAATATGTTCGCGATAGAGCCAAAGCCGTGCTCCGTATGGGTCAGCATTGCGCCCATGCCCATATGCTGGCGGATCCCCAGCAGGTAGTAGGCGACAAATACAGCGATAAACATTGCCGTGATCGGGTTGCCGATAAACTCCAGCAGGGTATACAGCGTGCCTTCCTTCGCCATATTGAGCTCAGCGAGGGTCTTCACCAGCATCAGAACAATCGGCAGCAGCACCGTAAACAGCGTTGCCCCCAGCGACGGCAGGGTATGCTCCTCCCGCACCTTCAGATCTGAAAATTCTGCCGGAACCGGTTTATACGGCAGACGGTTGCCGAGCAGTTTCAGGAACAGCGGGCCACCAACCAGAGATGCCACCAGACCCACCAGCAGGCCGTAAACAATCACCGTTCCGACGTCCGCACCTAATTTGTTGGTGACAAACAACGCAGCCGGATGCGGCGGTACCACGCAGTGCACCGCCATCAGTGCAGTACAGAGCGGAATGGCAAGCTTAAGCAGCGACGTATTCGTCTTTTTGGCGATGGAAAACGCCAGTGGGATCAGCAGTACCACGCCCACTTCCACGAACAGCGTAATACCGCAGATAAGACCCACCAGCACCATAATGACGTCCGCTGACAGCCAGCGGCAGCGCTGTAGGGTGATCCCGATGCGCTCCGCCGCACCGGAGACTTCCATCATCTTACCCAGAATGGTACCCAGGCCGATGACTGCTGCCAGGAAGCCCAGCGTACCGCCAATCCCGCTTTCAATGGCATTCACCATATCCAGCGGGCTCATCCCCATCATCGCGCCGACGAAAAAGCTCGCCAGCAGCAGCGCAAGGAACGGGTGAAACTTCAGTTTTACGATGGTTAAAACAATCAACACAATGCTGACAAGCAGCGTTACCACAACCCAGACCGGCGATCCCATATCTCACCTCACCCTTATGTCATCTGTGGGTATTGGACGAAAAAACGGCGTGAGCTGACAAACGATAAAAATTGCCGTTCAGGTGAGCTAGATTGGATCAAATGAGTGACTGAACTCAAAAAAGCGCACTTATTTCGCTGTTGGTTCACATAAATTCATGCCTGGGCGGTATGCTGGGCGCAGAAATAACGTGTGAGAATTGTGATGACCGATGCGAATGAAGTCAGAAACCGGCTGCTAAATGGCTGGCAACTGTCAAAGATGTACACTTTTGAAGTGGCTGCCCGGCATGAATCCTTCGCGCTGGCGGCGGCGGAACTGTCGCTCAGCCCCAGCGCGGTGAGCCACCGCATCAACCTGCTGGAAGAGGAGCTGGGCATTCAGCTGTTTGTCCGCTCGCACCGTAAAGTTGAGCTAACGCAGGAAGGAAAGCGCGTTTACTGGACCCTAAAATCATCCCTCGACACCCTGAATCAGGAGATCCTGGATATTAAAAACCAGGCGCTGTCCGGTACGCTGACGGTGTATTCCCGGCCGTCAATCGCCCAGTGCTGGCTCGTCCCCATGCTGGGGGATTTTACCCGCCGCTATCCGTCGATATCTCTCACCATTCTCACCGGTAATGAGTACGTCAATATGCAGCGAACCGGCATCGATCTGGCCATCTATTTCGACGATACGCCGCCAAACTACCTTTCTCATCATTTCTTGATGGACGAGGAGATTTTGCCCGTCTGCTCGCCCGCATATGCTCGCGAGCATGCGCTGTTGAAAAACCCCGATAACCTCAGCCACTGCACGTTACTGCACGACCGTCAGGCCTGGAGTAATGATTCCGGTACGGATGAGTGGCTCAGCTGGGCGCAGCATTTTGCGATGAATATGCCGTCATCATCGGGTATTGGCTTCGATCGTTCCGATTTAGCGATAGTGGCAGCCATGAATCATGTGGGCGTGGCGATGGGGAGAAAGCGGCTGGTGCAAAAGCGCCTTGAGCGGGGCGAGCTTATCGCCCCGTTTGGCAACAAGACCCTCAAATGCCATCAGCACTATTACATCTCAACGCTTCCCGGCCGTCAGTGGCCGAAAATTGACGCCTTTATTGGCTGGCTAAGAGAACTGGCAGGCTGAAGAATTATTACGCTTTGGCGCTACACCAAATACAAAAAAGCGTGCTAAATACAGGTAATGCTTTTGATTTATCCAGGGTAAGCCGTGTTAAAGCCTCTTATTGCGACCGCTTTACTTCTCTCTTCCGGCTGGGCGATAGCCGCCGAGCCGCCGCTGACGGCTGCGCTTTATGCGCAAAAGCTGGGTGTGGGTATGGACGTGGACTGGGCGCGCACCGAGCGCGGGATACGGGAATTCGACCCGCTGGTGGTACGCGACTTTCGCGCGAAAGGCATCAGCCATGTGCGTATTCGCGTGGCCGATGAGCCGACCGAAGCACGGCTGATCCACCTGCGTAAGCTGGTGGAAGCCTGCGAGCAGTACGGCGTGATCCCGATTATCGCGTATCAGGCGGACAGCTATAAAAACGATCCGAAAGCCGATAACGAAAAAGAGGTTACCGACTGGTGGATTGCCGTGGCGCACTATTTCGGCAAACGTTCGCCGCTGCTGGGCTTTGACCTGATTTATGAGCCTGCGGACAAGCTCAACCACAACGCAGCCTCGCTCAACCGGGTGTATGAGAAAACCATTAAGGTCATCCACAGCATTGATGCGGACCGGATGATCTTCATCGCTCCCCGCCTGCGTGCGGCCCCCGAAGATCTCCCCAGCCTCAAGCTGCCTGCGCACAGCCAAAACTTTCTGCTGGCGGAGTGGCATATCTTCCCCTGGGGGCCGCTGAAAAATAACGGCAAATACCCGTGGACCTCCGGTACGGCGGCGGAGAAAGCGGCGATTCACAATCGCATCGCGACGGCGCTGCGCTGGCAACAAAAAACCGGACACGTCAGCTGGGTCGGGGGCTGGGGCGTGGGGGAGTCAAACCGCTTTACACCCACCGCGTCGCAAATGGCCTTTGCCACGTTTATGGCCTGCGAGCTGCAAAAGGCGAAAATACCCTACGCGATTAACGCCGATTTCCAGTTTTATGACGGAGAGGAGGGGGCCTGGCGGCCAGCGCCAGAGCCGCTGCTGGAGGCGATGATTGCCCCGGCGTGTGAAAAGCCCGGCGAGAAGCCGGGCCATCATGCGGTTAAACAGGCTGCTCGTGGTGGGGAACACGCGACGCCAGCGGCAGCCAGCACAGCAAAATCAGCAGCCCCATCAGCGTCATCAGTAAACCCAAACTAGCCTGCCCGGTTTGCGGCATCATGGCGGAGAGCCAGGCCAGCGCGCCGGAACCGATGTTTTGCAAACCGCCCACCAGTGCACCCGCCGTACCCGCGAGGAACGGGAACGGCTCCATGGCGCCGCTGGTGGCAAGCGGGAACAGCATCCCCGCGCCGAAGAAGAACAGCGCCGCCGGGATCAGCAGCGTCCAGACGGTCATTATGCCAAACAGACCCGGGATCCACATCATCAGGCCAGCCAGCAGGCAGCTGATAACAGACTGCCACATCAGCGTTGAGAAGCGTTTGTTCTGACGTCCGGCGAACCAGGCCCCAAAGAACGCCGCCGGGATCGGCAGGATAAACAGAATACTTACCACCATGCTGCTCAGGCCAAGCCCCGCTCCCAGCAGTACGCCGGAGCAGGCTTCGAACACCGCAATGCCCGCCAGACCGCCGATCAGCATCAGCAGGTAACAAGTAAAAGCCCCGTTGCCGAACAGCGTTTTGTAGCTGGCGAGAAGCTTCGTGCGCGGTGCGTCCTGGGGACGGGTTTCCGGCATCCAGCGCGCCATGCTGAAGGTGACAATCACGCACAGCACCAGCAGGAAGGCATAGCAGGCGCGCCATGACCACATTGTGTCCAGCAGGCCGCCAATCAGCGGTGCCAGCAGCGGGCTGACCAGAATACCCATATTCAACAGGCTGTTGGCATGGCGGAGTTGCGTGCCCTGATACATATCGCGCGGTAAGGTACGCGCCATCACCCCACCGACGCCCGTGCCTACCCCCTGCAGTGCGCTGGCGGCAATCAGTACGGTCAGGCTATGGGTGGTAATAGCAATCACCGTCGCGACCATGAAAATGCACATGCCGGTCAGAATGACCGGACGGCGGCCAATGCGGTCGGACAATGGTCCGTAGAACAGCTGCGAAACGCCATAGGTCAGCAGGTAGGCGGCCATCACGCTTTGTACCGCGCCCTCGCGGACGTTGAGTTCCTTTGCCATGTCGGCAATCGCCGGAATGTAGATGGTTTGCGCCATCTGACCGACGGCCACCAGTAACACCAGCATCAACAATAAGTTAACGTTCCTTTGTTTTTTCATGTCGCTGAATACTTTTGCCAAAAGAGAAAAATGAAGAATAAGTGACTACGCATTCCCATAAATGCACGAGGAATCTACCACAATGAGATGACAAATTAAGCATTGTCATGATGAGTGAAGAAGAGGATTAAGGCAGGTTTTGTAAACAAGAACGGCAACTAATGTTGCCAGTGAATTACGCCAGACGCAGCAGGATCGCACCGGCTGCAATACCCAACGCGGCAGCGATACGCAGACCGGCAACCTTTTCTTTTAAAAGCACAAATGCGATCAGCGCACCGAAGAGTATGGAGGTTTCACGTAGCGCAGCGACAACCGCCAGCGGAGCCTGCGTCATCGCCCATAAGGCCAGGCCATACGAGCCCATGGTTCCAACCCCGCCGAGCAACCCCTTTTTCCAGTACAAACGCAGGTAGCTGGAAGCTTCGCGGCGTCGCGCCACCATTGCCCAGCACAGCAGGCAGAAGCCGTTCATAAAGAAGGTCCACAGCGTATAGCCCAGCGCGGTATCCGATAAACGTACGCCCGTTCCGTCCACCAGCGTATAGCCGGCGATAAAGCAGGCGTTCAGCAGTGCCAGCCAGATCCCCTTGCGGGACTGCAATCGGCCATTCATCGCCATCGCGAGGATCGACAGGCAGATCACCCCGATGCCCGCCCAGGCGAGCCAGGAGAGGCTATCCCCGAGCACCAGCACGCTGATCAGCGCCACCAGCAGTGGGGCTGTTCCGCGCATCAGCGGATAGGTCTGGCTCATGTCTGAGACCTGATACGTCTTCGCCACCAGTACCGTATACACCACCTGCAGCGCGCAGGAGACCACTAAAAATGGCCAGCTGGCTACGGAGGGTTGAGGAGAAAATGGCAATAAAACCAGCGCAATGAGTGTGGCGGAGCCGCTAACGCTGATCGCCGAGTAAAGCTTATCCGTTCCGGCTTTGACGATGGCGTTCCAGCTGGCATGCAGCAGTGCGGCGAACAGCAAAATACAGAAAACGGAGATGGTCATGGCGTCTTTGGCGGTGAATTGTCACTCAACTGTAACATTCACGACCTGATGTCGCCAGCCAGCTACACCGCGCAAAAGAGACGATGGGTAACCCGTGGCTCGTCTGACACCAGCCTGAAGCCTGCCCGACGGTAGAAGCCGCAGGCCGTATCGGGGGCATGGGTATTGAGGAAATCAAACCAGATGCTGGCATCGGCCATCACCACCGTTAACAGCTGTTTACCAATGCCCAGACCGCGGCACTTCTCGCTGACATAAAGATGGCGAATACGTCCGGCACGCGGCTGCTGGCTGAACGGATCGCGGTTAAGGCCGCAGACGCCCACCAGCTTGCCGTTTAAAAAGGCACCCAGCAGCTTTTCACCCGGCGCGTTAAAGCGGTTTTCACCACGCTGCCAGTTCTCTTCCAGCCTGCGCAGCATATTGAAATTCGCCGCGATGCTTTCGGCTTTCAGCGCGATATACCCGGGCTCTTCCGGCGTGATGGGTTCAATTAACAGACGCGACATAGCATTCCCTCGTTATTAAAGAGGGGCGGTTGCCCGCCCCTCTCAGGTGCGACTTGAACCTGAATCACCGAAGGTATTTCAGGACAGCATCAAGCAGTTGCAGAACAGCAACAATGAGTTTGAGGATAAGTATCACCATATCCACTACGCTCATACGCGTCTCCTTTTGGTAAAAAGGAGCACGATGCTGGCGTACCTTTCCGCCGCCTGTTGCCAGCACCTCGATTGACGTAACACAGTGTGCTCACTTCAGAGGGTTAAGGCACTGACGGCACCACCCGTTTCAGCCAGGACTTCGTTGCGCCGGTAGAACTGCGGCCCCCTCGCTCACTGCGAACATCCTCAGTATAGATAAATACTGTATGTATGAACAGTATTTTGTGGACAAAATTCGAAACCCATTCCATACTCAAAAACGTCAAAATCCGTGCCGGAATTGCGCGTTCGTCTTCGATCGCATATACTTCGTGCGTTGACGTAACACAGTGTGTTCTGCGGCAACCAACCGCAAAACCCTGAAAAAACCTCGCTCCGGCGGGGTTTTTTGTTTTCTGCTTTCTGTACAGAACGGGATGCCAGTTGATTTATTGACAACGTACTCGGCAGAAATAAGGTAAATATTAATGTTTCAGTTAATAATCCTTAAATATAGATTTTTTAAATAAAATTAAGTCTGTTTATTTTTAACGTGAATGAGTATTTAAATAAAATTAACGGATTTGAATTGCCCGGTTTTTCAACGTATATTCATATAACCATAAAAAAAGTATGGATACGTTATGCAAGCATCTGATTACTTGAAGATGAAGTTCCAGAGCGACAGGCAGTTAGCTATTTATGGACAACAAGGCGTTGCTGGGACATGGAAAGCATTAAAGGGGATCGGTTCTGATATTTACTCAGGAATGGAGCGTGTTAGTTGGTATTCATCATGCTTAATCCCCAGCTATCACGATGTGTGTGAAGAGTTACTCTCAGAAGAAAAAAGGATGTACCTCTCAATTGTGTCTATTTACCGTTATCGCAATGTAATAGCACACATGCTCTATCTTTATTTTGAAAGCATTATGACTGATTCTGAAAATGGGAATGAAAAAAATCGCGTTCGCAAGACGGATTCAAACGTAACCGGCCTTGTTAAAAACATCCCAGCAAGCAAGGCAGCGCGTTTAGCGATAGCATGGACGCTGGCCAAATCCCTTTCGGAATCCGGCTTACTTTCAGAGATCGTCGTCGAACGGCTTGCGCGCCGTGTACCCAATGTTGTTATGGCTCTGCAGCTGATGGGTACGGACCAGAAGTGCGCTCTTGCTGCCCGTCGTCTGAAAGTGTTGGATCCTAAGTATTACGCCACCCTTTATGCCGCACAACTGGAGATGCTTTACTACTTTTTTGAACCATTCCTGGCTGAAATCATTAAGAAAGTGCAAACGGGATTCTACAAGGATTTTGATGCGATCTATAACGACTTAAAGGATAAATAGCATGTTTAAGAGTCTGCTATCCATTCTTTTTACAGATGTTTTATTCCCCGTTTATATTTTTGCTTGCGCCTCTTTGTTTCTCTGGCTGGTGCCCAACCACTGGGTATTATTAACATTCATTGCTATCGTCGTATTTATTATTGTTCATCCGATAATTTTCGGCCGCTTTGATAAGTACGATTGAGTTTTATAAAAAGGAGTTTGTATGTCAAATCCGGCTTATTTGTTTCTGACAGATGAAAATGGTTCGCCAATGGTAGGTCCCTGCCTGGTTTCAGGGCGTGAAGGCGCAATTGAACTCAAATCGTTCACTCATAATGTCAATATCCCGGTCGACGGGAATACCGGGAAATTGACGGGCACGCGCATACATATGCCCGTCATGTTCCAGAAGGAATTTGATCGTGTCACTCCGTTTTTATTTCGGGCGTTGAGTACGGGGAGAACGCTTCAGTCAGCCACCATAAAGATGTATCAGATTAATGAGGCTGGTTTAGAGCAGGAGTATTTTAATATCATTATGGAGAATGTAAAAATAACTTCTATTACACCCGATTTGTATCCAGGTGCCAACACCGGAACACACCTCGAAACGGTTCTCATACGCTATGAGAAAATCACCTGGAAACATTGCGACGGAAATGTCATCTATAGTGACGCCTGGAATGAGCGAGCAACATACTAAAACGTGATCCCTGACGCATTTTTGCGCAGATGAAAATATTTCCATTGTCACGCCCGAAAACCTGTGTTTGTATAAATTCAATCAATGATTCCAAACACAGGTCCCCCATGACTGCATCCATGAACACCGCGACCCTACTAAAAACTGCGCAACCAGCCGCAGTGGTCGTCGTGCGTGTGGTGGTGGTCGTCGGCAATGCGCCGTAGGGACTGGATCAACACACGAATCCAAAACCCCGCCGGCGCAAACCGGGCGGGGTTTTTCGTTTAGGACCCCTCCCGGATACGCTAAGTAGTTCGGGTTGCAGCCAACGCATCTGCAACCTGAAATACGACGCGTAAAGCTGGCTCAGAAGAAAAGGACTGGAGCATGGCAAGTTCGGGCACAACATCCACCAAGACGCGTTTTACGGGCGCGCAGCTGATTGTTCATTTACTGGAACGACAGGGCATTACCACGGTTGCGGGTATTCCGGGCGGTACGGTGCTGCCGCTGTATGACGCGTTAAGCCAAAGCACGCAGATCCGCCACGTGCTGGCGCGTCACGAGCAGGGAGCGGGTTTTATCGCTCAGGGCATGGCGCGTACGCAGGGTAAACCGGCAGTCTGTATGGCCTGTAGCGGTCCGGGGGCGACCAACCTGGTAACCGCCATCGCCGACGCGCGTCTCGACTCCATTCCGCTGATTTGCATTACCGGCCAGGTGCCGTCCTCAATGATCGGTACCGATGCGTTCCAGGAAGTGGATACCTACGGCATCTCTATCCCCATCACCAAACATAACTATTTAGTTCGCGATATTACCGAGCTTCCTCAGGTTATCAGCGATGCGTTCCGCATTGCGCAGTCCGGTCGCCCAGGCCCGGTGTGGATAGACATTCCTAAGGATGTCCAGACCGCAGAAATTGAGATCGACGTCCTGCCGGAGCCGGGCGAGCGAGCACCCGCGCCAGAATTCAGTGCTGAGAGCGTGCGCGATGCCGCGGCCATGATCAACGCCGCTAAACGTCCGGTGCTCTATCTGGGCGGCGGGGCAATCAATGCCGCAGATGAAATCCGTCAGTTCGCTGAAAAAGCCAACCTGCCTACCACCATGACCCTGATGGCGCTCGGCATGCTGCCCAAAGCACACCCGCTGTCATTAGGAATGCTGGGCATGCACGGCGCACGCAGCACCAACTACATCCTGCAAGAGGCGGATTTGCTGATTGTGATGGGCGCGCGTTTTGATGACCGGGCGATTGGTAAAACTGAGCAGTTCTGCCCGAACGCAAAAATCATTCACGTGGATATCGACCGCGCCGAGCTGGGTAAAATCAAACAACCGCACGTGGCGATTCAGGGGGACGTGGCCGACGTGCTGGCACAGCTGATCCCGCAAACGGACGCAACTGACCGCGCCGACTGGCGTCAGATGGTGGCGGATCTGCAACGCGAGTTCCCGGGCGCGATCCCAACCGAAGGCGACCCGCTGAGCCACTACGGGCTGATTAACGCCGTGGCCGCCTGCGTGGACGACAGCGCGATTATTACCACCGACGTTGGGCAGCACCAGATGTGGACCGCCCAGGCCTATCCGCTGAACCGTCCGCGTCAGTGGCTGACCTCCGGCGGCCTGGGAACCATGGGCTTTGGTCTGCCTGCGGCAGTTGGTGCGGCGCTGGCGAACCCGGACCGCAAGGTGATCTGTTTCTCCGGTGACGGCAGCCTGATGATGAACATTCAGGAGATGGCCACCGCGGCCGAAAATCAATTAGACGTTAAAATCATCCTGATGAACAACGAGGCGCTGGGGCTGGTACACCAGCAGCAGAGCCTGTTCTACAAGCAGGGGGTGTTTGCGGCAACCTATCCGGGGATGATTAACTTCATGCAAATTGCCGCCGGTTTTGGCCTGCATACCTGCGATCTGAACGCAGAAGAGGACGCCCACGCAGCGCTGCAGGCGGCGATCTCTCGTCCGGGCCCGGCGCTGATCCACGTCCGTATCGACCCTGAACAAAAAGTGTATCCGATGGTGCCGCCGGGTGCGGCAAATACTGAGATGGTGGGGGAATAAGCCATGCAGAAACAACATGAAAACGTCATTCTGGAACTCACCGTCCGCAACCACCCTGG
This sequence comes from Enterobacter sp. A8, assembly GCF_004296595.1. Taxonomy (NCBI): domain Bacteria; kingdom Pseudomonadati; phylum Pseudomonadota; class Gammaproteobacteria; order Enterobacterales; family Enterobacteriaceae; genus Enterobacter; species Enterobacter sp. A8. Next base: position 78,537 of record NZ_SCMF01000005.1, read on the forward strand.
CGTTATGACCCACGTCTGCGGGCTGTTTGCCCGTCGCGCGTTTAACGTCGAAGGCATTCTCTGTCTGCCGATTCAGGGCAGCGAGCACAGCCGCATCTGGCTACTGGTCAACGACGATCAGCGTCTGGAGCAGATGATGGCCCAGATCGACAAGCTGGAAGACGTCACCAGAGTGGCGCGCAACCAGTCCGATCCCACCATGTTTAACAAAATTGCGGTGTTCTTCGAATAGATCGCTTAAGGTAAGCGTCTTTCGCTCTTGTAGGCCGGATAAGCGCAGCGCCATCCGGCGTTTTCAGACCGCAGGAACAGACATGACCACCATCGCTCTCATCGACGACCACCTTATCGTTCGCTCCGGCTTTGCCCAGCTTTTAAACCTCGAACCGGATTTTCAGGTGGTGGCAGAGTTCGGCTCGGGGCGCGAGGCGCTGGCGGGCCTGCCGGGGCGTGGCGTACAGGTCTGTATCTGTGACATCTCAATGCCGGATCTCTCCGGGCTGGAGCTGCTAAGTCAGTTACCGAAAGGGATGGCGATTATCATGCTCTCGGTTCATGACAGCCCGGCGCTGGTGGAGCAGGCGCTCAATGCCGGTGCGCGTGGGTTTCTGTCAAAACGCTGTAGCCCGGATGAGCTGATCGCCGCTGTGCGCACCGTCTCGACGGGCGGCTGCTACCTGACGCCGGATATCGCCCTCAAGCTGGCGGCCGGACGTCAGGATCCGCTTACCCGGCGTGAGCGTCAGGTGGCAGAAAAACTCGCGCAGGGGATGGCGGTGAAAGAGATTGCCGCCGAACTGGGTTTGTCGCCCAAAACCGTGCACGTTCACCGCGCTAACCTGATGGAAAAACTCGGCGTCAGCAACGACGTCGAGCTGGCGCGCCGTATGTTCGATAGCTGGCAATGAACCCGTTGATTTCGCGGCTGATCGCCGTTGTTGCCAGCTTTTTTATCTTCTCTGCCGCCTGGTTCTGCCTGTGGAGCATCAGCCTGCATCTGGTGGAACGCCCGGAGCTGGCGGTGCTGCTGTTTCCCTTTGGCCTGCGTCTGGGGCTGATGTTGCAATGCCCGCGCGGCTACTGGCCGGTTTTGTTGGGCGCAGAGTGGTTGATGCTGATCTGGTTGTCGCAGGAGGTCGCCCTCGCGCATCTGCCCTTATTGATGACCGGAAGCCTGCTCACGCTCCTCCCGGTTGCGTGGATTTCCCGCTATCGTCACCAGCGCGACTGGCGCACGCTGCTGCGCCAGGGGGCGGCGCTGATTGCCGCCGCGCTGCTGCAATCCCTGCCGTGGGTAGGTGAAAAGGAGATGCTTAACGCCCTGCTGCTGACCCTGACCGGCGGCCTGACGCTGGCACCCACCTGTCTGGTTTTCTGGCACTATCTCACCAGCACTGTCTGGCAGCCGCTCGGGCCATCGCTGGTCTCCCAGCCGGTTAACTGGCGCGCCCGGCATCTCATCTGGTATCTGCTGCTGTTTGTGGTGAGCCTGTGGCTGCAGCTTGGCCTGCCTGCTGAGCTTTCCCGTTTTACCCCGTTTTGTCTGGCGCTGCCGATCATTGCTCTCGCCTGGCATTACGGCTGGCAGGGGGCGCTGATCGCCACACTGATGAACGCTATCGCGCTGATTGCCAGCCAGACCTGGCACGATCACCCGGTCGATTTACTGCTCTCTCTGCTGGCGCAGAGCCTGACCGGGCTGCTGCTCGGGGCAGGTATTCAGCGCCTGCGTGAGCTGAACCAGTCCCTGCAAACCGAACTGTCGCGCAATCGCCGCCTGGCAGAACGCCTGCTGGAGACCGAAGAGAGCGTGCGCCAGGAGGTGGCGCGCGAACTGCATGACGACATCGGCCAGACCATTACCGCCATTCGCACCCAGGCGGGCATTGTTCAGCGCCTGGCGGCGGATAACGCCGGGGTGAAGCAGGGCGGGGCGCATATCGAACAGCTCTCTCTTGGCGTGTACGATTCGGTGCGTCGCCTGCTGGGCAGGCTCCGTCCGCGCCAGCTGGACGATCTCTCTCTGGAACAGGCGGTGCGCTCCCTGATGCGTGAGATGGAGCTGGAAAGCCGCGGAATTGTCAGCCATCTCGACTGGCGCATTGATGAATCATTGCTGAGTGAAGGCCAGCGCGTCACGCTGTTCCGCGTCTGTCAGGAAGGGCTGAACAATATCGTCAAACACGCCAACGCCAGCGCGGTGACGCTGCAGGGCTGGCAGCAGGATGAAAGCCTCAGGCTGGTGATGGAGGACGACGGCTGCGGCCTGCCGCCGGGCTCGGGGCAGCAGGGGTTTGGCCTGGCGGGCATGCGCGAGCGCGTGAAGGTGCTGGGCGGCACGCTGAATATCTCCTGCACCCACGGGACGCGCGTCAGCGTCAGCCTGCCGCTAAGGAGCCATCATGTTTAAAACCCCCGCAAACGCCGCGCCGATAGGCAACAAAGCGGAGATCGACGCCCGCTACCGCTACTGGCGTCGTCATATCCTGATCACTATCTGGCTCGGCTACGCGTTGTTCTACTTTACCCGCAAAAGTTTCAACGCCGCCGCGCCGGAAATCCTTGCCAGCGGCGTGATGACGCGCACCGATATCGGCCTGCTGGCGACGTTGTTCTACATCACCTACGGCCTGTCGAAGTTCTTCTCCGGCATCGTCAGCGACCGCTCCAACGCCCGCTATTTTATGGGTTTTGGACTAATCGCCACCGGCGTGGTGAACATTCTGTTTGGCTTCTCCACCTCGCTCTGGGCCTTTGCCCTGCTGTGGGCGCTGAACGCCTTTTTCCAGGGCTGGGGCGCGCCGGTCTGCGCCCGCCTGCTCACGGCGTGGTATTCGCGTAACGAGCGCGGCGGCTGGTGGGCTATCTGGAACACCGCGCATAACGTCGGTGGCGCGCTGATCCCAATGGTGGTTGGTGCCGCGGCGCTGCACTACGGCTGGCGCGCGGGGATGATGATTGCCGGTGGTCTGGCGATCCTGGCCGGGTTGTTCCTCTGCTGGCGGCTGCGCGACAGGCCACAAACCGTGGGGCTGCCCGCGGTGGGCGACTGGCGGCACGATGAAATGGAAGTGGCGCAACAGCTTGAGGGGGCGGGGCTGACGCGCAAAGAGATCCTCACCAAATACGTGCTGTTAAACCCGTATATCTGGCTGCTGTCGCTTTGCTACGTGCTGGTCTACGTGGTGCGCGCGGCCATCAACGACTGGGGTAACCTGTACATGTCCGAGACGCTGGGGGTGGACCTGGTGACCGCCAACTCGGCGGTGACGATGTTCGAGCTGGGCGGGTTTATCGGCGCGCTGGTGGCGGGCTGGGGCTCGGATAAGCTCTTCAACGGCAACCGTGGCCCAATGAACCTCATCTTTGCGGCAGGAATCTTACTCTCCGTCGGTTCGCTGTGGCTGATGCCGTTCGCCAGTTACGTGATGCAGGCGGCGTGCTTCTTTACCATCGGCTTCTTCGTGTTTGGCCCGCAGATGCTGATCGGCATGGCGGCGGCAGAATGCTCGCATAAAGAGGCGGCGGGTGCGGCGACGGGCTTCGTCGGGTTGTTCGCCTACCTGGGCGCGTCCCTCTCCGGCTGGCCGCTGGCGCGGGTGATCGACATCTGGCACTGGAGCGGTTTCTTTGCCGTGATCGCCATCGCGGCGGGGATATCGGCCCTGCTGCTGCTGCCGTTTTTGCACGCGCAGGCGCCGCGTGAAGCCAGTGTGATGTGATGTGCCTCACCTTTTCGCCCCGAGTGGCGCAAAACTAAGAAATTTTCCCGGTTTTACCTGGACGCTGTCTCAGGCATCTCTCCTGGCTGATTTTTACAATGCCTGCCATTCGCAGGTAAAAATCAGCTCAGGAGCAAACCATGCTGGCCTTCCTTAATCAGGTGCGCAAGCCGACCCTGGATCTGCCGCTCGACGTGCGGCGCAAAATGTGGTTCAAACCGTTCATGCAGTCCTATCTGGTGGTCTTTATCGGCTACCTGACCATGTACCTGATCCGCAAAAACTTTAACATCGCGCAGAACGACATGATCTCCACCTACGGGCTGAGCATGACGCAGCTGGGGATGATTGGCCTGGGCTTCTCCATCACCTACGGCGTGGGCAAAACCGTTGTCTCGTACTATGCAGACGGCAAAAACACCAAGCAATTCCTGCCGTTTATGCTGATCCTCTCCGCCATCTGTATGCTCGGCTTCAGCGCCAGCATGGGCGCGGGCTCCGTCAGCCTGTTCCTGATGATCGCCTTCTACGCCCTGAGCGGTTTCTTCCAGAGTACCGGTGGGTCGTGCAGCTACTCCACCATCACCAAATGGACCCCGCGCCGTAAGCGTGGTTCATACCTTGGTATGTGGAACATCTCCCACAACCTCGGCGGGGCGGGGGCAGCAGGCGTGGCGCTGTTCGGTGCTAACTACCTGTTTGACGGTCACGTCATCGGCATGTTTATCTTCCCGTCGATTATCGCCCTGATTGTCGGCTTTATCGGTCTGCGTTTCGGCAGCGACTCTCCGGAATCTTATGGCCTCGGCAAAGCCGAAGAGCTGTTCGGCGAGGCGATCAGCGAAGAGGACAAAGAGACCGAAGAGAACGAGATGACAAAATGGCAGATCTTTGTTGAGTACGTGCTGAAAAACAAAGTGATCTGGCTGCTCTGCTTCTCCAACATATTCCTGTACGTGGTGCGCATCGGTATTGACCAGTGGTCGACCGTGTATGCCTTCCAGGAGCTGAAGCTCTCTAAAGAAGTCGCGATTCAGGGCTTTACCCTGTTTGAAGTGGGTGCGCTGGTCGGTACGCTGCTGTGGGGCTGGCTCTCTGACCTCGCCAACGGTCGTCGTGCGCTGGTGGCCTGCGTCGCGCTGGCGCTGATTATCGCTACCCTGGGCGTCTACCAGCACGCCAGCAACCAGTACGTTTACCTGGCGTCTCTGTTTGCGCTCGGCTTCCTGGTGTTTGGTCCGCAGCTGTTGATCGGCGTAGCGGCGGTAGGTTTTGTACCGAAAAAAGCGATCGGCGCCGCCGATGGGATTAAAGGCACCTTCGCCTACCTGATTGGCGACAGCTTCGCCAAGCTGGGTCTGGGGATGATTGCCGACGGCACGCCGATTTTCGGCCTCACCGGCTGGGCAGGCACCTTTGCGGCGCTGGATGCCGCCGCCATCGGCTGTATCGTCCTGATGGCGATGGTTGCGGTGCTCGAAGAACGTAAAATTCGCCGTGAAAATCGTGTGCAGAAATTAAAAGCAGCCTGAGTGTGCAGGTGACTTCTTTGCCCGGTGTGTGATGCCGGGCTTTTTTGTTTTAAATTCCAGTTTTTACCCCGCTTTACACAATCGCCCCTCTCCTTGCTCTACAGTTTTTTTGCTGCCGCCTTTCGCGCAGCCTTATTCCTTTTGCTATGGGAGAGCTTGCATGTTGACCCGACGATTATCCTGCCTGGCGCTGTTGATGGCGCTGGCAACCCCCGCAATGGCTACGGATGCGCCCACCTACGGCGAGAAGCTGGAAGGTTTCGACTACGGCTGGCCGGTAAAACACTTTACGTTTACCTCCCAGGAACAGTCTCTGGATATGGCTTATCTGGACGTGAAGCCGGAAAAACCCAACGGCCGCACCGTGGTGCTGATGCACGGCAAAAACTTCTGCGCCGGTACCTGGGACGGCACTATCCGTGCGCTCTCAGCCAGCGGTTATCGGGTGATCGCTCCCGACCAGATTGGCTTTTGTAAATCCACCAAACCGGAGCACTATCAGTACACCTTTCAGCAGCTGGCGGATAACACCCACGCCTTGCTGAAAACGCTCGGCGTCGATCGCGTGACGGTTATCGGCCACTCGACCGGAGGGATGCTGGCGACCCGCTACGCGCTGATGTGGCCGCAGCAGGTGGAGCAGCTGGTGATGGTCAACCCAATTGGTCTGGAAGACTGGAAAGCGCGCGGTGTGCCGCATATTACGGTCGATCAGTGGTACCAGCGCGAGCTGAAGGTCAGCGCCGACGGCATTCGTCAGTATGAGAAAAATACCTACTACGCCGGAGCGTGGAAGCCGGAGTACGAGCGTTGGGTCACCATGCTTGCCGGGCTTAACAACGGGCCGGGAAAAGAACGTGTGGCCTGGAACTCGGCGCTGCTCTACGACATGATTTACACCCAGCCGGTGATCTACGAATTTAGTGAACTAAAGATGCCGGTATTATTGATGATCGGCACGAAGGACAACACCGCCATCGGGAAAGATCTCGCCCCGCCTGAGATCCGCAAAACGCTCGGCAACTATGCGGTGCTGGGGAAGGAGACGGCGAAACGCATCCCGCACGCGACGCTGGTCGAGTTCAACGACATGGGGCACGCGCCGCAGATGCAGGATCCTGCACGCTTCCACGAGGCACTGCTGAAAGGGCTTCAGGCGCGCTGACTGGTTTCCAGCAACAACCCGCGCAGCCACATCTGCGCGGGATTACGGTGTGTTCTGGTGTGCCAGGCCATGCACTTGGTGAAACCCGGCACCGGAACCGGTGTGTCGCAGACAAACATTCCCGTCTGGTTTTCCGCTATCCGTGACGGTACCACGGCGATCATATCGCTTATCGCCAGTACATCCGGCAGTACCAGGAAGTTGCTCACCGATAACCCCACGTGCCGCGTCCGGCCCATTTTTTCCAGCGCGCCATCCGTCACGCCGCGAAAACTGTCACCCTCATAAGAGACCAGCACGTGCTCAAGGGCGCAAAAGCGCGCCAGAGAGAGCGGTTTGCCCGCGTCCGGGTGGTCGGCACGCATCATGCAAACGTACCGTTCATCATAAAGCGCCCGGCTGTGCAGGTCGTCTGGCGTGGTGTGGGGCGTGATCAGCGCCACGTCAACGTTCCCGCGTTCAAGCTGGTTCATCATCCGCTCGGAATCGACAGGTATAACCCGCACGCGTATTGCCGGTGCCCGCACCTTCAGTGCCGCGATAAACGGCACCGCGATCGCGCGGAGCGCGTAATCGGTGGCAGCAAGCGTGAAGGTGAGGGTGGCCTGTCGTGGGTCAAACGCCACCGGCTGCAGCAGGAGGTCGATATCTGCCAGGATGCGCTTCACCGGCGCGGCCAGTTCTTCCGCACGCGTCGTGGGTACGATGCCGTGGGGCGCTCGGATAAACAGCGGGTCGTCGAAGTAATCCCGCAGGCGGTTCAGCATGCCGCTGACCGCCGGCTGGGTCAGGGCCAGACGCGTCGCCGCGCGGGTGACGCTGCGTTCATCCAGCAGGGCGTCGAGCGTTTTCAGCAGGTTAAGATCCAGCGTGCGCAGATCCGTTTTCATGACGATGTTCTACCTTTTTTCAGTTCACTATTATGGCCGTGCCCGCTGTCGATACCCTGCGTTTCCCGCTATGATGAGCGGCTATTCAAAGGAGAACGCATGGTCTGGATAATGCTGGCAACGCTTGCCGTGGTGTTTGTGGTTGGGTTTCGTGTCCTGACCTCGGATTCCCGCCGCGCCATCAAACGCTTGAGCGAACGGCTGGGTATCACCCCGATGCCGGTAGAATCGATGATCGATCAGTTCGGTAAAACGCCCGGCAATGAGTTTATCCGTTATCTTGAACGCCCGGACGAGGCGCATCTGCAAAACGTTGCCCAGGTGCTGCTCATCTGGCAGGTCTGTATCGTCGACGGTAGCGAAGAGAATCTCCACACCTGGCACCGCATGTTGCGTAAAGCCCGTCTGGCCGCGCCGATCACCGATGCGCAAATTCGTCTGGCGCTTGGCTTTATGCGCGAGATGGAGCCGGATCCGCAGGAGCTGAACGCTTTCCAGCTGCGTTACAACCAGCTCTTTCTGCCGGAAGAGGGTGTATTTTACCTGCACTGATATCACGAACCGTGATGATGAGTATAAGGCATCATCATTAGATTTATACCACTCACGGGCGCACCATCACCTCATCCACTAACGATGAGGTGAACCATGAAACAATCCGCCATTATCTGGCCAGACGATTACCTGCCAGGCACCACCGATAACTTTGCGTCCAACGAAATCATTGTCGCCGGGCTGAGCGCAAAAGCGATCTGGGCGCAGCTCAACGACACTACCCTGTGGCCGAACTACTACAGCAACGCCGAAGATATTCGTTTTCACGACGGCAGCGGTCCGGAACTGAGCGCCAACGCCCGCTTCCGCTTCACGACCTTTGGCTTTCCGGTTGAGGCGCAGGTGACGGAGTATGTTCCGCCGGTCGATGGCGAGGCGGCGCGTATCGCCTGGCACGGCTGGGTGGAAGGGGAGGAGAGTGCGCGTCTGGATGTGATCCACGCCTGGCTGTTTGAAGACTTACCGGGTAACCGCGTCCGTATTTTGACTCAGGAGTCGCAGAAAGGCGTTCCGGCACAGGAATTAGCACGTACCCTACCGAACCCGATGATCAACGGGCATCAGGAGTGGATCGTCGGGCTGGCGAAGGCGGCGATGCAAGAAAAGTTGTCGAAACGTTAAATTCGTCACACTTTTGATGATAAACTGCGCGACTTTCCCGCACGTTTTTATCTCAGGTGACACCATGACAGAACATATCCAGCCCACGACCAGACCGCAGACCAAAGAGGTTTCTCGCCCCAACTGGTCGGCGGTTTTTTCCGTGGCGTTCTGCGTCGCCTGTCTTATTACCGTCGAGTTTTTACCGGTCAGCCTGCTGACGCCGATGGCGCAGGATCTGGGCATTTCCGAAGGCGTAGCAGGGCAGTCCGTTACCGTGACCGCGTTTGTGGCGATGTTTGCCAGCCTGTTTATCACGCAGGTTATTGGCGCGATTGATCGCCGCAAAGTGGTCATTCTCTTCAGCGTGCTCCTGACGCTCTCCTGTCTGCTGGTCTCTTTCGCGGAGAGCTTCACCCTGCTGCTGCTCGGCCGCGCCTGTCTGGGTCTGGGGTTGGGCGGTTTCTGGGCAATGTCCGCCTCGCTCACCATGCGTCTGGTGCCGGCACGCACCGTGCCGAAAGCCCTCTCCGTTATCTTTGGCGCGGTCTCCATCGCGCTGGTGATTGCCGCGCCGCTGGGGAGTTTCCTTGGCGGAATCATCGGCTGGCGTAACGTCTTTAACGCCGCAGCGGTGATGGGTTTTCTCTGCATTCTGTGGGTGTGGAAAGCGCTGCCGTCCTTGCCGGGAGAAGCGGCGCACCATAAACAGAACATGTTCAGTCTGCTTAAGCGCCCCGGCGTGCTGGCGGGGATGACCGCCATCTTCATGGCCTTTGCCGGGCAGTTTGCCTTCTTTACCTATATCCGCCCGGTCTTTATGACCATGGCGGGCTTTGACGTGGATGGCCTGACGCTGGTGCTGCTCAGCTTCGGTATCGCCAGCTTTGTCGGCACCTCGCTGTCGTCTCAGTTCCTGAAGCGCTCCCTGAAAGTGGCGCTTGCTGGCGCCCCGCTGGTACTGGCTGTCAGTGCCGTCGTGCTCATTCTGTGGGGCAGTGACAAATGGGTTGCCTCGGCGATTGCGATTATCTGGGGCTTTGCCTTTGCGCTGGTGCCGGTGGGCTGGTCGACGTGGATCACCCGCTCGCTTGCCGATCAGGCTGAAAAAGCCGGGTCGATTCAGGTGGCGGTGATCCAGCTGGCGAACACCTGCGGCGCGGCGGTGGGCGGCGTGGCGCTCGACCACCTGGGGCTGACGTCGCCGCTGGTCATCTCCGGCACGCTGATGCTGCTGACCGCGCTGCTGGTGGCAGGGAAAGTGAAGACGAAGTAATGCTTTTCTCCCTCTCCCGTGGGAGAGGGCTGGGGTGAGGGCAACAGGCTATGCCGGGGCTTTCACCCGTTTTCTCGAATCCATCGAAATCAACACCACCGACGACACGATCAGCAGCGTGCCCAGCCAGTCCGGCAGGGTAAACGCCACGCCCAGTAAAATCACCGACAGTAACGCGCTGCTCAGCGGCTCGGCGCAGCTCAGAATGCTCGCCTTCGGCCCGCCGATCATCTGCGCGCCTTTCAGGTACAGGCTGAACGTCAGCGCCGTGCCGATCACCACCAGGTAGAAAAACGCCAGCAGCAGGCTGCCGTCAATGACAAACGCGGTGCCGCGTCCGGCGTAGAACGGCGTCAGCGTTAAGCCGGCGATCAACATACTCCAGCCGACAATCGGCAAGGTGCCGTAACGGGCGATCAGGGTTGACGGATACGTCGTGTAAAACGCCGCGGCAAAGGCCGAGGCAATGCCGAAGAACAAAGCCGCAGGCGAGATGGAGAGTGAAGTGTGGTCGCCGTGGGTGACCAGCAAAAATGTCCCCACCAGTGAGGTCAGGATCGCGGAAAGCACAAACAGACCCGGCCGCTTTTTCCGCGCCAGCGCAAACCACGCCACGATAATCGTCGGTGACAGAAACTGCAGCACGGTGGCCGTAGCCGCGTTGGATTTCTCGATTGTCACCAGGAAGGTGAGCTGCACCGTGAGCGCGCCAGCCAGGGAGAAAAACAGCAGGCTGAGGGCGTCTTTGCGATGTTTGATGACCGAGAAAATTTTGTCGCCGTGAACGAAGGAAAGCGTCAGCAGGATCAGGCCGGTAAACAGCAGGCGAACCATGGTCAGATACGGTGACGAGATCTGGCTTTTCTCCATGATGTACTGCGCGCAAACCCCTGAGCTGCCCCATAAAACGGCGGCGATCAGGACGTTCAGCATCCCTTTACGTGTGGAACCCATGTTCTCCCCTGCGATGTTGTCGTTAATTCGGTCAACAGCATAGCATGGTTGTGTGCGGCCTGGTGCCCTCACCCCAACCCTCTCCCACGGGGAGAGGGGGATACACCGTTTTGCTTTTACCTTAGAACCACGCCTCCCACATCGCGCCGACGTTGAAGTCGTCCAGCGTTTCGTCTTTGGTATTGTTCACGCGGGCGGTACGTTCGTTATCCACTTTGCCGCCGGTGACGTAGAAGCGCAGCATCGGACGGAACTCCGGCCCCATGGCGATAGACATGTTCTGCGACAGGGTCAGCTTCCAGCCCTTGTTGTCGCCGCCGTTGTCGTAATCCACATGCTGCCAGCCCGCTTCCAGCCAGGTGGAGTGAACGTCGTTCCACCAGTGCATCGGACGTACAATGGCGTTGTAGTTCTTACGGTTATCGGTCTTATCACGGCTGTTGTCGTAGTCGTGGAAGGCGAGGATGTACTCCACCTGCGTGGCCTGGGTGAATTTGTACAGCCCTTCGAAGCTGGCATAGACCGTGGTCAGATCTTCGGTTTTATTGAACACGCTGTTGTCCGCGTTATCAGAGTAACGGGCAATCACCTTGTTCACGCCGCTGTCGTTGGTGTGGCTCAGCACCACGCCGCCCTGCCAGGCATTCAGACGCTCATCGCTCTCCACCGCTTTTGAATCAAAGCCGTAGTTGGCGTACAGCTCCAGATCCAGCGGACCGACTTTCATGCCGTGGATTTTAGAGGTGGCCGCGTAGTTACCTTTGTCGCCCGTGCCGGACCCGCCGGTACAGGTGATGCGTGACGGGTTGGCTTCATCTTCCATGACTTCCGGGCTACAGGATTCCACCGCCGCCACCGCGGCCACGTCAAACTGCACGCCGCCGATGTCGAAGTTCTTCACCCCGGCGCCCTGGCCGTCATGGTTCATCCAGAAGTAATCGTTGATGCCCTGCTGCGGACGCTGGTGGAAGTCACGACCAGCCCAGAAGTAGGCGTTCGGGTTGGAGGCCATAATGTTGGTCACCCCCGCGTAGGCTTTTTTCAGGTTAACTTCATCGCCCCAGTGGTCGATCATCACGTTGATGTCCCAGATGGCGCCGTTGTCACCCTTGAAGGCCTTGGAGAGCTGGAATTCACCGCCGTTGCCTTCGTTACCCAGACGACCGATGGCAGATGCCCCGTTATAGGAACCGTCCACCGCCACGTATTTCTGGTCAGCGGCCTGGAAGTGCGCGCCGTAACGGGCATAACCGGTAAATTTAATGCCGAACGGAATAGCCATATCCGGGGATTGCGCCGCGCTTTGCGGCTCCGTCACCACGTCGGCTTTTTTCGCGACCGCGGCATCCATTTTGGCCTGACGCTCCGCGAGGGCTTTATCCACCGCTTTTGCCACAATGGCGTCGATTTGTTCCTGGGTAAATTCCTGTGCGAGCACAGAAATTGGGCAAAGCGCGGCGATAACCGCCATGGTTAATGGAAGTTTTTTTAGGGTAGTCATGGTTATCTCAATATAGTTTAATTTTATTCAGACAATAACCATCCCGCTCCGATCTGACAGAGTATGTCGCTATCATCAGAACAAGTGGATTTCTATTTAAGGTACAGAGGTATTACTCGTTATTTCGCCATAGATTATCTCTGATATAAATGAATAATTTCTTCGGATAATTCACGCGCCAGTAATGAATTCATTAAATGATCTTGCGCGTGCACCATAATTAACGTCATCGGCTGACGGGCTTCACCCGCATCCTGCTCAATGAGTTTGGTCTGCATCTTGTGCGCCTGGCGCGCGTAGCCATCGGCTTCGCGCAGCAGGCTTTTGGCTTCGTCAATGTTGCCCTGCCGCGCAGCGTGCAGTGCTTCAAAGCACAGGCTGCGCGACTGACCCGCATTGACGATGATTTCCATCACGGCTTCTTCTAAGGCAATCATCGTCTTTCTCTCTATTTCTCGAAACTATTATGTAAAGAGGTGGCAGCAAACCACTCTCCGCTCTTTTTAATGGTGCGCTGTTGCGTAGTTAAATCGAGCTGAATAAAGCCATAACGGTTTTTATACGCATTACACCACGACCAGTTATCAATAAACGTCCACATATGGTAACCAAGACAGTGACACCCTTCGCTAATACCTTTATGCAGCCAGGCTAAATGTCCGGAAATAAAATCGATGCGGTATTGATCGTTGATTTGGCCATTTTCAATAAAACGCTGCTCATTTTCGACACCCATTCCGTTTTCAGAAATAAAACAGCGTGGGTTGCCGTAATTGTCTCGCAGATTAACCAGAATATCGTAAATACCCGGCTCGTAAATTTCCCAGCCACGGTACGGGTTCATCTTGCGGCCCGGCATCTCGTAGTTATCAAAGAACCACTCCGGCATAAACGGCGCCTGCGGGTTCACCGCGCTGTCGCGACACTTCACGCGACGCGGCTGGTAATAGTTAATGCCGAGCAGGTCGATTTTCCCTTCCGCGATCAGGAAACTGTCCTCCGGTTTACAGGCGGGCAGCTGGTCGTAAGATTTTAGCAGCGCCACCAGATCGGCCGGGTATTCGCCGCGCAGAACCGGGTCCAGGAAGCTGCGGTTGAACATCAGATCCGCAATGTGCGCCGCCTTCACGTCCGCCGGGTTTTGCGAGCGCGGGTAGGACGGCGTCAGGTTGAGCACGATGCCGATCTCACCTGCGTAATGTCCGGCGCGGTAGGCCTGGACAGCCTTCGCGTGGGCCAGCACGGTGTGATACGCCACGGTGGCCGCCCGACGGAAATCCACCACGTTGGGGTAGTGGAAATCGTACAGATAACCGCCTTCAACCGGGACAATCGGCTCGTTGAAGGTAAACCAGTGCAGCACGCGGTCGCCAAACAGGTCGAAGCAAATCTGCGCATAGCGGGCGTAAGCGTCCACCACCTCCCGGTTTTCCCAGCCGCCAATCTCCTGCATCGCCATCGGCATGTCGAAATGGAACAGGGTGATAAATGGCGTAATGCCCTGCTCGATCAGCTCATCAATGACCTGGTTATAAAATTCGACCGCCTTTGGATTCACTTCACCGATACCGTCGGGGATCAGGCGCGCCCAGCTTATAGAAGTGCGAAAGCTGTTGTGGTTCAGCTGCTTTAACAGCTGAATGTCCGTTTTCCAGTGCTGATAAAACGTGGAGGTATGCTGCGGCCCCACGCCGTTGTGAAAACGGTTCGGCTCGCGGGCAAACCAGTAATCCCATGTGGTTTCACCCTCTCGTGTCCCTTCGGTCTGGAGAGCAGAGCTTGCGCTGCCCCACCAGAAATTATCGGGAAATGTATATTTCATGACGCTTCCTCTTTGACTTAATTGCTTGCGGTCTCAGCGGTACCGACGGTTGCCTGAGCTTTCTGCTCTTCGTTTTTCATCAACGTACGCTCGTAAGCACGCAGGAACGGCAGGTACATCAGCGCTGACATCACCATACAGATGAGACACATCACCACCGGGCTCAGCGCCCAGTTGGCGGCCCATGAGGCGCCAATTGGTGCGGGCGTGGTCCACGGCGTTAACGATACCACCTGTGCCAGCCAGCCCAGTTTGGTTGCCGCGTACGCCAGGCACGCATTCACCAGCGGAACACACACGAACGGGATAAACAGCATCGGGTTCATGATAATGGGCGCGCCGAACAGGATCGGTTCGTTGATGTTAAAGAAGCTTGGCACAACGCCCATTTTGCCGATGGTGCGTAAGTGCGTTACCCGGCTACGCAGCAGCAGGAAGGCCAGCGGCAGCGTGGAGCCTACGCCGCCAATCAGCAGGTAGTGATCCCAGAAGCCCTGCAGGTAGACGTGTGGCAGTGCCGCACCGGCCGCCAGAGCCGCCTGGTTTGCCGACAGGTTCGCCATCCAGAACGGGTTCATGATGCCGGTGACAATCAGCGAGCCGTGGATACCGGCGAACCAGAAGATTTGGCACAGCAGCACGGAGAGCAGAATGGCGGGCAGCGAGTCAGACGCAGAGACCAGCGGTTCCAGCAGGTGCATAATCGCCTGCGGGATGATCATACCGGTCTGCGCCTCGATAAACAGGTTCAGCGGATGCAGGGTGCCAATCACCACCATCACCGGGATCAGGATCTCAAACGAACGCGCCACGCCGGTCGGGACTTCCTTCGGCAGACGAATGGTCACGTTGTTCTGCTTCAGCCACGCATAGACGCGGGTGGCGTAGATGGCGGTGATCAGCGCAGTGAAAATCCCCTGACCAGACAGATACTGGGTGGAGATCTTACCGTCCGCATACGGCGCGGCGACCAGCAGGAAGGCCATAAAGGCCAGCAGGCCGGACATCACCGGGTCGAGATTAAACTGACGCCCCAGGCTCGCCCCGATCCCCACCGAGATGAAGAAGGTCATCACGCCCATGCTGAGGTTAAATGGCAGCATCAGCTGTTCGCGATAAGTCTGGGAGAAATCCAGCCAGCCGCGGGCAAAGCTGTTGGTGGTATCCGCCGAGAACGGCGGGAAGATGAACACCAGCATAAACGAGCCGATGATCATAAACGGCAGCGCGGCGGTAAAGCCGTCGCGGATGGCAATCACATACTTTTGCTGGCCGAGCTTCGCGGCCAGCGGGGTAATTGACTGCTCAATCACCGCGACCATGGATTGATATAACGAACTCATGTGAACACCTTTTAGTGTGCCGCTTCGATGAGCGACAGAGCATAGTCCAGTACTTTATCGCCACGCTGCATGCCGTAGTCCATCATATCGATGGGCTGGACCGGAATGCCTTTTGTGGCCGCCTTGTCTGAGAGTGTCTGTAACATGTATTTCACTTGCGGTCCGAGAAGCACCACCTGATATTGCGGAAACTGCGTATCAAATTCGGAAACGCCGTACGCATCAATTTTTACCGCCAAACCGCGTTCTTTCGCCACATCGACCATTTTGCTGACCAGCAGGCTGGTGGACATCCCGGCAGAGCAGCAGAGCATAATCTTGAACATCGACAACCATCCTCAAAATGTAAATAGATATTGCGGTAATGATTGGATATCAGATGGAAACCGGTTTCCATTTATAAAAGACAGAAGTGTGACAACCATCAAGATCCCTTATATATGAGGCTAATTAACCCGATGTGCGTCACAAAATTTGGCTGTTTTGACATCATTTTGAGTGGAAACGGAAAATCGGTTTCCATGGAAAACGGAAACGGATATACTCCTTACTGGCTATAATGAGAGCCGTAGCGGTAATGGAATTTGCAGGCGCGAGGTAAGCCTGTCAGGGGAAAAAGATGTCGACAATCAATGATGTATCACGTCTTGCCGGGGTGTCGAAAGCCACGGTATCGCGAGTGTTGAGTGGGTCGCGTGGCGTAAAGGAAGCCAGCCGTCAGGCCGTTCTGAAAGCGGTAGATGAACTGAACTACCGGCCCAATGTGATTGCGCAGTCGCTGCTGAGCCAGTCGACGGGGTGTATCGGGGTGATTTGCGCGCAGGAGAATATTAACCAGACGACCGGTTATCTGTACGCGCTGGAAAAACAGCTCAGCCAGCATCAAAAACACCTGCTGCTGCGCTTCGTCCATAGCAAAGCGGACGTGCTGCACGCCCTGGAAGAGCTCTCCTGTGGGCTTTGCGATGACATTCTGGTGATTGGCGCGCGTTTTCCACTGGATATCGACATGGATAACGTCATCCTGGTTGACTGTATGGGCTCAGAAAATCCCAACAGCATCCAGTTCGATCACGCCTTCGCCGCCGAAACCGCCTGTAACTACCTTACCAGCCAGGGACGCCGCCAGATTGCCCTGATCCATCCGCACGGTAGCGGCTTTGCCGATCAGGTGCTGCTGGGCTACAAACATGCGCTGGAAAAAAATTTCCTGCCCTTCAACCGCAACCTCGTGTTTATGGACGCGACCTCCTCGTCCGTGGCGCTGCAGGAGCTGCTGAATAACGCCAGCACGCTGAATTTCAACGCATTACTGGTTGCGGACGAGCAGGAAGCGCAGCGGGTGATCCCGCAGTTGCAGGCGTTTAATAAATCGGTGCCGGAGGACATCATGGTCTTCAGCCTTGCCGGATCGCTGCATCTGCCAGGCATTCCGGTGATCCCGGCCATTGAGTATTCCATGGATGCCATGGCGGCGCGCATCGTGAGCTGGTTGACGGAAAAAACACAGATGCTCGGGTCGTACGTGCTGCGCGGGGATTTGATCATTCCGGATGTGCGTAAGCGTTAAAAATGTTGTGCAGGCCGGGTAAGGCGCAGTCGCCACCCGGCGAGAAGCACGTTTCCAGCCCTCAATAATCCTCCATACAATCCACCTGACTCACCGCATCCCAGTAGGCCTCCAGGCTGTCACGCTTCACGGCCGTGATGGCGTTTTTAATCAGCAACTGGTTGGCCTCGGACGATAAAATCATGGCCTGCCAGGCTTTATCGCTCTGTTTTTTCTGGGGCGTGCAGGCTTTTTTCACATCTTTGAGTACCTGCTGCTTAATTTGAGCCTCCCGCGCCGGGTCGTCCTTTTCCTGAGCATGGGCAAACGCGGCGAACAGCAGGCAGACCAGCAGACAAACCAGGTGTGCAGATTTCATCGAAACCTCCATTAAGAGACACATGCTTCCCCAGAAATATATCGTTACATTCAGTGTAGCGACGCCAGCCGAAAGTATGAATTTTCTCTTCACCGCGTATCCGGATTGCCCCGCAAGCGTTACTCAATCCCACCCCCCAGCGACTGCCACAGCGTGATGCGGTTTTCCAGGTCGGTTTGCTGCAGCGATATCAGTGATTCCTGCGCCGACCACAGCGACCGCTGCGCGGTCAGTACCGTCAGATAATCCCCGGCACCCGCCTGATAGCTGCGGGTCGCCACATCCAGCGTTTTTTGCTCGGCCGCAACGTATTCACGCTGGGCATCAAGCTGCTCGCTGAGCGTTTCACGGCGTGCCAGCGCATCGGCCACGTCTTTAAACGCGCTCTGGATGGTTTTCTCGTAGGTGGCGATCAATCCCTTCTTCTCCGCTTCCGCGTAGCGCAGCTGGGCCAGATTGTTGCCGCCGCTGAACAGCGGCAGGGTGATGGACGGTGCGAATGACCACACCTTCATCCCGTGGCTGAAGAGGGACGAAAGCGAATCGCTGCCGACGCCCGCACTGGCGGTCAGTGAAATGGTCGGGAAGAAGTTGGCGCGCGCGGCACCGATATTGGCGTTGGCGCTCAGCAGGTTGTGCTCCGCCTCCTTAATATCCGGGCGACGCAGCAGCGCGCTGGAACTGACACCCGCCGGGATCAGCGTGATGGCGTTATCGCTCAGGCTCTCCAGCGTACCCGGCAGCAGAGTGTCCGGCACCGTGTCACCCGCCAGCAGATTAAGGGCGTTTTTGTCCTGCATTACCTGCGTTTGATAGCTCGCCACGCTGGCTCGCGCCTGCTGGTAAACCGCCATCGCCTCGCTAACGTCTGTTGCTGCCGCCACGCCGACCTGCTGCTGACGCTTCACTATCCTGAGCGAGCTGGCGGCGCTCTCCATCGTCGATTTTGCCAGCGCCAGGTTGCTGTTATCGGCCGCCAGGGTCACCCAGGCGGTGGTCAGTTCGCTGACCATCGTCAGGCGCGTGTTCTGCGCGGTAAATTCACTGGCAAGCCAGGTTTCACGTGCTGCACGCGACAGGCTCTGGTTGCGGCCAAACAGATCCAGCTCGAAGCTGGAGACCGTGCCGTTGGCCTCATCGCTGGTGGCGACACCGCTTGCCAGCGTGCGGCTGCGGGTGTGGCTCAGCTCCGCGTCCACCGTCGGGAACAGGGACGATCGCGTTTCGCCGTACTGGGCGCGCGCGGCGTCAATATCGGCAATTGCTTTTTGCAGGTCGCGATTGCTGTTGAGCGCCATCGTCACTACGCCTTTCAGGCGCGCATCGTTCATCACCTGTTGCCACTGGCTCACCACGGCGGTGGCTTCGCCGTGCGCACCCGGCAACGTCGCCGGGACGGGCGCAGCCGGGCGCTGATACGTGGGATCTAAAGAGACGCAGCCCGCGCTCATCAGCGCTAACACAAAAACAGATAAACGAAACATTATGACCTCCGGTTGCTGTGTTTACCGGAGAACAGACGTTTCACCAGTACAAAGAATAACGGAACGAAGAAGATCGCCAGCAGCGTGGCGGCCAGCGTCCCACCAATAATGCCGGTACCGATCGCCACCCGGCTGTTGGCCCCTGCACCGGTGGCAATCGCCAGCGGCGTCACGCCTGCAATAAACGCCAGCGAGGTCATGATGATGGGGCGCAGACGCGTCTGGGCAGCACGCAGCGCCGCACGTGTCAGGGAGTAGCCTTCGGCGACTTTCGCCTCGGCAAATTCAACAATCAGAATGGCGTTCTTCGACGACAGGCCGATGGTGGTCAGCAGTGCCACCTGGAAGTAGACATCATTGTTCAGGCCGCGCAGGGAGGCGGCAATCGCCGCGCCCAGCACCCCAAGCGGGATCACCAGGATGACGGAAATCGGTACCGACCAGCTCTCGTACAGCGCCGCCAGACACAGGAACACCACCAGGATCGAGAGGGCATACAGGCTCATGGCCTGACCGCTCGCCAGTTTTTCCTGTAAGGACAACCCGCTCCACGCCCAGGTGCTGCCGGACGGCAAATTATTCGCCAGCTGCTCCATTTTGCTCATCGCCGTACCGGAACTGGCGCCACTGGCGTTCTCGCCCTGAATTTCATACGCCGCCGATCCGTTGTAGCGCACCAGGCTTTCCGGGCCATACTCCCAGCGGGTGGTGGCAAAGGCGGAGAACGGGGTCATGGTGCTGTCGCTACCGCGCACATACCATTTGTTGAGATCGGACGGCACGGCGCGATAGTCGCTGTCGCCCTGGATATAGACCTTCTTCACGCGGCCGCGATCGATAAAATCATTCACATAGGTGCCGCCCCATGCGCTGGAGAGGGTGTCGGTGACGTCGCTCAGGGAGAGCCCCAGCGACACGGCTTTATTGTTGTCGATATCCACCTGAAGCTGCGGCATCTGCGGCAGATCGTTGGCGCGCACCGCGTGCAGGGAGGCATCCTGATTCGCCTCGCCAATCAGCTGGTTACGCAGCTTGAGCAGCGTGTCGCGGTCGGTGCCGCCGCTCGCCATCAGCTCAAAGGTAAAGCCATTGCTCTGGCCCAGGCCGTCCACCGCCGGTGGCGTCATGGCAAAGATGGTCGCATCGCGGATGGTGCTCAGCTCCTGCGTGGCGCGCAGGGCAATGGCCTGAGCGGTGTTTTCATCCCCCTTACGTTCGGACCAGTTTTTCAGGGAGACAAACGCCATCCCGGCGTTCTGGCCGCTGCCGCTAAAGCTGAAGCCCTCAATGGTGAAGATAACGTTGGTGTTGGCTTTCTCTTTGGTGAGGAACCATTCGCGCACCTGGCGGCTGACTTCGGCGGTACGTGTCGATGTTGCGCCGGCTGGCAGGGTGTACTGCACCATGATTTCGCCCTGGTCTTCCGTCGGCAGGAAGCTGCCCGGCAGTTTCAGCATCGCGAACCCCATCGCGCCGCAGAGCAGAGCGTATATGACCAGCATGCCGCCGGAACGGCGCTGGGCGCGCAGCACCTTGTTCTGGTAACCCTGTTCGGTCTTGCTGTAGAAGCGGTTAAACGCGCCGAAAAAGCCCTTCTTATGTGGGGCGGTGTGGCTCAGAATCGAGCCGCACAGCGCAGGCGTCAGGGTTAATGCCACTACCACGGAAAGGAGCATCGCCGAGATAATGGTGACCGAGAACTGACGGTAAATCACCCCGGTGGACCCGCCGAAGAAGGCCATCGGCAGGAACACCGCAGAGAGCACCAGGGCAATCGCTACCAGCGCACCGGAGATTTCGCCCATCGATTTTTCCGTGGCTTCCCGGGCGGGCAGCCCTTCGTCGCGCATAATACGTTCGACGTTTTCCACCACCACGATGGCATCATCCACCAGCAGCCCTATCGCCAGCACCATCGCAAACAGGGTCAGGGTGTTGATGGAGTAGCCGAACAGCGCCAGTACGCCAAAGGTGCCCAGCAGAACCACCGGAACGGCCAGCGCCGGAATCAGCGTGGCGCGGATGTTTTGCAGGAACAGGTACATCACCACGACCACGAGGATAATGGCTTCGAACAGGGTCTGAATGACATCCTCAACGGAGATTTTGATGAACTCGGTGCTGTCTTTCGGGTAGGCCACGTCGTAGCCTTCCGGCATCGACTTTTTGAACTCGGCGATTTTCTCTTTCACCGCCGTGGCGGTATTGAGCGCGTTAGCGCCCGGTGAAAGCATCACCGCCATCCCCGCGGCCGGGTGGCCGTTCAGCTTCGCGGTGGAGGTGTAATCTTCGCTGCCCATCTCCACGCGTGCAACGTCGCTGATGTGTACCACCGCGCCGTTAGACTGGCTCTTGACGATGATATTTTTGAACTGATCCACCTTCTGCAGACGCGACTGGGCGCGTACGGTAGCGGTCAGCTGCTGGGCGTTCGACGAGGGCAGCGCGCCGATTTTACCGGCGGAAACCTGCACGTTCTGCGCTTCAATCGCACTTTGCACATCTGACGGCATCAGCGAGTAGGACGCCAGCTTCGCCGGGTCGAGCCAGATACGCATCGCGTATTCCGCGCCAAACACCTGCAGACTCCCGACGCCATCCACACGCGCCAGCGGATCCTGCATATTACTGACCAGCCAGTCGGCGATATCCGAGCTGCTGGCGGTGTCGGTTTTGTCGTACACCCCCATGATCAGCAGGAAGTTGCTCTGCGATTTCTCGACGGTGATCCCGGACTGCTGTACTTCAGTCGGCAGGCGTGATTCTGCCTGCTGGACTTTGTTCTGCACCTGGACCTGCGCGGTGTCCGGGTCGGTCCCCTGTTCAAAGGTGACGGTAATGCTCACCGTACCGTCCGAACTGCTGGTGGAGGTGAAGTAGAGCAGGTTATCCAGCCCGGTGAGCTGCTGCTCGATCACCTGCGTCACGCTGTTTTCCAGCGTCTGCGCGGAGGCACCGGTGTAGGTGGCGGAGATCTTGATCGACGGCGGGGCGACGTCCGGGTACTGCGCAACCGGCAGCGTGCGGATCGCCAGTATCCCGGCGAGCATGATGAGGATGGCGATCACCCAGGCAAAGACCGGGCGACGCACGAAGAAACGGGAAAACATCAGGCATTCCCTCCGCTGGATTTCATCTCTTCGGCCTTCACCTGTTGGCCGGCGGTGACTTTGTCGGTGCCTTCCACAATCAGCCTGTCGCCCGCCTTCAGACCGCTCAGCACCAGCCATTTATCGCCGTAGGTGTCACCCGTTTCCAGCTGGCGTTGCTCCACCTTGTTGCTGGCGTTCACCACCAGCGCGGTGGCTTTGCCTTTGGCATCGCGGGTAATGCCCTGCTGAGGGGCCAGGATCGCGTCATCCATGATGCCCTCGTCCACGCTGGCGCGGACAAACATTCCCGGCAAAAGCTGATGCTGTGGGTTCGGGAAGACGGCACGCAGGGTGACCGAGCCGGTCGATTCATCCACCGCCACTTCGGTCAGCGCCAGACGACCCTTTTCGCTGTAGGTGCTGCCGTCTTCTAGCTGCAACGTGACGCTGAGCGTATCGCTGTTCGAGGCGAGGGTTTGTTTGCGTAATCGCAGCAGATCGGCACTCGAACGCGTTAAGTCGACATACATGGTGTCCAGCCCGCGAATGGTGGCCAGCGCGGTGTCCTGCTGAGCGGTCACCAGCGCGCCGGGCGTGACGGAGGAGATGCCGATGCGTCCGGCAATCGGCGCGGTGACGGTAGTCCAGTTGAGGTTAATGCGCGCGCTCTCCTGCGCGGCTTTCTTTGACTCGACGCTGGCCTTGTCCTGCGCGCAGGTGGATTTCGCGTCTTCCGCGTCCTGGCGCGACACACCGTCGTCTTTCAC
This sequence comes from Enterobacter sp. A8, assembly GCF_004296595.1. Taxonomy (NCBI): domain Bacteria; kingdom Pseudomonadati; phylum Pseudomonadota; class Gammaproteobacteria; order Enterobacterales; family Enterobacteriaceae; genus Enterobacter; species Enterobacter sp. A8. The sequence continues at coordinate 101,168 of NZ_SCMF01000005.1, forward strand.
CAGCTGTGCATAGCGCCGGGCTTTCTGGCAGTCGGCCTGCACCAGCGCTTGCGCCTGTTTCAGCGCCGCGGCGGCTTCATCAAACGCGGCGCGGTAGCTGGAGGGTTCGATCTGATACAGCGCTTGTCCGGCTTTCACGGTATCGCCTTCGGTGAACAGCCGCTTCTGAATAATGCCGCCCACCTGTGGGCGAACTTCGGCGCTCATTGCGGCGGTGGTACGCCCGGTCAGTTCACTGACGACGGACACCGGCTGGCTCATGAGTGTGACAATCCCCACTTCCGGAAGAGGACGTTGGGGAGCAGATGTTTGCGCATTATCACACCCTGTCAGGAGGAGTAATGCGGCGATGGAGGTTGTTATCTTTTTCATCATCTTTTTCCAGGGTGAACGATGCCCGCCCTGTTAAAGGCTTAACAAGGAGGAGGGCGTTTTAAAGGCACAGCGATACCGTATCTCTGGCAGAACCAGAAATGGTAAACCGGGAAATTACCTGTTCCCGTTAATTATTCACATGCGATTACTTCGCAGTGAAAAGCATATTTAAAATATTCTGATAAATCGGCTCTAATTGTTCTGACGGCACGTTTAAAGGCGTAAGCCGACGGTAAATTGTGCCTTCGATCATCACGGCGGTAATCTCCACGCAGCAGCGAATATGTTCATCACTTAAATGAGGAAACTGCTTTTTCAGGTGCGCACAGGCGTTGCTAAACATACGGGCCTCGGCTGCGGTTAACATGGCGGCCACCTGCGGATTACGCGTCGCCTCGGCGGACATTTCGAGCATCAGCGCATCGTCGTCTTCGTTAATCGTCTGACGCCAGGCGAGCGCCTGCGGCATGCCTTCCACCACCGTTTTGTCCTGCATTCCCTCGATACGGGAATCGATAATACGGCGGATCATCTCTTCAATAATCGCATCTTTGTTACTGAAATAACGGTAAATTTGCCCGACGCTGAGTTTCGCCTCGCTGGCGATTTGCGACATACTGGCCGCATGAAATCCACTGGCGCGAAAGCAGCGGCGCGCGGCGGTGATGATCTCGTCCTGACGTTGTTTCTGCCGTTCTTCCAGTTTTGTGCTCATCGTCGATTACCGGGTAAAAAGTGAGAATGATCGTTCTCATTATACGTTTTGGGTGCGTATTGGAAAGGCTTTTTTTATTTACATATTGAATGAATATTTCAGGATTTAAAAAATGGAGGAAATAAGGAGTTTTTATGAAGGTTAACCTGTGAGATATTCAGATTGCGTGGAAAATAAGGAGAAAAATATGCACCTGAGCATAACAGAAAAAGTCACACCCGAAGAAAAAGAAGAGTTATTTGTGGGATTAAGAGCTTACAACGCCCAGTTTTTAGATATGACGAACTTTAGTGGTGATATTGGCGTTTACATGCGAGACGAAAAGGGCGTCATGCTGGGTGGATTAATCGGCGTACGAAAAGGTGAATGGCTGAATATTGATTATCTCTGGGTGAGCGATACCGTGCGGGGAACCGGCGTGGGCAGCCAGCTTATCAAAACGGCGGAAGAAGAAGCCCGACGTAACGGCTGCACACATGCCCTGGTCGACACGGCCAGCTTCCAGGCGCGTCCGTTTTATGAAAAACAGGGGTACCAGCTGCAGATGTCTTTGCAGGATTACCCGTATCCAGGCATGCAGCGTCATTATCTGAAGAAAGCGCTTTAGGCCCGGTTCTGCATTAGTCATTCCGCTATTTATTGCGAGTCGCTTTCTGAAATTGACGCGTCTAGCTTGCCTCCCTTGAGGGCGATGGCACATGCTTCGGCCTGGTCATTCAACCAGGGAGATAGCAATGAAACGTACAGCAAAACTCTTCAAAAAGGGGCGACGTCAGGCAGTGATGTTGCCTGCTGACTTCATGTTTGATACGGAGAGTGTTTACATCCGACGAGATGAGGAAGGGAACGTCATCTTGACTGCGAGATCGGAAAAGGAGCGTCACAGAGATAATTTTTTACGTTTACTGAAGCAGACTGATGTTCCTGATTCTTTCCTGAGCAAAGAGGAACGCAATCAGAGCTATACAACAAGAGATCCATTTGAAGGGTTCTAGAAAATGCTGCATATGTTGGATACAAACATAGTAAGCCACCTCGTCAGGCAACATCCCGGGGTGATAAAGCACTATTCTCGCACCCCAATAGAAAAAATGTGTATTTCAAGCGTGACGGAGGCTGAACTGCTTTATGGAATAGCCAAAAAGCAAAGTGACAGATTACAAAAAACAATACTTGAGTTCCTTAAAACCATCACTATTTGCGACTGGGACAGTGAAGCCGCAGCAACGTACGGTGAACTCCGCGCAGAAATGGAGAAGAGAGGGAGAGTGATGGGCGATCTCGATCAACTGATCGCTGCGCATGCTCTTAGTCGGGGTACAACAATAGTGACCAACGATCATGCATTCAGAATGGTGCAGGCGCTTGCCGTTGAGGACTGGACAACAGCGTCGTGATCGCCGATGCCTGGTGGCGCAGCGTCACCCGGCAATAGACCGCATATAACCTATCCTTCTTATTGATTCCTTTTCGGTTTTTATTTCACCGCCTCGTTGTCGATATAGTCACTGAAACGTTCATCAAAAGGATAGGTCTTGTGAAACTTCGATTGGGTGCTCTGGTTCTCGCGGGTCTGCTGCTGGCAGGATGCGATCAAAGTGGCAGCGATGCCAAACACATTAAAGTCGGCGTAATCAACGGCGCGGAGCAGGATGTGGCTGAAGTCGCCAAAAAAGTGGCAAAAGAGAAATACGGTCTGGATGTGGAGCTGGTCGGGTTTAGCGGTTCGCTGCTGCCCAACGATGCCACCAACCAGGGAGAACTGGATGCTAACGTCTTCCAGCATCGTCCGTTCCTTGCAGAAGATAACAAGGCGCATAACTACAAACTGGTTGCCGTAGCGAATACCTTCGTCTTCCCGATGGCCGGTTATTCCCGCAAAATCAAATCCGTGTCTGACCTGAAAGACGGGGCGACCATTGCCATCCCTAATGACCCCACCAACCTCGGTCGCGCGCTGCTCCTGCTGCAAAAAGAGAAACTGATTACCCTGAAACCGGACGTGGGCCTGCTGCCAACCGCGCTGGATATCACCGCTAACCCGAAAAAACTGAACATTATGGAGCTGGAAGGGGCGCAACTGCCGCGCGTGCTGGATGACCCGAAAGTGGATGTTGCCATCATCAGCACCACCTATATCCAGCAAACCGGGCTTTCCCCGGTGCATGACAGCGTCTTTATTGAAGATAAAAACTCGCCGTACGTGAACATCGTGGTGACGCGCGAAGACAATAAAGACGCAGAGAACGTAAAGGAATTTATCCAGTCCTATCAGTCACCGGAGGTGGTGAAGGCGGCGGAGACCATTTTTAACGGCGGAGCGGTGCCGGGCTGGTAATGCCCGCGGGATTTACACCGTCACGCTGGCATCTATCCGGCTTTCCGGCCAGAGGAAACCCTGGCCAAACCGTGCTCCTGAGACGCAGGCTCGCTGTAAGTCCTGCGCGGTTTCAATGCCTTCGACGACAACAGCCCGGGCAATCTTCTCTCTGACGAAGTGAACCAGTGCGTCAAAGCGGGCGGGAGAGCTCAGCTCTGAGCGGTCCAGCTTGATGCCATCTACCGGCAGAGCAAGACGCGCATAGTCGTCTGCCAGTTCCTGAGTCAGATCATCCAGCCAGATTTTCCAGCCCGCCGCCTTAAGCTGAAGTAGGGCGTGATGGATGCCGCGTTGCTCTGCGGCACTCATGCGGGTCACGGTTAACGGATCCTGAATTTCTATCGTTAAGCGCTGCTGGTGACGTAGCGCAAGCAACAGGTCGATGGCTTTAGCATCAAGCAGCTGGTCTGCCGGGAGATTAAGCCAGTACTGGCCTTTGTCCGGCATCTGCAGCAGCGTATTGGCCTGCCAGAAAAAAATTTGCAGCGCGCTGCGGGTGGGCAGTGAAGCGAAGAGTGCGTCAAGATTCACGTTGTGGATCTCCACCAGAACCTCATGCGCCACCGCCTGGCCGGAATGCAAATCGACTAAAGGCTGAAACCGCAATCCGGTGATGGCATGCAGCAGGGGAGAGGGAAGCACGGTGTACATGACAAGACCTGCAGAAAAAAAGGTTCCCGCGGACACGGGAACAAAGGCAAACGACACACGGTCGGGAAGTTAATTCAGGATCCAGCGAATGCTCTGATAGAACGAGGGGCCCCGCACGGCCTTCAGCTTATTCATGGCATTGTTTTTGTAGAAATAAACCAGCCTGACGTTGCAGCCGAGCTGACGGGCAATTTGCTTGGTTTTCAGGTTACATGAGTAACCTCGCAGCACGCTCGCTTCCTCGTTGGAGAGCCTTGCAGGGCGCTGCCGCGTCGTAATGCTCACGTTGTAATGGTTTAACGCTTTTGGCGTCTGGCTCATCAGGATTTGCCACATCGCCTTGATATCCCCCAGCGACACGCGCTTATTGATGACCCCATCCACATGCTTAAATTTCAGAAAACCGACGGATAACGAATAGATATAGATCCTCGCCGCTGGCTGTTTTTCTTTAATGCGCAGAATATCTTCATTGGGCGTAATCATAAAACTGCCGATATTCAGTGGATCATAAATGACGATGTCCCAAGTTTGTTCGCTGAGGAGAAAATCTTCAATATTGCTGAACCCATGGAAAATAACATCCCGATGCGCGTCAGGTTCACGGTTGCCAAGATATTGCAGGCCAATCATTGTGAACTCACAACTATCAATAACGGCCACATGTATTGTTTCTTTCATGGTCATTCTCCTTTAGTTGGGCACCCGGTCCGTGTAAGAGAAACAGTTATTTGAATCGTGCGGTCACCCATGCCTTTGTCGCGAGACATGGCATAAAATGTATGCCAGGAGAATGTATTGCGTAAAGCCAATCCCTTTTATTATCGAAAGATAAAATTCAAAAAATATTTTAAGGTGAGATCTAATATTTTTAATCTTCTTATAATATTAGAGATAGATTTTTATCCTGAGAAATGGCGTTTGTTAAGGTTTGATATGGATAACACGCTCTTTTTATGGGGTTTTTAGGCGGGGTTTTAGCACGTTTTGGGTGTTGGTTCGCCACTTGTGTTGCTTCGCCAGGAATTTTAGCCTCCCGGGCGTTAAAATCCTGGTGGGAATAAGTTGTGAGCATGGGCTTATTACACTACTATCAGTCTCCTTTTATCGTGTTAATAATGAAATAATATGATTTTTTCTGAATTCACTCTCAGGATTATTGTGTTTTATCGGGTCAATATTCTGCAGGAGATGATAAGCGATGCGCTGCGTAAATTACTGCCTGAATATTCTCTGCAAATATCAATGGTGGAATCAACAGAACAGCTCTTTGATGCCATTAGCGACGGTCAGGTCGATATTGTTATGGCCGAGTTCAGTTATCTGTTTAACCATAAATCGTGGAGCGTACAGACCAGTAACCGGCTCAATATGTTATGTCATACGCACCACGTTAAGCGTGTACTTTTTGTGCCTGAATTACAGTACGGATTATTAAAAAGGGTGCTGGAGATGAAATACGAGCTGACCCTTTCCCTGCAGGACGAGCCCGGCGAGCTGAAAAGAGAATTACAGGCGCTGCTCAGAGCAGAAGAGGCCAGGCCGCGTGTCTCATCGTATCTGAAGGGAATGATGCGCGCTGGCGCGCGCTCGCGTTCGGTGCTTTCCGCCCGGGAGTGGGAGGTGCTGCATCTTCTGGTGGAAGGCTACACCGTGACCGAAATTGCCCAGCTGCGAAGCCGCTCGGCCAGTACCATCGCCACCCAAAAGCACAATGCGATGAAAAAACTCAACCTCACCAACCACAGCGAACTCATCAAATACCTGCAGATGGCGGGCCGGATCGGGAGTTAAGCGTCGATTCGCCGGAACGACAGCGTCCCGGCAGATGCGCATCAGGGGTAGATAATATTCAGCGTCGCCGTCGTATTGAGTTTGCCCTGACTGACCTTCGCCGGTACCCAGACATAATAGGACGCCGCCATGGGCAGGGTGAACGTCTTGCTCAGTGCCCCGCCCGCCGCCACGTTGAACAGCAGCGTGGCATTTCCGCGGCTGGTGGTAGAGGTCGAGAAGATGACCGGCTGTTGCGGGTTATTCCGCTGAATCAGCCGCAGCCCCACGCCCTGTGCGGCACCGCTGCTGGTATCAACCAGTACGGAACTGTCGGTCGACAGCAGTTGCGTGCTGGAGAGGAACATCTCAATCGCCCGGTCAGACGTCCCGTTTGTCCCCAGATTCTGACAGCTCATATTGAGCGTAAAGGGCGTCAGCCCTGGCTGGGCAGAGGCGCTCAACTGTGGGATACCCAGCGTAGGTAAATGAACCGTCAGCCCCGCGTTGTCGAAAGAGCAGGTGGTCAGCTTCGGTGCATATTTGATGGTCATCGGCTGGCCAAACATATCCCGGTTATCGTATGGCCACTTAAAGCCGTTAAACAGCCACTGCACGATTTTCACCAGCTGATTGATCGGCCAGGTAATGATCTCCCAGAACGACATGCCGCTCATATCGCTGACGAACAAGACATCGCTCATGGTCGCCGTGTCCCCCGAGAGGGTCGTGCCACTCTGATCAACCAGCGTAAAGCGCACGGTAAACGGCGTATTCAGTTCTGAAGCCGTATGGTTACCGCTCGCGCTCAGCGTCTTGTTGGGATGCGTGCTGGTGATCTCCGCCCGCACCCTGTATTTGTCATTGCTGAAGCCCAGAATGGTGGCGTACTTACTGTCGGTCGAGAGGATCGGCGTGTAAGAAAACTCGCTGTTGCCGGTTGAGCAGTTAAACGAGCCGCTGTACTGGGTGCTGAAGCTCCCGGTCCAGGTCGGCGTGGCGGGCGTCAGCTTATCCGACAGATCGACGCTGATCGGCGGGCCATAGGAAATACTGCCCCCGGAACAGGTGGCATAGCTTGCCCCGCTGACGCAGGCGAGAAACAGAAAGGTCAGTAACCGTATCATGTTGATGTTCCGTTAGTAATGGCAAACAGAGGACGGGCTTTCCAGTCCCCACGCCGGTGCGGCGATAGTGCAATTTCCGCCACGCAAATGAACGCTAAGCTCACGTGGTGGTTGTTCCGCGCGAATGTAGAGCACGCTGGCCTGGCCGACATAACCCACCGACTCGCCGCGCTCGTTCAGCACTTCGGTACCAAACGGCAACGGTGCCCCGTCCGGGCGGGTGGCGCGCAGCATCCAGGACTGGCGCTGGTCGGTATCGAAGCGGATATAGTTCACCGCGCCATCGTAAGGGGCGACGTTAGCGATGTTGCCCAGCACTTCTGCCCCGCGGCTGTTCGCCGTTTCGGACAGGGTGATGGCATTTTTACGGTACGGCGTGGCGTAAGGCACCAGCGCCACGCCATCACGGTTGGTCACGATACTTTCGTCGCCGTTAACCATCAGCCCTTCCGCCTGCGGCGCATCGACAATGGTCATGGTGGAACCGGTTTCGTTGGAGGCAAGCAGATGCCACGGCACGGCCACCAGGCTGCCGCGCCCGTTCAGCCCCATCTGGCGGTAGTCGGAGGATTCACTGTAGGAGCCACCAAGCGTCGCGAAGTTTGCCCGGTATGCGGTGTTCACGCTGGCGGTGTTGTTCCCGCCCCGCGCATTGCTGCCGGAGAGCGTATAGCTCAGGCGGTTCGACGCCAGCGCGTTGCCGCTCATGCTGATATTGCTCTGTTCATAATGCGAGTCGCTGGCCGTCAGGCTGGAGGTGACCCACGCGTTGTTATCAAACAGCGAGAAGGGCAGGCTGAGGGAGAGGTAAAAACGCGTCTCTTCTTCACGCTCGCTGTTGCGCACCCGGCTGGCGGAGACGGTATAGCTTGCCCGGCCGATGGCGTTGGAGTAGCCGGCCTGATATTCGCGCGAGGTTTGGCGGGAATTCCAGTAGTCGCGCTGTGTACCAGAGACAAACACCGTGCCCCAGTTGTCGGGCAGACGCTGGTTCAGGTTAAGCGTGAAGGTGTTTTTAGGCTGTGCGGCGCGCAGGGCATCCCAGGTGCTCATCGTCATCTCCGGGGCGACCCCGAAGCGATCTTCATACTCGTCATACTGTGCTTTCAGGCGTTGATACCCTTCCCGGGAGTAAAGCGCGTCGCTAAAGCTGTAATACCCTTTCGTGGAGTAGCGGTAGGCCGCCAGCGTGAAGTTGGTGGCTGTGGTATCGATAAATTTACTGTACGACACGCGAAAGCTTTGGCCGCTGTCGGTTCTGTCCTGCAGCGTGGTTTTGGCGTGGGTGACATCCACGGATACCGCGCCAAAGGGCAAATTCCAGCCGGTGCCGATAAGCCCCGCCTGATAATTATCGCTCACGATCGTGCCCGTATAGCCGGTCATCAGGTTATTAAAGCCATAGCGCAGCGTGGCCTGCAGGAACGCCGGGTCCGCCTCAAGGGTGTTTTGATGAACCTTTCCCGCCACCACGCTGTACTCGCTCACACCCTCTTTGAGCATGCCGGGCACGGCAGAGAAAGGCACCGTGAATGATTGCTGGGAACCGTCCGCTTCGCGCACGACCACCAGCAGGTCGCCCGCTGAACCGGTCGGCTGAATGCTGTCGAGGGTGAACTGGCCCGGCGGAACGTTCTCCTGATAGATGACGTTACCGTTCTGCATTACCTTCACCAGGGCGTTAGTGCGCGCCACGCCATGTACCACCGGTGAAAAGCCCTGCTGCGAGTTAGGGCGCATTTTCATATCGGACGCCAGCGACACGCCGCGCACACGAAGGGAATCAAACAGATCGCCGGGAATATAAAAGTCGCCCAGCGTCAGGTTGGATTTCAGCGCCGCCAGCGGGCGGCGCAGGTAGCGGGTGTTATTCTGCCAGCTGCTGTCACCGCTGGCGGATTTGCGCCAGGTACTGCTGTCGCGAAACTGCCAGCCGAGCAGGTTGGCACCGGAATCCAGCCCGGCGTAAAAATCATCGTTGGTCTCTTTGGCGGAACCTTTTGTTCGCGTGTTGTACCAGGTGGTGTTCCAGGAGAGCATCAGCGCCGGGATCCCTTCGTCCCAGAACTGAGGGGCAACATAGCCCTCTTCGGTACGTAAGACGGCCGCCTGTGGCACGGTGAGTGCCAGACTCAGCGTGCTGGTGTCCGTTTTTACCTCGCCGCCCTGAACCAGATCGTGCAGCTGCACCTGGCCGTCAGTAATGGCGGGGGCCGGAATCGCTTTGGTGTTGATCCCCAGCATAAGCGCGTCTTTCCAGGCAAGGCGAACGTCATCCTGTTGCTCGCCGTAGGTCACCGTATAGCGCCCCTTCCAGTCTCCGTTGACGTAAATATCCATCTCCTGGGGACCGGCTGGCATGGCGTTGTTTTCGTAAAAGCGTGACAGATCGGACTCACCGGATGCGCCAGCAAGCAGGGAGGTATCAAACGTTACCGCACCTGATTTATGCGAAAGCAGAAGCGAGCAGACAGCCAGCATGCAGAGCCTGTTTTGTTTCATTTTCATGGTGAGTCTTTCCGATCACTGGCTGGTGAGCGTGCGGGTTTTATACGCACCCAAATCATCCACATACATCAGCTGGTAGGTTTGGCCGCGTTTCACCGCGTTTTTTGTTGCGACGGTGAGTTGACCAAATGGCGCGACCATCGGTGATTCCTGCAGTAATTTGATTTTGCCCTGGGAAATATTGGCAACCGTAATATGGAAAGGGCTGTCATTAACGATGCGGAACTGTTTACCGCTGGCAATTAGCGTCAGTTTCCCCGTTGCGTTATCCAGCGTGCCGGTTAACGAGGCCGGGCGATAAAACATTTTGATGCGTGATTTAATCGCCAGCTGAACGGTATTCTGGTTTTGTATATTTTCCGGCTTTGGCGGAATGTCGAGCACGTTCAGGAAAAAGACCGATTCGCGATCGCCCGGTAAATTCGCTGGCAACTTTTTTATCCGCAATTGCTGACCATTATGTTCGCTGACCTTCACCACCGGTGGCGATAACAGAAAAGGAACGTTTGCCGTTTCCGGGGTGGAGTTAATATCGCCGTCATCAATCCAGGATTGCACCAGCGCAGGGGCATCACCCGTATTGATTAACTGAACAATGACCTCTTTGTTATTCTCAGGATAAAGAACACGCGTGCCATTAATCACAATATTGGCCCATGCGTTGCCCGCGCTGAGCAGCAGAGATGCCAGCATAATAATCTTACGCATATTGGTAACCTTAAATACAGGCTTCGCCGGGACGAAGCCTGATTAACTGAAATTACAGGTAGGAAATGGTGTAGGTCACGTTAGAGCTCAACGCACCGACCGTTGCAGCAGCGGCGTTGGTTTTATAGTAATAAACGTCCAGCGTCAGCGTTTCTGAATCTGGCGCCGCTGAGGTACCCATAATGCTGGTGGTATAAGCCTGGTTCAGCGTAACCGGCGTAGATTTACCTGGTTCAACTAAGGCGAAACCGACATTACGCGCCACGCTGGCGTCGTTTTCATTAACGCTGTTATTCAGCAGGTATTTGCCGTCGGTAGAAATATTATCGGCGCTGGAGAAATACACTTTCAGCGGCGTACCGGTCGTACCTGCTGCTGGCGTACAGCCAGAGAAGGTTAACGAAATGGATTTTTTATTTTTTGTAATCAGGCCAACCGTTGTTCCGGCATCCTTAACCGAAATGGGGGAGAGGGCGACGGTCATATCCGCGCTTTTCCCGCCATTAATCGTACAGGTGGTATCGGTAATAGCACCGGTAAAGTTAATTACGCCACCCGCTGAGTTATCTGCGGCAATGGCGTGAGTAGAGGCAATGGCTGCGCCAAGCACAGATACGGTCATGATCGTTTTGAACATGATAAACTCCATAATATTTTGTTTTATCTAAGAAAGAATGTTTCCCGGCTGCGCAACACGCTGTGACAGGCTTACGCGCATCGCGACCTGAGTACGAGCCTTGACGATATTATGTTGCATCAAAAAGATACATAACAAAACATTATTCCGTTAAGATCAAAATAATGAGATTATAATCTTGCTATAACGTTCTTTTAAGGATCATAACCTAAATGCCTTCATTCGAAGGTCTTAATTAATGAATTAATAATTGTTAATTTATGAAGTTTTCTATGCGGCGTGCTCAAATAATATTTGATGACTTGACCACACCCTCTTTAGACCTATTATTGCGAGGGAAATACAGTCGTTTATAACAGTGGTGTAACAATCATATGAAGTATCTTATTGATCTCGCAATGCTTTATGAAGTGGACTCCGGTGTGATCATGATAAATGGAGAAGAGGAATCTTCCATTAAGTTATCAAATCAGGCGGCACGTTTGTTATATGAACTCATCATTAATAATGGTAAAACCCTCGACAGGGACGACCTGATTAAGAAAGTCTGGGAAGACCGGGGTTTTTCCGGCTCCTCGGTCAGTCTTAATGTTGCCATAAGTGAAATTAGAAAAGCTTTTCGGAGTTTAGGACGTGACCCGCTACTGATTAAGACCATTCGTGGAAAAGGTTTTAGTCTGGCCGCGCATATTGAACATCACACTGTCAGGCCGCCCGTGGCCGCTCCGGAAAAAATGGTGGCGGAAACCGTCGATATTGTGACGCAGCAGCGAGACCCGCCTGAAGGTTTGCGTCGACGGGACAGCGGCTTTACCACCCTGTTCGTGATGGCGCTGGTGGCAATAATGGGTATTGCCGCGCTGCTGTTCTATCAAAATATGCGCGTCGCCGATCGTCCGAAGGAGTCCGATATCTATCGGCTGGGCAAAATTGACCGCTGTACGGTTTATCTTATTGATAAGAACATGTATCAGCCGCTGCAGGTCTATCTTAACCGCGCTAAAGAGGCGATCGCCCGTCAACATATCGACTGCGAACATCAGGCTGCTGATGCCTATTATTCAAAATTTAAAAAGTCACAGCTGGAAAATGATTTTTTGGCCGTCTGTTATCTGCAGGATGGCGCCGATAGCTATAAAAATTGTATCTCTTACAGAAGCCTGACAGGGAGTTAAGATCATGTCGAAGAGACAGATGGGTATATTATTGGGCGTGGTACTGCTGCTTTCCGTTATCGTCATTGCCGTGCTTTACCCGAAAAGAACTCAGGAAGTGGGATTTGGCTGTCAGTCTGATACGGTTTCCAGGAAAAACTATTCCACTGGAGAGTCGACCGCCCTGTCGTTAACCACGCTGTTTCTTTTTAATGGCAGCGATATTGTCACGGTGATCCATAAAGGGGTATTCACCCGCGGCGACAAACGTTATTTGATTGACCGAAACTATGTCCTTAACGTTGAGAAAGTTGCTGGCAGTGATATTTACTATATTAAAGGAAAAAAACTGCAGAAATCTGATGATGACATTGCCCCGGATGGAATTGTCAATGAGCTGCTAATGGACAGTATCGACTTCTTTTATGTTACCCGAGTTAAAGGTCATGCCTGGCTAATTAAAGGGTTGGTATTACCAATAATGATGTGCGTGGCTGTACCCACATCCTGATATTCTGCAGAATGACCAGAATAGATGTTTATCTATTCATCAAAAAGTCTCAATTTTATTCATTATGTAACAACAAGATGCAAAAGCAGGCGGATATTTTTCATCTTTTGCTTTAAAGGGAATGAAATTTTCTGTATTGCCTCGTTATTTTTCGGGTGACTATACTTCGCCCCGAAAAAGGGGCTCCCCTTTTTTAAACATCTGGATTCTTTTTTGAAGGACTAAATAAATGAATAAACTGAACGCTATCGTTCTGGGCTCACTGCTGTCTCTTTCTGCCCTGAGCGTTGCTCATGCAGCGGAAACTACCGCTTCTGCAACCTGGCAAGCTTCTGCAACGAAAGACAGCGATTCCGATCTGGTTGTCACCCCAACACGCGCACTGAACTTCGTTTATAGCGCAAACACGAAAGCCTTTAACACCGACACCGGTCTGTTTGATGTGGCTATTCGTGGCGATCACTCTTCTGCAACCAGCTTCAAACTGGAAGCTATCGTTGATGACTCTGACAACACCCTGTTCAGCGTTGGCGGCGAAGCAACCAAACTGAAAGTGGGCGCGCGCTTTGGCGGGACCGATCTGGGCTCCATCGGTGGCACAGTGGGTACGAAGTCAACGGCATGGACTACCCTGGTTGACTCTTCAAACAACACCGGCGTCTCTTCTGGCCTGTGGAACCTGACCACCAGCGCAGGCGCGACGGCAAACACCGAAGTGACCGGCCAGGACAAGTTTGTGTTCTACGTCGATTCTGCACAGGACAGCACCGGTGCGGCGAAAGAGTTCAAAGACCTGACCAACAGCCTGTGGGAAGGTACTGTCTCCGTTGCGTTCCGCGCAACCTGGGGCTAAGAGCTGACAGTTACAGGGGCGTAAGCCCCTGTTTAGGGAAATATCATGTTTAGCCTCAAACCCATCTTCTTCTCTTTATTATTTATTTCCTCCTCCGCGCTGGCGATTAATGTTGGCAAAGTCACCACCATTATTCCTGCCGATGCGGATTCCACCGCCAAGGAATTAAAAAACGAAGCGGACAGCGTGCGCATTATTTCCATCAGCGCCCAGCGTATCAGCAGCCCGATGGATGAAGGCGTGGTGATTAATCCAGAGCAAACCGACGAGCTGCTGCTGACACCCACGCGCATGGTCATGCCCGCCGGAACCAGCAATATCGTCAAATTTTACTATCACGGTAAGGCCGACGATCGGGAGCGCTATTACCGCATTACCTTCATTGATGAAGGGGTCAGCGAAGATCTCGACAACGGCACGCAAAAGAATGGCAAAGGGATGACCCGCGCCGTGGTGAGCACCATTCTGGTGGTCCAGCCCCGCAAGAAGAACGTCGATTTCGTCTACGTGGCCGGGAAGATCACCAATAAGGGCAATACCGCGTTTCGCGTGAACGCGAGCGGAACTTGCCTGAAACCCAACCCGGAATCGCCGACCACGCCGTGCGTCAAAAACTTTTACCTGATGCCGGGCACCTCCCGCGCGATCGACGATATCAACGTAACGGACAGCCATTTTCATCTCGGAATTTGGGACCTGAAACAGTTCATTCCTGTTAAGTAAGGATGCATGGTGAAAAATAAATTAGTGTTGCCGGTGATGATGGCGTGCACATCCGGCCTCTTGCCCGCGTATGCGCATGCGGCCTCCAGCTCCGTGGTTATCGCTAATTACCGTTTTCCCGACTCGCTCTATGCCCTGCTGGAGCAGGGGATCAAAATCCCCGTTTATCTGGTCAATACCCGCCCGGGTGCAGTGCAACAGGCGGGCAGCACCGGTGACGTGAGCGAGTATGTCCGTATTGGCGACGTAACGATCTACGCAGAAGACCGGCAGCTCGGGCTGCGCGATGTCCAGGTCCAGGAGTCAGACAACGGTATTCGCCTGTCAAAAGAGATGCGGACGCTGCTGCAAAGCATCAACGGCAAGCAGTTTGACGACCATATGCGTATTCCGGTGAGCGCCGGGTCGGCGTTCGAGTTGGATCAGAAAAAAATGCGCCTGCTGCTGAACCTCTCCCAACGTGACTACGGGGTCAATATTCGTCCGCGTGAGGTGGATATCGATGCCCCTGAATCAGACGATCTGAGCGGCACGCTCTCCTATAACCTGGGGGCGTATCACACCGAGAGCGGCTACGGCGACAGCTGGTCATCCGGCTATCTCAACGCCAAAAGCTGGGTCTCGATGGGGGTCGATCACCTGCTGGTCGATGGCTCGGGCTACGTTAACGAGAACAGCAGCGACACCCAGATGAACGCGGTGATGTGGGAACGTGACTATCAGGGCATGCGCTACGCCGCCGGGATGTTGAACGGCTGGGCGATGCAGTCTCTCGCCAGCGTCAGCGGGATCTCCGGCGGAGAGGTGTACGGCGTCTCCGTGGGGAACCAGGCCAACTCGCGTAAGCGGGACAATACCCTCTCCCTGACGCCGATCGTGGTTTATTTCCCGACCGCCGGAGAAGCCCGCATTCGTCGTGACGGCCAGCTTATTGGTATTCAGCGCTTTGACGTGGGTAACCACGAAATCGACACCAGCGCGCTGCCCTACGGGATTTACAGCGTGGAAGTCGAGGTGGTCAGCGGCAGCCGCACCGTGTCACGGAGCATGTACACCGTGAACAAACCTTTCACTAACAACGTGTCGGAATCGCTGCGCTGGCAGACGTGGGGCGGGATTTATAGCCGCGACAAATCCGTCGTCAACTATAAGAAGTACGCCAAACGGAAAAACGAGCAGGACAACAGCTACTACTACGATTACGACACCAAACATAAAGACACCATGTCGCTGGTCGGCGCCTCCTTCAGCAAGCGCAGCGGGATGGTCGACTGGAACGCCTCCGGCTATATGATGCGCGAACACGTGGTCAGTGAACTGTGGGCCTCCCTGAACCTGACCGGGTACTTCTCGGTGAATACCCAGACGATGGCCGCCTCTGACGGAACGTACCGCGCCAACTACGGGGCTAACGTCAGCCTGCCGTGGAATATCGGTTCGGTCTGGTACTCGCATGAGCAGCTCTCCAGCGGCAAGTTCCTTGATATCTATGAAAACAAAGGCAACACGTGGGGGGCATCGTTCAGCCTGCCGTCGTTTGGCCTGCCGTCCGCCGGCAACCTGAGCCTGATGCGACAGGAAGACGACGTATACCGCTATAAACGCTATCAGGTTGACTACTCCCAGGGGCTGTATGCCGGTCGTTATGGTACGGCGCGCCTGCGGGTGGGGATGTCGCGCAATAAATACGAAGGCTATTACGAAGAGAAAGACCGCTACGTGATGCTCGATTTCTCGATCCCGCTGGGTAACACCGTCTCGGTGGGCGTTTCCCATAACCGCGATACCGGCACGGCGCTTAACGTCAGCGCCAGCCGCCAGTTCGAAGGGGATTACCTGAAGTCGGTTACCGCCAACGTTTCACGTGCCTTCAGCAGCAACCAGGATCGCACCGTGAGCGGCGGGGGCAGCGTGAGCTTCGACACGCCGTGGAACAGCAACATTCTGAGCGTGCAGAGCGGCACCAGCAAAGGCTGGAACTCCACGCTGACCAGCGACGGCAGCGTGGGCTGGTCGAAAGAGGCGGTTGCGGCCGGTAAAGGCACCCACAGCGCAGGGGTGATCGTCAGTACCGGGCTTAAGTCCGACGAGTCGCTCACGCTGAAGCTCAACGGCCGCACGGAGCGCATCAAGGGCGATAAAACCTGGCTGTCGTTACCGGCCTATCAGGCCTATGACCTGGAGGTCATGAACAGTGAAACCGGCACCGAAAGCTATGACGTTGGCGCAAACGCCCGTCGTCATATCACGGTTTACCCGGGGAACACGGTGGTGATGAAGCCGCAGGTGAAAAAAATCGTCACCCTGTTTGGCCGCCTTGTTGATGCCAACGGTAATCCGGTGAGCGCCACGCAAATCAAAAACCACGTGGGTCTGACCCGCACCGAAAACGACGGTCGCTTCGTGATTGACGTGGACAAGAACAATCCGGTGCTCAGCATTGCCACGCCGGACGACAGCGTCTGCGAGGTGCGTCTGGATATTGCGTCCAACCGTGGCGCGCTGTGGCTTGGGGACATCTCCTGCGATAAAGGCGATTTCGTCTGGCAGGAAGCAAAAGGAACACGGGAACGTGACGATGAAAAAGATATTCGCTCTTAATCTGCTGCTGCTAAGCGCGGCGGCGCAGGCGCAGCAGATGCCCTATTTCGCGATCAACAACCCGGACAACAACGGGACGGGCAACACGGCGGCGCTGTTCAGTCTGAACAGCACCTCCACCGCGTTTTTACACGGCTCGCGGGAGTGGCCCACCCTGAGTGCGAAAACCAACAACGGGATTGCCACCTATATTCCGGACAACAGTTTTAACGGCCCGGCAGGCAGCCCGCTGACCATCAACTTCAGAGTCACAGGCTCCAGCGCCTCGCCGTTCTTTAAGGGCACCGCGTGTTCGTCAAGCTGTGGTACCACGGGCTATACCGCGACGACCAGCTATTCCGACACGTCCATGGTGGTGAAACCGCCGGTCATTGAGCCGGGCACCGCTTATGGCCGCTGGGTGCTGGGGGATCCGTTCTTTGATTATCTGCTCAATGCTGCACCTGGTAACGAGGTGACGATTACTTCCACGCCGCAGATCTCCTCTATCGGCAAGGTCACCACCACCAACACGCTGCATAAGGTCGGCACATTGACCATGACCAACTCGCGGGCGCTGGATCTGGGCATTGACCCGATCAGCGGCGAGGTGACCATTGTGGATGGTTCAACCGGGGCGACGTGTACTAAATACACCCGCAATACGGTGTCGGGTGTGCTTTGCGAACTGCTGGAATACACCTTTGTCGGGGAAGATATCACTGGCTACAACCCGGGGCTGGCGCTGACCTCGTCCCGCGTGAACGGCGTGCTGCAATCGCACATGAACGGGGGGACGGGGCTGGCGGCGGAAATCACCTTCGATGAGAGCAACTGGTACAGCATCTCCGGCGGCATCCTGAGCGACACTCGCGTGCTGGCGAATACCTTCCTCGCGGCGCCGCAAAAAAACGGCGGCAAGGCGTACCTGAAAATCTTCCTCCCGAAGGCGCTGATTTTGAGCGTGGCGCAGGCGGGGGATGGTAACAACATCGGCAATATCGTCAGCCTGTGCCTGACGCCGGGTAACAGCTCGCTGGCGGCGGATTTCTGCTTCCAGCCGGGGGGCGGGCTGGTGATTGACCCTATCCAGCCAGGCCTTGCGATCGTGCCGGATAACCCGGATTACACGCTCGACCCTAACGGCCTGGGCGGTTCCGGGAAAGGCACGATTGGCGAGGGGCCGATAGAGATCCCCTACACCATTACCTACAGCGGCGCGCAAAAAGATGCCGCGATTGCGGTCACGGTGAAGGTCACCGGGCCGACGCAGAGTCTGAACGGCGTGGACTACTGTGCCTTTAGCGGTAACGGCTTCACGGTGCCTGTCCCCGGTAACGTGCTGCTGGGCAAAAGCCAAACGCTGAAGGCGCATAACTGCAAAGGCGAGGCGCTGTCCATTCCCGCACCCGCCACCCATGCGGAAGAGTGGGACAAGATAAGCTCAGGCGTGACGGACATGTGGCTGTGGAAAACCCCGCTGGTATTGCAGTTTGTGATGAACAACCCGGTATCGAAAACCACCTATGACGGTAATACGTGGTTTGGTGAAGTGACGGCTCAGGGTCGAATTGATGTCAGTGCATCCTGGAATTAAACGTGTATGACTGGAAAATTCCTGGCTATTTTCGCAATAAATTGCTTCATTTCCGCAAGCGCAAATGCTTTAATTATTGAAAATCTAAATATTGATTTTCTACCTGAAAAAGAAGTTGTTTTTCAGCCAATAAAAAACGATACCAGTGTACGACAGAATTATACTGTTTCGCTTATTCAGGTTGATGTCCCAAAAGAACACGGGAAAGAGACTGAAATAAAAGATGGTGAGGTGATGTTCTCGCCAAAACAGTTAACTCTGGAGAGTGGCGAGCGGGCCGGATTTAAGTTTTATTATACCGGCCCGCACGACAGCAAAGAACGCTATTATCGCGTTAAATTCACCGAGACGCCGCTTCAGGCGCGGGTTGTGATGAGCAAAGGCCAACGCATTCAGTCGGATGTGGTGGTTTCGCTTGAGGCTATTTTAATTGTCCGACCATGGACAAGGCATTTTGATTATACGTTTAGTAACGGGGTGGTGAGTAATACCGGGAATACCTGGTTTAAATATGTCTCTTCTCAGGGATGTAGCTCACAATATAATGACTCAAAATATCTTCCACCGGGTCAACGGCTGGAAATAGATAATTACGCGCAGCCCGCAAGGCGGATGATTATTTATGGAAATAAAATCATCCCGCTTACGCGCTGCCCGTAACAACCGCTTTCCTTCATAAAAGGAAATTATCCTTTGGCGCAAGCTGAAGATTTACAACTACAGGAGAATAAAATGAAAGCGATTTCATTCGTAGAAGCGAAAGATATTATCGGTGGTGCATTAAACCCATTCGCTGGCCTCGTTAAAGGTGCACAGCTGGGTTATGACACCGGTGCAAGCATCATGGGCATGGTAGGCGGCGTGGTTGGCGGAATTCTGGGTGGCGCAATGGGCTTCCTGGGTGCGCTGGTTGGCAGCTACAACTAATTCAACGAACAGGAAGACAATCATGCAAGTTATCGATTTCAAAAAAGCACAGGCCATCATCGGTGGCTGGGATCCGTTTGCTGCTGCCCTTCAGGGCGCGAGCGCAGGCTATAACGCAGGCAGCCAGATGTTAGGCGCGCTGGGCGGCACCATCGGTGGTGTGTTTGGCCTGGTGGGCGGCTTCATCGGCGGCTTCTTCAGCGCATAAGTTATCGACCTATGCTTATGGCCCGCTTTGCCGGGCCATTTTTTTATTTCAGCCACGGATAATTATGTTTTCGCTTTTTCAGTATAAAAAAAAGGGTAAGACACCCGTTATTCGCCAGCATGAATATACCGAATGTGGGCTGGCCTGCCTGGCGATGGTGCTGGGGCACTATGAACACCACGTCTCCGTCAGCCAGCTGCGCAGGGAGCTTACCGTCTCTGCCGACGCGGGCACCTCGATGGCGGAACTCATGACCCTCGCCAGCGATAAAAATATGACGGGCCGGGTGCTCAAGGGCGAAATCACTGAAATTGAAAGTGCCGAACTGCCGCTCATCGCCTTCTGGCGC
Source organism: Enterobacter sp. A8 (assembly GCF_004296595.1). NCBI lineage: Bacteria > Pseudomonadati > Pseudomonadota > Gammaproteobacteria > Enterobacterales > Enterobacteriaceae > Enterobacter > Enterobacter sp. A8. Next base: position 120,944 of record NZ_SCMF01000005.1, read on the forward strand.
GGCAATCATTTCGTGGTGATCGTGAAGGTTGACGGGCGCAGCGTAACGGTCCACGACCCGGCCAGCGGCGTGCGTCGCTACAGCCTCAAGGAGGCGCAAAAACTCTTTTCCGGCTACGTGCTGGAGCTGAAGCCGACGCCGCGCTTCGACAAAAAATCCCCTGACGAGACGCTCACGCTGGGGCGGCTGGCCAATAAATCCCCGAGCTTGTTTCAGCGGCAGGTGCTGCTGTTTGTGCTCTCGATTTTTACCCTCATCACCATGCTGGCCAGCCCCACTTACGTGCAGCTGATCATGGATGAGGCCATCTCGCGCAACGACAACGATCTGGTGATCTTACTCACCGCCATTTTCGCTATCGTCTTTATTTTTGAAGTCATAGGTAAGTTCCTCAAGCAACTGCTTGAGATCCTGATGCGTAACATCGCCTATGACGACCTCAGCCAGTCGGTTCGCCGCTATATGCTGCGTACCCAGACCGGCTGGTTCCGCAGCCGTCCGCCGGGCATTGTGCTGGCGATTGAAAAATCGCTGCATGCCTGTGCGGAGTTCATCAGCAATGGCTATGTGCAGATCCTCTTTTCCAGCCTGATCGCCTTCACCAGCCTGCTATTTATGCTGCTGTATAACGTGAAAATCGCCGTGCTGACGATGCTGCTGATGGGGGTGTTCTTCCTGATCCGCTTTTCGCTGATCGGCCCTTACCAGCGCGCGGTGGACGACTCCATCGAGCGCACCGCAAAGTATGAATCGCTGCTGGTGGAGACGCAGAAGGGGATCATCACCCTGAAGGCTAACAACATGGAGCAGGCCCGGGACGCGGTGATGGATAAATCCCAGCGTGAGCACATAGCCGGGCTGATGCGTAAAGAGCGCCTGCTGGCCCGCTTTGATGTTGCCTCGCTGCTGGTGATCAACGCCGAGCAGCTGCTGGTGGTCTGCTTCGGCGCGTGGCTTATTCTGGAAGGGCAGATGAGTATCGGGATGCTCTATGCCTACATCAGCTACAAACGTTATTTCTCCGACGCGATGGTACAGGTGGCGCAAAAGCTGCTGGACAAAAATGCGCTGAAAGGGCCGCTGGATCGCGTGGGCGACCTGCTGTTTGCCCCCTCTGAAGCCAGCCAGTTTGGCCGGAAGATTGTGACTTCACCCGTCAGTCTGGCCTTTGAGGATGTCTCTTTTGCTTATCCGGGACGTGAGGCGACCCTGCAGCACATCAACATGACGCTGAAGCAGGGCGAAGAGGCGGTGATTGTCGGCCAGAGCGGCTCCGGGAAAACCACGCTGCTGCGTCTGATCTCCGGGATGTTGCTCTCCACATCGGGCAGTTTGCGGATCAATGCGATCCCGATCACCGAGTGCGATCTCTCCTCTTTGCGCCAGCATATTCGCATTGTGCATGCGGACGATATTCTCTTTACCGGCTCCATTCTGGATAACCTCTCCTGCTTTGATAGCGCGCCGGACAAAGAGCGGGTGATTGCTGCCTGCCGCCTGGCGGAGATTGACCACGTGGTTGCGCGTCTGCCGCACGGATACGAAACGGAGCTGCTGCCGGGAAATACCTTTTTCTCCGCCGGCGAGATGCAGCGTCTGGTGCTGGCGCGCGCCCTGTACAGCCAGCCGAAGCTGCTGCTGTGCGATGAAGTGACGGCAAACCTCGATAAAACCACGGCGCAGAAGGTGCTGGCGAACCTGCGTGGCCTGGGGATTGGTCTGGTGTTTGTCACCCACTCGCCGGAGGTGGTGGGCTGTCATGGACGGCTCTACACCATGGAAAATGGCACGCTGCGGGAGAGTGAGCAATGATGTTTCTGCCCCGTCTCTACGCCCGACTTTGCGCCCGGCAGGCCGGACGCACGCTGCTCGCAAGCCGGATCACGCAAAACTACAGCCAGTTTATGCGCTGCCCGGAGGCTGACGTCCCACCCGATTTTTTGCGCCAGAACGCCCTGGAGATGAGCGGCTTTCATTTTGTCGAGCAGATCTTCCCGCCCGCGCTGTGGCGGCGCAACGTGCGTTTCGATCTCCACGCCCGGGTGGCTGCATTTACCCGCGAGCAGGATTTCTATTCTCAGCCCCGCACCCTGCTGCTGGGCATGCGCTGGGCCGGATTTGGCCTGATCGCGGATGCGCTGCTCGCCACCGCGCCAGACGACGTGCGCTTTCAGTTTGTTACCCGCCTTCCCGCGCTGCACAAGCTGATGGCGGCACACGAGGAGCGGCGGGCAGGGGCGTTTTTCGCCCCGCACCGGCTGGTGACCGTGCTGCTGGTGGATGAGCGCCTCCCGGATGCGCCGCTGTTCATGACCCAGGCGGGCGACCAGAAAGCGTGGTTAACGGACGTGTCGACGCGCTTTTTAACGCGCTACGGATACGTGATTCGTACGCTGCTGCCCGGCTGTTCGCTGCACTCGGCGGAATTTGCGCTGGAGAGCCAGACCTATGCCCCTGCGGAGTACCGTCAGGCCGCCACCGCCACGCTGAACGCGTTGCGTAAAACCCCCACGCTCTGGAGTGCATGGGACGATCTTTCAGTGATTTATCATGGATGACATGTCGTGAAATTAAGAAACCGAAACCGACAACGTCGGGCGCTGATCCCGCACCATTTTTCAAAGAGCTACGAGATCAACGCCCCGCGGCTGAAAGGCGTGTTAACGCTGTTTATCTCCTTTTTTCTCTGTCTGCTGGTCTTTTCGATCGTCTTTAACTTTTCGGAAACCACGCTGGCGCGCGGGGTGCTGATCCCGGCCCAGGGGGATGTGGAAGTGCGTGCCAGAGAGTCCGGCACCATCGTGGATTTTGCCGTACGTCCAGGCCAGTACGTGAAAGAGAATGACCCGCTTTTTACCGTGTCGCAGGACTACGGCGGCAAGCAGGGCTCGGTGGTGCAGTTCGATCGCCAGCAGATGGAGGCGGAGAAAAAGCGCAGCGAGCAGCGCGTGCAGACCATTGAAGATTCTATCGCTACGTACCGGAAAAACCTGGCGCAGCAGCTGGATATTGCCGACCGGCAGATTGTGGTATCCCGCGACAAAGTGAAAAAGCTGCGTGCGTTGCTCAAAAACAGCACCGATACCTATGAGGCGTGGAAAGCGATATCCGGGAAAGGCTATGTGTCGAAGGTCGATCTGGATAAAAGCCACAACGACGTGCTCAACGCGCAGCTTAACCTGACGCTGGAGGAGAGCAGTATCCTCGATCTGGAGGCGCGCAAAACCAGCCTGACCGACAGCACTCAGTCGCAAATCGACTCCCTGAGCCAGGAGCTGCTGTACGTGAAAAACCGGATCAGCGAAATTGACCGCAACCTCTCCAGCCGGGGCAGCTCTACGATGGCCATGCTGGCCCCTGCCGATGGCTACGTGGTAGCGATCAACTTCCCGCCGGGCCGGGCCATTACGCAAAACAGCGAGGTGGTGGTGGTGATCCGTAAAAACACCGCCGCGTCGATGGAGGGGTACCTCTATGTGCCAGCCACGGGCGTGGGCCGGGTGGCGAAAGGGGATAAGGTGAAGCTGCGCTTTGACTCCTGGCCGGTGGATAAATATGGCTCGGTGGAGGCCACCCTGTCTGATTTTTACGAGGTGAATATTGATGCGCATTCGGCGCTTATCCCGCTGCAGGAGGGGCAGAACTACTATCTTGCCAAGGTGCGGGTGCCTTCCTGGTTTACCGATCCGGACAACAAAAAGCGTCTGCTGATGGGCGGGATGACGGTGAACGCCGATATCGTTATCGATCGCAAACCGCTTATCAATCTGCTGATTGCGCCGCTGGAGCGGGTGCGTAAACGGTTTATCGATTGACCCGATTTCATCGTTCATCGCCCGTTAGCCCACAGGCTAACGCCGGGTCGCGGGCTATTCTCCTTATCACACGCACAGGAGAATAGCCCATGAACATCACTCATATTCGCAATGCTACCCAACTGATCACGTATGCCGGTAAACGCTTTTTGATCGACCCGATGCTGGCCGCAAAAGACGCTTATCCCGGTTTCCCCGGCACGGCGCGGGCCGAGATCCGTAACCCAATGGTTGAACTGCCCGTTGACGTCAGCACGCTGCTGGACGCCGATGCGGTGATCGTCACCCACACCCATGACGATCACTGGGATCGCGCAGCGGTGGAACTGATCGCCAAAGACAAACCGATCTATGTGCAAAACGATCGTGATGCCGCGCTGCTGCGAAGCCAGGGTTTTCATAACCTGACAGTCATGACCGACGAGACCACCTTTGGTGATATCCGCATCGCGAAAACCCACGGCGGCCAGCATGGTACCGATCGCGCGTACGCGGTGCCGGAGCTGGCAGAGCGTCTGGGCGAAGCCTGCGGTGTGGTTCTGCGCCACCCCGACGAGAAAACGCTCTACATCGCGGGCGATACCGTCTGGCGTGATGCGGTGGCGGCCGATCTGCAAAAACACCAGCCGGATGTGGTGGTGCTTAATGCCGGATACGCGCATGTGATCGGTTTCGGGCCCATCATTATGGGGGAACAGGATCTGCTCAACGTTCACTTCCTGCTGCCGCAGGCAAAAATTGTGGCGGTCCACATGGAAGCCATTAACCACTGCCTGCTGAGCCGCCGCGCGCTGCGGGAATACGTGGAAGCGAACCAGATCGGTGATGCGGTGAGCATTCCCCAGGACGGCGAAACCGTTATATTCTGAGCACCAAAAAGGGAAGGAGAGACAGATGCCACTTATCAACGTCGCGATTGTCGCGGTGGACGGGTTTAGCCCGTTCCACTACTCCGTTCCCTGTATTCTGTTTGGCGACGCGGTCTCCGGCGAAAAGCGCTTTAACGTGACGATCTGCGCCGAAAAACCCGGTGTTCTCACCTCAAAAGAGGGCTTTGCCCTTAACGCGACGCAGGATTTTTCAGCCATCGCGCAGGCGGATATTGTGATGGTGCCCTACTGGCAGCACGTGCTGGATCGCCCGCCTCAGGTGCTGCTCGACAGCCTGGTGCAGGCAAGAGACAACGGTGCGGAAATCGTCGGGCTGTGTCTGGGGTCGTTTGTGCTGGCGTATGCGGGCATTCTCGACGGCAAGCGCGCGGCCACCCACTGGGAGTTTGAACATCACTTCCAGTCGCTTTTTCCGCGCGTCCAGCTTGATATCAACGCCCTCTATGTGGATGACGACAATATTATTACCTCCGCCGGGACCGCCGCCGCGCTGGACTGCTGCCTGTATATCATCCGTCAGCGCTTTGGCAGCGTGGTTGCCAACCAGATCGCCCGTCGGATGATTGTGCCGCCGCACCGCGAAGGCGGTCAGGCGCAGTTCATTGCCCAGCCGGTGCCGAAGGACACCCGCGACGCACGGATTAACTGCCTGATCGACTACCTGCAGCAACACATTACCGAGCCGCATAATCTCGACTCGCTGGCGAAGGTGGTTTCGATGAGCCGCCGCACGCTGACCCGCCATTTTGTCAACGCCACCGGCATGACCGTGGCCGACTGGCTCACCGCCGAGCGCCTGCGGCGCAGCCAGATCTTACTGGAAGCTGGCAATATGCCGGTTGAACGCGTGGCCGAGCTGGTGGGGTTTAACTCTGCGGTGACCTGGCGACAACAGTTTAAGGCGCGTTTTGGCGTCAGCCCGACGGAGTGGCGCAAGACGTTTCGTATTCAGCCGTCTGTAGCCAGGCATGATGCGACATGAAGTAACACCGTCTTTTAGGCCGGGAGACCCGGCCTGCGGATGCTTTTAACTCACCACACCTTACTGAACAATCACGCGGCCATTCAGCGGCTGAAGCGGACGGTTATTGCTGTGCTCAAGCGCTTGCTTAAACATCTCCAGCTGCTTTTCTGACAGGGTGACGGTGTTTTTCATCACCAGCCAGCGCAGCCCTTCGGTGCACGGTGGGGTGGTCAGCGAGCCGCTGAAGCGATAATAGTGCAGGTCAGCCGGGAACAGCGGACGAAGATCGAGGTGTTTATCAATCGAGATTTCGTGGTCCTTTTCCTTCGGAAGGCGTGCCAGCAGCGGGTTGAGTGCGCTGTTTTCCGGGCCGACCTCAAACATAACGGCAAGCACTGCGACGTCGCCCTCTTTGCTGGCATGAACAAAGTGCGCTTCCAGCGGGAAGGATTTGCCGTTGATCCGGTTTTCGCTCGGGGTGTGGAAATGGTACTGGCGCAGGGTAAAGATTTGATCGTCCAGACGGAATTCATCTTCGTCGCTGGCGGTCACCTGCAGGGTGTGGCCGTTGTTCACCAGCTTTTCGGCGGCGGTATGGAAATTCGTTTCCAGCGGCGGCAGCGTGGCGTTATAGGCGTTACGGATATCGATGGGCGACTGGAATTTCCCGGTCTTGCAGGTGGCAAACTCGTCACTGAGCTCGCCCCAGTTTTCCGGACCACTCTTGCCTTCATACGTCCAGTGTGGGGCAGACCCCGCAAAGACAGAGGCAGATAAGGCGAATAAGGATGCGGTCAGAATGTGTTTCATGTTGTGTCTCTCAGAATAAGAAATGCGCGTTAAAATACTGATGGCATTGTACTCTTTTCCAAAAGACCCGTATTATATTGTGGTTATTTGCGTTAAAGAAAATGCAAGCCCCTTCTTACCCCAGCTTCTCCATCTTCGTCTCTCCTTCCGTCATTGACAGCTGATACAGCGAAAACGATCGGTGCTTCTCAATCAATGTCGCCAGCTCCGGCGAGTGGCTGGTGAGCCAGATCTGCGAGTAGCGGCTGGCCTCGGCAATCAGGCTTGCCAGCGCGGGCAGCATCTGCGGATGCAGGCTGTTTTCCGGTTCGTTGAGGGCGATAAACGCCGGTGGGCGCGGGCTTAACAGTGCCACTGCCAGGCACAAAAAGCGCAGCGTGCCGTCAGAGAACTCCGCCGGTTCCAGCGGGCGGCTTAAGCCCTCACGCTGCATCATCATGCGAAAACGTCCGCCGGTATTGTCGCTGTAAAACACGCAGCCGGGGAAAGCCTGATCAAGAATGCGCATCAGCAGCAGTTCATCGCCAATCTCGACAATGGTCTGGAATGCCGCCGCGAGGTTGGCGCCGTCGCTCGCCAGCACCGGAGAGCGGAAACCCACCTGCGGGGCACGCATCATGGAGCCGCTTGCAACGGAAAACTCATGATAAAATCGCCAGTTACGCAGGGACTCGCGCATCTGCGACACTTCCGGGTAAAGGTGCGGTTCGCCGAGCTGTCCGAATACCGATTCGTTCTCGTACAGCGTGCCGCTGTGGGTCACTTTCTCGTGATGGACGTTATTCAGGAAAACCGCCTGATTTCTGCGCTTCATCAGCTGTGCCGACGGGCGGCGGTGCTGGCCGCTCAGCCAGAGCGACTCTTCCTTGATCACCGGATCGAGCTGAAACTGCGAGGGATAGGGCAGCTTCTCAACAAAGCCTACCTGCAGCTCGTATTCGTAGGTTTCGGTTTCTACCGCCAGGTTCATCCGTCGCAGCTGGTCGCTGCGGGTTTTACCCGCCCAGAACACTTTCAAAATCCCGCCTTCATTCGCCAGAGCCTGAGAAAACTGCCCCTGCGCGGCGCTGTGCATCAGGTGGATCGCCTTGTAAATATTTGATTTTCCGGTGCCATTCGGGCCGAAGACAATGTTGAGCTGTTCCAGCTCCAGCGACATATCGCGAATTGAGCGGTAGTTTTGAATGTGCAGGGTGTTAATCACAGGCCGATCCCTTTTTTGCGTTTTAACCTGTATATATTTACAGCCTTTCATGCGAAATGCAAAAAAGAGACGACAGTGAGGATGTCGTCTAAACGGGCTACTGCTTCGGGCCCCTGAGGGTCAATGGGGGCCTTCGCCTTATTGATTATTTAACGGCCAGACGCAGACCCAAATCATCAGGATAGGGATCAAAGTAGTTTTGCGTCATCAGATACTGATCCGGGTATTCGGCAAGGTAATGTTTTAGCAGCGTGATCGGCGCAAGAATGGGCAGAAGCCCTTCGCGGTAATGCAGGATCACGTCACGAAGCTCACCCCGCTGGCGGCTGTTAAGCTGATTGCGAAAATAGCCCTGAATATGCATCAGCACGTTGGTGTGATTTTTCCGCGAGGCGGGCTTTTTCAGGATGGTCATCAGTTTTTCGCGGTACGCCTCGAAGAACGCGTCCAGATCGTCCCATTCATGCAGCGAGGCGACAAATGGGCCAATCTCACGGTAACCCGCCTGATGGTGTGCCAGCAGCTGCAGTTTGTAGCGGCTGTGAAAATCCAGCAGCGCGCGGCGCGTCAGGCCATTTTTACGCAGTGTGTTCAGTTCGTGCAGCGCAAAAACGCGCTCGACGAAGTTTTCCCGCAGCACCGGGTCGTGCAGACGGCCATCCTCTTCTACGGGCAGCCACGGCCAGGTTTCAAGGAGCGCGGCGGTGAACAGCCCGACGCCCTCCTTGCGGCCCCGGTTGCCGTTTTCATCGTACACGCGCACGCGTTCCATGCCACAGCTGGGGGATTTTGCACAGACGATAAACCCGGCGAGATCGCCGATCTTAGGCAGATAGCTGGCCGTAAAGTCGGCCATTTTCTGCGTGACGTCATCATGCGGCGGATGGCTAAAACGCATCTGCGTGTCGCCGCCGGTCGTCATGATCAAACGCAGCGCAGGGCGTGGTGTAGGCAGGCCGATGGCCATTTCGGGGCAAACGGGTCGGAAATTCACCCACTGGGCCAGCTCATCCATGACGAAACCCATACGCTTATGCCCGCCGTCAAAGCGAACGGCGGACCCGGTCAAGCAGCCGCTAATACCCAGCACAGGTTTCGTTGTCATGGTATGTTCCTCCAGAGCCAATACTTAAAACTTACACAATCTTGCTTATTTGTCCAAGTATTGGCGGAGGTATTTTTTATTGCCGTTTAAAATCAACAGGTTTTAACTGCCCTTGTAGGTTGAATAACCGTACTGACTCAGCAGAAGTGGAATGTGCAGTTTCTCGTTGGTCCGGGTGACGGTAAACAGCACCGGCACTTCCGGGAAGAATGTCTCCAGCTTTTTAGCGTGGAAATAGTCTGCGGTTTTGAAGGTCACTTTATACACGCCAGGCTGCATGTCCTGTTCCTGGGGATAGAGCGATTTGATACGTCCGTCATGGTCGGTTTTGCCGCTGGCAACCGGGATCCATTTGTCCTGCTGCTGCTTTTCCAGGGTAACGGTGACATCCGATGGCGGCATGCCGGTTTGCTGGTCGAGAACGTGTACGCTCAGCGTGCCGGCAGGGGCACTGAAGGCGGCAGGGGCAAAAGCCATGGAGGCCAGGATCAGCAGAGGGGCAGTTTTTTTCATGTTGTTTTCCTGTGAAGTTGTCAGTCACAGGAAAACGTTAGCATCTGCGGCGCGGAAAAATATTCAACTTTTCGTGAAGATTCCCGCAGGAGAAAATCATTAGAGGATAATGACCTCAAGGGAAAGCTGCTGCTGCCACTGCGCCACCTGTTTTTTCCGCGCGGCGGTCAGTTTACCGCTGGTGACCAGCAACCATTTGCGATCGGGGAATATCTCCGGTGCCAGCGTGGCAGGGGGCGTGGGTAACACGTCGATGCGGTGACCCTGGCCGGTCCGCGACAAGGCTTCGAGCCAGATTTCACACGGGTCGTTCAGGTACCAGCCGCTGAGCAGAATGTTATCGCCCGGCGCTTTTTTATCGCCTTCAAGGCAAAACGAGGTGTAGGCGATGAGGATGCCGTCGAGGATCGCGCGCAGAGTCATGGCGGCGGCGACGTTGGCGGACACCTGGCTGCGCAGCGGACGCAGCACGTTGGTCACCAGTTCAGGTCTGGGGTATTCGCGGCCCGCGTCGTAAATCATCTGGCGCAGGGACTCGATTTTGCCCCCCTGCAGGCGTTCCAGCATGTTCTGCTGTAGCGTTTGCCAGTTGTTGGTCCGGCGAGGTACAGGGCGCTCAAGCAGGGGTTTTACCTGGCCAATGGGCACGCCTTTTTTCACCCAGTCGAGGATTTTCAGCGCCTGCTGAACGTCTTCATCGCTGTACTGGCGGTGGCCGCCCTCCGTGCGCTGTGGCTTGAGTAAACCATAACGACGCTGCCACGCCCGCAGCGTGGTGGCGGTGATGCCGCTAAGTCTGGCGAATTCGCCGATGGAGTAAGCCATGTCCATGTCCAGAGTGGAGGAATACTCTCAATATACTACGAATTTTTCAGAACGGGATGAAGCGCCGAAAGGGTGCACTACACTTAACATCCAACCGTGCAAATGAAAGGAATTCTCATGAAGCTATGGCCTGTTGTCACCGGGGTTGCCATTGCGCTGACCCTTGTAGCCTGTAAATCCCCCACGCCGCCGAAAGGCGTGCAGCCTATTTCCGGTTTTGATGCCAGCCGCTATCTCGGCAAGTGGTATGAAGTCGCCCGCCTGGAGAACCGCTTTGAACGCGGGCTGGAGCAGGTGACGGCCACCTACGGCCAACGGAGCGATGGCGGAATCAGCGTGCTTAACCGGGGTTACGACCCGGTGAAGAACAAATGGAACGAGAGTGAAGGCAAAGCGTACTTTACCGGCGCGCCAACCACCGCCGCGCTGAAGGTTTCGTTCTTCGGCCCGTTCTACGGCGGCTATAACGTCATCAAGCTGGACGATAAGTACCAGTACGCGCTGGTCAGCGGCCCGAACCGCGACTACCTGTGGATTTTGTCGCGCACGCCAACCGTGCCGGACGCGGTGAAGCAGGATTACCTGAACACCGCGCGCAGTCTGGGCTTCCGGGTCGATCAGCTGGTGTGGGTAAAACATTAACCCCTACTGGTACGAGAACGTAATGCTTGCCAGCGCGTTCGCCGAGCCGGGGACCAGTTCGCCGGTTCGGATGTATTGCGCCTGGAACGGCAGCGACAGGGTTTGTGCCGCAATGGTGCTCTGGATAAAGAACTGATTAGTTGTGCCCGCCGCCGAGCTGTCCGGCCCCATCATCAGCGGGCCGGTGCCGTTATAGAAAAACTGCACCCCTACGCCGGACGCGGTGGAGTCGCCGGTCAGCGTCACCACCGACGAGGTGTTTGACGGCGTGGTCTGATCGGTCATCACCGCGCTCACCGCGACGTTCGCGTCACAGGTCAGGCTGACGTTAAACGCACCCGAAGGCGATGTACTGCCCACGGTGGTCAACGTGCGGATATCGATCGTACCCAGATCGACGTTCGCGCTTTTGGTGCCCACCGTACAGCCGCTCGCCGTCACGGTGATGGTGGTGGGGTTAATGATGACCTTTGCCGTTTTGACCTCGTTGTTATAGGCGGTTAGCACCGCGGCGTTGATAGTCGGAATTTGATACACGCCGGATTTCAGGGCGACGCCGGTTTTTATGAAGGTGACCTTTGCCGACCACCCCAGATCCTGGGTGCTTGTACTGGTGCCTTCTGCCGGATAGCTCTGCGTCACACCGGTTTGCAGGGGAATGTATTTGGTCCCATTAAAATCCTTCAGCCCGATGATATAACCCACGCCTGGAACGCCGGTTTCAAAAATGGTGTAGTTCACCCCGTCGACGGTGACCGTCATCCCGCTTGAGATCGCGCTGCTGCTCGGCTCCAGCGTGCTTTTAGTGCAGTGAAAAACAAACCCACACCAGAACACCTGTTGCACGCTGACGGAGGCGCTCCAGGTGGAGCCGATAATGCTCCCCGGCATAACTGAATCTGCCGGGCCGCTGTAGGTCATCGGCTGCGGGGAGAGGGTGATATCTGATTTCCATTCCATCGCCTGTGCGCTGGCGCAGAGCAGTAATCCGCTAATAAACAAGAATAAACGCATCATTGATACTCCGTGGTCCAGGTGGCAAAGGCGGAGACGTCTCCGGCATTCACCGGCGCGCCCGTGGCGGCCAGCCGAGCGTAGAAGGTCATCTCTACGCTGTCATCGCCCGGCGTGCCCCGGGCGGTGGTTTGCGTGTCGAGGGGGATCAGCCCGCCGTCTTTATCGAGGATCTGCACCGCCACGCCGGTGGCGCCGCCGTCGGCAATTTTCACCAGCTGCGGGTTGTCGTTATCCGGCGTGCCGCTGAAGCGGATTTTGACCCCGGCAAAGGTTGGCCCGCACGCTTCAAGCCTGATCGTGAAGGGCGTTTTGATATTGCTGACCGCGCCTGCACGGGGGAATTGTTTAATCCCGATGGTGCCCAGCGGAACGTCCTGCTCTTTAGAGTCCGCCGCGACAACGCAGGTGTTGCCGATCAAATTCCCGGTGACGGAAACCAGCACGTCATAGCCGCGAACCGGGAACGTGAAGATCAGCAAAGCGATGCTGAACGTCCGAAGCGTTACTGACATACCACCTCCTGTGAATAGAGCCCGGTGCGGGCGTTATAGCTCTGCTTGTTCAACGCGTAGTTGATGGTGCAGCGCTGGTCGCTGTTGCGCCCCCATACGGCACTCAACGTGCCTCGCTCGGTTAACCCCGACAGATACAGGCTGCCGCCGTCGCCGACGATGCCGCTGGTTTTGTCATCGTTCAGTGAGACCAGCGTGCCGAAGGGCAGCACGTCGTTGCCGCGGTGCACGACAAACATCGCTTTTTTCCCCTGGCGTGTGACAAGGGTGGCGCGAACCAGCGCACCGTCGGTCGGCGTTTTGTTGACGATGGCATTCTCCAGCTCCACGTCATTACCTGCGGTTGTGACATCCAGCGCGACCTGGTTCACGCGGTACGGCGTGGCGTAGGGGATCACCGCGTAGCCCCGGCTGTCGGTTTTGATACCCTTGTGGTTAAGCACGGCAACGTCACTGGCGCCCGGGGCTTTCACCAGAATGTTGGTGTTGCCGAGCGGCTGGCTCAGCGTCAGACCATCTTCATGCAGCACCGCCCCGCCGCTCATCCCGTAGCTGAGGTTGCGGGATGAGCGGGTGTAGCTGTAGCCCAGGTTGTAGTCTCCTTTTGCGCCTTCGTATTGCAGCGTGGCGTCGCCGCCGTAGTGCTGCTGCGCGCTATAGCGCTGGTTGACGCTGTAAAACAGGTTCTCCTGGCCCGGCAGATAACCGCTCACGCCGGTACTGGCCGTAGTGCCGGTTGAATCCGCATGGGTGGTGGTAAAGCGGGCGCGGGTCGACAGCGCCGGGTTGCCCAGCGGCACCGAAAGTGACATCGCCAGCACGTTATCTTTTTTGTCGTCATACAGGCTAGAGCTGCGCTGAACGCTGACGCCAAGCGACACGTTACGAAACGTGGCATTCCACGCGAACTGCAAACTTTGCGTGGTTTTCGACGTGTTCCAGTAGGTTTGCTGATCCCACGACAGCGACAGCGAACCGTATTGCCCCATCGGCTGTGACAGCAGCAGCTGGTTTTTGGCCTTACGCGACATGCGCAGGTTATATACCGTGTCGTAGTGGGTGGTGACGGTGCCATCGTCTTCCACAATCTGCTTTGGGGATCCGCCCGCCATGCCCTTGTACGTGGTATCGCTCAGGGTATAAAACCCTTTCGTTGAGTAGCGCAGCGAGAAAAAATTAACCCGCGTGCCGATATCATTCAGCAGCTTGCTGTAACGCAGGCGCACGGAATCGCCGGTGTAGTGCTGGTCGTCCGCCAGCTGGCTGCGGGCGTGGGTCAGGTCGATGGAATACGCGCCAAAGCGCCCCAGGTTCTGCCCAATCCCGAAGGCCAGACCGTTATAGCGATCGGCAAACTGCGCCCCACCGTAAAATGTCAGGCCATAACGCCAGCCGTAGAACAGTTCGCCCTGCGCGAAAGAGGGCGCATCCTGATGGCCCATCGGACGATATTTCCCTGCCCCCAGGGCATATTTCAGCTGTCCGTTACGCACCAGGTTTGGCACGCTGGCATACGGAAGCGTGTACTGCGTCTGGCTGCCGTCGTTCTCCTGGATCGTGACCGCGAGATCGCCCCCGGAAGAGGTCGGGTAGAGATCTTTCAGCACAAACGCCCCCGGCGGCACTGAGGTTTGATAAATGATGTTACCGTTCTGGCGAACCGTCACCGTGGCGTTGCTGCGGGCGATGCCGCGCACTTCCGGCGCATAGCCGCTCAGGCTAGCAGGCAGCATATTGTCATCGGTTTTCAGGGCAATGCCACGCAGGCCCACGGCGTCGAACACCTGGGCGGAGGTATACGTTTCCCCGGCGTAAACCTGCGCGTTCAGGGCGGGAATATCCCGCTGCAGCCAGGTCTGCACGTGGGTAAGTTCGTTAGTATCTTTGGTCCACGTGGTGAAATCACGCAGCCGCCACGCGCCGAGATTGATGCCGCTGTTCAGGCTCGCAAACAGCTGCTGGTCGCGCGTGCGCGTCTCGCCCTGATAGTCATTGTTCGAGCCGTTTACTACATAGTTCAGCCACGCGGCAGGAATGCCCGCTTCCCAGCTTTCCGGGCTGACATACCCGCGCGGCAAATTGCGCATCGCGCTCTGCGGTACGGTGAAGCTGAGGGAGAGCGTCTGCTGGTCAAAATCAAACCGGGTATCGGCAAACGCCTCCGTCAGAAAAATGCAGCGCTGCGCGAGCGGCAGTGCGCCGCCTTTCGCCTGCTGGCTGTCGATGCCCAGCGCCGCGATCTGTTCAGGCGTGAGGCATGGCAGGGCTTCCCCTGTATTTTCAGCGGTGCGGAACGTGATATTGCCGGTGAACGCATAGTTGTTATTGATATACACGTTGAGGTTGTGATCGCCCGGCGGCAATGCGCTCCCGGCGTTGACCCAGGCGAGATCGGCGCTGTTGGCGCTCTCACCGTTGAGGAACGCAGGGTTAAATTGCAACGCGCTTTCAGCCGCCATGGCCTGCCGAATTACCAGGGAGATCACCGTGGCACACAGGATTTTTCTTTTCACGTGGTCACGCCTCACAGTCGGGATTATTGGGACAATGCCGCGCGTGTCGCGGGCGTCCATGCGCCGTAATCGTTAATGGTCTGGTAGCTCACGCTGCTGGCGTGGCTGAAGGTTTCGCCCAGCGTTACGCTGGATTTCGGCGGCACCATCACCGGCTGTACCGGCATGCCATCGATTTTCAGGTTGATGGTGGTGAGGTAGTACGGCGTTGGGTTGCTGAGCGTGACCTTTCCGCCGCGATAGGCTCCGGTCAGGCTTTTCCAGGCGTCACCTGCGCCTTGCCCAAGGCTCTCCGGGCGATAAAACACCTTGATGCGGTTTGCCGAAGCAAACTGCAGCGAATTGCCGGAACCGCTTTTGGTCTGCTGTGGAATGGCTTTCACCGTCATCCAGTAGAGCGTTTCGCGATCCTCTGGCAGGGCTTTACCGTTAAACATGATTTTCACCGCGCTTTCGCTGGCCGGTTTCATGACGAACAGCGGCGGCGTAATAACGAAGTCGTTGGTTTTTTGCCCTTTTTCGTTTTCCATCCATGACTGGATCAGGAACGTGGCGTCGGGATGAGTGTTCCTGACCTGCAGCATGGACTGGTTGGTAGTGCTGGAGTAAACCATTCGCGTGGCGCCCAGCCCTACGCCGCCTGCATATGCGGCGGATGAACATAATGAAATAGCCAGACAGATCCCTGCTTTTGCGCGCATGGTGCGTCTCCTTAAAGCTGAGTCAGGCCCGGCCAGCGAACCGGGCCTGAAAATTACGAGTAGGTAACGGTGTAGGTTGCAACCGCGCTGGCATCACCCGCCGTGGCGTTGCCCTGCGGTGAGTAATATTTCGCGCTGAAGTTCAGGGTGTTGGCCCCCGCACGCAGAGGAATGGCGGCGGCAGGTTCACCCAGCTTCACCACCTTGCCCTGCTCGTCGTACAGGCGAATCGCAACGTGCTGCGCCGAGTTAGCGCCGCCGTTTGCGCCAACGGCCAGGCTGTTGGCATCGGCCGCATCCGGCGTACCGGTGAAGGTCACGGCCACGGTGGTGGCGGCAATCGGATTGTCTTCCGTTGAGGCGGAGGTATCGGCGATTTCGCAATCTTCCAGGGTGATGGAGAAGGCTTTCGCGGTGCTGGCTTCGCTGCCTGCTGCGGCCAGCGTGGCGGTACGCACTTCGCCCATGTCGACATCAATGTTGGCGCTGCCAGCACTGATGGCGCAGGCCGACGTCACCACCTTGCCGCTGAAGTTCACCGTACCGCCGCTGGTGGTTGCAGCGAACGCCGACCCTGCTGGCAGTACTGCCGCAACGGCGACGGCAAGCAGTGTTTTCGTTTTAAATTGAGCTTTCATTGTCCTGATTCCATGTTGTCGTTATGTCGGGTTGTGCTCTTGGTCGACAGATCTAACTGGTTAAAAAGACCAGCAAATCTGTCTTATTTCTGAGCCCAAGTTTTCTTATCGCTGAGCTTTTTAACGCGCTGACGCGGCGGTAAGAAAGCTGCTCTGTTTCGGCGATATAACGCATATCCAGACCTTTTCGCAGATCCTTCAATACTCGCCATTCGCCCGGCGTCAGCGATAACGCCGTGGGTTTCTTTTTTGGGCGATATCGGCTATCGACCATTTTTAATAAGCTGGCTCGCCAGTGATAAAGTGGCTCCTGCAGCGAGATATAGGCATCTATATCGCCGCGTATCCACAGCCAGGAATTCGCTGGCGCGGAATACATACAAATAAGGACGTCAGGCTGGCGGGATTTGATGTTTTTTATATATTTCAGGCAATCAAATCCCGCGTGATACTTTTCCGTGCCGGATAAAAAAATGACATCAACGGGGGTGGTTAAACACACGGTTTCCATTAATGAATAATCATCGCTTGATGCTATTATCTGTATTTCAGGAACCATGTTTTTTAATACCGCGGCGATCCCCTGACGTGAAAAGTGATCGCCTCCCAACAGTGCGGTTGTTAAATGACGTTTATTTCCGGTTTTATTCGCCATGTTATTCCCTCGATTTATAATTGTAATGAGGCTCGCCCGTCTGGCAGAACGATGCCTGTATTTTCGAAGCAATTAAGCATTGCACGGTATGGAGTCACTATACGGATAGTGCGAAACAGGTAATCTGAATTAATCTTAATTTGTATTAAGTTGAGCTAAACGGATTTCTTCATTATCTCCCTGCCGTACCGGCTGCCTCATATTTGCCTGTAATTAATCATACCGACACTTTTTAATGAAAAGTTGGCTTTACTAAATGTTTTGTAAGGAAATTGTCTGGTGATGTCAGGTATTCGGCCCTGTTACTTACTTCTGATAACAATTTCAGGGTGAAACTGTTAATTATGACGGGGCTTTTAGACGAGTATGAGATGACTAAAAATGCCGGCAGGCCGCGTCTTGTCTGGTTTCCTCGGAAAAAGTGAATAAAGGTCTCTGAATAATTCAGACACGGATGGCCGAAGCGTTCAATTCGCCGTTTTGTCGAGTTTTGTCAGTGTCAAGTCCGCGTGGGGAAAGGTAGCATGAGGCATTTTCAGGTGCTTTGCCAGATCTCATATGGCCAAAAAGGCGGTTAAGAGAACTTCAGATAAGCGGTTAAGAAAAAATAAAAATAAGATTTTTCGCCAGGCGCCAGGATATACAGACGCGGGTTTATCGGTCACATTAATCCTTAAACCGGCGTTTACAGGAGGTATTTAACGAGTCTTATGCATAAGTATTATATCATTAATGGCATCGTCGAGTTTCATCCTGCGGCCAGCACATTACGCGACCTCAATAATCCTGAACAGGTGGTGGTATTAAACTCGCCTGCCGGACGTTGTTTGCTGTTATTGATTGAAAGAGCCGGGAGTATTGTCACTCAACAGGAGTGTATGGACATTGTCTGGCAGCGTCGGGGAATGATGGTGTCGCCGAATACCTATTACCAGAATATCTCTATTCTGCGTAAGGGGCTGAAAAAAGCCGGGTTTGAAACCGATCCAATCGTCACGATCCCCCGTATTGGCCTGACGCTGGCAAGCGATACGCAAATTACGATTAAAGAGGCGCAGTTGCCCTCGGCAGAGCCAGAAGCACCGGTCCAGACCGTTCAGGAAGAGGATGGCGTGCCGCAGCCCGTGGCTCCTGTCACTCCCGTTGCTCCGGTTGCGAAACGACGCTTCTGGCTGGGGGGCGCACTGCTGGCGCTGCTGTTAATCATTAGCGTGAGCGTCATCAGCTATAGCCGGCCGCATGACAACTATTTTGTGGACGGTTACCGCTTCACGACAATGATGGGAGAGTGTCGGCTCTATTTTGCCCGCGATATCGAGACGCCGCAGGACAGGGAAAAAGCGCTGGCCTATGCTGCGCCATTTAAAGATGAATGCAGCAGTTATCCCTGGATCTATATCAGTGGATATAGCCTGTTGCCGCGTGCTTCGGTGATCCGCTGCGACCGGGCAATGACGGAACCAAACCGTTGTATGTCAGATTACTTTATTCAGGATCATTAATATGGCTCGTTACCGTCAAACGCTGTTAACGCTCTGTTTGTGCCTGCTGGTGGGGGCGTTAGCCGCTGGCTATTATCTGTGGCAGCGTTATTACATTCACCCTTTTGCCTGTCAGGTGAACTTTATTCAGCACCATCCTGAAGAGACACTGACCCTGTGGCTAAATTATACGGTGGACGGTAACAACGGCACGCTCAGCATGAACGGTCGGGTGAAGAGCGATCCGGGTAAGACCTTTAATCGTAAAATATTCTTTCAGGTAGAGCGCAAAGATAATGTCTATTACATGCGATCTGTCCGCAATATCAAATTCCCCGATGATGACGTGAGCGACAGCTGGCTGGAGAAGTACGAACCGTTATTTTTCATCTACCCCAACGAGAGTATTTATATGCGAATTAAGAAACAGCAGAATGATAATTATTTATTCATTCTGGGGACGTTACCGACCTATGTGTGCCACCCCTCAAAAACGGAGGGCTGAACGGGAAAAGCGTTGCTGTTTTGTGGTCATCATTTATACTTTATTGAACCGCTAAGAAATATCTTAGAGTAATATAAGAGCAACACAATATGTTGCGATAATGTAATTAATATTTTTTGGCAAGGTAATGAAAACTTTAATTGATGACTCATGCAGGCGTGGTTCTGCACGAAATAAACCCCTGCATATCGGTTTATTTCTGTGGCCCCATTTTTCGTTATTAGCCCTATCGGGGTTAATGGAGGCGTTACGTACGGCGTCCTGTGTACAAAAAACCAGACAGAAAATCGCGTTCAAACTCAGTCTGATAAGCACCCGGGCGGAATTGCCCATCACCAGCAGCGCCGGTATTAGCGTACAGCCTGAAGCCGCGCATCTTACTCCGGGGGAATACGACTATATTGCCGTGATTGGCGGAAGCCTGGAGGATCTGGATAAGGGGCTCCAGGACGACCGGGCATTTCTTGCAGAGGCGCATCACAACGCCATTCCGCTGATCGGTATTGGCACCGGGAGCTTTATCCTGGCGGAAGAGGGGATCCTCAATGAGCGGCGCGCCTCGATCCATCCTTATCATCATGACGTCTTCACGCAACGGTTTCCGCAGGTTTATGCCGAGCAGGGGCTGGATTTTATCGATGAAGGCGATGTGCTGACCTGCCCGGGCGGGATCTCGACGCTGACGCTAACCACGGCGCTGATTCGCGCCCATGCGGGCGACGATATTGCCGCCACCACGTCACGGCGTTTATCGCTCTCACCGCACGCCGTTACTACCCCACGGCCTGCCAATATTGCGCTGATCCCGGACTCGCGGCTGCGCAGAGCGGTCATGATCATCGAACAGTACCTGACACGCCCGCTTAGCGCCGCCGGGCTGGCCCAGGACGTCAAGCTGAGCGAGCGTCAGCTTAATCGCCTGTTTCATGCTGAGTTTGGTAAAACGGCACGTGAATTTATCCGCAGCGCCAGACTGCGCTATGCCTGCTGGCTGTTGAAGAACTCGCAGCAAAGCGTCACGGACATTGCGCGGCGGATGGGCTTTAGCGACTGCGCCCATTTTATCCGTCATTTCCAGCTTGAGTACGGCTGTACGCCTGGGGTGTGGCGCACGTCGCAGAGCTAATGCCCCGATTTCGTGCTTTCTTCGTAGGGTATTACTGGTTTGCCTGGATACACTTCCGTTAAAAGCCCAACGGGGGGACGATGACATGAACTGGCAGCCTTTTCGCGGCAGCGCACCGGGAAATATGACCATTTTCAGCGCCTCATTTCCTGATGTCAGCGACCAGTGGCCGATGAAAGACGAGACTGCCCGGGAGATCAACGCGCTTAACCAGGCGCTGAAAGCCGACCCGGCGCTTCGCCCTCCGCTGATTGAATACGAAGAGGGCGGGCATGCGGTGCTTGTCCCGCAGAACCGTTACTCCGAACAGGCTTTTCGCAACCGGCCTGCGCTTCTCGCGTGGCGCGCCCGGCTGGTTCCCACTGCGCTGGCGCTGTTTGTGGTGCAAAATCCGCTGGAGGACCGCCTCCCCGAAGGCACGAAAATGGACAGCGACAGCCGCCAGTGGTTTATTCACGCTAACGACGCCATCGGCGTGCGCTCCCGCGCAAAAGTGCTGGCTGAACTGGTAGAGAAGTACATCCATAACGAGAGCGAGAACAACTGGGTGAGCCTGGCCAGCGGAGCGGCCATTCCCGTGCTGGAGGCGCTGCGCAACGCAAAGCTCGACGGCCAACAGGTGTACCTGACGCTGGTAGATAAAGACCCCGTCGCGCTGAGCTGAGCCGAGACCATGGCCGCGCAGGAGGGGCTGGTTGTGGGCGAACAGCTGACGCTGCTCAGGCGCAACCTGCTACATACGCTGGTGCGTAACGACGATTTACTGCTGGAGCTGGGTGAGCATCAGGCCGAACTGGTCGACGCGCTGGGTATATTTGAGTACTTCAACGATACCGATGCGGTGACTTTCCTGCAGCGCGCGCTGCGGCTGGTGAAGCCCGGCGGGGCGGTGATTGTGTCGAATATGCTGACCAGCAGCCCGCAGATCGACTTTGTGCTGCGCGGTATTGGCTGGGAGGACATTCACCCCAGGTCGTTGCAGCAATTGCAGGATATCCACCTCGCGGCGGGCGTGCCGGTGGAGAATGTCACCGTGGTGGTGCCAAAGGATGGGGTGTACGCGGTGATGGAGGTGAAGGTTTAGCGCGATCGGTTCTCTCTCCCTGTGGGAGAGGGTTAGGGTTAGGGTGAGGGGGAGCAGCACGCACAGCGTGACTTGCA
This sequence comes from Enterobacter sp. A8, assembly GCF_004296595.1. Lineage (NCBI taxonomy): Bacteria > Pseudomonadati > Pseudomonadota > Gammaproteobacteria > Enterobacterales > Enterobacteriaceae > Enterobacter > Enterobacter sp. A8. The sequence continues at coordinate 142,021 of NZ_SCMF01000005.1, forward strand.
TTAGTTCGGTTTTCCAAACATGATCCCCTCATGAAAATAGAAACCGCACATCCCTCACACTTCGAACGCCTGGTCGCAATCTGGGAATCCTCCGTTCGCGCCACCCATCACTTTTTACAGGAAAGCGATATCGCGGCTCTGCGCCCGCTATTGCTCAACGCGTATCTGCCAAACCTCACCGTCGTGATGGCCCGCGATGATGCAGGTGTTATCCACGGCTTTTTAGGCGTGGATGAAAACCGCATTGAAATGCTGTTTGTTGATGATGCGAGCCGGGGAAAGGGCGTGGGGAAATTACTGCTGCACTATGCCATCGCAGAGTTTGGTGTAAACGAAGTGGATGTGAATGAGCAAAACCCGCAGGGCGTCGCGTTTTATCGCCATATGGGGTTTGTGCAGGTCGGCCGCTCAGAGGTTGATGGGCAGGGGAATCCGTTTCCGTTGCTGCATATGCGGTTGAATCGGGATTAGCGCTTAGCCTGCTTATCCCATTTTAATAAGCCGACAATATCTCTCTCACCCTCGGCTTCTTTCAGCAGGCGCTGCTTCTTTTCATACTCGATGTATTCTGAGCACGCCTTTTCATCCGCCGCTTTTTTGCTGATTTTGCCTGCGCCTTCTAAAACGTCCCGGTCGTTAAATTGCAGGAACTGATCGAGTTTGGTTTGCCAGTCTCGTAAAAATACCTGCTTGCGGCGTTTGGCCTGATCTTCAGCAAAGTCGAGCCACATATTAACGACACGATTTAGTTCGCTGACTTCATCCTGAGACAGATAATTTTTTGCTGTGGTGACATCGCTTTTACGGACTTCTTCGCCTTTATAGCTGGTCAGCCCCATATACGGTTGCGTGGCGTCCGCACGCTGGTGAATCAACTCAGCGGCGGTAAGGCCGGTGCAGGCAAAATGCAGTTTATTCTGGATGGTCTGGAAGAATTGCGTGGTTTCTTTAAGTGACGGCTGATAGTCAGCGGCTAATGCAAAAATCTCCCTCACACGGAGATAAACCCGGCGTTCGCTGGCCCGTATATCGCGAATGCGTTCCAGCATTTCATCGAAATAGTCAGGTACGGCGGATGATCCCACAGGCGGGTTTTTCAGGCGCTCGTCGTCCATAACGAAGCCTTTTACCAGATATTCCTGCAGCGTTTGGGTGGCCCACTGGCGGAACTGTGTCCCTCGCGTGGAGCGGACGCGATAGCCGATGGCGAGAATGACGGGCAGGCTATAGTGAAGTGTGTTGCGATTAACCTTGCGCTGACCTTCTTGCTGAACTTGTAAGTAAGCCTTACAAGTTGCTTTTTGTTCAAGCTCACCCTCTTCGTAAATAGCTTTAATATGCTGTGTAATGGCTTGAGGAGTGACCTGATAAAGAGCCGCTATGGCTGCTTGCGACAGCCAGAGCGTTTCATGTTCAAAGCGACATGTGATGCGAACAGTTCCATCATCGCTGGCAAACATAATAAATTCGCCAGCCGGAGAGTGGATTACGTTTTGATCTGCCATGTCGCCTCCCTCTTTTGAGTAATTAACCTTACCAGCGTGTAGTATGCCAGAAACAGCCGCTAAGCCAGGTGGTTTGTATTTGATTTTGCGAGGCGCTTTCCATGATGCTGAGCTTGGATCGCCGCAAGCGCGTCCTCAATCTCAGTGAGCTTTGCTTTCGTCTGTTTATAATCATCCTGCAACCTCTGCTCCTGCTCGTTATACGCTACCAGAACAATGCACCCTTTCATCACCTTTACGGTCACCTGATGTCCGGTTTCAAACCCTGCCGCGCGTAGCCATTTGCCGGACAGAATGATATTGGGCGTGGATTTGTCGAAAACATTCGGGCGGTATCCCACAATTAACGAACGCTCGGTTCCGGATTGGTCGGTGTCTGGGGTAGAATGCGAATCAGCCATAATCAACTCCTTGATAGTTGGTGAGGTTAGACGCTCCTGTTGTGTTCCCGCACATCGGAGCGTTGCTAGTAGAGGAGGTTTAGGTGGCCTCCTATATGGTTCAGAGTAGATGGATAGGTGGCCTCATGTCAATCATATCGCGCGAAAAAAAACCAAAAGGCGGTGGGCAGTCCCCGCAATTTAAGATGCGTATTGATCCGGCGTTGAAGGAGCAGTTGGATGCCGTGGCGGCTGAGGAAGGGGTGAGTCTCGCCAGTTGGTTGAAGGAACTGGCGAGGGAGGCTTTACGACGAAAAGGCCTGGAGCCAAAGGGATAATTCACTACGGGTTCATCGCACTTCGACAATGAGTCGCGGTTGCTAAGCAAGGGCAAGTCTGCGCACCGTCATCAGGAAGTCGTAAGAGGTCGTCTCCCACAGCTCGGGCGAAAAATCAAATCCATATCGGCTTTTGAACTCATCATCCAGCTTGTCTCCGTAACACTCAATGAAAGTATCAATCTCTTCGGCTAACTCTTTTAACAACCAACCAGGTGCCGTCTTTTTAAATAGCCCAATTATTCCCTCAATTGTATCCTCACCATCATTAATGAGGTCATAGTCCTGATTGAAGTAACCATGAATCAACTGATCAAGATGATAGAAATTTTGCATAATTCACCTACGGGGTCGGGAATGCAGTAAGGATATAGTAAGGCTTACCATTATATTCTTTCAGCTCAAATAATTAATGCTGTTATACCCAATAAACTTAAATTTGCATGCTTAAGCAACAATGCAGCCCAAGCCTTATAGACATGAAACGACTCGGGCAACATGCAATTTGAAGTATTACCGATATGAATGTAATATACGGGCTAAAATATTGGATGAAAAAATCATTATGATGATTAAATATCATCAAACCCATAAATTATATTTTAATATTAGTCATTATATTCTGATTGTCGTAAAACATCCTCTGCAGCCTGACCAAGATACCATCTGATTGTAGAAAAAAAAGGAGATAGCTTACCGTGATTATCCGGACAAAGGTAAGCTTCAGCCAACTCATTCAAAGCTGAAGGAAGATTTTCTTCGGAAAATGAAAGTAATTCATCTCTTATTTTTTGTATTGTGGCGCTTCTAAATCTTTCAATTTTTTTTGTGTTGAGTTTTAAGTATTCAATAGTTTTATTGGCTTTTTCCTTAATTTCTAGTGGACAACTATCAGATACAGAAATAGTTCCCTTCTCATTAAACTCAAAAAGCGATGGAAATGCTGGTATATCTGCAGTAGGGTCGAGGATAATTGCTGTCCAATCATTATTCATTTTTGGTACATCACAATGAGTATGTGGGTTGCTATACCTTTCCTGGCTCTCCACAACATGTGGTACGTTCCCTCCAGTACAACATCCAAATAAGTTTGGCCAGTGCAAAGCATAATTTATACCGTCATCTCTTGACTCACCAGTCTTTGGATTTTCCGGAAAGAAATGTTCTACTCTAAAATCATCATATCCAATTCCTCCAGCATCTTTAAGGTCTATTTCACAATAAACGCATAAACCAAATTGTTCTTTTTTTAGCGCATCTCGAACTGACTGATTTGCCTCTGCTCCAGCATTTTGTCTGAAGCCATTCTTCCAGTCACTGTCAGGATTTTCTCTTTTATATATAGATAATAAATTCGGCTCATCCCCTTTTTTTATTTTTTTCATTATTTTTTGCCTCTTCTAAACTCACGAAGCCTAATATCCATTTGCAGTTTTTTCATTACTGGATCGTGTTTACCTGCCCATTTATCGAGCTCCTCCTTCAATTCTTTAGCCTCATCCGTATCCCACATATCGAGTTCTATTAAATCTTTATACCGGTTAAGCATTTTTACTTGCTCAATATTTTCCGGGCGAGAGTTTACAAGGAATATATCTTCAAGAATCATATCAGACTCGGAACCGAGAGAGAATTCAGGTTCGACAATATTTAGCATTCCATTTTCATCATTACGAATAACCTTAATGCAATGGCTCGGTGCTGTTGATAATACCTGAGGGCTATGAGTTGTTATAATAAATTGAATGTTAGGAAAAGTATCCTGAAGTTGTCCAATGATTTCCTGTTGCCATTTCGGGTGTAAATGTAAATCAATTTCATCGATAATTACAACGCCATGGCCTTTTAAAGCATTAATACCTTTTCCTGGGTTTAGAAGAATAAGCCTACGGCTAATATCACTGACTAAGGAAAATAAAGCTTTTTCACCCTGGGAAAGGTCAGTTGCAGAAATAGTTATACCGTTTTTATCAAGTAAGATTGACACGTTATCTTTATCAACTTTCATTCTTATATTGTCGATGCTCATAAATTTATATATTGCTTTCTTAACAATGCTAACAATATTACCATCGATATTATTTAGAATTAACTGTAATTCTGCAATTTTAATGCGAAGTTCATCTAACTCTGTTTTAAGCTTCAATCCAATCAAGGATTCTTCTTTAGTTTCATCTGCTAAAAAATTGTAGATTTCATATGTTGTATTATATTTAACTTCAAGAGAAGATAGTTTGTTTTTGATATCATCAACTTCATCATTATTTTGAGAGCCACAAAACAACATCCATTTAATTAAATTCTTGAAATTCCTAGACTCTTCAAATGAAAAGCTGTACCCATCTAAATTATTAAATGCCGTAATTTCACCATTGTTTTGTTCATCATCTATTTTTATTTCTAACGCTCTACTAACTGAATAGTGGCAAAAGAGAGGGAGGCAGGATTCACCTTTATATTTACTGTTGAGTGAATAATACATTTCGGCTAAGTTTTTAAACTCACTCAATGAGCTTCTGTTCTTATTTGTACTGCTTTTATTTTTATATAAGATGAGTGTGAATGTGGATTTCTCATCAAGAGTTAATGTTGCTGTAATTGCACAATCTTTTGCACCTTGAGAGTTATTTATTTCGGCAGGAAGGATTCCTTTACCATTTGCTCTATTTTTAATACCATTAACCAGCCAAGTAGATGCTTTTACTATAGACTCAATTATTGTCGTTTTTCCGCTGCCATTCACGCCTACAAAGATATTCAAGTATGGGTCAAGGGTGATTTTTTTTACTGTTTTTCTAATGCCTTTATAATTTACTAATTCTAAGCTAGTAAAAAAAGGTCGTTTTTTTTGAAGATTTTCATTTATATGATCGTAATATTCTTGAGCTTTAGCTTTATCTGTATTTAGAGAATAACGCCCTGACTCCATCCATCCTGCAACTTCATACATATCCCCCAGATGTCCTTTTTCTGCACCTTCAATTTTTTCAGTTACAGTTCTGGTTGCTTTTTTATTTTTACTTTCCATTATTCCCTCCATTGACCAGAGATTATTTTATCTACCAAGTTAACTGAATATTTTTTCTTCATTCTTTCGATAAATAAAGGCTCTATATGTTTCGAAAAGGATAAAAGCCCCTGTAGTTTAGCCAGTTCAATATCGTCAGATTTACCTAGGGAGTATTTATGGATCATTGACGATATTATCCTTTTTTTCTCTCGGCCTAAAGATAGAGTGTCATTATTAGTAATGGTAACTCCTGCAATATGCCTGTTGTGTGCTTTAGATGAAAAACTGGTTTTAACTTCATTAATCGTTAATTTTTTACCAAACTCAGAACTTAAAACATATTGGATTAGGCTTGGGATTTTAAAAAGTATGTTTTTATTCTTAGTGGAAAAAAATAAATCATCGGCATATCTCGTATATGTGATCTTCAGAGGCGCACAGATCGAACTAATTGTTTCATCGAATGAAAACATAATGAAATTCGATATTAATGGCGATGAGGGCGCACCTATGCTGAGAATAAGGGTTCCTGTATTTGTCTTCGTGGGACTCCAAAACACAGAACGACGGATTAATGCTTTGTCTGCTGTGCTTAGTTGGATTTTATGTTTCTCAATCCGCTCCTCAAATAGATGAATATCAATACTATTAAAGAAGTCAGCGAGATCCATTCTTAAAAAATATGGATTTGTCACATGTTGAAGCGCATTATCTTTAATACTGATATTTTTTCTATATGCATAAGCCGCATCATGTACAGGCAATTTATCATTTAAGTATTCAACTAATCCTCTTTGGATCACCTTGAGAGCTCTTGACGGATGAGCAATTGTACGTTTGCCCCCATTTTTTTTGGGTATTGTATAAACTCTATACATCTTGGGGCCACTTACCATCACCTTTGCAAGTGAGACAGTGAGCCATTTTTCCACATCCAATTTCGTCACTTTTTTAGACGAGGAGGTAGAGAGCAAACTGAACGCCTGTTCCGCGACGAAGGGGCTGGTGAGTAAATGATGTTTTAGAGTTGCCATTTTATCGACTCTAGAGTTAGAGCCCTTCAGGTGAAGGGCTGTGTTGTGCTCTTTACTAGAGGAAGCGAAAGTCTCGCGACCTAAGTGAGTTAACGAACTTGGGTCGCGAGACTTTCGCAACCACAATGTCGTTCAATAAGTTGGTGTCTGGCGAAGCGCCCGACAAGGCTTTAATACTGAGCCACAAGCTAAAGAGCAATCAAAGCATATCAGACAAGCTAACTGTCCAGCAACACAGCAGCGATTTCAGCAACTGCTATTGATGGGGTTCGTACAAGAATGCACTGCGAGCTTAACAGGAGGTATAGTAAAAAAATAATAAATTTAGAAAAAAAACAGATGTTTACTTCTCTTTGGAATATTTTTTGGAATAATTTGTTGTAAAAAATGTGGTTGAGTTTTATGCTTATCAAAGACATTTCACAGCAAAAATACCAGAGATCCTATATGTCTTTAATCAACAAAGAAGAAGCACATTCAGTCTGTCAACCCTACTACAACACCTTAACTTCAGTTTTCGACAATGTTTGGAAAAATTGGCTTCAAAACGATGTCGCACGACGGTTGATCGATAAGCGTGTTCGTTCAGCTGTTCTCCGCAATGACGCATTGTTTTTCCTTAAAGACAGTATTGAAACTTCTAATCTTAAAGGGATCAAATATGTAAAAATGCCATATCAGGTAGGCTTTCTGATTCAGGATCGATATTTTGTGAGGATTAAGAAAGGTGATAAGAGCCTTCGTTCTTCCAATTACCCTACTCAAAGAGCCTTGGATTTTCATAATCCTGAAATGGACATGTTTGGAGGATTAGTTCGTTTAGAGCTACTCTACATACTTAGTGACGATGGTGTAGGAATTGATAAAATTGTTCTCACTCAGCGCAATGGTAGGTTTGTTGCGTGGGCAATTGACTTAACAGATGCAAATCTGTACGAAATGCCTGTATCTAAGCTTGAATTGAACATACCCCAACCACAGCCTGTTAAGACGGTTTCCCCAGCGAAAAGTGTTGTGAAACCAAAACGGGCTAGAAAGGCAGAACCGAAGGTAGAAAATGGTCGTGGAGATTAAGTCAGCAGCCACAATACGCCCAGAGATGATTGAGTTGCGTCGGAAAATGTTGGGTATGAGCCAGAAGGATTTGGCTCAGATTATCGCCATTTCTCAAGGAACCTTGTCTAAGATTGAGCAAGGCCTTAAGCTGGCCACTGATGAGCAAATTGATAGCATCGCAAAAGCGCTCAACTGCCCCGTTGAGTTTTTCATGATGTCTGAAAGGCTTTATGGTGGACCTATAAGTGCAAATCCCATGTATCGTAAAAAAGCGTCAGTCGGTATGAAAGTACTGGACAAGCTTGTTGCGGAAGTAAATGTCCGCATAGCCCATCTCAGAAAGCTTTTGCAGTTCGTTGATTTTGAACCTGAATATGAACTTCCGTATTATGATCCTGACGATTATGAAGACAATGTTGAGCAAATTGCGCGTAACGTTCGTACAGCATGGCACATCCCACGCGGACCAATAAAAAATCTAGTCGAAGTGTTAGAAAGGGCTGGAGTCATTATCATCGACTGTGATATGGAAGATACGAGTCTTTCCGGCCTTAGTTATAACCTTGCTGGACTGCCACCACTGATCTTTATAAACAAAAATCAGCCAATGGACCGCTACCGATTTACCTTAGCTCATGAGCTGGGACATTTAGTCATGCATCGTGCTCCTACTCCTGAAATGGAAGAGGAGGCAAACACTTTTGCTGCAGAATTACTTATGCCCGCTTCAGATATTTATAATGATTTAAGAAATGTAAGCATTGAAAAGGCTGCCGCACTTAAACCGTTCTGGCGAACCTCGATGGCTGCGTTGTTCTATAGAGCTAAAACATTAAAAGCTATTACGGCAGGCCAAAGTGATTGGATCTGGAGGCAGATGTCCATCAAACGTTACAAGGTTGATGAGCCTGTAAAACTCGATGTAAATGGGGAAAAACCCACTTTACTGAATGCAATTATTGATCATGCGAAAGAAGAGCTGGGTTATGATCAGAATGAACTTGCATCTATATTCAACCTTTTTTTACCCGAAGTTAACCAGTTGTACTCACTGAGCACACAAAATCAGCATTTACGTTTAGTGAATTAAAAAGGCAATGGCTGAACATTTACAGTTTAGCCATTTTACTTAATGCTATGTTTTCATTGGTGAAAATGATGTTTTTAGTAAATGGGTAATATTGGCTGAATACCACTGCATCATCTCTTTTCTTCCATCCAGATATTGCGCATGGTTGTAAGCCCCACGAATCGCATTCTTGTCCACATGAGCAAGTTGAGTTTCAATCCACGCAGAGTCGAAACCCTCTTCGTGCAGAATGGTACTCATTGTTTGACGGAAACCATGCCCCGTCAGCCTTCCTTTATATCCTAATAACTCAATCACCTTATTAATGCTTTCTTTTGAGATCGGCTTAGTACGATCATTACGTCCAGCGAAAACAAGTGGGTACATGCCGGTAACTGGCTTAAGTGATTCAAAAAGTGCCACTACCTGATCTGAAAGCGGAACGGTATATGGTCGTTTCATCTTATTACTTCAGTTGGTATCTCCCAGAGTCGCTTTTCAAAGTTGATATCTTCCCAACGGGCGAAACGCAATTCCTGAGTTCGTACAGCTGTAAGCATGATGATTTGGGTTGCTGTCTTGGTAATAATGCTAACAGTGTACCCAGTTGGATCCTTGAGGAAGAGTGGTAGTTCTTCAGCTGTCAGGAAAGGAAAATGTGTTTTCTTTGGTTTTGCGAGTGCAGTAGCGAGATCGGGGGCAGGGTTATATTCAGCTCGTCCGGTCACGATCGCATAACGGAATCCTACACTACAGCGTTCTCTGACTTTGCGCATCTTTTCTAGTGCTCCACGTTTTTCCATTCGGCGCAGAGTTTCAAATAACTCCATCGGTTTTATTCCGCAATAGGATGCTTACCAATGTAGCGAAAAAATCTTTCTCGAAGGTATCAATGATTTCTTCACGATAGCGCAACGACCTACGGTCAGTTCTCACCTGATGCCATTCTCTCGCAATTGCTTCAAAAGTATTTTCAAAGCCTAGCTTCTGAGCGATTTTCTCCGTTTTCTTTACTTCACCAGGATCGTTACCCGCAGCCAGTATCGTTTTTACTGCTTCACCTTTATCACACTATTCAGCCAAGGAGACTTCTGGATATAAATCAAAGGCAAGGCGTTTTTCTTGACCAGCGTAACGGTAATTCAAACACCAATAACGCAGCCGCTGGTCGCGACCTCAAGGTAGAGACTACCGACATCATATAACTTGTAGGGCTTTTCTTTCGGTTTAGCAGTATCAACTTGACGGGCTGTTAACTTCATTGGGACATTATGGGGGGCATCTTTTATGCTCCCCATAATGCCCCCAGAATGTACTTGATTCTGGTAGACATGAGGAGAACATAACTGATTGCAATCGCAGGTAGTATAAGGGATTTATTGACTGTGAGGGAATTCAGTAGAGGCTAATTGGCGGAAGATCACAGGAGTCGAACCTGCCCGGGAACGCTGGCGTCCCCAACTGGATTTGAAGTCCAGCCACCTCACCGGAGATGACGATCTTCCGCGCCTGCATTGCTACATGGAGGCGGGGCGCATTATAGCTACTTTCAGACATTTACCACATACCCCGACACACTTTTTTCACCTCTCTTTTGACCTGAACACCCCCATTTCAGTTAATTCTTAAGAAAATCCTCAGGTTAGCATTTCGTGCTCCGCGACATTTACCCCGATCACAAAAAACAAGAAACGTAATTTGCTAACCAGAAAACGCAATACTCGCTCCTGAAACAATGGTTTAAAACCTCTGTAACCGGTCTCAGTGCCCGTATCGCCACACGGCAGGCACCTGACGGCCAGCAAAGGATTACAGAACCAGGAGGACGAAAGTATGAAAATCAGTGATGGAAACTGGCTTATTCAACCTGGCCTGACCGTGACGTATCCGGTCCAGGTGTTCGATGTGGAGCAGCAGGGCAATGACCTGGTGGTGTATGTGGCACCGCGCGACGTCCGCGAACGCGCGTGGCAGCTCGATACGTTGATGTTCACCGTCCGGCTCTTCGCACCGCAGGAAGGGATTGTCGGGGTGCGCATCGAGCACTTCCAGGGGGCGCAGGACAAAGGCCCGCACTATCCGCTCAACGTGCTGAAGGACGTAAGGGTCGAGACGGTAAATAACGCCGAATACGCCGAGCTGAAAAGCGGTAATCTCAGCGTGCGCGTCACCAAAGGCGAGTTCTGGGCGCTCGATTTTATGCGTAACGGCCAGCGGATCACCGGCAGTGAACTGAAAAACAACGGCTACGTGCAGGACAGCAACACGAATCGCAACTATCTGTTCGAACGTCTGGATCTGGGCGTCGGGGAAACGGTTTATGGCCTCGGTGAGCGCTTTACCGCCCTGGTGCGCAACGGTCAGCAGGTCGATACCTGGAACCGCGACGGCGGCACCAGCACCGAGCAGTCCTACAAAAATATTCCGTTCTATCTCACCAACCGCGGCTACGGCGTGCTGGTCAACCATCCGGAAAATGTGTCGTTTGAAATCGGCTCGGAGAAGGTCTCCAAAGTGCAGTTCAGCGTCGAGGGCGAATATCTGGAGTATTTTGTGATCGACGGCCCGACGCCGAAAGCGGTCCTGGACCGCTACACGCAGTTCACCGGTCGTCCGGCGCTGCCGCCAGCGTGGTCCTTCGGCCTGTGGCTCACCACCTCGTTTACCACTAACTACGACGAAGCGACGGTGAACAGCTTCATCGACGGCATGGCCGAACGCGACCTGCCGCTGCACGTCTTCCATTTTGATTGCTTCTGGATGAAGGCCTTCCAGTGGTGTGATTTTGAGTGGGACCCGGTGACCTTCCCCGATCCAGAAGGGATGATCCGCCGCCTGAAAGAGAAAGGGCTGAAGGTCTGCGTGTGGATCAACCCGTACATCGGCCAGAAATCGCCGGTGTTTAACGAGCTGAAAGAGAAGGGCTATCTGCTGAAGCGCCCGGATGGCAGCGTGTGGCAGTGGGACAAATGGCAGCCCGGGCTGGCGATTTACGACTTCACTAATCCGGACGCGTGCCGGTGGTACGCCGACAAGCTGAAGGGCCTGGTGGAGATTGGCGTGGACTGCTTCAAAACCGATTTCGGCGAGCGTATCCCGACGGATGTGCAGTGGTTTGACGGTTCCGATCCGCAGAAGATGCACAACCATTACGCCTTCATCTATAACGCGCTGGTGTGGAACGTGCTGAAAGAGACGGTAGGCGAGGAGGAGGCGGTGCTGTTTGCGCGCTCGGCGTCCGTCGGCGCACAGCAGTTCCCGGTGCACTGGGGCGGCGACTGCTATGCCAACTATGAATCCATGGCGGAAAGCCTGCGCGGCGGCCTGTCGATTGGTCTGTCCGGCTTCGGGTTCTGGAGCCACGATATCGGCGGGTTCGAAAACACCGCCCCGGCGCACGTCTACAAACGCTGGTGCGCGTTCGGGCTGTTCTCCAGCCACAGCCGCCTGCATGGCAGCAAATCCTACCGGGTGCCGTGGGCGTACGATGATGAGTCCTGCGACGTGGTGCGCCACTTTACGCAGCTGAAATGCCAGCTGATGCCGTACCTCTATCGTCAGGCGGCGCTGGCACGGGAGTGCGGCACGCCGATGCTGCGGGCGATGATGCTGGAATTCCCGGACGATCCGGCGTGTGACTATCTCGACCGTCAGTACATGCTGGGGGATGCCTTGATGGTGGCGCCGGTGTTCTCCGAGGCGGGTGAGGTGCAGTTTTACCTGCCGGAAGGTCGCTGGACGCACTTGTGGCACAACGATGAGGTTCAGGGCTGCCGCTGGCATAAGCAGCAGCACGATTTCATGAGCCTGCCGGTTTATGTGCGCGACAACACCTTGCTGGCGCTGGGTAACAACAAGCACAAACCGGACTACGCCTGGAATGAGGGCACGGCCTTTCAGCTGTTTAACCTGGATGAGGGCGCAACAGCGGTGAGTAAAGTGCCTGCGACTGACGGTTCGGTGGTATTTACGCTGAAGGCGTCACGCAAGGGCGACACCGTGACCCTTACCGGCGCGGGTGACGCGCGGAACTGGTCGGTATGCTTGCGCAACGTGCAGAAGGTGAGTGGTGTGAAAGGTGGCTCATACGCGGGCAGCGAGTGGGGCGTGGTGGTGAACGCGGAGGGGGATGAGGTGGTGGTTCACCTTTAATTCCCCTCACCCTAACCCTCTCCCCAAAGGGGCGAGGGAATGGTTTACTCCCTCTCCCTTTCAGGGAGAGGGCTGAGGTGAGGGTGGTGTTGAAACTACACCACCCGTCATGGTCTGCTGAACCTGCTGTTTATCCATATTTACCGCGCTCAGCTTGCCATTTACCGTTGGCTTCAGCGGGGTATTCGCCTGCACACTCCCGCTGGCAGTCAGCTGAATATTGCCGTCGCCGCTCACCGGCAGCGCGGGCCAGCCCCACTGCTGCAGGATGTTGAGCGGCACGCCGCGCCCGTTCAGGCTCACCGTGGTCTGTCGTTGCGCAAGCTGAGAAACCGTCGCGGTGGCTTCCAGAATGCCTTTCTCGGTAAAGGCGCTCAGATCGGTGATATTGACCGTGGCGGCGTTAGCGTTCAGTGCCAGCGACGGGCGTCGCACGTCCACGCGGTTAAAAGTGGCTGCCGCGCCGTTTAGCGTGGCGCTGCCGCCCCATACGCCCCATTTGTGGTCCTGCGCCAGCTGCAGGTTAGCCCCATAGCCATCAAGAGAGGTGATCTGCCACGGGAACGCGGGATCAATGTCGATCACCAGGTTGCGGCTCAGGCCGAATTTCTTCAGCGTCACGCTGTTCAGCCATTCCGGCAGCGGATCCATCCACAGCGTTTTCCAGTTCTGCGGCAGGGTGTACTCCAGCCCGGCGACGGCGACATCGTCCAGTACCAGCGCTTTACCGTCGCGCAGCCAGTTGCCGGAGGTGCGCACCATGCCCCCTTCCCAGCGGGAGGTGAACTGGCGCAGCGCCACGCCCTGCGGAGAGAATTCCGCATTCAGGATCGGGTCGAACAGATGCAGCGAGCCGTAAATAAATTCGCTGGCATTCATGGATAAACGCCCGTCCTGGCTCTGCCAGTCTCCTTTGCTCAGCGTCAGGTTGCGCAGGCTGAGATCCAGATCGGTTACGGCCCAGTCTGGCCCCTGCAGGCGCGCATCGGTGACTTCCAGGCGGCCAATCTGCAAGGAGGGGATGGTATTGAGCGGCGCGAAGAAATCCAGCAGCGATTTATCGCTCTGCAGGCGGATCTCGTTCAGGCGCATGGTGTCGATGACCCAGCTTCCGTCGGCGTTGCGCAGGGCGGAGCCGGTAAGCGAGCCGCGCGCCATATCGGCACCGATGGTGTTCAGCACCACCTCCTTGCCGTTCAGCTGGCCCTGGATTAGCACGTTAGTGGCCGGTACCCCGTTCAGGGTGAGCGAACCCGCGCTCATCTGGATCTGCGCATTTTTGCCCAGCACGTGACCCGCTTCTGGCTGCCACGGGCTGACACCGCCCGTCACTTTTTGCGCGCTTAAATCCCACTCCGTGTTGGGGCTGTTGAAGGCCATGTTGTTTAGCTGCAGACGGTCTGCCTGGAAGGGCATCGGCGCGGTCTGCGGAGAGAGGTTCAGCGTGCCATCGACCAGGGTGATGGTGTCCATATGCAGTGGATCGGTGAGCTGTCGGCTGCCAAGACCAATATCGACTTTTTTAGCCACCAGCGTGGCGGGCTGACCGTCGCGGCCAAAGGTGACGTTTTCCAGAAGGATGTGGGAAGGCGACGAAAAGCGGTGGTCCATCAGGTCGAAACTGAGTTCGTAATCGGTGTTCACCGTTACCCAACTGCTGACCTGTGACGCACCCCAGCGGGTCTGAAGCAGAAAATAGAGTGCCAGCAGCACAAGGAGCAGGGCTACCAGAAGATAGACGAGCAGCTTTCCAATAAATTTCATGGTCTTCCTTCCCGCGAAACGTACATAAAGGAGTTATGCACGATTTATGCGCAATGCTCAAGGCGGGAATGGTGTAAAGAGATGTCACGGCAGGCATTGACAGCCTGCCGTGAGGACAATCAGTTTTTCTCTGGCGGGAAAACGAGGTTCAGCACGATAGCGGTGATACCGCCAGCGGCGATGCCGGAAGAGAGCAGGTTTTTCACCCAGTCCGGGGCAAACTGCAGGATCAGCGGCTGCTGAGAAACGCCCAGACCCACGGCCAGCGACAGGGCAATAATCATGATCGCGCGGCGGTTCAGTGGCTCGCGGGAGACGATTCGCACGCCCGAGGCCGCGATAGTTCCGAACATCACCAGCGTTGCTCCGCCCAGAACCGGCTCAGGGATGTGCTGCACAAAGCCACTCACGGCCGGGAACAGGCCAAGGACAATCAGCATCAGCGCCACCACAAACCCGACATAACGGCTGGCTACGCCGGTCAGCTGGATCACGCCGTTGTTCTGCCCGAAGCAGGAGTTCGGGAATGTATTAAACACGGCGGAGACAAAGGAGTTCAGACCGTTTGCCAGCACGCCGCCTTTCAGACGCTTCATGTACAGCGGGCCGGACACCGGCTGCTCCGAGACATCGGAGGTGGCGGTGATATCGCCGATGGTCTCCAGGGAGGTGATCATAAAGACCAGCATCAGCGGCAGCAGCAGACCCCAGTCAATGCCCAGGCCGTAGTACAGTGGCGTTGGAACGGTAATCAGCGCGCTGTTGGTCGGCGCGGTGTTTTCCGGCAACATGCCCAGCGCCCACGCCAGCAGGTAACCGGCCGCCATGGCGATCACCAGCGAGGCCACGCGCAGGTACGGGTTACGCTGACGGTTGAGCAGAATAATGATGGCCAGCACCACGCCAGCCAGCAGCAGGTTTTTTGGTGCGCCAAAGGTGTGGTCGCTCATTGCGGCATAACCCCCACCGATGGAGGTCAGCCCCACCTGAATCAGCGACAGACCGATAATCATCACCACCACGCCCGAGACCAGCGGGGTGATGACGCGGCGAGCCAGATGCAGAACACGGGAGATCACCATCTCCGTGCAGCTGGCCAGCATCAGCGTGCCGAACAGCGCCGCCATCATGGTCGGGACATCCGCCCCGCCGGTTTTTAACGCCGTACCGCCCATGATCAGCGGTGCCACAAAGTTAAAACTGGTACCCTGAATCGACAGCAAGCCAGACCCCACCGGACCCCAGGCTTTAATTTGAATAATTGAGGCCACGCCGGAGGCGAAGAGGGACATGCTGATGATGTGCTGCGTATCCTGAGCCGGTAAACCCAGCGCCTGACAGATCAACAGTGCCGGGGTGATCACCGCAACAAACATGGCCAGAAGGTGCTGGCAGGCAGCGAAGAGCGTCTGCGGAAGCGGTGGGCGGTCTTCAAGACGGTAAATCAGTTCGCTATTTTGCTTCTGCGCAATCGGTTGCGCATCAGGAGACTCTATGCTGTTAACGGACATCGACGGTAATCCCACGGTGGAAAAGCGGGCATTTTATCTGACCAACTGGTAAAAGCAAACGATTGCCAGCAAAAAAAAGAGAGAAAATCTGCCGGTATGAGCAGGTTTTCTACAACGTGGAGGAAAAAAAAATTACACTTTTCGCGCCGGTGGCTCATGACGAGCATAAGCCGGCCCAGGATAACGCCGCGTGTGTATGGAACACGCGCATAACAGGAGCCTCTTATGATTCATCTCGATACGTTGTCGACCCTTGTTGCCGCAACGCTGGTTCTTCTGCTTGGTCGCAAGCTGGTACACAGTGTTTCCTTTCTGAAAAAGTACACCATTCCTGAACCTGTTGCCGGTGGGTTGCTGGTGGCGCTGGCCCTGCTGGTGCTGAAAAAAAGCATGGGCTGGGAAATCGATTTCGATATGTCCCTCAAAGATCCGCTGATGCTGGCCTTCTTTGCCACTATCGGCCTGAACGCCAACCTGGCGAGCCTGCGCTCGGGCGGTAAGGTGCTGGGCGTGTTTCTGATTGTCGTGGTTGGTCTGCTGCTGATGCAAAACGCCATCGGCATCGGTATGGCGTCTCTGCTGGGGCTGGATCCGCTGATGGGTCTGCTGGCTGGCTCCATCACTCTGTCCGGCGGGCACGGTACCGGGGCGGCGTGGAGTAAGCTGTTTATCGAGCGCTATGGCTTTGAAAACGCAACGGAAGTGGCGATGGCCTGCGCGACCTTTGGTCTGGTGCTTGGCGGTCTGATTGGCGGCCCGGTAGCGCGCTACCTGGTGAAGCACTCCACCACGCCGGACGGCAGACCGGACGATGAACTGGTCCCCACCGCGTTCGAAAAGCCGGACGTTGGCCGCACCATCACCTCGCTGGTGATGATTGAAACCATCGCCATGATCGCCATCTGTCTGACGCTGGGTAAAGTGGTTGCGCAATGGCTGGCGGGCACGACCTTTGAGCTGCCGACCTTTGTTTGTGTGCTGTTTATCGGGGTGATCCTGAGCAATGGTCTGGCCCTGATGGGCTTCTATCGCGTGTTTGAACGTGCGGTCTCGGTGCTGGGTAACGTCTGCCTGTCGCTGTTCCTGGCGATGGCCCTGATGAGCCTTAAGCTGTGGGAACTGGCGTCGCTGGCGCTGCCGATGGTAGCCATTCTGGCGGTGCAGGCGCTGTTTATGGCGCTCTATGCCATGTTTGTTACCTGGCGCATGATGGGCAAAAACTACGATGCCGCGGTGCTGGCGGCGGGGCACTGTGGGTTTGGTCTGGGTGCCACGCCAACGGCAATCGCCAATATGCAGGCAATCACCGAACGTTTCGGGCCTTCGCACATGGCGTTTCTGGTGGTACCGATGGTTGGGGCATTCTTTATTGATATCGTCAACGCGCTGGTGATCAAGCTGTACCTGATGCTGCCGATGTTCGCCTGAGATCAGGCGTTGGAGTAGCGCTCAGTTTCCGGCATCCAGCGCTCAATTAACGCTGCCGCCTGTTCGGGGTAGCGTTCATGAATATGGCGGGCAAGGCGCTGAACTTCAGGGATCATGGCCTGATCGCGCAGCAAATCTGCCACTTTGAATTCAGCGTTCCCGGTCTGACGTGTGCCCAGGAGCTCGCCCGGGCCACGGATCTCCAGGTCTTTTTGCGCAATGACGAATCCGTCGTTGCTGTCACGCAGTACCTGCAAACGCATCTGCGCGGTTTTTGAGAGCGGGGCTTTGTAGAGCAGAACGCAATGTGAGGCCACCGCACCACGGCCCACGCGGCCACGCAACTGGTGTAACTGCGCAAGCCCCAGACGCTCCGGGTTTTCGATGATCATCAGACTGGAGTTTGGCACATCCACGCCCACTTCAATCACCGTTGTGGCGACCAGCAAATGCAGCTCACCCTGTTTGAAGGATTGCATGACGGCCTGTTTTTCTGCGGGCTTCATGCGCCCGTGCACCAGGCCCACCTTCAGTTCCGGTAGCGCCAGCTTCAGCTCTTCCCACGTTGCTTCTGCGGCTTGCGCTTCAAGCAGGTCAGACTCCTCAATCAGCGTGCAGACCCAGTACGCCTGACGTCCTTCATGGGTGCAGGCGTTGCGCACGCGATCGATGATGTCGCTGCGGCGGGTATCCGGGATGGCCACCGTCGTGACCGGCGTACGGCCCGGCGGCAGCTCGTCAATGGTGGAGGTGTCCAGATCGGCGTAGGCGGTCATCGCCAGGGTTCGCGGAATAGGCGTGGCGGTCATGATCAGCTGGTGCGGATGGAAGCCCTGCTGCAGCCCTTTTTCCCACAGCGCCAGGCGCTGATGCACGCCAAAGCGGTGCTGTTCGTCGATGATCACCAGCGCGAGGCCGTTAAACTGCACCTGCTCCTGGAAGATGGCATGGGTGCCGACAATCATCTGCACCTCACCGCGAGCGATGGCATCCTGTTGCGCAAGACGCGCTTTGCCCTTTTGTTTTCCGGCAAGCCAGCCCACCTCAATGCCCAGCGGGGCGAACCAGGCGCGGAAGTTATTCGCGTGCTGCTCCGCCAGCAGTTCCGTCGGCGCCATCAGCGCCACCTGCTTGCCGTGGGCAATGGCGCGCAGGGCTGCCAGGGCAGCAACCAGCGTTTTACCAGAGCCTACATCGCCCTGCACCAGGCGCATCATGGGCACATCAAGCGCCATATCGCGTTCGATCTCGGCGGTGACGCGCGCCTGGGCACCGGTAGGTTTAAACGGCAGGGAGGCCAGCAGCTTATCCTTGAGCTCATCACGCGGGCTTAAGGGCTGGGCATGAAAACGCTGCGCACCGGCGCGCAGCGCCAGCATGCTCAGGTTATGCGCCAGTAATTCCTCAAGGATAAGACGCCGTTGGGCAGGGTGCTTGCCGCTTTCTAAATCGCTGAGCTGCAGCGTGGGCGACGGGCGATGCAGCGTACGCAGCGCTTCCGGCAGGCTCATCATTCCCTGCGCCAGCTCAGGCGGTAGCAGTTCGGTGATGGCGCAGGTATCGAGTAACTCCAGGGCCTGGTCGGTGAGCTTACGCAGCGTCGCCTGCTTGATACCTTCCGTTGTCGGGTAGACCGGAGTGAGCGTCTCCTGCAGCTCCGGCGTGCTGAGATCGCCCTGCACGCGGTACTCCGGGTGGATCATCTCTGCGCCATATTTCCCGCGTTTGGCTTCACCATACGCCAGCACCCGGCGGCCTGTTGCAAGGCTGTTTTTCATCGCCGCGTTGAAGTTGAAAAAGCGCATGGTGAGAATGCCGGTGCCGTCGCTGATTTGACAGGTCATCATCCGGCGGCCGCCAAAGGTGATATTGCAGTTCAGCACCTCGCCCTCAACGGTGGCGTAAATCGCGGGCAGCAGATCGCCAATCTTATAAAGTTGCGTGCGGTCTTCATAACGCAGGGGGAGGTGGAGCAGGAGATCCTGCACGGTGTGCAGGCCAATTTTGCCCAGTTTACTGCTTTGCGCCGCGCCCACGCCCGTCAGGCTATTGAGCGGGATGGCATCCAGCAGGCGGCCTTTCATCGGTTACCCTGCGTACTGCATGGTGGCCCACCACCCGGCATCGGCTTCAATTTCGCCCTGCGCGTTGACGTGGGGGTAAGGCAATTTTTTCTGCTTTGCAACACGAGCCAGCACCGGATAACCGCCTTCAAACAGCAGGCGCTGCTGTTCGTCTTCCGGCAGCATGCTGTTGCTGCGCTCGTACATCCCGGCGTTCTGACGCTGGCGCTGGGCTTCATACAGAATGAGCGCGGAGGCCACAGAGACATTCAGGGACTGCACCATGCCGATCATGGGGATGATGATGTCCTGATCCGCCAGATCCAGCGCTTCCTGAGTGATCCCGGTTTTCTCCTGACCCATCAAAATACAGGTCGGGCGGGTGTAGTCGATCTCGCGGAAATCGACCGCTTTGGCAGACAGGTTGGTGGCAAGAATCTGCATACCGCGACCTTTCAGGTGCGATACGGCTTCTCCGATGGTCTGATGGGTTTTGACGGACACCCAGCTGTTACTGCCTGCGGCTGTCGACGCCATGGTGCGCATGCGGGCACCGGGCCAGACGGCGTGCACTTCATGCACGCCGACGGCGTCTGCGGTACGGACAATGGCAGAGACGTTATGAGGTTTATGGACCTGCTCCATGCAGACCGTCAGATCAGGCTGACGCCTGGCGAGCATTTCGCAGATACGTGCATAACGTTGTGCATTCATAAAACTAGTTTCGGTTTCGGGTGACTTTAATGACGTCCGGCATGACGCGGATCTTGCGCATAATATTTGCCAGATGCACGCGGTCGCGGGCGGTCAGACGAATAAAGGCGCTGTACACGCGGCCATCTTTTTCTTCCGTGTTCAGGCTCTGAATGTTGGAAGAGGCCGTGTTGATCGCTGCCGTCAGGTTCGCCAGGGCACCCTGGTGGTTGAACATATCCACCTTAATTTCGGTGATAAATTCCTGCGCCGTCTCTTTATCCCACTCGACCGCCATAAACTTCTCCGCCTCTTTTTGATAGCCGCGGATGTTACGACAGGATTCATGGTGGATAACCAGCCCTTTGCCCGGGCTGACGTGCGCAATAATCGGATCGCCAGGAATTGGACGGCAACACTTCGCAAAGGTGATAAGCACCCCGTCCGCGCCTTTGATCGGCAGATGCGCGTGGCCGGATGCGCCAGGTGCGGAAGGTATTGCTTCGCCCTGCTGCAGATTTTTGGCCACCACGACGCTCATGGCGTTACCCAGCCCAATTTCCGCCAGCAGATCGTCCAGAGAGGTGAGCTTCATCCGGTCGAGTTCACGCTGGATATGTTCTGGTGGGATCTCTGCCAGCTTACGGCTGCCACCCAACGCATGGTTGAGCAGACGACGCCCAAGGCTGACGGAGTCATCACGCTTGAGGTTTTTCAGCAGCTGACGGATTTTGGCGCGCGCTTTGGAGCTCACAACAAAGTTCAGCCAGGCCGCGTTTGGACGTGCGCCCGGTGCGGTGATGATTTCGACAGTCTGGCCGCTGGCGAGCGGTTGAGACAGCGGATAAGGCTGTCTGTCAACGCGTGCGCCTACGCAGGCGTGGCCGATATCGGTATGCACGGCATACGCGAAGTCGACCGGGGTCGCGCCCGCAGGCAGTTCGACAATACGCCCTTCAGGCGTGAAAACGTAAATCTCATCCGGGAAGAGATCGGATTTTACGCTCTCGATAAATTCAAACGAGCTACCCGCACTCTGCTGCAGCTCCAGCAGGCTCTGCATCCAGCGCTGGGCGCGAATTTGTGCCGTGGTGCTGCTTTCACCACCGTGCTCTTTATAGGCCCAGTGTGCGGCGACACCCATCTCCGCCATCTGGTCCATGTCTTCGGTGCGGATCTGCACTTCAACAGGGACACCGTGCGGGCCGATCATCGAGGTATGCAAAGATTGATAGCCGTTCGCTTTTGGAATGGCGATGTAATCTTTCATGCGCCCAGGACGCGGCTTGTAGAGGCTGTGCATCTGCCCCAGCACGCGATAGCAGGTGTCGGCATCGTGGACGATCACGCGGAACGCGTAAATATCCATGATCGAGTGAAAACGCTGCTCTTTGAGCACCATTTTGCAGTAAATAGAATACAGGTGTTTTTCGCGACCGCTCACGCGGCAGGGAATGCCCGCTTCCTGTAAACGTCCTTCAATTTCCGAGAGGATCTTTTGAATCATCTCTTTACGGTTACCGCGGGCGGCTTTCACCACCTCTTTAATGACGCGATAGCGGTTCGGGTACAACGCTTCAAAACCCAGCTCTTCCAGCTCGGTTTTAATGTGATGGATACCTAAACGGTGCGCCAGCGGACTGTAGATTTCGAGGGTTTCACGGGCAATGCGGCGACGTTTGTCCGGGCGGAGTGAGCCCAGCGTGCGCATGTTGTGGGTACGGTCAGCGAGTTTGATGAGAATGACGCGGATATCCTGCACCATCGCCATAATCATCTTGCGAAAGTTTTCGGCTTGCGCCTCTTTCTTGTCGCGGAAGTTCAGCTTATCAAGCTTGGACACCCCTTCCACCAGTTCGGCAACGCTTTTGCCAAACAGCTGTTCCATATCCTGGTAAGTGGCAGGGGTATCTTCGATCACGTCGTGCAGCAGAGCGGCCATCAGCGTTTCATAGTCGAGTTTCATCTCGGCCAGAATGCAGGCCACCGCTACCGGGTGCGTGATATAGGGTTCACCGCTTGAACGTGTCTGGCCCTCGTGAGCGTCACGTGCAACGAGATAAGCCTGCTGAAGACGCTTAATCTGGTCTTCAGGCAGGTAGGTTTGAATCAGTTGATTCAGGCTTTCAAACAGATACAAGGGCGACCCGCAGGTTTAATTAACGACGACCTTCAGCAATGGCGGTTACGGCCTGCAGTTCTGCGGCTTCCTGCTCTTGCTGCTCCTGGCGCTCACGCACGTCGAGGATCTGGTTGTTGATCAGACCTTCTTCGATTTCGCGAAGTGCAATTACGGTGGTTTTATCGTTTTCTTCCGGTACCAGCGGATCTTTTCCGCCTACCTGCATCTGACGAGCGCGACGCGCGGCGACCAGCACCAGGTCAAAACGGTTACCAATTTTCTCTACAGCGTCCTGAACAGTTACGCGTGCCATACTTAAAATGCTCCACAGGTGAAGAAATGACTGGGCATAATACTGAAAGTGGGTTCAGTCTGCCAACAGTTTGGTGATTAATGCGTCATGTCGCTGCTTCTGGCGGCTCATACGCAGACGTTCTGCGCGAAGGATGGTTTTGAGATCGCTCAGTGCGGCATCAAAATCATCATTCACAATAAGGTAATCATATTCGGCGTAATGGCTCATTTCTGCAACTGCCTGTTCCATACGCTTTGCAATGACCTCTTCGCTGTCCTGACCGCGGCCACGCAGGCGGCGATCCAGCTCATCTTTCGACGGCGGTAAAATAAAGATACTGCGCGAATCAGGCATTTTCTTGCGAATTTGCTGTGCGCCCTGCCAGTCGATATCCAGGAACACATTCACGCCGGTTGCCAGAACCTGCTCAATGGTTTCACGCGAAGTACCGTAGTAGTTCCCGAATACTTCTGCGTGTTCAAGAAACGCATCTCGGCCAATCATCGCTTTAAATTCGTCGTGATCGACAAAGAAATAGTGTTCACCGTGCACTTCACCCGGACGCGGTTTACGCGTGGTGTGTGAAACAGAAACCTGAGTGTCATACAACGGTTGGGTTTTTAACAGTGCCTGAATAAGGCTGGATTTACCCGCGCCACTAGGGGCAGAAACAATATAAAGCGTGCCTTGAGCCATGAGAGTCTTTTGTATGTGTTAACGAAGAAGTCCTACATACGGGCTTATTATACACGTCGCCGCTGTGTGACGTAGCCTTTGTCACACTTTTTCCCCTGGATTATTGCATTTTGCGTGTCGTTTTCAGGTTTTACCTGTGTTTTGCAGCAACATAAATTCACTCTGGATAGCGCCTCGCAAAGCGCAATGTTGCCATTAGCGTGGTTTTCATCGCCGGGTTATACCTCCAGCAACGTAAAGGAGGGGTAGCGATGTGGCGATGGATAAGCGGCTTCATGCTGTTGTGGTGTGGTTCTGCGGCGGCGGTGTGCCCGGTGTGGTCTCAGGCGAGGGCGGAGAAAGAGATTGCGACGTTAAGTGCGCAAATCAAACGCTGGGATGACGCCTACTGGCAGCAGGGTATCAGCGAAGTGAACGATGAAGTGTATGACCAGCTCAACGGGCGGTTAAAACAGTGGCAGCACTGTTTTGGGCATGCCTCACCTGACGCAGCACTTCCCGCCCTGACGGGACGTATCAAACACCCTGTCGCCCATACAGGGGTTCATAAGGTGAGCAGTAAAGAAGAGCTTGACCAGTGGATGCATGCCCGGCGCAATCTCTGGATGCAACCCAAAGTTGACGGTGTAGCGGTAACGCTGGTGTATCGGGGTGGAACATTGGCTCAGGCCATTAGCCGTGGCGATGGGTTAAAAGGTGAAGACTGGACATCGCAGGTGCGTTTAATACCGTCGGTGCCACAACACCTTTCCGGCGCGCTGGCAAACAGCGTGTTACAGGGAGAGCTTTTTTGGCAGCGTGAAAACCACATTCAGCAGCAGATGGGCGGAATGAATGCACGCGCAAAAGTCGCAGGTGCGATGATGCGCCAGCAGGATAACGCGTTTTTGAGAGAGGTTGGGGTATTCATCTGGGCCTGGCCAGACGGGCCAAAAGAGATGAAAACCGCACTGGCGGAACTGTCTGACGCGGGGTTTACCCTGACGGCGCGCTATACCTTGCCCGTAGAGCATATTGAGGCCGTCGAAAAGCAGCGCTCAGCGTGGCACACCGCAGCATTACCCTTTGCCACGGACGGCATTGTGGTTCGCTCGGCGGATGAACTGCCGGGTGAAAACTGGCTGCCAGGAGAGGGCAGTTGGGTTGTTGCATGGAAATATCCCCCTGTCGCGCAGGTTGCTGAAGTACGGGATATTCACTTCACTGTGGGCCGTACGGGTAAAATTGCCGTTGTGGCGGCGCTGGAGCCGGTACGGCTGGATGATAAACAGGTGCAGCGGGTTAGCCTGGGGTCCGTTGGCCGCTGGCAAAGGCTGGATATCGCGCCGGGCGACCAGATCCAGGTAAGCCTGGCCGGGCAGGGGATCCCCCGATTCGACAAAGTCGTCTGGCGAGGGAGCGACCGGCAAAAACCAGAACCTCCAGTCCCGCAGTACCATTCTCTCAGCTGTTTTTACGCTTCACCGGAATGTATGGAGCAGTTCTTTGCCCGGCTGACGTGGCTCAGTTCTAAGCAGGGGCTGGATATTGCCGATTTAGGCGAGTCAGGCTGGCGGTCGCTCTGGCAGGCACATCGCTTTGAACATATTTTCTCATGGCTGTTGTTAACCCAGGCGCAGCTGCAAACCACGCCGGGGTTTTCGGCTGCACGCGGACTGGCGCTCTGGCATCAGTTTAATCTGGTGCGCGAGCGTCCTTTTATTCGTTGGATCATGGCGATGGGTGTTCCGCTGGCTCAGGCGACCCTGAAAGCCGCCGGAGAGCTATCATGGCAGACCATGCACCAGCGTAGCGCTATGGACTGGCAGACCTTGCCGGGGACCGGAGAGGAGAAAGCGCGGCAAATCGTTAACTGGCTCCACGCGCCGGAGGTGGATGTGCTGGCAAAGTGGCTGGCTGAACAGCACATCAAGGGATTCTGAAATTAGTGAGCGCTGTGTTTGTAGTGAAACACCGGCAGGCCGAGCTTCAGTCGCAACGCCAGCATGCGGGCCGTAAAGCCGAACAGCAGCGTGGAGATGACCACCACATCATGGTTCGAAACATAATGCTGCAGGGCAATATAGAGCACCGCTGCGGCGAAGGAGATGCCGGCGTACAGCTCTTTTTGAAAGACCAGAGGAATACGTTTGCAAAACATATCGCGCAGCACGCCTCCAAACACCCCGGTCACCACGGCGGCAATGGTGGCGATAACTGGCCCTTCGCCCATATCGAGCGCGATTTGTGCGCCAATGATAGAAAAGACAATCAGCCCGAGCGCATCAAGCACCAGAAACAGGCGACGCAGATGGGTCATAACGGGCGCGACAATGGTGGTTACTACGGCGGCGGTCGCCACAATAATCACGTACTCGGGGTTTTTCACCCAGCCCAGCGGGTAATGGCCCAGCAGAATATCGCGCACGGAACCGCCGCCCAGCGCGGTCGCTGTGGCAATAATGATCACGCCGAAGGTATCCATTCGGCGACGACCGGCTGCAAGCGCGCCAGTCATGGCTTCTGCAGTGATGCCAATGAGATAAAGAGTGTGAAGCAGCATATAACCTCCGGTGTGAAGCCGGGAAGGTTAACGTTTTGTGCGCACGATCACGATTGAGATTTTCTAAAGTGAGCGGGTTTGCCCTATAAAATTTTATCAACCCATAGTGGAGAAGGTTGATTGGTGGCGGCAAAGCGAGAAAAGACGGGTTAAAATGGATTAGAAATAGTAATGGGTGACGTCGGTCGACGCCACCCGAATAGTATTACTCAATATTCTGGATCTGCTCGCGCATCTGCTCAATCAGTACCTTGAGCTCAATGGCGGAATTCGTCACGTCGGCATTGATTGATTTAGACGCCAGGGTATTCGACTCGCGGTTGAATTCCTGCATCATAAAGTCGAGACGACGACCAACGGCTTCTTTCTTCTTCAGAATGTTGTAGGTCTCTTTAACATGTGCTTCCAGACGGTCCAGCTCTTCGGCCACGTCAACGCGCTGCGCCATCAGCACCAGCTCTTGTTCCAGACGGTTATTTTCCAGCTGAACTTCCGCTTCTTCCAGTTTGGCAACCAGACGCTCGCGCTGCCACTGCAGCACTTCCGGCATATGGGTACGTACTTTTGCCACTTCGGCGCTGACGCCTTCAAGGCGCTGTTCAATCATCGCTTTCAGCGCCTGGCCTTCGGTTTCGCGAGCAACGATAAAGTCATCCAGCGTGCTGTCGAGGGCGGCAAGGATTTCAGCGGCAATTGCATCCAGATCCTGCTCTCCGGCAGCCATGACGCCAGGCCAGCGCAGAATATCAACCGGATTAATTTCGCCTTCGTCGCTTTGCATTTTGACCCAGTTCGCCGCATTGACGAGCTGTTTTGCCAGTTTTTCGTTGAGGATCAGTTCGCCCTGCGCGCTGGCATCCGGCTCAAAACGCAGGTTACATTCCACTTTGCCGCGCGTCAGACGCGTACGGATACGCTCACGCACCACAGGCTCAAGGCTGCGGAACTGCTCCGGCATACGGAAATAGGTTTCCAGATAGCGCTGGTTTACCGAACGCATTTCCCAGGTAGCGCTACCCCAGCTACCCTTGATTTCACGCCGGGCGTAGGCGGTCATACTGCGGATCATAGATATTCCCGTTTTTAAAGGAGAGATGGGGGGATTATAGCTTTCAGGGGCTTCTCAGGATAGGAATAAGCGTCCTTTATCCGTATAATGCGCAGCCACATTCGTTTCAAGCCGGAGAATTCATCATGCGTCCAGCAGGTCGTAGCGCCAATCAGGTGCGTCCCGTCACCCTGACCCGTAACTATACAAAACACGCTGAAGGCTCCGTTCTGGTTGAGTTTGGTGACACCAAAGTGCTGTGCACGGCTTCCATTGAAGAAGGCGTTCCGCGCTTCCTGAAAGGTCAGGGCCAGGGCTGGATCACGGCTGAATACGGCATGCTGCCGCGTGCAACGCATACCCGTAATGCCCGTGAAGCGGCAAAGGGTAAGCAGGGCGGCCGTACCATGGAAATTCAGCGCCTCATCGCGCGTGCGCTGCGCGCCGCTGTTGATCTGAAAACGCTGGGCGAATTCACCATTACCCTGGACTGCGACGTCATTCAGGCTGACGGTGGCACGCGTACCGCATCGATTACCGGTGCCTGTGTAGCGCTGGCGGATGCCCTGAATAAACTGGTTGCGGCCGGTAAGCTGAAAACAAACCCAATGAAAGGGATGGTTGCCGCGGTGTCCGTCGGTATCGTTAACGGTGAAGCGCTTTGCGATCTGGAATACGTAGAAGACTCCGCTGCCGAAACTGACATGAACGTGGTGATGACCGAAGACGGACGTATCATTGAGGTGCAGGGCACCGCAGAAGGCGAACCGTTTACCCACGAAGAACTTCTCACCTTGCTGGCTCTGGCCCGAGGGGGAATTGAATCTATTGTAACGACGCAGAAAGCGGCGTTAGAAAATTGATTTTAAAGGCGACCAATGAGTCGCCTTTTTTTTGCCTGTAAGACAGAAAAGACAAAGGAGCGAATCCATGAAACCGTATCAGCGCCAGTTTATTGAGTTTGCGCTTAACAAGCAGGTCCTCAAGTTTGGCGAGTTTACGCTGAAATCCGGGCGCAAGAGCCCCTATTTCTTCAATGCCGGGCTGTTCAATACCGGGCGCGATCTGGCGCTGTTAGGCCGTTTCTATGCCGAAGCGCTGGTGGATTCAGGGATTGATTTCGACCTGCTGTTTGGCCCGGCCTATAAGGGCATTCCGATTGCGACCACCACCGCGGTTGCGCTGGCAGAACACCATGACCGCGACGTGCCGTACTGCTTTAACCGTAAAGAGGCCAAAACCCACGGTGAAGGCGGCAACCTGGTCGGCAGCCCACTGCAGGGGCGCGTGATGCTGGTGGACGACGTCATCACCGCGGGTACCGCCATTCGCGAATCCATGGAGATTATCCAGGCCAACGGCGCGACGCTGGCTGGCGTGTTGATTTCTCTGGACCGTCAGGAACGGGGGCGTGGTGAAATCTCGGCCATTCAGGAAGTTGAACGTGATTACAGCTGCAAAGTGACGTCAATCATCAACCTGAAAGACCTGATTGCGTATCTGGAAGAGAAGCCAGAGATGGCGGATCATCTGGCTGCGGTGCGGGCATATCGCGAAGAGTTCGGCGTGTAACGGAATCGCCCGGTGGCGCGTCGCTTGCCGGGCCTGCGCAATTCGTAGGCCGGATAAGGCGAAGCCACCATCCGGCAACGACGTTACTGCAACTGCGCCGCCACTAACGGCCAACGGGCGTCGAAATCGTCCGTTGGGCTGTATTTGAACTCACTGCGTACAAAACGGGAGAGCATGCCTTCGCAAAACGCCAGGATCTGGCTTGCCAGCAGCGTTTCATCCGTGCTGTAACCTTCGCCTTCACGCATTTTCTTTTCACGCAGTACCTGGCGCAGCTGCGCTTCAATACGTTCGAAAAGCTGGTTGATGCGACCCTGCAGTCTGTCCTGCTCAAACATCAGCGCATGGCCAGTCAGAATACGGGTCAGGCCCGGGTTACGTTCTCCAAATCCCAGAATCAACTGCACAATCAGACGCAGACGCGCAGTGGTGTCTTTTTCGTCTTTCAGAATCAGGTTGATGCGCGTGATCAGACTGTCTTCGATAAACTCGATCAGGCTGTCGAACATCCGGGTTTTGCTCGGGAAATGACGGTACAGCGCCGCTTCAGACACGCCTACAGAGGCGGCCAGTTTTGCGGTGGTGATGCGTTGACTGCCATCGCTGGATTCAAGCATCAGAGCCAGAGATTGAAGTATTTCTTCGCGACGGTTCCTTTTCGCGGTTTGTTTTTCTGCCATGTTGCAAAATACCCCTGAAAATAAGCACTTGTCAGGCTGGCATCCACACAGCGACCGCAAACTGGCGTTTGCGGTTTGTTATGACATTATGGCGCTGTGAGATGCGTGTCTGTCGGGCGGTTATTTGCGCCCGGAATGGCCGAAGCCGCCTTCGCCACGGTCGGTGGCATAAAAGTCTGCCACCAGGTTAAATTCTGCCTGCACCACAGGTACAAAGACCATCTGCGCGATACGCTCGCCCGGTTCAATGGTGAAGCTGTCCTGACCTCGGTTCCAGACGGAGACCATCAGCTGGCCCTGGTAGTCAGAGTCGATCAGGCCGACCAGGTTACCCAGCACGACACCATGCTTATGACCCAGGCCTGAACGTGGCAGGATCACCGCCGCCAGTGAAGGGTCAGCAATGTGAATCGCCAGGCCCGTTGGGATCAGGGTGGTCGCACCCGGAGCCAGTTCTACGGCGTCATCGAGACAGGCGCGCAGGTCAAGACCGGCAGAGCCGGAGGTGGCATAGGTTGGCAGCGGGAATTGCTCGCCAACACGCGGGTCCAGAATCTTAACGTCGATTTTTTTCATCATAACGGGTAACGATCTCGTCCAGTAATTGTTGGCCCAGGAGTTCCTTGCGCTCAAGCGGTAAGATTTTATCTCCATCCTGCCAGAAAAGGTGCAGTGCGTTGCTGTCGCTGTTAAATCCTTGCGTGGCCAGCGATACGTCATTCGCGCAAATCAAATCGAGGTTTTTGCGGGTACGTTTTTGCCGGGCATATTCTTCCACATTATTTGTTTCTGCGGCAAACCCAACAACGTAAGGACGATGGGTTTTCAGCGCGGCGACGCCAGCAACGATATCCGGGTTTTTCACCATTTTTAGTGTTAATTCATCGCCTTGCTTTTTGATTTTGGCATCGGAAATGGTCTCTGCGCGGTAGTCCGCGACGGCAGCACAACCGATAAAAATCTGCTGGTTTTGCGCACGGGCCTGTACCGCGGCCTCCATTTCCAGCGCGGTGGTGACATCAATACGCTGCACAAAAGGCGGCGTAGGTAACGAGACCGGGCCACTGACCAGCGTGACGTTCGCGCCGCGTTTCGCCGCTGCGGCCGCAATCGCAAAGCCCATTTTACCGGAGCTGTGGTTGGTAATGTAACGTACCGGATCCAGCGGCTCGCGCGTTGGGCCGGCTGTAATCATGATGTTGAGATGTTGCAGGTCGTTGACAGGCGAAAAATGGGCCGCGGCCATATCGACAATAGTCAATGGATCAAGCATACGACCTGGTCCGACATCGCCACAGGCCTGGCTCCCGCTGTCCGGCCCCCAGATCAGCAGGCCGCGCGAGGCCAGCGTCTGTAGATTATGCTGGGTCGCGGCATTGCGATACATCTGCTGATTCATGGCCGGCACGACGGCAACAGGGGCGGGCGTAGCCAGACAAATGGTCGAAACCAGATCGTTCGCCATCCCGGCGGCAACGCGGGCAATTAAATCGGCCGTGGCGGGGGCAAGGATAACCAGGTCTGCC
Organism: Enterobacter sp. A8; assembly: GCF_004296595.1. Lineage (NCBI taxonomy): Bacteria > Pseudomonadati > Pseudomonadota > Gammaproteobacteria > Enterobacterales > Enterobacteriaceae > Enterobacter > Enterobacter sp. A8. The sequence goes on from NZ_SCMF01000005.1 coordinate 172,505, forward strand.
CATTTCCCAAGCTCAATATGGCCCATCGCGGCTTCTGCGGCAGGGTCAAGCAGGCTGTCAGATACCGGGTATCCTGAAACGGCCTGCAGGCTCAGAGGAGTGATAAAGGCTTTTCCGCCTTCGGTTATCGCGACCCGTACGTCGGCCCCGCGCTCGCGCAGACGGCGCACCAGTTCCGGCGTTTTATAGGCTGCAATGCCGCCGCTAACGCCAAGAACGATTTTTTTACCGGCCAGGCTCATCATGATTCTTTCCTGTTGGGTTTCACCAGAGAGCGGGCATTTTATCACAATCCCAAAAACGGGGTGATCTTGTCCTTCGGTCACTTTGCGAGGCGTTACGCAAGAACGAGACGCGAGAGTCAGGTACCTGAGTAGCCTATGGCAAGATGGGCAAAAAACAGGGAGAAAAAGCATGGAAGACGAGGATGAACTGCTCTTACCGCGCGAAAAATTGCTGCGCTATGGCGTCACTTTGCTAAAAGATGAGGAACTGCTGGCGCTTTTTTTGCGCACCGGTACGCCGGGCAAAACGGTCTTTACGCTGGCAAAAGATCTGATAGGCCATTTTGGTTCACTCTACGGTTTGATGACGGCGGAACTGGCGGAGTTTGCGCATGTGGAGGGTATCGGTGTGGCGAAATATGCCCAGCTTAAGGGGATTGCCGAGCTGGCCCGCCGTTTTCAGTGTGTTCGTATGCAGGAAGAGGACCCGATACTGACTCCTGCGATGACGCGCGAGTTTCTGCAAAGTCAGTTAACCGATATTGAACGCGAGATCTTTATGGTGATCTTTCTCGATAACCGGAACCGGGTGCTCAAGCATAGCCACCTTTTCTCGGGCACGCTAAGCCATGTAGAGGTTCATCCGCGTGAAATTGTGCGCGAAGCAATAAAATTGAATGCAGCCGGCGTGATACTCGCGCATAATCACCCTTCTGGCTGTGCAGAACCAAGCAGAGCTGACAAAGAGATCACCGACCGCATTGTCAAATGCTGTCAATTCATGGACATTCGTGTGCTGGACCATCTGATAATTGGCCGCGGAGAGTACCTTTCTTTTGCAGAACATGGCTGGATTTAGGCTATTTCTCGCGATCCATCGGGATCTTTGTCTGTTCGGGACTTGAGCACACCGCCGAGTCAGCGTATACTACGCCACCTTTGAGAATCTCGGGTTTGGCATTTGGGCCTGGCAATCGAGAGTTCAATAGAACTATGCGATGACCGGGCTGTAAAGCCTGACGAGGCGCCGATACCCCATACGAAGCTCGAGCTAATTTGATTTTTGGAGAATAGACATGTCCCGAGTCTGCCAAGTTACTGGCAAGCGTCCGGTGACCGGTAACAACCGTTCCCACGCACTGAACGCGACTAAACGCCGTTTCCTGCCGAACCTGCACTCTCACCGTTTCTGGGTTGAGAGCGAGAAGCGTTTTGTCACCCTGCGCGTATCTGCTAAAGGTATGCGTGTAATTGATAAGAAAGGCATCGATACAGTTCTGTCCGAACTGCGTGCCCGTGGCGAAAAGTACTAAGTACTTAAAGAGGAAATAAATCATGGCTAAAGGTATTCGCGAGAAAATCAAGCTGGTTTCTTCTGCTGGTACAGGTCACTTCTACACCACCACGAAGAACAAACGTACTAAGCCGGAAAAACTGGAACTGAAAAAATTCGATCCAGTTGTACGCCAGCACGTAATGTACAAAGAAGCTAAAATCAAATAATTTTAGCCTCCTTGTATTGAAAAACCCCGCAACTGCGGGGTTTTTTGCATTCTGCATCTTACTACGGAGGAATCATGCCTGAATTACCTGAGGTGGAGACCAGCCGCCGCGGTATTGAGCCGCATCTGGTCGGCGCGACTATTCTTCATGCTACCGTGCGTAACGGTCGCCTCCGTTGGCCGGTTTCTGATGAGATCCATGCGTTAAGCGATAAACCGATCCTCAGCGTCCAGCGCCGCGCGAAATATCTGCTTCTGGAGCTGCCCGATGGCTGGATCATCATTCATCTTGGCATGTCCGGCAGCCTGCGGATCCTCACTGAAGAGCTGCCTGCGGAAAAGCATGACCATGTCGATCTGGTGATGAGTAACGGCAAAGTGTTGCGTTATACCGATCCCCGCCGCTTTGGCGCATGGTTGTGGACCAAAGAACTGGAAGGACATAGCGTACTGGCACATCTGGGGCCAGAGCCGCTTTCAGAAGCGTTTAACGCGGAATACCTGAAAGCGAAGTGTGCGAAAAAGAAAACCCCGATTAAACCCTGGCTGATGGATAACAAGCTGGTGGTCGGCGTGGGGAATATCTATGCCAGCGAATCGCTGTTTGCGGCCGGGATCCATCCCGATCGGCTGGCCTCTTCGCTGTCGGCGCAGGAGTGTGAGCTGCTGGTGCGGGTGATTAAAGCGGTGCTGCTTCGCTCAATTGAGCAGGGGGGAACGACGCTGAAGGACTTCCTGCAAAGCGATGGTAAGCCAGGCTATTTTGCTCAGGAGCTGCAGGTGTATGGCCGCAAAGGCGAGCCGTGCAGAGTGTGTGGAACGCCGATCATCGCAACAAAGCATGCCCAGCGCGCCACATTCTATTGCCGTCAGTGCCAGAAATAGCGCTACTTTAGCTTGTCCATCAACGCCTGGTGGACGTTAACCGGCAGGAAATGGGTAACGTCCCCGTGATGACGCGCCACCTCTTTCACCAGCGTGGAAGAGATGAACGACCACTCCTTGGATGGCATCAGAAATACGCTTTCCAGCTCCGGCATCAAATGACGATTCATGTGCGCCAGCTGCATCTCATACTCGAAGTCTGCCACCGCGCGTAAGCCACGGATCAGAATCGTCGCCTGCTGAGCGCGGGCAAAGTTGGCCATCAGATCGCTGAAGCCCACCACCTCAACGTTCGGCAGGTGCGCAATGGCCTCGGTGGCAAGCGCAACACGCTCGTTCAGGTCAAACATCGGTTTTTTACTGGGGCTGGCAGCAATCGCCAGAATCACCTTGTCGAACATGCACGCCGCACGGGTGATGATATCAAGATGACCATTGGTGATCGGATCAAAGGTACCTGGATAAATCGCTTTTGTGCTCATGGCTCACGTTTTCTCTGAGTAGCCGCGGCTGAGCGCCCACAGCTCGGTGTATTTGTTGAAAGTATACTGGGCATTTACCACGGCCAGTAACCAGCCCTGTTTACCGTCCAGCACGCCGCCACGCAGCAGCAGCGTTTTCAGAAACGCCCCCAGCGTATGGGTGAAGATACCTGTCAGCGTGGCCTTCTTGCCGCGCTGATGGCGCTCCTGTGCCCAGGCGGTGGCATAGTTGAGCTGTTTACGCTGGAAGCTGGCGAAATCCCGGCAGGTCAGGTGCAAAAGATCGCCCGTCAGAGGGACGACTGGCGCACTGTCGCAGGCCAGGGATTCATGGACCAGATTATCATTGTACTGATACCGCTCGCGCTCGTAGAGGCGCGTGACCCGGTCGGGGTACCAGCCGCTGTGACGCATAAAACGGCCAAGGAAATAGTTACGACGCGCAATGCTGTAGACCGTGCCCGGCGTTGGTGCGGCGAGCACCGCCTGAATGGCCTGACGCAGCTCCGGCGTGATGCGCTCGTCTGTGTCGAGCATCAGTACATAATCACCGGTGGCATATCCCTGCGCGCGCTGGCGCTGGATGCCATACCCTTGCCAGTCGGTGTTGGTATAGACTTTTGCACCCGCTGCGCGGGCAACGTCCGCCGTGTTGTCTTCACTGCCGGAGTCGAGCAGGATAATTTCGTCAGCCCAGGCAACGGAGGCCAGGCAATCCGGAAGCAAGTCGGCAGCGTTTTTGGCGATCAGAACGACCGACAGGCGCGTTGACATTAGTGGCTCCGCTGCGGCAGATAAGGTTGCAGAAGCTGCAGCAGACGAGTGAGGGCACCCTGGTTCTGATGCAGCACTTCGACGGCATGACGACCGTACCACAGGCGGTAATCTTCGTCGGTCAGCAGAGTCGAGACCTCTTTGACCACCGAATCCGCATCGGTCACGGTAATTAGCCCTTCCGCTTGCTGCAATTTCGCACAGATATCTTTGAAGTTGAAGGTATGTGGACCCATCAGCACGGGAATGGCATGGGCCGCTGGCTCCAGCGGGTTATGGCCACCACGCTCCACCAGGCTGCCGCCAACAAAGGCCAGATCAGCGATGCCATACAGCAGCATCAGCTCACCCATGGTATCGCCAATAACTACCTGCGTGCTGGTGGAGGGGATCTCACCGCTGCTGCGCAGGGTGAAGCTGAAGCCGCCTTTTTGCACCATTTCACGGGCGTCTTTAAAACGCTCGGGATGGCGAGGTACCAGAATCAGCAGCAAATCGGGGAATTTCTCCAGCAGCTTACGATGCGCCTGCAGGATAATCGCCTCTTCGCCATCATGGGTGCTGGTCGCAATCCAGACCTGGCGACGCGGTGCCCACTGGCGGCGCAGCGTGATAGCACGGGCCGCAAGTTCAGGCGTGACGGAGATATCGAATTTCAGGCTGCCTGTCACCGCCAGCTGGTTGCGTTTCAGGCCAAGCGAGATAAAGCGCGCTGCGTCTTCTTCGTTTTGCGCAGCAATCAGTGTGATCTTGCTGAGCAGGCGGCGCATAAATTTCCCCAGCTTGCCGTAGCCTTTCGCCGACCGCTCAGACAGACGCGCGTTCGCGATCACCAGGGGAATCTTACGTGCATGCAGAGCGGAAATCATATTCGGCCACAGCTCGGTTTCCATCACGATCACCAGTTTAGGGCGAACGGTTTCCAGAAAACGGTTCATGGCGCAGGGAAGGTCGTAAGGCAGATAGACGTGATGCACGTCTTTACCGAAGGCGGACATCACGCGCTCAGAGCCGGTCGGCGTCATGGTCGTGACGGTGATCGGCAGCGACGGATAACGGTGACGCAGGGCGCGAACCAGCGGGATCGCTGCCAGCGTTTCGCCAACAGAAACGGAATGCAGCAAAATACCGTCCGGGGCAACTTTATTGCGACAGAAGCCATAGCGTTCAGCCCAGCGTTTTCGGTACGCAGGCGCTTTACGGCTACGAAGCAGCAGTCTCAGCCACACCAGTGGCTGAATGATATAGAGCAGGGCGGTATACAACAATTCCAAGCGATTATCCGTCTTTTTAGTTTCGGCGGGCAAATTCTAAGCATTTGGGCCAGGTAAAGCTATCTCTTATGCCACATAGCGCTTCAAACGGAAGTAACGACGGCCCAGTCGCCAGCGCAGTCGGGGACTTTTTGCATTTTTCCAGATGAGTTTCCAGATCCCTTTATCGAAAAACTCTTTGATAATAAATGCCTTTTTCTGCTCATCTTTCATGTTGTCGAAAGTATGAATGATGCCCAGCCCTTCTTTGGCAATTTGCCAGTGGCAAGCAGGGATCCCTTTCACTTTATCGGGGTAGCGCTGATTAATGGCATCGAGCATCTGCAGGATTTTCATGTAGTGACGCGCCGAGCGAATGAGCGTGTCATCATTGTCCGGCATATGAGACACCGACGCAGAGTGAATGTAGTAGTCGTAGTAACGTTCACTGGTGTACTGCACCCGCTCCGCCGCCAGCAGTACTTCTGTGGTCCACGGAATATCCTGATGGCGCAGCCCCGGTTCAAAGTGAAAACCGTGCTCGCGAATAAAGTCATGACGATAGATGTTCAGCCAGGTCACGTGCAGGAACTTACGGGAGTCGAGCGCCATTTTGAGCCATGCAGGGCCGGACATGACGCCCGTTGATGCCAGTTTGTCTTCAGGGAAAATAGGGCGTGAAGGCTTCTTATTATTTTCCCAGACGTAGTTGCCGTTACAGGTAGCGACATCAAGACGTTGCGTAACAGCCATATCAAGCAGGTGCTGATACATGCCGGGTTTAAAGACATCATCAATATCAGGGAAAGAAAGATATTGGCCCGTCGCGACGGCCAGACCGGTATTACGCGCGATGGATACGCCCTGATTTTGCTGCTCAATAACCTGCATCTGCGGCAGCTTTTCGCGCCAGTTTTCGACGATCTGCATCGAACGGTCCGTGGAGCCGTCATTGACGATGATGACTTCCATGCTGTCGATGCGTTGATCCACAAGGCAGGTAAAGAACTGATCCAGGAACGCTTCACCGTTATAAACGGCTACCACCACGCTTAATAATGGCGCTGAATTTTGCATAAGAAACCTGATTATTTTTGATTGTCGACCAAAGCAATATATTGCTGGCAAATGGCCTTGATACCGAACGATGCAATGGTTGCGCGATCAACGACCGGTGGAGAGGTATAAATATCCGCCAGCGTTTTTGCCAGAGACTCGTCATTCATCTCTGCCAGACCGCGGGATAAGTCTCCCTTGAGGATTTCGGCGGGGCCACCTGGACAATGTGTACTGACGGGTGGCGTCTGGCAGATAATGGATTCAACCAGCACATTACCAAAACCTTCGCAGTCAGAACTTAACACTAAAAGGCGTGCCCCTTTAATCCAGGGATAAGGATTAGGTTCGAACGGACGGAAAACCGTTTTGTCTTCAATGCCCAGTTCGCGGGCAAGCTGCTTAAGCTTTTGAATTTTAGCCTCAGAGCCATTGCCCATCATAACCAGCGTGGTATTGAGCTGACTCAGCGCGAACGCCCGTAGCAGGCGATCGTGGCGCTTGTGCTCATGGAAGCGGCCGACGTGAATGATGTAATCCTTTCCCTGCATCTCAAAGGGGGCGTCCGCCAGACGCTGGATTTCAGGAATATCAAAAGGATTATGGATTACCGCTGTGCGTCGGAGATTCAGGGCCAGCGTTTCTGAAAGATCTTTCAACACGGCGCCTGAGACGGCGACCACGTTGCGGTTTTCGTAGGTATGGCGAATTTTAGTGTGTTTAAACCAGCGTGAAAGCCCACGGCGATGACGAAGGTAGGAGAATGAGAACATGCCATGCACGCAGAACCAGACTTTATCGCGCTCCAGGGCGCGGCAGTGCGCCACGATGCGGTCAGTTTTGTGCAGATGCGAGAACACCACATCAAATTTGCCGCTGCGCTCCGCCCGCTCGATAGCCTGATCCAGCAGCCTGGCGCGGCGTGGGATCTCCGTTAGCTTCCGCCACGGTTTTTTGCAGGTATCCTGAACGACCTGATAATCGATGCCTTCCGGAATGGCGTAGTCGCACACTTTCCGCAGCGAGAAGAGAGAGACCTGATGCCCCATCTCTGTTAATCCGCTGGAGAGTGTAAGAACCGTTTTTTCAGCTCCTCCACCGGGTAAACCATCAATAATCATTAGGATGCGCATTTTTAATCCAGTAATTTTTGATAAAGCGAAATAAGCTGACTTGACAGTTTTTCGGGGGTGGCGTCTTTTACACGTTCACGTGCCGCTCGTCCCATATCGTTATTTTTTTCCAGCGAAGGGGTGGCCGCTACCGCCTCCTTCAGGGTGCTGATATCAAGTGCGTCACAGTAAAATCCGTTCTGGCCTTGCTGAATAAATTCTGCCCCACCGCAACTCTCTGATGTAATGACCGGCAAACCGCAGGCCATCGCTTCAAGAATGACGTTAGGGAAAGGATCATACAGCGTTGGTAGCAGTAAACCATCAGATAGCTGATAAAATGGCAGCGTCTCTTTTTGCATCCCCAGAAAACGGATTTGCCCCTCGCAGCCTAATGAACGGGCGAGGTCGCGATAGCGACGTTCTGCTTTATCCTGCCCAACCACAATCAGCCATGCCGCAGTACCCGCAACGGCGCGTATAGCGCTGGCCAATCCTTTTCGTTCAAATCCTGACCCTACGAAGCAGAAAATGACGGCATCGGTCGGCAAACCAAACTGCTGACGCAATGCGATACGTTGTGCCTCTTCTGCCGGAACGAAACGGGTGGAGTCAATTGAATTATAAATCACATGTATTTTTTTTGCGTCAATATCAAAGTCTTCGACGATTTCGCGCTTGATCATCTCCGCATTACAGATAACCGCCTTTAACTCCGGCGCCTGGTACATTTCACGTTCGGCATTCATCACATAGCGGTGATAGCGATCATGCATCAGCAGTTTTGCACGCCAGGCAGGCAGAATGCGTGCGCGCTGCAGGAGCCAGCGTCGGTGTACGCCGTCGCCTGCACGATAAATGTCACAGCCCGGAATGCGCTCGTGGCTTTGCACAATATCAAACTGCTGCTGCTGCCAGAGCGCACGTGCGGCATGCGCAAATCCGCGCTCGCGGCTGATGCGGCCCCATTTGCGCGGATCGCAAATATGAATATGCCAGTCGTCCTGCTTCTCACCCTGCCACTCGCGCGTGATGACGTTGAGCTCGAGATTTTGGTTGCTCAGCGCGGTAAGGGCGCGAGACACGAAGCGTTCTGCCCCGCCATCCGGGCGATACTTTTGGCGAACAATCGCCAGGCGATGGTGTTTCATGACAGATATCTCCTTGCGGCGGAGACGACAGCATCAACGGGAATGGCGTCGAGATAGCGTTCTTTTGTTTTGGTATCAATGGCGTCTGGATCGGGCAGTGGGCCGTAATCACCTGCCCAGATGACTTCCCCATTAACCTGCCAGGGTGACCAGAAGGTAAGTTTTGATGGGCCAAACAATGCCACACAGGGGGTCTGAAGCGCAGCGGCCATATGCATCGGAACGGAGTCAACGCCAATAAACAGAGACGCATGATCAATAAGCGAAGCCAGTTGACGCAACGTGAGCTGACCTGCCAGCGAGACGACTCCCGTCGCTGGCGAGGCGGCGAGAATGCGATCGATCATCGCCAGCTCTTTTTTATCCGGCCCGGCGGTGAGGACGACAGTGTGGCCATCCTGCTGCAGCGCCGTGATGGTTTGCGCCATTTTGCCTTCGTCCCAACATTTAAAGAACCAGCGCGACGTAGGCTGAATCACGATGTAGTTGTCTCCCACACCGTTTTGCATCAACTTTTGGTGAGCCTCGTGCCAGTCTTCAGCATGGTAGGCCATGGTTACGGCAGGTTGAGCTGTGACCGGTAATGGCGACAAAATAGAGAGGTTCTGTTCGACAGTGTGCAGCGCGTTGTGCCCGGCCACAGAGACCAAATCGCTATGGCAAAACCGCCAGAATGCGTTGTTGCGCTTGTTAAAAGCGAACCCGAGTCGTACCGGTGCGCCGGTGAAACGGGTAACGATAGCGCTGCGCCACTGATCGGCAAGATTAATCACCAGGTGATAATGCTGTTTCCTTAACGCACAGAGCAACTGCCACTCTTTTTGCAGATGTTTCAGCGTGCCCAGCTGCTTCCATTTACGGTCGATCCCGTAAACAGTACCGATCGCCGGGTGTGCGGCGAGCATATCGCGGGTTTCTTCATACAACAGCACATCAATCTGTGCCTGCGGCCATTTTTGACGTAACGAATCAATGACGGGAGTGGTCAGTAACATGTCGCCATGATGGCGGAGTTTGATAAGTAAAATGCGCAAATCAGGCGTGTCAGGTAAGTTATTCATCATCATCTTATTGGCGTTGTACTGTTGGCAATTCTAATAGACCTGATAGCGACTTGCACTCTTTCTCCATAATCTCAGGAAATTCCCTGGAAGGGTTTACTCATGCTTCGGTGAGTGCGTAACATAGCGCTAACTTTCCTGTCTTGCGGACTCATTATGAAAAAACCAGCGTTTATCATCACGATTGATACTGAAGGCGATAATCTCTGGCAAAATCACCGCGTCATTAAAACGGAGAATGCGCGCTATCTGGCGCGATTCCAGACGCTTTGTGAGCGTTTCGGTTTCAAACCCGTATGGCTGACAAATTATGAGATGGCGATTGAGCCGGTTTTCATTGAGTTTGCCAAAGATGTGATCGCCCGCGGTCAGGGTGAAGTCGGGATGCACCTTCACGCGTGGAATAGCCCTCCTGAACACGATCTCACCGGAGATGACTGGCGCTGGCAGCCGTATTTGATTGAATTTTCAGATGAGGTGATGCGCGAGAAAGTGTTGTTCATGACCCGTCTGCTGGAAGAGACCTTCCAGACCAAAATGTTAAGCCATCGCGCCGGGCGTTGGGCCTTTGATAGCCGTTACGCCAGACTGCTGATCGAACTGGGCTACCAGGTTGATTGCTCTGTTACGCCGCGCGTGAACTGGCGTAACGCGAAAGGCGCCCCGCAGGGGAATGGCGGAACCAATTATCAGCACTTTCCAGACCACGCCTACTTTATTGATACAGACGATATCTCACGAGCGGGCAATAGCCCCTTACTCGAAGTGCCGATGAGCATCCAGTATAAGCATCCGGCCTGGTTGAACACCGTCAAACAGGGCTACGATCGCCTGCGCGGTAAATATCGTTCACCGTCCGTAAACTGGTTGAGACCGTCCGGTGGTAATGCGTCGCAGATGATTCAGGTCGCACAGCAATGCCTGTCTCAGGGACATGACTACGTGGAGTTTATGCTGCATTCCTCTGAATTTATGCCGGGCGGAAGTCCTACGTTTAAAGATGAGGCGGCGATTGAAGAGTTGTATCAGGATCTGGAAGTGCTCTTTAGCTGGTTATCCGACAAGACGGTAGGGATGACGTTGGCGGAGTTTTATCAATACAAGAAAAATTAATGCCCGCATCGCGGGCATTATGATTATTGTCGCTTTGTTTGCGAAAACGAGGTGCTTAATGCAAAAAGTGTCATGAAGAAAATTAAGGCTTCTGAACTCAATAGCATCACATCTGTCAGTCCGTAGAGCAGTAAGAGAAGCATAGCCGTTAACAGCAGACCATTTCTGTTAGTCATGGCGTATACAATCATCGAAACGTAGAAAAAGAGTAAAACTGCCAGACCTGGGATCCCTTGCAGAGAGTATTTTTCAATAAATTCATTATGCAAATGAATTCGCATGTATCCAAGTGCAGCGGCAACATGCGCATGGCCCTCTTTTACATACTGTTTTGCCCAGATTTCCCTGCTTTCAATAGACTGTCCCAGAGGATGGGCAAGGCCAGTCATTATTCCCACATTCCACATAGAAAAACGCGCACCGAGGGATGTGGCATCGTGGCCTTTTTGATATTTGGTTATCTCATTTTGAGTTTGTTGAATTTTTGGTGAAATCAACGGCTTGTAACTGACGATAATGATACCCGCAACAATACATAAGAAAATCATCAGCGATTTTAGATGAATTTTTCTAAATTGATAAAGCGTGAGAACAATAGCCAGTATGAGGTAGAGTCCCATAGCAGCACGCGTGGCGGTCAATAAAATTACGAAGTAAGACAGCAACACAACGAAACCAGCCAGTAAGTACAGTTTCACATTTTGCTGAAGATACAAGCTATAAACGAACGCTAACGAAAGAACAGAGTAGATGTAAGCCGCAATTGTTGGCCGATTGATAGCCATCTCGACGCGATCAATACCTTGTATGGCCTGGAAAAGCCCATATCCTGTAGCCAGTACAAAGCCAACTGACGTAGCGATTAAGAAATATTTTTGGAAGTTCTGTTTCGTTACATGAGATTTAAAGCGATCCAGATAGAAGATCAAAAAACTTGCCAGTATTAATTTCTTACTTGCTCCAAGATAATCACTATATGCGTTTAACCCCTCATTATGGAATTCATAAGAGAAATACCAGATCAGGTTAAGGATCCCCACCAGAAGTACAGGATATGCGATGCTAAAAGGCCTCCAGGTGATTTTTTTATACTCAACGGCTAAGCCTAAAATACTGGCATAGATAGCAATATAGAAAAATTCTCTTTGTTTACCTGAACTAACCAGCACCAATGCTAAAGACACAAGGCTTAGCGTGAGCGTTAACTGATAAAGTCTTAACTTTACTTTTTCCATAATGCCTCAATAACCCTTTTTTTATAGCTGAAGCGAACATCGCTGGATAAGAAAAATGAGAGAGAATAAAGTGCTTTTACCCGTTGTTTAACGAGCTGGAAATGCTGGTCGGTCAGATGTTGCCGATGATTACTGTAAATATCAAACCAATGACAATTTATGAGATGTTGAAACGGCTGCGGGAATGTTTTTTCCATCAGCAATGTGCATTCCACAAGCGTCTTGATTTTGCTCGCGTCGAGTTTGCTCGACAAACTGTCGCTACGCTTGATGTAGTAATAGTGCCCGCGACGTTGATAGGCTATTTTACTCGATTGCATCAACATGCCAGGGAATACCGCAAAATCCTCATAACACACCATCGAAGGAATCGGATTACTTTCGTATAACTTGCGATGAATGAATTGACCAATGAGATGTGCCTGGAAATCTTTATGCAGCAGGAAACGTTTTATAGCCTCCCGTTGCGACAACGCAACGGGAGAAAATCCTTGCCAGTTGGGGGTGATTTTTTTGATATCACGAATTTCTAGCAGGCGCGTCAGCAGCATATCAGGACGCTCTGTCTTGAGGAATGCTACAGCGTCCCTGATGCTACCCGGTTTCAGTCGGTCATCACTATCCAGCATCGTAATGTAGTCACCTGATGCCAGAGAGAATGCGCTGTTGCGAACAAGGCCTACATTACGAAACTGAACGTGCCGGGAGTGCACATTCGGAAACGCTGGCAACCACGTCTCAATAATATCTTGCGTGGAATCATCGGAGCTGTCGTTAAAGATAATCACCTCAACATCGTCGCCCGCATTATCGATGGCATTGTGCAGGCTTTCTAACGTTGTGTGAAGGGTATCTTCGGCGTTATGTGCAGCAATAATGATGCTTAGAAAAGCCATAAAAAATTAGTTTCCCAGGGCATCAAAGGTATATGGGGTTGCGGTAGCTTTTGGTAACGCGCAAATGAAACGTTCGAGTTCGTTTAAGGATTCGTCTGTTACAGCAAAGAGTTCTTCCCTGTCTTGCGAGAAATAGTATTTAGTCTCAAAAACATAAGAACAAATATTGTCGTCGTTCCCTATCAGCATCACATTTCCAAGTGGGCGTTGTTCATAGTGGCAGCATGGGCCAAACAGCAGCACTACGGGTACATCTACTGCATCGGCAATATAGACATTGCCTGAATCAGACGCGATATAACAATCCATCCTGGAAATCGCCCACGGAAGATCTTCGAGAGGGATTTTGCCGATGAGGTTAACGACATTAGGAATATCACCGTAAGCACGGGTGATATCGTCCAGCCACGACTGTTCATCAGGGGCGCCAAACACATAAAACTCGCAGGGCAGGTCGGCGAGACGATCAATAATTCGCTTCCAGATGACCGGCGGCACCGTTTTGGCTTTATTACCTGCGGCAATGCTGATGCCGATGCGGATCACATCAGGTTTGTCGAGAATTGCCGGGTAGGTCGCCGGTTTGAACAGCGGCTTTGTGGCGTGCTTGGGCGAGTCCTGCCACGTCAACGAACGGTCGGCCAGCTTCAGGTAATTGGTCACTGATAGCGTTTTTTTGCCGTGCTCAACGGTACCGTCGGCGGTGAGATAGAAAATCCCGTGATACCATCTGCGGGTGTAAATGCTTAAAAATTGTTTGTTTTTGGCATTACAGACGGCGGCAAAAAAGAGATTTACACTGTTGGGTTGCAGAAGATAGACGTTGTCGTAGCGGTTCATGATGCGGCAGGCAAAGCTGAGCTTACGCCACAGACTACGCTTATGCTGCTCGATAAAAAAAATCTCTTCGATCGTTTCGTCATGCTTCGCCAGCGCACCTACGCTGCGACTGATAAGCACATCACTTTTTTGCAGGTATGCCAGCAGGGGCGTCGCATTAACAAAATCACCGATTTTGGCTGTCTGAATGACCAGGTTTTTGCCTGTATCTTTGCGGAACAGCTTCCGGATAAGCTTCACCGGAAGGAGTAAAATCAGCAGAAATACGTAACTCATTCGTTAGATATCCCTGTCGGAAAGCCAGTGGCTGTCCTGTAAAAATGAAAAAATGGCATCTGCGCTAATGTCCCTCGTTTGTTGAGTCGGGCTGACCATTTGATGCTGGTTTTTACCGTAACCCCCAATCAAACCGGGATCGGTCGGGCCAAAAATCGTGATGTTTGGACGATCCAGCGCCGCGGTTAAATGGCTTAAACCCGTATCAACGGAAACGACAGCTTTAGCTCCGGCCAGCTCTGCAGCAACTTGCGCCAGCGTGAGTTTAGGTAAAACCTCGACGTGCGAAAAACCGGCTGCCAGACGTTCAGCACGCTGGCGCTCATGTTCAGCACCCCACGGCAGTTTAATATGGATGCCGGCAGGTTGCATTAGTTCAATGAGTCTTCGCCAGTGCGTTTCCGGCCAGTGCTTATCATCGCGCGTTGTGGCATGCAGGAAGACCAGCCAGGGCTGCGCAGGCTTCTCTGCATCACGCAGAAAATGCTGCGAAATCGCGTAATCACCCTGCGTTTCCGGCTTTGTGTAACCGAGGCTTTTTGCAAACAGCTCGCGGGTGCGTTCCACTGCGTGCTGCTGCTTTGCAATATGGTGACGACGGTTATAGAACAGGCTGGCGAGTGGTTCGCGGGCGGTTTGCCAGTCCATGCCGTGCTTTACACCGTGTGCCAGGCGCGTTACCAGCGCGGCGCTTTTGACCAGCCCCTGCGCGTCGATAATGGCGTCGTAACGCTGCGCCTGCACCGCATCGCGGAAGGCTTTGCGCTCGGCTTTAATCGGTGTGGAAAACCACGCTTTACGCCAGCGGCGGATGGCCACCGGGATCACGCGGTCGACCGCTTCGTGCCAGGTAGGGATCTGCGCGAAGCCTTCTTCCACCACCCAGTCAAAACGAATGCCTGGAATGGCCCGCATGGCGTCCGTCAGCGACGGAAGCGTATGCAGCACATCACCCATCGAAGAGGTTTTAACGATCAGTACCCGCATTCGTTATCCTTCTTCGCTCAGCAGCAGTTCGTTGAGTTCTTCGAGAACGCGCTGCGGCGTGATGTCGATCAGGCTCTGGTGATAACCTTGCGCGGCATCGCCTTTACGCACCTTATGGTAACCCGTGATCAGACGAATAACGCGCGCCTTATTTGAGAGCGGCGGCGTGAAGTCCGGGCTACTTGGACCGTACAACGCAACCAGCGGGCGGTTGAGCGCGGCGGCGACGTGCATCAGCCCGGAGTCGTTGGTGACTACGGCTTTACAGGCAGCAAGTAAAATCACCGCCTGCTCAAGCTGGGTTTCCCCGGCCAGGTTGCGGCACCAGGCCTGCTGTTCTGTGCTGAGGGCTGCAAGAATTTCGTTCCCCGCCTCGTGGTCTTTGGCCGAGCCGAACAGAACGATCTGATAACCTTCGTCAATCAACTGCTTTGCCAGCTCTGCGTAGTGATAGTGCGGCCAGCGTTTTGCCGGGCCGAATTCTGCGCCCGGGCAGAAGCCAATCATTGGCCGTTCAGAGGAAAGACCAAACGCGTTACAGGTCTGGGATTTTTCACCCTCGCTGACCTGTAGCTGTGGCCATAGCAGCGGCTGCGGCAGGTCTTTTGCGCTGCGCATCACGCCTTTGTCGTAGGCCAGCGCCACATAGCGCTCCACCATTAATGGCCAGGCCTCTTTATCCAGCACGCGTGCGTCATTCAGCAGACCGTAGCGCATCTCACCGCGCCAGCCGGTACGGTGCGGCACACCGGCGAAGAAGGGAACAAGCGCGGATTTAAACGAATTGGGTAACACGTAAGCGCGGTCATAACGCTTCTCGCGCAGACTGTGACCGAGTTTACGACGTTCGCCAATTTCCAGCGCCCCGTGGCCGAGCGGCATTGGGATGGCTTCATTCACTTCCGGCATACGCGATAACAACGGACGGCACCATGCGGGTGCCATCACGTCGATTATCGCCTGGGGATAACGCGCCTTGAGCGTGCGATAGAGACTTTGCGACATCATCATGTCGCCCACCCATGACGGGCCGATCACCAGAATTCTCATACTTACGCGTCGCGATTCAGCCAGGCCATATATTCCGTTACGCCTTCGGCAACGGTCTTGAACGGCTTGTCATAACCCGCTGCGCGCAGGTTGGTCAGATCGGCCTGGGTGAATGCCTGGTAGCGGCCTTTCAGTTTGTCCGGGAAAGGAATGTACTCAATGCTGCCTTTCTTGTGATACGCCAGCGTTGCGTCAGCCACGGCCTGGAAAGACTCCGCGCGGCCGGTGCCAAGGTTGAAAATACCGGATACCCCATTTTCCCAGAACCACAGGTTCACGGCGGCAACGTCGCCTACGTAGACGAAGTCACGCTTAAAGCCGTCGCTGCCTTCGAACAGTTTTGGACTTTCGCCGTTATTCAACTGAGTGTTCAGATGGAACGCCACGCTCGCCATGCTGCCTTTGTGGCCTTCGCGCGGCCCGTAGACGTTGAAGTAGCGGAAACCAACGATTTGGGAGTTCGCTTCTGGCAACACCTGACGCACATATTCGTCGAAAAGGAACTTGGAGTAACCGTAAACGTTCAACGGCTGCTCATATTCGCGGGATTCAATGAAATCAGAGGTACGTCCGCCGTAGGTGGCCGCCGAAGAGGCATACAGGAACGGAATTTCACGCTCCAGACAGTAGTGAAGCAGCTCTTTAGAGTACTGATAGTTGTTGTCCATCATGTACTTGCCGTCCCACTCTGTGGTGGAGGAGCATGCCCCTTCGTGGAAGATGGCTTCGATCTCGCCGAACTCTTCACCTGCCATAATCTGGATAAGGAAGTCTTCTTTATCCATGTAGTCAGCGATGTTCAGATCCACCAGGTTGACGAACTTGGTGCCGTCTTTCAGGTTGTCAACCACCAGGATGTCGGTGATGCCTTTGTCATTGAGAGCTTTAACAATATTGCTGCCGATAAAGCCCGCGCCGCCGGTAACGATGATCATAACTGTAACCTTTGAAGTGTGGAGTCCGGGGACAATCCCGGACGCTAATGGTTCTATCATATCATTAGTATGGCTGCCCTTCAGCCATTCACCGACATAGCGCAAGGGTACACGTGATTTATGCTGCAAAAACGAGAAGAGATAATGTGTCATCTCGTCATGAACTATAGGTTTGGGTAATATGTGCCGAAATTTGCCGAGTCTGGAGAATTGCAATGCGTGGTGATTTTTACAAACAGTTAAACAGCGACCTTGAGACCGCGCGTGCGGAAGGGTTGTTTAAAGAAGAGCGTATTATCACGTCTGCTCAGCAGGCGGACATCACCGTTGCCGATGGCAGCCATGTGATCAACTTTTGTGCGAACAACTACCTGGGTCTTGCGAATCACCCTGAGCTGATTGCTGCGGCGAAAAGCGGTATGGATACCCACGGTTTTGGTATGGCCTCCGTACGTTTTATCTGCGGCACGCAGGACAGTCACAAGCAGCTTGAGAAAAAGCTGGCGAACTTCTTAGGCATGGAAGACGCAATTCTGTACTCCTCCTGCTTCGATGCCAACGGCGGTCTGTTTGAGACGCTGCTGGGTGCAGAAGATGCCATTATCTCCGACGCCCTTAACCACGCTTCCATCATTGATGGTGTGCGCCTGTGTAAAGCGAAGCGTTTCCGCTATGCCAACAACGATATGGTTGAACTGGAAGCACGCCTGAAAGAGGCGCGTGAAGCGGGTGCTCGCCATGTGCTCATCGCCACCGACGGCGTGTTCTCTATGGACGGCGTGATCGCCAACCTGAAGGGCGTGTGCGACCTGGCGGATAAATACGATGCGCTGGTGATGGTCGATGACTCGCACGCGGTCGGTTTTGTGGGTGAAAACGGCCGTGGCTCGCATGAATACTGTGACGTGATGGGCCGCGTGGACATCATCACCGGTACGCTGGGCAAAGCGCTTGGTGGCGCGTCTGGCGGCTATACCGCTGCGCGTAAAGAGGTGGTGGAGTGGCTGCGCCAGCGCTCCCGTCCGTACCTGTTCTCCAACTCCCTCGCGCCGGCCATTGTTGCCGCCTCCATCAAAGTGCTGGAGATGGTGGAATCCGGGGCTGAACTGCGCGACCGTCTGTGGTCCAACGCGCGCCTGTTCCGCGAAAAAATGAGTGCGGCAGGGTTTACCCTGGCCGGTGCTGACCACGCCATTATCCCGGTCATGCTGGGCGATGCCGTCGTGGCGCAGAACTTTGCCCGTGAGCTGCAAAAAGAAGGCATTTACGTGACCGGGTTCTTCTTCCCGGTCGTACCAAAAGGCCAGGCGCGTATCCGCACCCAGATGTCCGCGGCGCATTCGCCTGAACAAATTGAACGTGCGGTGGAAGCCTTTACCCGCATCGGTAAACAGCTGGGCGTAATTGCCTGAGGACGTGTGATGAAAGCGTTATCCAAACTGAAAGCGGAAGAAGGGATTTGGATGACCGACGTGCCGGAGCCGGAAGTCGGTCATAACGATCTGCTGATCAAAATTCGTAAAACCGCCATTTGCGGCACTGACGTTCATATCTACAACTGGGATCAGTGGTCGCAAAAAACCATTCCGGTACCCATGGTTGTCGGCCACGAATACGTTGGTGAAGTAGTTGGGATTGGTCAGGAAGTGAAAGGTTTTAACATTGGCGACCGCGTCTCGGGTGAAGGACACATCACCTGCGGCCACTGCCGTAACTGCCGCGGTGGGCGTACGCACCTGTGCCGTAATACCATTGGCGTGGGCGTGAATCGTCCGGGTTGCTTCGCGGAATATCTGGTGATCCCGGCTTTCAACGCGTTCAAAATTCCGGACAACATTTCTGACGATCTGGCCTCGATCTTTGACCCGTTCGGCAACGCGGTACATACGGCGCTCTCTTTCGACCTGGTCGGCGAGGATGTGCTGGTCTCCGGTGCGGGCCCTATCGGGATTATGGCCGCAGCGGTGGCGAAGCACGTGGGTGCGCGTAATGTAGTGATTACCGACGTGAACGAATACCGTCTGTCGCTGGCCCGCAAGATGGGCGTCACCCGTGCGGTGGATGTCTCTAAAGAGAGCCTGGCCGATGTGATGGAAGAGCTGGGCATGACCGAAGGGTTTGACGTGGGTCTTGAGATGTCCGGCGCACCACCGGCGTTCCGTACTATGTTGGATACCATGAACCACGGCGGTCGTATTGCGATGCTGGGTATTCCGCCGTCGGATATGTCTATCGACTGGAATAAAGTTATCTTCAAAGGGCTGTTCATTAAAGGCATCTATGGCCGTGAAATGTTCGAAACCTGGTATAAGATGGCGGCATTAATTCAGTCTGGCCTGGATCTGTCCCCGATTATTACACATCGTTTCTCCGTTGATGATTTCCAGAAAGGCTTTGACGCGATGCGTTCGGGCCAGTCCGGGAAAGTTATTTTGAGCTGGGATTAAACCTGCCAGCTGGCACCCGTATAAACGGGTGCCAGTGCTAATTATGGTAGTTTGACTTTTCGGAATTTTCTTGTTACTTTTCAATAAAATACCAATCTTTCTTCTCCACGCGTTTATTAATAATAATTACGTCAGGAAGACACTGTCAGGCTTGTCAAAACATTATGTCCACGCACCTTTCGCTGAAGCTGGTTGATACAACTTCACGGTTTACCTCTTTTTTAAATCTGGCGATTTCTCTTTTAATATTTATGGCTGTAAATATTTTACATGCCCGATATAATTTGGTAATTAACAGAACGTTTGTTTTTTTGCTGATGTTGTTGATGCTCAAGTGCATAGACAATAAATTAATACGCAATGTACTGGCGATTGTACTTCTCATTCCAGTTGCGGCAGATATTTCTCTCCAGCTACACGCATGGAGAAATTTCGATTCTGCGTTTAGTTATGGGTTTGCAATGAGCATAATCCACTCCACACCGGATGAAGCAAGTTCAATGCTCAGCGTGTACTGGCGTGAATGCATTATTTTTATCACACTCTCTGCTTTTTTTATTTATACCGCAAATACGGGTGCATGGCCCGTTGCACCGCGATTTCGTCGCTGGCCTGCCATTGTGCTTGGTGTGACGTTGTTGGCTTTCTATGGTCAGGCACTACAGCACCAGTTCAGGAAAAGCAGCGTCGAAAGTCTGGCGCAGCGCGTGGTTCAGGCGACACCAGTCAGTACGGCAAAAGTTTTTATGCAGGCTTTTGAAGATAACGCGGTCATTGCCAATATCGGTAACAACATTCCTGATTACAAACTCACGCTTTCGGATACCGGTATTGAGAACTACGTGCTGGTTATCGGTGAGTCTGAGCGAGCGGCGAATATGGGCATCTATGGTTATCAACGAGATACTACACCAGAGCTGGAAAAGCAGAAATCGCAGCTCTTGCTGTTCCGTAATGCTGTAGCGCCAGCGCCGGTCACGATTATGGCCGTACCGTTGGCCATGACCGCTGATAAAGTGAATATTCGCGATCCGAAAAAATATGGTGATAATGTTATTAATATTGCCAATAAAGCAGGCTATGAAACTTATTGGTTTAGTCATCAGGGTAAAGGCGGGGCGCATAACAACGTCATCACCGGGATTGCCATGAATACGAAAAAGCATGAATGGCTCGAAGGCGGTTACGATGAAGATCTTCTACCTCTGTTGCAGAATGCATTAAAAGCCCCGGGTAAAAAAGTGATCGTCTTGCATTTATACGGCAGCCATGAACCATCCTGTACGCGCTTTCCGGCAAACCAGGCGGTGTTACATGGTACCAATGAGGCCGATGACTGTTATGACAACTCGGTACGGTATACAGACACATTGATGGGCAAGATGTTTAGTATGCTGGCCAACTCGCGTTCTTCGGTTATGTATTTTTCCGATCATGGTTTGATTCGTGATCCGCAACGCGCTGTCGTTTACTCTCACGGTAATGTGAACCCTCCACGAGAGGCTCTGCACATCCCTGTGTTTATCTGGTATGGGCAACAGGTTGATAAAGCCAGGCAATACACAGGAGACTATTACACCGTCTGGTCTGCTGATGATGTGAACACGCTTGCTGAATTGTGGTTGGGGATCCATCGTCAGGGTCAACCTGTCCAGTCGGTAAACTCATGGCTTGCCGGTTACGATAAGAATGTCTCAGTACTGGATACCACAGGTAAGACCTATTACTGGAGTAATATACGTTAGCCCGGACGTGTGATATCTACTGCACATCAAGGTGACGTAAAATAATAAAAGGGGCCTGAGGCCCCTTTTATTATTAGATCGCAGAACTATCGTTACTAAGTTTATTCAATACTTTTGATGAGATATCATCAATGTTTATTTTATTGTGGCGCTTGTCAAATATCAGTTGTTCTGAATTCTTGCCAACTGGGGAGAAAATAGTATTGCCTTCGAAGTTTTTATTATGATCCAGCAGCATTGAAAAATAGATGGCAATAATTTTTTTATCAAACGCACAGGCGATATGAACAATGGCCGTATCAACAGAGACCACTAAATCGGCTTTTTTTATGAGCGTGATAGCATCCCAAAGCGATTTAAATCGACAGACAGTAATTTTCTCATCATCGAAGGCAAGGTCTGCCAGTTTTTTTCCTTCACCAATGATGAAAACTTGTGTATCCGGGTGCTGCACAATATCAATCGCCAGTTTTTCCAGTTGAGGCAGAGAAAGACTGCGTTCGGCTACGCTCGCGAAGGGATTAAGCACAACGATCTTTTTACCAGCATGAGGTTGTAGAAAATCATCAATAAAAACTTCATGCTCGGGTAAAACAGGTAAGGAGTAGCTAAGAGATGCGGGCTTAATACGTAAAGCGTTAAGTATTTTTTTTTGGGGATGTGTAATATGAAACTCAGGACTCACCGGTAACATTAAGTTATAGGGTTTATCCAGCCAGCCACCAAATCCAATCGCATATTTATAATGAATTTTTGCCAGAAGTTGTGTGTTAAATAATTCCTTTCTCTTCATCCATGAATAATGACTAATCACCAGATCTGTCTCGATATCTTTCATTTTTTTGATATTGTTGATATCGACAACATAAACTTCATCAATGTCAGTCATCTTCTCGAAGAGATCGCGATTTCGTTCTTCAACAATGACCTGAAGTTGATAGCCTGCATCTTTCAGATTACGCCAGGTTCCTGTATGGCATACCGCATCGCCAATTCCAAGATCAACAAAAGGGAAAAGAATTTTTTTAACGCTGGAGACGTCAATTTTTTCTTGTCGCTTATCCTGTAATTGTCGCGATAAAGAAAGCAACTGTAGCCGTCTTTTTAATTCTTTAGTTTTATAGTTTCGCTGCCTGTTAATTTCCTTTAAATAACCAATTATTTTCTTCATAACCACGCTAAACCAAATTAAGCATTTTACTGTGGGTAGTATAATCTTAACGACAACGAAAAGGAATGTCTGAGGAAATAGAACAACGCGACAAAGATTTTACTGTTACTTAACAATAAGTTAATGCATTTTTTCACTCTGTGAGTTCCGTCATTTTTTCTGGGATGACTATCATGTTATAGAGTTTTTTATTGACCAAAGTGAGCCTTGCCAGCTTTTCCATAAAAAATAAGATACAGATTCGGAAGTGACAACAGTGATAGCTGGCACTATCTTGTCAGGAATGACTTGACTGAGTTCAGGAGACCACATGTTTAAACTAACCGTATGTCTTTTGACATACAACTCTGCCCGCTTGTTACATAAGGTGTTAACGCCGTTAATGAGTATTGCAGATGAGTTTATTGTTGTTGATTCTGGTAGTTCAGATGAGACATTAGTTATCCTTCAGGAATATGCCATTACACCAATATTTCATCCGTATGCAATGCACGGTGAGCAGATGAATATTGCCATTTCCCGGTCATCTAACGACTGGGTGTTATGTATGGATAGTGACGAAATACTCGATGAAGACACTATACACTATATCCTGGCGTTAAAGTCTGGAGAGGAGCCGTCCGCTGATTGCGGATGGAGCCTGTCACGCTACTGGTATGTCTTAGGCGAGCGCACACGAACCATCTATCCGATTTCTTCTCCAGATTTCCCATTAAGATTGTTCAACCGCCAGCATGTCAGATTTAACAATCGACCAGTGGATGATAAGGCGATAGGTGCGGCGCGGGTGACACGTATACCTGGCCATGTCCGGCACGACACATTTTATTCCCTGCATGAAGTATTTAATAAGCTGAATGTCTATACCACCCGAGTCGTAAAATATCAGACGCTCAGGCCGTCAATCGCACGTGGTGTGGTGAGTGCTATTGGGGCTTTCTTTAAATGGTACTTGTTTAGCGGGGCATGGCGGCAGGGGAAAGTTGGTGTAGTTACAGGGCTCTATGCCACCTTGTACAGTTTTTTAAAATATTTCAAAGCCTGGTATCAGTATCAGGATGAACGTGAGTCCGCTGCACGGGAGCACACGGACTCTCACCTTATAAAATAGTTACGCTTTCTTACCCCAGCCCTGCCACTGATGTTGAAAATATTGCACCAGCGTACTCTGGCTCATGCTTTCACCAATCACAGAGAAGAACCGGGTCGCATAAACCGGTTCAGGGGCATGTTTCGGCACACAGCGTTTTACGCCGCGGAACGGGTTACGCGGCGTTGATGATCCTGGTTTCCCCTGGTTCGGCGTTGACGTATCAACCTGTGGTTCGTTCAGGAGATCGCTCGGGCGGACCAGCGTGATATCCGAAGGCAATGTCGGCAGCATTTGCTGCAGGACGCGAACGGTCGACGGATGCGGGTGGCCGATGGCAATCGCGGAGCCATTGCGGCGGGCCAGCTGCACAGCGCGATTAAACTGCACGCGAATGTCTGCTTCGTTCTGCGTATCGTCAAGGAACACCTTGCGCTTAATCACCTTCACCCCCGTTCCCTGCGCGGCACGCATCGCCTGACTGTTGCCGATGGTCATGCTATCGAGGAAGTAGAGGTTGTAACGCTCCAGCGCCTGCATCACTTTGAGCATCCCGTACAGGCTGGATGTCATCGCGCTGCCCATATGGTTGTTTAACCCCACGGCATACGGCACTTTGTTGTAAGCGTCGCGGATAATGCGATCGATCTCATCGCTGCTCATCTCAGGGCGCAGAGTATCTTTTTCCAGCGGTTGTTTGCTGATGGGGGCCATCGGCAGATGGATCAATACCTGGTGGCCGCTGTTGTGGGCCTTGGTCGCCATCTCACGCGCGTGTGGCGCATTCGGGAGGACGGCGACAGAAATGGCTGCCGGCATCGCCAGCACCTGATTTTCATAGTGCGGACGATAACCGAAGTCATCAATCACAATGGCGAGTTTACCGGCGTATACCGGTGCGACCAGCGCCAGTGCGCTGGCGACGGAGAGAACAATTCGACGAAATTGAAGCAAAACTTATCTTCCCAACCACGGCTGTGGATTGACCGCCTGACCCTGGCGACGAATTTCGAAATAGAGTGACGGGCGGCCCTGACCGCCACTGCTGCCCACAAGGGCGATGGGTTGACCCGCGCGCACCTGAGTGCCAACGCTGACCAGTGCGCTCTGGTTGTAACCGTAGAGGCTCATGTCGCCTTTACCGTGCTCAACCACCACCACAAGCCCGTAACCCTGCAGCCAGTCGGCCAGGATTACGCGGCCATCGGCGATGGCTTTCACTTCGCTACCTTCAGACGCACCGATAACTATCCCTTTCCAACGTAGTTCACCCTGCAGCTGTTCGCCATAACGATGCAGAATTGTACCGCGAACGGGCCAGTAAGCCTGACCGCGAGGGGAGCCCAGGCCACCGGTTCGTGACATCAATGAGCGTTCGCTTTCGCTTGGTTTATAGGTTGTGCCTTTACGGGAGGCTTCCTGCTGCTTATCGCGAACGGCCTGCGCCTCGCGAGCCTCTTTTTCGGCGCGGGCTTTTGCCGCGGCTTCCGCTCGGGCGATGCTATTACGCAGCTTCGATTCGTTGGCGCGCATTTCGCTCAACTGGCTCTGACCAGCCTGAATGGAGGATTCAAGCCCGGAAAGGGTTTTCTTACGTTCGTTGCGAGCCTGCTCGAGCTTTGCCTGCTGGGCCTGCTGTTCGTAGAGCAGCGTCTGCTGCTGGCTCTGCTTCTCTTCCAGCTCGGCTTTTTGCGTGGTGACCTCTTCGCGCGTCTGTTTTAGCTGCGCGATAGTCTCCTGACGCGCCTGGTTCAGATAGCCGAAATAAGCCTGCAGGCGCTGACCGCGCTGGCTCTCTTCACCGCTGAGGATCAGCTGAAGGCCGGTGTGTTCACCCTGGCGGAATGCGGCATCAAGTTGCGCCGCAAGATTACGTTCCTGCGCATCGCGCTGACGTTCCAGCTTGGCAATCGACGCGTTCATCTCGTCGATCTGTTTATTCAACTGGGAGAGGGTGTTTTGTGTTTCGCGGAGCTTACGTGCGGCGGCGGAGATCGCCTCTTCCTGCTGCTTAAGCTGAGCAAGCAGCGACGCGCGTTGCTGTTGCTGCTGACGTACCGCATGCTCTTTGGCGGCGATATCGGCCTGAATGGATTTCAGCTGGTCGCGATCATCCGCGTGGGCGGATGCGGCGCACAGCAATACGCCAGCGCTGAGTGCGCTGGCGTAAAACAGAGGTCTGACTGATAACCTAAGCGGTTTCACGACCCATGTGATTGAAAAAATCGCCTTTCCCCTCATGGGGAGCGATTATTCCACGATGAACAGCGGCTTACCAGTCATCTCTTCAGGGATCGGCATACCCATCAGCGACAACATGGTTGGCGCGATGTCAGAAAGCTTGCCGCCTTCCACTGCTTTCAGTGCTTTATCACCTACATAAATCAGCGGAACCGGCAGGTTGGTGTGGGCCGTATGCGCCTGTCCGGTTGCCGGGTCGCGCATCTGCTCTGCGTTACCGTGGTCAGCGGTAATCAGCAGCTGGCCGCCAACGGATTCAACCGCTTTGGCAACCTGCTCAACGCAGTGATCCAGCGCTTCAACCGCTTTAATAGCCGCTTCCATCACCCCGGTATGACCCACCATGTCACCGTTTGGATAGTTACAGATGATGGTGTCGTATTTGCCGCTAACGATCGCCGCAACCAGTTTTTCGGTCAATTCCGCAGAGCTCATCTCTGGCTGCAGGTCATAGGTAGCGACTTTTGGTGAATTAATCAGAATGCGATCTTCGCCTTTGAACGGCTCTTCTACACCGCCGTTAAAGAAGAAGGTGACGTGGGCATATTTCTCGGTTTCGGAGATACGCAACTGCGTCTTATCGTTTTTCGCCATCCACTCACCGAAGGTATTGGCCAGTGAAGCTGGTGGGTAAGCGCATGGGGCGTCGATGTCAGCGGCGTATTCGGTCAACTGGATGAAGTTGATGTTCACCGCTTTCTTACGGGCGAAACCGTCGAAATCGCTGTTAACGAATGCGCGGGTGATTTCACGCGCACGGTCAGCACGGAAGTTCATGAAGATCAGCGCGTCCCCATCTTCCATGGCGGCATCAGCCTGGCCTTCTGCGCGAATGACGGTCGCTTTCACGAATTCGTCGTTTTCATCGCGCGCGTACGCGGCTTCAAGGCCCTCAACGGCAGTCGCAAACTGGAACTCGCCTTTTGCCAGCGTCATCAGGTCATAGGCCTGTTCCACACGATCCCAGCGATTATCGCGATCCATGGCGTAGTAGCGGCCAATAATAGATGCCACGCGGCCTTTGCCCAGTGCGGCAAATTTCTCTTCGAAGGCTTCCAGCGAACCTTTAGCGCTACGCGGTGGCGTATCGCGGCCATCCAGGAACGCGTGCAGGTAGATTTTTTCCGCACCGCGCTCAGCGGCCAGTTCAACCATCGCCATAATATGATCTTCATGGCTATGAACGCCGCCGGCAGACAGCAGACCCATGATATGCACGGCTTTGCCTGCGGCAACGGCTTTATCCACCGCACCACACAGCACAGGGTTGGCGAAGAAGGTGCGTTCTTTGATTTCAACATCCAGACGCGTCAGATCCTGATAGACAATGCGCCCGGCGCCCAGGTTGACGTGACCGACTTCAGAGTTACCCATCTGACGGTCCGGCAGACCCACTTCCAGGCCGGATGCGTCAATCAGAGTGTGGGGACGTTTCGCCCACAGCGCATCCATGACCGGGGTTTTAGCGTTGAAAATGGCGTTATCCTGTTGATCTTCACGGTAGCCATAGCCATCCAGAATCACCAGTACCATAGGTTTTTTAGAAACCGACATTGCGACAACCTCATGCTCAAGAGTCAAAAATTTGCGTAATTTTACTACAGCTGAATCGTTCAAATAGCCGCAGAAGATCAAAGAAAGGGCAGGGGCAAGATGCTTCTCCGACCATTTTGAGGCATTTTTTTAGGTGGCATGCCGCAGAAAATGGATTAGCTTAGGGTCGCTGGCTGTATTTGCCACAACGCACAGGTATACTCCTGTCCTGGTTTTTTTAATCACTAAGTCGGGAGTAGTTACCCTCCATGCAAGAAATTATGCAATTCGTTAGCCGCCATCCGGTTCTGAGCATCGCGTGGATTGGCCTGCTGGCCGCTGTGCTGTTCACCACATTTAAGGGCCTGACGTCTAAGATTAAGGTTATCACCCGTGGTGAAGCGACGCGTCTGATTAACAAAGAAGATGCCGTCGTGGTCGATCTGCGTCAGCGTGACGATTTCCGCAAAGGGCACATTGCAGGCGCTATCAACCTGCTGCCAGCTGAAATCAAAGCCAACAACGTGGGCGAGCTTGAGAAGCATAAAGCCCAGCCGATTATCGTTGTTGACGGTACCGGCATGCAGGCGCAGGAATCTGCTAGCCTGCTTCATAAAGCAGGCTTCGAAAACGTCTCTGTACTGAAAGAAGGCATTTCCGGCTGGAGCGGAGAAAACCTTCCTTTGGTGCGCGGTAAATAAGGAGTTCAGTGATGGCCAATATCGAGATCTACACCAAAGCGACCTGCCCGTTCTGTCACCGTGCGAAAGCGCTGCTGAACAGCAAAGGCGTAACGTTCCAGGAACTGCCGATCGATGGTGACGCGATAAAACGCGAAGAGATGATTCAACGTAGTGGTCGCACGACGGTTCCGCAGATTTTTATTGATGCGCAGCACATTGGCGGCTGTGATGACTTGTATGCGCTCGACGCCCGTGGTGGACTCGATCCCCTGCTGAGCTAAGAGACTTTAGGACAATTTAAAAAGGGTTTTTCCATGTCAGAACAAAACAACACCGAAATGACTTTCCAGATCCAGCGTATCTACACCAAGGATGTCTCTTTCGAAGCGCCAAATGCGCCACATGTTTTCCAGAAAGATTGGCAGCCAGAGGTTAAACTTGATCTGGATACCGCATCAACCCAGCTGGCTGATGACGTGTATGAAGTCGTACTGCGTGTGACCGTGACCGCCTCTCTGGGCGAAGAAACTGCATTCCTGTGTGAAGTACAGCAGGGCGGTATCTTCTCCATCGGCGGTATTGAAGGCAACCAGATGGCGCATTGCCTGGGTGCATACTGCCCGAACATCCTGTTCCCGTATGCGCGTGAATGCATCACCAGCCTGGTTTCTCGCGGTACATTCCCGCAACTGAACCTTGCGCCAGTTAACTTTGATGCGCTGTTCATGAACTATCTGCAGCAGCAGGCTGGCGAAGGTGCTGAACAACATCAGGATGCCTGATGAGCACTGTTAATGCGTCAATGACTGTGATCGGTGCCGGCTCTTACGGCACCGCTCTTGCCATCACGCTGGCAAGAAATGGTCACGAGGTGGTCCTGTGGGGCCACGACCCAAAACATATCGCAACGCTGCAGCACGACCGCTGCAACGTGGCGTTCCTTCCTGACGTTCCGTTCCCTGACTCCCTGCACCTGGAAAGCGACCTTGCGACCGCGCTGGCAGCCAGCCGCAATATTTTGATTGTGGTGCCGAGCCATGTGTTTGGCGACGTGCTACAGCAGATTAAGCCGCTGATGCGCCCGGATGCACGCATTGTGTGGGCAACGAAGGGGCTGGAAGCCGAAACCGGTCGTCTGTTGCAGGACGTTGCCCGCGAAGTGCTGGGTACCGAGATCCCGCTGGCGGTTATCTCCGGCCCAACGTTTGCCAAAGAGCTGGCCGCAGGCCTGCCAACGGCAATCTCGCTGGCCTCCACGGATCCTGTTTTTGCGGACGATCTTCAGCACCTGCTGCACTGCGGCAAGAGTTTCCGCGTCTACAGCAACCCCGATTTTATCGGCGTGCAGCTGGGCGGTGCGGTGAAGAACGTCATCGCCATTGGCGCCGGGATGTCCGACGGCATTGGCTTTGGTGCCAATGCACGTACTGCGCTGATTACCCGTGGGTTAACCGAGATGTCCCGTCTCGGGGCGGCACTGGGTGCCGATCCGGCCACCTTTATGGGGATGGCGGGTTTAGGCGATCTGGTGCTGACCTGTACCGACAACCAGTCGCGTAACCGCCGCTTTGGCATGATGCTCGGTCAGGGCATGGATGTAAAAGGCGCGCAGGAGAAGATTGGTCAGGTAGTTGAAGGCTACCGCAATACCAAAGAAGTCCGCGAATTGGCGCACCGTTTTGGTGTCGAAATGCCAATAACCGAGGAAATTTATCAGGTATTGTATTGCGGAAAAAATGCGCGCGAGGCAGCATTGACCTTATTAGGTCGTGCGCGCAAGGACGAGCGCAGCAGTAACTAGTCGGAACCATTGTCACCTGAATGACCCAGCCAGCGCAGAACTGGCTGGTCATTATACTATCGTCTGGAGTAAGCAATGCCGTGTGAAGAACTGGATATCGTCTGGAATAATATTAAAGCCGAAGCCCGGGCGTTGGCCGACTGTGAGCCGATGCTGGCCAGTTTCTACCATGCAACGTTACTCAAGCACGAAAACCTCGGTAGTGCCCTGAGCTATATGCTCGCCAACAAGCTGGCGTCTTCAATCATGCCCGCCATCGCCATTCGTGAAGTGGTGGAAGAGGCCTACGCCGCAGACCCGGAAATGATCGCCTCTGCCGCCTGTGATATTCAGGCCGTGCGCACGCGTGATCCGGCGGTCGATAAATATTCTACGCCGCTGCTGTACCTGAAGGGTTTTCATGCCTTACAGGCGTACCGCATCGGCCACTGGTTATGGAAGGAAGGCCGCCGCGCGCTGGCAATTTTCCTGCAAAACCAGGTTTCTGTTACCTTCCAGGTTGATATTCACCCGGCGGCCAAAATTGGCCGGGGGATCATGCTCGACCATGCCACCGGGATTGTTGTCGGTGAGACGGCGGTCATTGAAGATGACGTGTCGATCCTGCAGTCGGTTACCCTGGGCGGTACCGGCAAAACCAGCGGCGATCGCCATCCGAAAATTCGTGAAGGGGTGATGATTGGCGCGGGTGCCAAAATCCTCGGCAATATCGAAGTGGGCCGCGGCGCGAAAATCGGCGCGGGCTCTGTGGTGCTGCAGCCCGTGCCGCCGCACACCACCGCCGCTGGCGTACCGGCGCGCATCGTCGGTAAGCCAGACAGTGATAAACCATCGATGGACATGGATCAGCACTTCAACGGTATTCACCATACGTTTGAGTATGGTGACGGCATTTAACTTCTGAGAATGGCGCCCGGATACCCCAGTTGGCGCCAGGCTTCATACACCACCACGGACACGGCGTTCGACAGGTTCATGCTGCGGCTGTCCGGCATCATCGGAATACGGATTTTCTGCTCAGCGGGCAGGGCGTCCAGAATCGTAGCCGGCAGGCCGCGGGTTTCCGGGCCAAACATCAGATATTCGCCTGCCTGGTAGCTCACGGCGCTGTGCGCGGGCGTGCCTTTGGTCGTCAGGGCAAACATGCGCTCTGGCTTTTCGCTTTCCAGAAACGCGGCGTAATCATGATGGCGAACCACCGCGGTAAATTCATGATAATCCAGCCCCGCACGACGCAGGCGTTTATCATCCCACGTAAAGCCCATCGGCTCGATAATATGCAGGCGAAACCCGGTGTTGGCGCACAGGCGGATAATGTTGCCGGTATTAGGCGGAATTTCTGGTTCGAATAAAACGATGTTAAGCATGCTGCCCCCTTAATTGCGGGGGCAGCATAGCAGAAATGACGGGCACTACGCGACGCCGGGTTCCTGTGGGCGGCAGCGCAGCATTTTATAGACGGTGGCACCTGCAGCCACCAGCGCGGGCAGGCTGAGGATCATCAATATACTGTCTGCCTGCCACTGCATGGAGAGAAGCTGCGCGCTGGTCATGGTACCCGCCACGCCACCAAAACGGCCAATTCCCTGCATCCACGCGATACCCGTCGCGCGGCATTCTGTTGGGTAGAAGGTGGCGGCCAAAGTTTGCATCCCTGATTGCGCGCCGTTCATGGCGATCCCCATCAGGAAAATCAATCCGCCAAACAGGGCGATGTGATTATGCTCCATGCCGAGCAGCAGGATGAGCGCCATGGTCAGCATAAACCCACCTGCCACCACCCTGTGCGCCTCCCAGCGGTCCATCATCCACCCGGCGAGAAGAATGCCTGCGGTACCGCCGAAGGTGAACAGCGAGGTGAGCCAGGCAGATTCCGCCAGCGGATAACCCATCCCCAGCATCAACGTCGGCATCCAGCTCAGCAGGACGTAATAAATCACCAGCCCCATAAAGTAGGTCACCCACAGCATCAGGGTGCCGGGCAGCCAGGGCATAGAAAACAGCTGTGCCACGCTCCCTTTCTTAGACGCGACCCGCTCCTCCGCCAGGAAAAAGCCGGTCACGCCATCCAGCGTGCCGCGGGCGAAGCGGCTGGCGATACGGCGGATCTGCATCACGTCTCTTCCACGCTGAACCAGAAACTTCACCGACTCCGGCAAAAATAGCGCCAGCAGCAGCGTCAGGATCAGCGGGGCAATTGCGCCGGTCAGCAGTACGCTTCGCCAGCCGTGGTGAGGAATCAGCCAGGAGGAGATTGCCCCACCCCCCGCCGCGCCCAGAGGAAAACCGCAGTACATGGTATTGATCGCCATGGCGCGACAGCGCTTAGGGGCAAACTCTGAGATCAGCGTGATGGCATTAGGCATTGCCGCACCCAAACCCAGGCCGGTGAGAAATCGCCACAGCGTCAGGGTGTTCAGGGTTTGCGCCCAGGCGGCGCCCAGGCTTGCAAGACCAAAGAATAAACACGAAAAGACCAGCACGCGCTTGCGGCCCATCCGGTCCGATACCGGACCTGCGATCAGCGCACCCAGCGACAGTCCCAACAGCGCGGCACTCAGTACCGGCCCCAGATCCTGTTTGTGGATCCCCCATTCTGCCGAGAGTGTCGGGGCAATGTAGCCCATTGCCGCTGTATCGAAACCATCGATTGCCAGCACCAGAAAGCCCAGCACAATGAGTAGCCAGTGAAACCATGAAAAGGAACTGTCGTCGATTACCTGCTGAATATCCACCTTACCTGAATAGGCCATACGCTCCTCTCTGATGTGATGTTGTTTTTGTGTTCTTGTATTTGCTTGTCTATACAATTGCGTGTGGCGGGGGATGTCAAATATTCTTATCTAATATGTTGTATAGATGTTATTTACGACACAAAAACGCGTCCGATGGAGGAGATCGGACGCGTGAGTAAGGTTGGTTAAGCGGAGGGGATCAGGCCGCGTCTCCGTGGGTAAGCGGTGCCAGTGCCGCAGGGATATTGCTCAGCTCCTGCACCAGAGAATCCTTGCTGATCTCGCCGATTGTTTTCGCCCCGGTGAGAGTCATTGCAACCTTCATCTCTTTCTCAATCAGGTTAAGCAGGTTTGCTACCCCTGCCTGGCCGCTGGTGGCCAGCGCGTAAAGGTAAGCGCGTCCCAGCAGTACGCTGTCGGCACCCAGCGCAATCATACGCACCACATCCAGCCCGTTACGAATACCGCTGTCGGCGAGGATAGCGATGTCGCCTTTAACCGCATCCGCAATTGCCGGAAGGGCGCGTGCGGATGAGAGCACGCCATCGAGCTGACGTCCGCCGTGGTTCGAGACCACTATCCCGTCTGCGCCAAAACGCACCGCGTCGCGGGCGTCGTCCGGGTCGAGGATCCCTTTGATCACCATTGGGCCGTCCCAGAATTCGCGGATCCACTCCAGGTCTTTCCAGGAGATGGACGGATCGAAATTGTTCGCCAGCCAGCCGATATAATCTTCCAGCCCGGTAGGCTTACCGAGATAAGCCGAGATGTTACCCAGATCGTGTGGACGGCCATTCAGGCCCACGTCCCACGCCCACTGCGGATGTGTTACCGCCTGCCAGTAACGACGCATAGCAGCGTTCGGGCCGCTCATGCCGGAGTGGGCATCACGGTAGCGCGCGCCGGGGGTGGGCATATCAACGGTAAAGACCAGCGTGGAACAGCCCGCCGCTTTGGCGCGCTCCAGCGCGTTACGCATAAAGCCGCGATCGCGCAGGACGTACAGCTGGAACCACATCGGGCGTTTGATGGTCGGGGCCACCTCTTCAATCGGGCAGACAGACACGGTGGAAAGGGTAAACGGAATGCCTTTGGCATCCGCCGCCGCAGCGGCCTGCACTTCACCGCGACGGGCGTACATGCCACACAGCCCGACCGGGGCAAGCGCTACCGGCATGGAGAGCGTTTCGTTAAACAGTTTCGTCTCAAGGCTCAGATCCGACATATTCTTCAGCACGCGCTGACGCAGAGCCACCTCCGACAGATCTTCCACGTTACGGCGCAGGGTATATTCGGCATAGGCCCCGCCGTCGATATAGTGGAACAGGAACGGCGGCAAAATACGCTGCGCCGCGGCGCGGTAGTCACTGGCTGCTGAAATAATCATGCTTCGTTCTCCCTGGATATATCACTGTCGCCAGGCAGACGGGTAATACGCGCCTGTCGGGCCTGATCTTCATCAAATCGTTTAATGGTGGTGTGGACGAAGCCCAGATGCGCCATCATCGCCTTGCGTGCGGCCTCGGCATCACCGGCCAGAATGGCGTTGAGCACCGCCTCGTGCTGTTCGGTCAGTTGAGCAAAGACCGGCGGGACCAGATACATGCGCTGGCGGCTCTGCTTCACGGAGGATTGCAGCAGGTCGAAAAAACCGCGCATGGTCTGGAGCAGCACCACGTTGTGTGATGCCTCGGCAATCGCCAGGTGAAAGCGGACATCCGCCTGCGAAGCGATATCCGGGTCGCTGCTTTGCGTGGCGTCGAAGCAGGCCCTGAGCTTCTCTCTGTCGGCTTCGGTTGCTCGCATGGCCGCATGCCAGGCGGTACTGGTTTCGATGGCGTGACGGGCTTCGAGGATGTCGAAGCTGTAGTCCGGGTCATTCTCCATCAGGGTTTTGAGCGGCTGGACGATGTTTTGCTCGGACCAGTCGTCATGTTGCCAGCGCACAAAGGTGCCGCCGCCGCGACGGCTTACCAGTACCCCTTCGCTGACCAGCGTCGCCAGCGCTTCACGCAGGGAATTGCGCGACACGCCAAGCTGGGCGGCGAGTTGACGTTCAGCGGGCAATTTCATGCCCGCTTCCAGCTGTTGTTCTTCAATCAGCGCCCGCACGCGAGAGGCAATCTCGTCGGACAGGCGTCTGGGCATGACTATCATGGGATCATCCAGGTTAAGACATAGGCCTGCAGGGTGGTGATCACCCCAACCATGCAGGTGAATATCAGGCTGTGTTTCACGGTAAAACGGAACAGGTCGGACTCTTTACCCACCAGCCCTACCGCCGCACAGGCAATGGCGATGGACTGCGGAGAGATCATCTTCCCGGTCACGCCGCCGGTGGTATTCGCGGCCACCAGCAGCACGTCAGAGACGCCAATCTGCTGAGCCGCCGTCGCCTGCAGGGCGGCGAACAGGGCGTTAGACGAGGTATCTGAACCGGTCAGGAACACCCCCAGCCAGCCGAGGAACGGCGAGAAGAAGGTGAAGGCGTGGCCGGTATGGGCCAGCGCCAGTGCCAGCGTTGATGACAGGCCGGAGTAGTTCGAGATAAACGCGAACGCCAGCACCATGCCGATGGAGTAGATCGGCAGCATCAATTCTTTAATGGTCGCCGCAAAGGTCTGTACCGCGGCGGCCGGCTTCATGCGCAGCCACACCACAGAAAGGAGTGCGGCAAACAGGATGGCCGTGCCGGTGGCGGAGAACCAGTCAAACTTAAATACTGCCGCGTACGGCGTGGCGTCGTGCACCACTGGCGGCATACGGGCGACCATCTTGTCGAGGAACGGCACGGAGATGTTAATCACCATGTCGTACAGCGCACCGCCCGGGGCAAACAGGGCCTTAAACGGCGGGATGCTCCACAGCGTTACGGTGGCGGTCAGGAACAGGAACGGTGACCAGGCGCGAACGATCTGCCCGGCGGTATAGCCCGTGCGGGCGAGCGTCTGATCCACGTGCGACGCGCCCATATCGGCAAAGCGGAAGATGCGCACAGGCTGCCAGCGTTTCAGGAACAGCGTCAGACAGACCAGCGACACCAGGGAAGAGATAATGTCCGGCAGCTCCGGGCCAAGGAAGTTCGAGCTGAGATACTGGGCAATCGCGAACGAACCGCCCGCCACCATCACCGCAGGCCAGGTCTCCTTCACGCCGCGCCAGCCGTCCATAATCGCCATGATCCAGAACAGCACGATAATGGTCAGGAACGGCAACTGGCGGCCAACCATCTGACCAATCTCGAAGCTGTCCAGGCCAGTCACCTGGCCTGCGACCAGAATCGGAATACCCATCGCGCCAAACGCCACCGGCGCGGTGTTGACGATCAGGCAAAGACCGGCGGCATAGAGCGGATTAAAGCCCAGCCCGACCAGCAGCGCGGCGGTGATTGCCACCGGCGCACCAAACCCTGCCGCCCCTTCCAGAAACGCCCCGAAGGAGAAGCCGACAATCAGCATCTGCAGGCGCTGGTCCGGCGTGATGGAGAGAATCGACGAGCGAATGATGTCGAACTGCCCGGTTTTGACTGAGATTTTATAGACAAACACTGCGGCGATGATGATCCACGCAATCGGCCACAGGCCGTAGAAGAAACCGTAGACAACGGATGCCAGCGCGCGATCGATCGGCATTTTGTAGAAGAACAGTGCCACCAGCAACGCGATGGCGACGGTGTACGTCGCGGCGAGGTAGCCCTTCAGCTTGAGCTTAATCAGCGCAAAGAAGAAGAACAGGATCGGCAGCGATGCGATCAGGCTAGACAGCCAGATATTTCCGGCCGGGTCGTAGTTTTGTTGCCAGAGGCTCATGCAGGTCTCCTGGGGACCAGACAGCCTATGCTGCGGGTGAGTCTCCGCTCATCTCTGCGTCACAGTCTGTGTAAAAGTGGTCCTGCCAATATTGTGTGTAGGGGTAATGACAACAAATGGTTAACCAGATGTTATGGGCTGGCAATGGTTTTGTGAGCGGAAATAATGGATTTGTGAACCAGGGAAGAAAGAAAGGGGGATTGGTTGGGCCAATTTTGAAGCGGGGCCCTATCGGGTGATAGTGGGCCCCGTAAATGCGTTTCTAGAATATCAGTAATTAAATAGCCTTCTGAGCAGAAGAGGCGTCTCCGATAACAATCAAACCATCTTGTTGCTTAAGGCGGTTATCTTTAATTTCCTGCTCAATGACTTCGGATATTACCTTTCTAAGGAGGCTACTGGTTGATTTAAAACCAAGCATCCTTGAGACGGATGTAATGATTTCATCTTCAGTTGCTCCCAAGCTTGCGCTAACGATGTCAAAGACACCTGAAGCGATTTCTATAGGTGCGATCAGTTCTGGTTTACGTACGCCTGCAGACAAGACGTGCTGTCTGTTGCGGATTCGAATTGCTACTTCTTTATGTATGAAAAATTCTTGCTCCTTATAAATCTTACCTCTCTTGCAGGCAATTTGAGCAGCCTGGCTAACAACACTTTCTATCCGTGCACCAGCTCGCTGCAACCCCCATGCTGAGCGCAGACGAGTGATTACTTCATTCAAATGGATAGGCGATTCTGTGAAGACTATTTTTTCAACCATGTCAGCAAGTATGCCGGTTGGTGTTTCATGTAAAGCATAGGAAAGATTGGCTTCGGGTTGTGCTTCTTCATAAATGATAGACTGGTCATTAGCGGAATCAGTTCTATCAAGACCAATCTCAACAACGTCTTCTCGTTCAACAGTGACGATATCAACTGGAACGGCTCGGGAACGCCCGTATGTGTGTTCTGCTCTGTTATTCAGTTCTCTTTTTGCATTCTCAATAGCGTAAATAACTTTTTGCAATTGTTCCTCAGGTCTTTGGAACCAATCAGTACTCCAGATTCTGTGGATGATCCATCCATGATCTTCCAGAACGGCTTGACGTAAGCGATCACGCTCTCTGGCAGAACGAGAGGAATGATAAGCGCTGCCATCACATTCAATCCCGAGAAGATAACGGCCAGGTAGATCAGGATCGGCAATTGCCAGATCGATGAAGAAGCCAGCAATTCCGACTTGTGGGTGCACCTGATAGCCCCGCTTCTGAAGTGCTGAGGCGACTTGTTCTTCAAATACGCTATCCATCGGACGCCCTGAAACAGTGGACATTGATAAACGTCCTGTACGTGCATATTGAAGGAAGAGTTTGAACGCCAATACGCCAACACCTTTCGCGCGCTCAAGATCAATATCTTCATCGGTGATCGATGCAAAAACCTCACATCGGCGTTTTGCACGGCTAATCAGCACATTAAGCCGTCGCTCACCGCCTTGCGAACCCAGAGGGCCGAATCGCATTGCCAGATAACCTTGTTTATTACGCGCATAGCCTACAGAGATCATGATGACATCACGTTCGTCACCTTGAATGTTTTCCAGGTTTTTAATGAAGAATGGCTCGGCAGGATGAGAATTAAAGAAATCTTCATATTGAGGATTTAAACGGCGGAGAATCTCTAATTCATCCTGGATAGCTTTACGTTGTGAGACAGAGAATGTTGCGACTCCCAGTGACATTTCAGGATTTTGCTGTACATGCTCAAGAATGGCGGTAGCAATTCTTTTAGTCTCAATAGGGTTGGCATTACCTGCACCTGATTCGAAAACACCGTTTTCCACAAAATGGAATCGCAAGCCCATTCCAGCCTCTTCGGTATATGGGCTTGGGACTATAAATAATTTATTTTCGTAGAACTGGCTATTAGAAACCGCAATAAGTGACTGGTGTCGACTGCGGTAATGCCAGCGAAGCATTCGTTGTGGCAAGCCTCTGGCAACAAACAATCCGAGTATACTTTCGATATCTCCTACTTGTGTTGAATCTTCATCCCCATCATCGTTACTGGCTTCAGTCATACGAGAGAAAAAGCTGGTTGGTGGCAGTTGTCTTTCGTCGCCGACAACAACAACTTGCTGACACCGCGCAATTGCGCCTATGGCATCGACAGGCTGAATCTGGCTTGCTTCATCCATCACAAGCAAATCAAATTTTTGCTTACCGGGGATCAAGAATTGTGCGACAGAAAGAGGACTCATCATCATAACCGGTTTGATTGCTTGAATTGCTGGGCCCGCTTTAAGCATCAGTTGGCGAATGGGCATATGGCCTCTTTTTCTCGCCATTTCAGCGCGCAGCACTCCAACTGGACCTGCCGCTCCAATTTTTGAAGGAATACGGCGATGGTGTGCCCGAGCGACCTCAATACTTGAGCTCTTTATGCGGCGTAGATCCATTTCGGAAAAGTGCTGCACTTTTCGGTTATGAAGATCACCGTCAAAGCGGGAAAGGGAAGGTGTCTCTTTAGCCATCAAACTGAACAGTGATTCATAATAGGTATATTCGACCGAGCTAAAACAAGTGGATAATGGTAAGCGCCCATTCTCAAGTCGTTCTACCACTTCTGACAGTCCCAGTTTATTTGCCTGATTGCGTCGGTGTTGCCAGGCAACCCATTTAGACAATTGTTCGGCATTTTCAATCCATGAGGTTAGTTTGTTCAGGACGCTATCGATACGTAAATGCTGATTATCTAAATGGAAGAATTCGTCGGTGGATGATCCGAGTTCGTCTGTAAGATTATCAAGTGCGTCGATGATAGAGACACGTGCCGCTGACAGTTGATTAGCGGAATTGAGTAACTCAT
Source organism: Enterobacter sp. A8 (assembly GCF_004296595.1). NCBI lineage: Bacteria > Pseudomonadati > Pseudomonadota > Gammaproteobacteria > Enterobacterales > Enterobacteriaceae > Enterobacter > Enterobacter sp. A8. The sequence goes on from NZ_SCMF01000005.1 coordinate 211,442, forward strand.
CACGATTGTTTATGGTCGCGCAAATGAAGCGTAAGTCACCGTTTTTTTCCATCCATGTATAATCGCTAACGAGATTGCGCCAGTTCGATCGCGTGCCCAGCCAGGCACTGCCCAATGCAGCGCTACCCAATTCGGATTGGGATTCAATAGCCTTTTTCTGGTATTGCAGCGCTATAATATTTTTAACCAGTGTCAGGCGTTCACCGGGCCGATCTGACGGATCTTTAAACACCTGATGTGATGTTGAATCTATACGAATGAGTTTTTGAGACAGAGTTTCAACATAGCTTAATGGGACACGCTTAATAGAATAATGATTATCAAACCAGGATTCTGCAGTTGCGCCAAACGCTTTCCAAATTTGTTTCAGTTCGACGCTAGCTTGATTAAGGAGTTGTTCTAGTTTCTGACTAAGGTGTCTCAATGTTTCACGATCAGACAGTTGGCTCGCAAGTACACGTGCTTCTGAGCCAACATCTTTAAGCGTTGCCATCCATTCTACTAAAGCTTTCAAAGCACTACTGTTACTATTTTCACCACGCCAGTGTGAGCCAAATGCGCTATGACCAAACTCGCTCGCGTTGGTGATATTTTTTCGTAGCGCTTGCGCCTGAATAACGTTATCCAATAGCTCGATTTGCTGGTGAATAGGTTGATTTGTATCTCGAATAAGAGAACGGGCAAGTGCACGTGAACGGCGCCATTCACTGTTAAATATTTTGAATAGACCCGTATGTATCGCGAGGTTATGGCGAATTTGAGTCAGTTCGGTATCCCAAATGGTCTCCGAAACATGGGGATCGATCTTCTGACGCAAAGAATGTAAATTGGCGATTGAATTGACCAACTCTCTGGCTTGTTCGACACCATGTTCCCATACAGAAGCGACAAAGGCTTGTGGGCTTGCATCAGGGGCATCGGCTACACGTATACTGAGTTCAATCAGATTTTTGATTTCCTGAGATGAACGGTACAGAGATTCCGTACCTAGCTCTTTCGTCAGATGGGATACTGTTAATTGAATTTGGGGTAGTAGTGGTAGTAATACTCTGGCGGCTGAGAAGGCATCAGGCAAAAGATCTTCCGGGATTGTTTCCAGCTCATCTCGAAATTCAAGAAGAGGGGTATCAAACTGTTCGTCATGAAGCAGGTGTTTGATTTCTTCTAATTTACTCTGATACGTTACACCCTGCTCAATTAGACTTTTTATCTCATAAAGAGAGTGCGACCAGACAGGATTTACTAATGCAGACTCCTCATACTCAGGTGCCTGATGTATGAGGTTAGCAATCTTAACAATTTTGTCAGCCTCGTTGAAAAGTACGGGATCAGGTGTTATCCCGATTTCTACAGCCAAAGGCACTATAGTGCTTTGAAAGTCATGTACTTTTTGCAACAACGTAGTGATTTTTGGCTTCAGGCGATCAAGTTCACCTGGCAAAACGGATTCTCGTTTTACGCCATTCCAGGGATGATTATGGGGTAGCCCAATATCTTCAACTCTTTCAATAAGTTCTTTAACGAGATCCAGTCGTTTTATCAGATCGTTATTGCTCCATTCATCGAAGCCATGAAGACTAAAGTCCGTAGGTGTTTGCCCATTTTGGCGCAACCGTACCAATTGCCCAATAACCTGATAAGGGGTCAAACCCGAAGGGGTGTAGACTTTGTGTAGGCGTGCTGGGTGTGCATTTAGGGAATCACGGGCTTCGGTTAAGTTCTCAATCAATTCATCAGGAAATTCACCGCGTGGAGAACCTAAATCCCAAACTCGCTTCAACTCTTCGAGCAAAATTCGTTTATTGGCCTTGTTACTGTGAAGTTCTAAACAAGCATCTCCTACCCCTGTTTGGTCTAAACGCCGTTTAACCACTTCAAGGGCTGCCATTTTTTCTGCAACAAAGAGTACCGTTTTTCCATCGGCAATTGCGGATGCAATAATATTGGCTATAGTTTGCGACTTACCCGTCCCCGGTGGCCCTTGTATAACGAGGTTTCTACCTTTTCTTACTTCATGAATCGCTAGTGTCTGGGAGCTATCACTATCCATAATATGAAGCATATCTTTTGGCGTGATAATGGGATCTATAGGGCTATCTTCTGGAAGGAGTCCATCGCTTTCATCGAACCCTTCTTCCATAAGTGCTCGAATGAGATGTTTTGATGTAATAGCTTCATCATCTGGCCAGTTGGCAGGATCAAGATCACGATACATCAAAAATTTAGAAAACGAGAACAAACCAAGAATTATGTCATTGGTCTTAACTTCCCAATCCGTTTTCAATGCTATTGATTGTTGTACGGCCTCAAAGTAACCACTTACGTTAATTTCATCATCATCAGATTGCATTACCGGTAAGGTGATCTGGTGTACGCGTTCAAGGAAGGCTTCAAGAGAGAGGTTAGGGATGATGTCTTCTGAGCGTGCTTTTAATTTAAATCTTTCTCCAGCACTACCGCGTTCCAGACTGACTGGCACCAGTATTAATGGGGCATAACGGACATTTTCTTTATTGGCGGGATCTATCCATTTCAATGTTCCCAAGGCCAGGAAAAGAATGTTTGCGCCTTGCTCCTCTTCAAGAGTTTTGGAGTCATGGTACAAATCGAGTAATCGAGTCTGCAGCCCTTTAGGTGTTAAACGAGTCTGAAGTTTGGTATCAAGATGTTGAGATTTTATTTCAGCATCTGACTCATCAAATTGATAAATAAAAGATTTTTCTTCTGAAAGACTCTCTTCGGTCTCTTGGTCATCTTCTTTTCCTGATTTACCATGCAAAAAGGTGAATGTCCTTTTTTCATTAAAGAGAAGGTTGTAGACCAGCTCAGAACGTTCATCAATCACTTCCAGGAAACGTGTATTCTTCGATCGCGGAATGTTGAGTAAACGGTTCCTTGCCCCTAAATCCAGAAGTTCAGCCCGGGCTTTTTCAAGTTTTTGTTCTAAAGAAAGGGTGCTGTTTTGAAAGGTTGAGCTCTCAGTAGAATTCATAAAATTTATAACCTAATGCAATGACATACCATCATGCCAAAGAAAATATATTATATTTCAATGACGTGCCGTGTGTATTAGTTAGATCGAAAGAAATGAATGCCCACTTTACTCTCATGAGTGAGAATTGTGAACCTGCAGAGTTTACTATTACTTGTCTACTTTTGAGGGCTATAGCCCAGTATTTTTTGGATAATAAAAAACCCAATATATTCTGTTGGTGAATATATTGGGCAGGATTTTATTAACTTAACTAAAATTAACTATCAGAACGCCGTCTTACAAAAACCCGTCATCTCTTTCAGGCCCATCTCGCGGCCAAGCTCGGTCATCGGGTGGACCACCACCAGACCCCGTACGCTTTTCTTCAGCTTGCCCATATCGGCCTGCTCTTTTTTGGTAATGGCGCGGCGGTGCGGCATATTCATCAGCTTCTGCGCTTCTTTACTCAGCTTCTGGCTTTTCACTTCGCGCAGGCGCTCGATCTCCGCTTCCAGCTTCGCGGTCTCTTTCTCAAGCTCGGCGTACTTCTCGGCGGAGTCTACCAGCGAGAGACCGGCCATCTGATGGCGGATCAGATCCAGGCGGTCGCTCAGGCGTTTAATTTCGTTCTTTTCGACTTCTTTCATGACAAATAACTCTGAAAACGGGGAATTTAGAGGGAAGGATACACCAATGTGAGCAGGCTTACTTCTGAAACGCTTTTTTTAAGCTGATTCGGGAAATCAGCTCAGTCAGGGAAAGAACCATCGTGGAACGGACAACCTGTTGATAACGCAGCTTTTGCATGGCGTACAGTTCCGGGTCGCTGTTATCAAAATGGGGGGCAGGGGGGAGCGCGGTAACGCAATGTAGCTCGCCGAAAGGGCCAAGGATCTCGTCATCGGTAAAGGTGTACTCATTACCGTCATGATTGAGCTCTTCGCGCAGCGCCATCAACAGCTCCGCATCTTCATACTCTTGTCGGTTCAGCACGCCAAGACCATAAATCAACTTCAGACGCACGGATAAATCGCCCAGCGGTCCGTCGCCGTCCAGTAACGGTTCTACAGCATATTTTACCGCGTAGTCGTCTTTGCGAAACACCTGAAGTACCAGGATATTCACCGCCTCGGTTAACAACTCGACGGCGGTAATCAGGAAACTTCGTACGGTTTTGCCAGCATTCAGACGCTCAAGCACACGATTTTCAAAGGCCTGGGTTTGTTCCATTATTGCCTGCATATCTGACAATCTGTAATCAGGGCGCAGGATCACCTGCGCCTCACTGTGCATCATTTGGTTGCGTTATATGCGTTAACCGCCTCCGCAACCACGTCGCTGTTGGCGTCCAGACCGGAAATCTGCGCCAGCGCAGCCTGTGCGCCCTGGTCATCAATCAGCTGAGCCAGCTCCTGCGCCTGCGGATCCTGCTCGCTGCGGTAGTGCATCGCGGCGGCAATCCCTTTCACCAGGTTGGCGTGCGGTAGGCCGTATTCCAGCGTACCCAGCAGCGGCTTAATCAGGCGATCGCCCGCGCTCAGCTTACGCAATGGCTGGCGGCCCACGCGCTCAACATCATCTTTCAGATACGGGTTTTCAAAACGACCGAGGATTTTCTGGATGTATGCTGCGTGTTTATCAGCATCAAAACCGTAGCGTTTGATCAGCACCGCGCCGCTCTCTTCCATTGCCCCTTTTACCACCGCGCGGATCTTCTCGTCGAGGATCGCATCACGAATAGTCTGATGACCGGCCAATTTTCCGAGGTACGCGGTTATAGCATGACCCGTGTTCAGCGTGAAGAGTTTACGTTCCACAAATGCCATCAGGTTATCCGTTAATTCCATACCTGGAATGGTCGGCAGCGCGCCTTTAAACTGGGTTTTGTCCACGATCCACTCGCTGAAGGTTTCTACCGTCACTTCCAGCGGGTCGTTAGTTGCAGATTCTGACGGCGGAACGATACGGTCAACGGCAGAATCCACGAAGCCAACGTGCGCTTCCACCCAGGCTTTGTCTTCGTCCGCAACGGCGGCCAGAACGTGGCCTTTCAGCTGTGTTGTGCCACGCACCATATTTTCACAGGCAATGATGTTCAGCGGGGTATCGATGCCCTGCGCTTTACGTTTTGCCAGGCCTTTTGCGACCGCAGGCGCGATGCGCTCAAGTACCACCGGGCCCACTGCGGTGGTCACCAGGTCAACGCTGGCGATGAGGTCGATAACATCGTCGCCAATGCTGCTTACCGCCTTGACGCCAGAGACCGTTTCAACCTGCTCGTTTTCTCCCACCACGTGTACCTGGTAGCTATGACGGGCATTCAGGGCATCCAGAACGACCTGATTCACATCGGCGAATGTCAGCGTAATGCCCGCGTCTGCCAGCAGTTTGCCGATAAAGCCACGACCGATATTACCTGCGCCAAAATGTAATGCTTTCATAGTGTTAACCTTTATCAATGTTTTTACCCGAGAGGGCTGGGGTGAGGAACGTTTACCCCTCACCCTAGCCCTCTCCCTTAAGGGGAGAGGGAAGATACGCTGTTATTTGTTGAGGAGTGCCAGCACTTCTTCAACGCTTTCAGTCTGTGCCAGACGCTCGATGACGGACTCATCATCCAGCGCGTTGGTCAGGCTGGTAATCACCTGGATGTGCTCGTTATTGCGAGCGGCGATACCAATCACCAGACGGGCGATGTCGTCTTCTTCTTCACCGAAGCGCACGCCATCAGGATACTGGCAGAACACCACGCCGGTTTTGAGCACGCGGTCTTTCGCTTCCACCGTACCGTGCGGCACCGCGATGGATTCGCCCAGGTAGGTTGGCGTCAGTTTTTCGCGTTCCAGCATCGCGTCGACATATTCAGGCTGAACGTAGCCGCCTTTCACCAGCTGCTCACCGGCAAAGCGAATTGCCTCTTCTTTGGTGCTCGCGGTACGGCCGAGGAAGATGTTCTCCGCGCCCAGCTTAAACAGGTGAGCATTGCTCTCGTCAAAGCTGTCCTGCAGGCTGGTCCGCACTTTCACTTCGTTGTCTTCGTGACGCTGTGCGGCCACCAGACGTTCAGTCAGGCTGGTGTACAGGCCGCTGTCGAGGAAGTTGGTCAGCGAAATATGCTGTGCCTGCGGTACCTGGCGCATGGCACGTTCGGTCAGGTCACGGTGCGTAATCACCAGGTCAACATCCGGTGGCAGGCTGTTAATGGCGCTGTTGGTCACTGAGATATTGGTCAGGCCTGCATCCTGCACTTTCTTACGCAGCACGCCGGCACCCATTGCGCTGGAACCCATACCAGCATCACAGGCAACGATGATTTTACGCACGTGGCTCAGGTCGTTAGAAACATCACCCGCTGACAGCGGCGTTGCGCCTTTGGACTCGGCTTTCATGTCGTGCATACGACGGGTGGCCGCTTCGATATCGTCATCTTCTTTCACTTTGCTGGTTTTCAGCAGGATAGAAGCGACCACGAAGGAGACTGCCATTGCCGCACAGATAGCCGCGATGTTAGCAAAATAGGCACCTTTCGGCGTCATTGCCAGTACCGCCAGGATAGAGCCCGGAGACGCCGGAGAAACCAGACCACCGTTCAGCACGCTCAGAGTGAACACACCGGTCATACCGCCGAGGATAACGGCCAGGATCAGACGTGGGTTCATCAGCACGTACGGGAAGTAAATTTCGTGAATACCGCCCAGGAAGTGAATGATAGCCGCACCGCCAGCAGACTGCTTCGCGCTGCCGCGACCAAAGAACATGTACGCCAGCAGAACGCCCATACCCGGACCCGGGTTCGCTTCAATCAGGAAGAAGATGGACTTGCCGAGGTCATGAGACTGCTGAATACCCAGCGGTGAGAAGATACCGTGGTTGATGGCGTTGTTCAGGAACAGGATTTTCGCCGGTTCAACAAAGATAGACGCCAGCGGCAGCATGTCGTGCGCCACCATGAAGTTAACGCCCGCCGCCAGAATCTTGGACAGGACTTCAACTGCCGGGCCAATGCCGAGGAACGCCAGAATCGCGAGGATCATCCCGATGATGCCCGCAGAGAAGTTGTTCACCAGCATCTCGAAGCCGGATTTGATTTTGCCATCAACCCAAACGTCGAATTTCTTAATCGCCCAGCCACCCAGAGGACCGGCGATCATCGCACCGAGGAACATCGGCATATCCGCACCGACGATAACACCCATGGTTGTGATGGCACCCACTACGCCACCACGGTCACCGCCCACCAGACGACCACCGGTATAACCGATGAGCAGCGGCAGCAGGTAAGTAATCATTGGGCCAACAAGTTTCGCCAGCGTTTCGTTAGGCAACCACCCTGTCGGAATGAATAATGCAGTGATGATACCCCACGCGATAAACGCGCCGATATTTGGCATCACCATATTGCTGAGGAAACGACCAAAGCTTTGAACTTTGATCTTGAAATCGGATGACATAAAACACCCCTTCTTCTGTTTACGCTTAGGCTTGCGGCCCGAGGTTTATTGTTAATGAGGCGGCAGAGGTAGCCGGGCCCTGTTCTGATGCTGTGAAATCTGGCACTGAATCGTTCAACTGTCCAGACAGCGAAAAATTGTGTGATCACAATCACGTAAATGCAGGGGGTGTGGCGGGAAATGAGGTGATCTGAATCACAAAACCACAGTCTAAAAAAAACACAATGGGGAGGAAATCGGCAAAACACCCCTGTTTTTGTGAGATGTATCACATTTAGTTGTCGCGAGTTTGTTTCTGAGTTGTGATTTAATTCACAAAAAATTTTTATACGGATTTCTCCGGCTGTGATCGGCGGCAAATTCTGCCTGACGAATGAGCGTCACGATGGTTCTGGGCAACACGCAAAGCTAAAAAACCACTTTTCATGTGTGGTATGGCGAAAAGCGAAAACGTGGATTACGCTCATAATGTAAGGTTAAGTATATTATTATTCAGGATATATTTTGACACGTTTATAAACTTGCATGGAGATATTATAAAAACCGATACTCCCCGGCTCTGAAATAACCAGTCTACCTTTTATATTTAAAAATAAATTAATTAGGTTGCGTACTGTTTTATTAATTTAATGAGTTGACGTTGTTTAAGTGAGGAGAATATGTTTCTCAACTATTTTGCGCTGGGCGTATTGATTTTTGTTTTTCTGGTTCTGTTTTACGGAATCATCGCCATTCATGACATCCCCTATAACATGGCCAAAAAGCGTAATCATCCCCATGCCGATGCAATCCACACGGCGGGCTGGATTAGCCTGTTTACGCTCCATGCCATCTGGCCGTTCCTGTGGATCTGGGCCACGCTGTACCGGGAAGATCGCGGTTGGGGCATGCAAAACCACATCACCAAACCTGATGAGGTGCCGGGTATGGATGCGCTGGCCAAACGCGTGGCCGAATTAGAACAAAAGCTGGCAGCGGTACAGCCCACTGCTGATACGAAAACGCTGGAGCGCTAATTATGGATCTGTTGATTATTTTGACCTACGTGGCGTTTGCCTGGGCGATTTTTAAAATATTCCGTATTCCGGTCAACCAGTGGACGCTCGCCACCGCCACATTAGGTGGGGTATTTATTGTGGCGGGCCTTATTTTATTAATGAACTATAACCACCCGTATACGTTTACGGCGCAAAAAGCGGTTATTTCCATTCCGATTACGCCGCAGGTGACCGGCGTGGTCAGCGAAGTCACTGATAAAAATAACCAGCTTATTAAAAAAGGCGAAGTGTTATTTAAACTTGACCCGGGCCGCTATCAGGCACGGGTCGACAGACTGCAGGCCGACCTGGTGACCGCGACGCACAATATCGACGTGCTCAAAGCGCAGTTGTCGGAAGCAGTAGCCAACACCACGCGCGTGTCCGCCGAGCGGGACCGTCTGTATAAAGATTACCAGCGCTATCTCAAAGGCAGCCAGGCGAAGGTAAACCCGTTCTCTGAGAGCGATATCGACAACGCGCGGCAGAACTATCTGGCTCAGGACGCGCTGGTAAAAGGTTCAGTGGCGGAACAGACGCAGATCAAAAGCCAGTTAGACAGCATGGTGAACGGCGAACAGTCGCAGATTGCCTCTTTACGCGCCCAGCTGGCCGAAGCCAAATACAACCTGGATCAGACCGTGGTACGTGCGCCGAGTAATGGCTACATCACCCAGGTGCTGATTCGCCCGGGGACGTATGCCGCCGCGCTGCCGCTGCGCCCGGTCATGGTCTTTATTCCTGAACAGAAACGCCAGATTGTGGCTCAGTTCCGTCAGAACTCGCTGCTGCGTCTGAAGCCGGGCGATGAAGCGGAAGTGGTGTTTAACGCCCTGCCGGGGCAGGTCTTCTCCGGCAAGCTCACCAGCATTCTGCCGGTGGTGCCTGGGGGCTCATATCAGGCGCAGGGGGCACTGCAATCGCTAACGGTAACACCGGGAACGGATGGCGTGCAGGCGCTGATAGAACTGGAGCCTAACGCCGACGTTGATGCGTTGCCGGACGGTATTTACGCGCAGGTGGCGGTCTATTCCGACCATTTCGCGCACGTCTCGGTGATGCGTAAAGTCCTGCTGCGCATGACCAGCTGGATGCACTATCTCTATCTTGATCATTAATCCTCGCCGGGCAGGAATGCGACATGCATACCTGCCCTTTTTTCAGCGCTTGATCCATACTGACTTTTTCTGGCATCAAGGATCAGGCAATGAAACTCATCGGCAGCTACACCAGTCCCTTCGTGCGAAAGATCTCGATTCTCCTGCTGGAGAAAGGGATTGAATTTGAATTCGTTAATGAACAGCCCTACAACGCCGAAAACGGCGTTGCGCAGTACAACCCGCTGGGGAAAGTCCCGGCGCTGGTAACGGACGAGGGCGAATACTGGTTTGATTCCCCGATTATCGCTGAGTACATCGAGCTGCTCGGCGTTGCGCCAGCCATGTTACCGGCAGATCCGAAGGCGGCCCTGGCAGTGAAGCAAATTGAAGCGCTGGCCGATGGCATCATGGATGCGGCGTTAACTTCCGTGCGCGAGCAGGCAAGGCCCGTTGCTCAGCAGTCGGAAACGGAGCTGCTGCGCCAGCGTGAGAAAATCAGCCGCAGCCTGGACAGGTGCGAGCAGCTCATCCAGGAGGGCAAAATAGCAACGGATAGCCTGAATCTGGCGACGATCGCTATCGCCTGCGCCATTGGTTATCTCAACTTTCGTCGCGTCTCCCCTGGCTGGTGCGTCGACCGTCCGCTGCTGGTGAAGCTCGCCGAAACGCTCTTCCAGCGCGAGAGCTTCGCCCGTACCGAACCGCCAAAGGCTTGACGCGGGTTATAACACTTCGCGTCAGGAGGCGGTACAATCCCTCCACATGTTAACTCCCTCTCCCGTCGGGAGGGGGGATGATATTTACTCGCCAGGCGCTTTCATGACTACTCATCACTCCCTGTACAGCCAGATCCCCGCTACCGACCGACTCCTTCGAGAACCCCTTATTCATTCCGCTGTTGAGCGGTTCGGCCATACCGCGACGGTTGAGATGTTACGTCTGCTTCAGGACGAGGCCCGGCGCCATATTCAGGCAGAAAATGCCTTGCCCGGCTGGTGCGTGGCGTGGGAGCAGGAGCTGGAACAGAGGCTGGTTGAGAAAGGGCAAAGCGCGTTGCGCCCGGTGATTAACCTGACGGGGACAGTCCTGCATACCAATCTCGGGCGTGCGCAGCAGGCGGAAGAGGCGGTAGATGCCGTAACGCAGGCCATGCGTTCGCCTGTCACGCTGGAGTACGATCTCGACGGTGCAGGACGCGGGCATCGTGATCGGGCCCTGGCGGATCTGCTTTGCCAGCTCACCGGTGCTGAAGATGCCTGCATTGTGAATAACAACGCGGCGGCGGTCCTGTTGATGCTGGCAGCGACCGCCAGCGGCAAAGAGGTGGTCGTCTCGCGCGGCGAACTGGTGGAGATTGGCGGCGCGTTTCGCATCCCGGACGTGATGCGCCAGGCGGGCTGTACCCTGCAGGAAGTGGGTACCACTAACCGGACCCATGCGAATGATTACCGTGCGGCGGTTAATGAAAACACCGCCCTGCTGATGAAGGTCCACACCAGTAATTATCATATCGAAGGGTTCACTAAAACCGTTGAAGAGGCCGAGCTGGCGGCGATAGGCCAGGAGCTGAATGTGCCGGTCGTTGCCGATCTCGGCAGCGGCTCGCTGGTGGATCTGAGCCAGTATGGTCTGCCGAAAGAGCCGATGGTGCAGGAGATGATTGCGGCGGGCGTTAGCCTGGTCAGTTTTTCTGGTGATAAGCTGCTGGGCGGGCCGCAGGCCGGGATCATCGTCGGTAAGCGTGAATTGATTGCGAAACTGCAGCAGCATCCGCTGAAGCGCGCCCTGCGTGCCGATAAAATGACGCTTGCTGCGCTGGACGCGACACTGCGGCTCTATCTCCACCCGGAGAAACTGGCGGAACGCCTGCCAACGCTGCGTCTGTTAACGCGTGATGCCGCCTCGATTCGCGCGCAGGCCGAGTTACTGTTGCCGAATGTCGCGTCGCATTACGCCGATTTCGACGTGCGCATTGAGTCCTGCCAGTCGCAAATTGGCAGTGGCTCGTTACCGGTGGATCGGCTGCCCAGCGCGGCCCTGACCTTCACCCCGCGCGATGGCCGCGGCAGCAGGCTTGATGCGCTCTCTGCGCGCTGGCGTGCTCTGCCTACGCCGGTTATCGGGCGAATTTACGATGGCCGAATGTGGCTGGATCTACGCTGTCTTGAAGATGAAGAGCGATTTCTGGAGATGCTGTTGAAATGATTATTGCCACCGCCGGTCATGTTGACCACGGAAAAACCACCTTGTTGCAGGCCATCACGGGCGTGAATGCCGATCGCCTGCCGGAAGAGAAAAAGCGCGGTATGACCATCGATCTGGGTTATGCCTACTGGCCGCAGCCCGATGGCCGCGTGCTGGGCTTTATTGACGTCCCCGGACACGAAAAGTTTCTTTCCAACATGCTGGCGGGGGTCGGAGGTATTGACCATGCCCTGCTGGTGGTGGCCTGTGATGACGGCGTTATGGCGCAAACGCGTGAACACCTGGCGATCCTGCAGTTGACGGGCAACCCACAGCTAACCGTGGCGCTGACCAAAGCCGATCGTGTGGACGCGACGCGTATTAACGAGGTGCGCGAGGCGGTGGAGGCCACGTTGCGCGAATATGGCTTTACCGATGCTGCGCTGTTTGAAACAGTCGCCACAGAAGGGCGCGGGATCGACGCACTTCGCCACCATTTGCAGCAGCTTTCGTCGCGGGAACATGCCAGCCATCATCGCTTTCGTCTGGCCATCGACAGGGCGTTTACCGTTAAAGGTGCGGGTCTGGTGGTGACCGGTACTGCCCTGAGTGGGGAAGTGAAGGTGGGCGATACCGTATGGCTGACGGGTATTAACAAGCCGATGCGGGTGCGCGGGTTGCATGCACAAAACCAGCCCGTTGATCATGCCCATGCCGGGCAGCGTATCGCCCTCAATATTGCCGGCGATGCGGAGAAAGCGCAGCTAAACCGCGGCGACTGGCTGCTGTCTGAGGCGCCACCAGAACCGTCTGAGCGGGTGATTGTCTCCCTGCAGACGCATATCCCGCTCAGCCAGTGGCAGCCGCTGCATATCCACCATGCGGCCAGCCATATCACCGGGCGCGTGTCGCTGCTGGAAAACGATCTCGCTGAACTGGTTTTCGATACGCCACTCTGGCTGGCAGATAATGACCGTCTGGTGCTGCGTGATATTTCGGCGCGAGAAACGCTGGCCGGGGCGCGGGTGGTGACGCTCAACCCGCCGCGTCGCGGGAAGCGTAAACCGGAGTATTTGCAGTGGCTGTCGGCACTGGCGCAGGCCAGTAACGATAAGGCTGCGCTGGAGGTGCATCTTGAACGCGGTGCGGTGAACCTGACCGACTTCGCCTGGGCACGACAGCTCAGCAACGAAGGCCTACTCCCGCTGACCCAGCAGCCGGGATTTATCCAGGCCGGTAATAACCTGCTGAACGCGCCGGTTGCGGCGTGCTGGCAGCGAAAAGTGTTAAACACGCTCGCCACCTACCATGAACAGCATCAGGATGAACCTGGCCCGGGGCGCGAGCGCCTGCGTCGTATGGCGCTGCCAATGGAAGACGATGCGCTGGTGCTGTTGCTGATAGAAAACATGCGTGAAAGCGGCGTGATCAAAAGCCACCACGGCTGGCTGCATCTGCCGGATCACAAAGCCGGCTTCACCGCAGAGCAAGAGGCAATCTGGCAAAAAGCGGCCCCTCTGTTTGGCGATGAGCCCTGGTGGGTTCGCGATCTCGCCCGTGAAACGAATACCGATGAGCAGGTGATGCGCCAGGTATTGCGCCATGCCGCGCAGCAGGGGCTCATCGTTGCGATCGTGAAAGATCGTTATTACCGCAACGATCGTATCGTCGCGTTTGCCAGTCTGATCCGCGAACTGGATCAGGCGCGAGGCTCCACCTGTGCGGCTGATTTCCGCGATCGTCTGAACGTGGGGCGTAAGCTTGCCATTCAGATCCTGGAATATTTCAACCGCATCGGTTTTACCCGCCGTCGCGGTAACGACCATTTATTACGGGATTCGTTGCTCTTTCCAGAAACAGCGTGACCCCTGTCGTAAACACCACTCCCGGCTGGCGATAAAATCACCAGCCGGTACTACCCTTGTTGTACACCAACAGCAAGGAGACGGTCATGACAAACAATCCTCCCTCTTCACGCATTCAGCCAGGCGAGTACGGTTTCCCTCTCAAGCTAAAACCCCGTTATGACAACTTTATTGGCGGCGACTGGGTGGCACCCGTCGACGGCGAATACTATTCCAACCTGACCCCCGTCACCGGCCAGCCGCTGTGTGAGATAGCCAGCTCAGGCAAGCGCGATATCGATCTGGCGCTGGATGCGGCGCATAAAGCCAAAGATAAATGGGGACAGACTTCCGTGCAGGACAGGGCGGCGATCCTGTTCAAAATTGCCGACCGGATGGAGCAAAATCTTGAGCTGCTGGCGACGGCAGAAACCTGGGATAACGGCAAGCCGATCCGTGAAACGATGGCGGCCGATGTGCCGCTGGCGATTGACCACTTCCGCTATTTTGCCTCCTGTATTCGTGCTCAGGAGGGGGGAATCAGTGAAGTCGATAGCGACACCGTGGCGTATCACTTCCACGAGCCGCTGGGCGTGGTGGGGCAGATTATCCCGTGGAACTTCCCGTTGCTGATGGCGAGCTGGAAAATGGCGCCCGCGCTGGCGGCCGGGAACTGCATTGTGCTGAAACCGGCCCGCTTAACGCCGCTTTCAGTACTGCTGCTGATGGACATTATCGGTGACCTGCTGCCCCCGGGTGTGATTAACGTGGTCAACGGGGCCGGGGGGGAGATTGGGGAATATCTGGCGACCTCAAAACGCATCGCCAAAGTGGCGTTTACCGGCTCGACGGAAGTGGGTCAGCAGATCATGCAGTACGCCACCCAGAACATCATTCCGGTGACGCTGGAGCTGGGCGGAAAATCCCCAAACATCTTCTTCGAGGACGTAATGGCGGAAGAGGACGCCTTCTTCGAAAAAGCGCTGGAAGGGTTTGCGCTGTTTGCCTTTAACCAGGGCGAAGTCTGCACCTGTCCAAGCCGCGCGCTGGTCCAGGAGTCCATCTATGAGCGCTTTATGGAACGGGCCATTCGCCGCGTGGAGTCGATCCGTAGCGGTAACCCGCTAGATAACGTGACGCAGATGGGCGCGCAGGTGTCGCATGGACAGCTGGAAACCATCCTCAATTACATTGATATCGGCAAAAAAGAAGGGGCGGATGTCCTGACTGGTGGACGCCGTAAAGTGCTCGGTGGCGATCTGCAGGAAGGGTATTACCTTGAGCCGACCATTCTGTCTGGCAAAAACAATATGCGCGTTTTCCAGGAGGAAATTTTTGGACCGGTGCTGGCCGTGACCACCTTCAAAACGATGGAGGAGGCGCTGGAGATTGCCAACGATACGCCGTATGGCCTGGGGGCAGGCGTCTGGAGCCGCAACGGCAATCTGGCGTATAAAATGGGCCGGGGGATCCAGGCCGGACGCGTATGGACCAACTGTTATCACGCCTACCCGGCGCACGCGGCCTTTGGGGGCTATAAGCAGTCAGGCATCGGGCGTGAAACGCACAAAATGATGCTGGAGCATTATCAGCAGACGAAATGCCTGCTGGTCAGCTACTCCGATAAACCGCTGGGGCTGTTCTAGTCATCCAGCTCAGGCCGTCCGTGGGCGGCCTGAGCTATTTGCTGGCGAAGATTATTCAGGACGCCATCCAGAACATATTGCACGCGCCATGGCTGGTATTCACGCTTGCGGAAGATGGCCGTCAGATCCAGCCACCACTCTTCCTGATGCGGGAAGCAGGGAACCAGTGAACCATTTTTTAACTCTTTTCTCAGGCTCTCTTTCGGCGCAAAGACGATACCGAGATTATTCCTCGCCAGCTCCAGGGCAGTTTGCGTATTGTCGCAAATATAATTCCCGGTAACCCGGTAATCCTGTACATCATCACTGCCATGAACGCGGAACCGCCAGATGTTAGCATCATCCACCAGCATGGAGTCGATTAGAATACAGGAGTGATGAATTAAATCTTCCGGGCCGTTTAACGGGTGCTGATTTAAATACTCTTCGGTCGCGAAGGCGGTAACGGAATATTGGGTTAATACACTTGCGACCAGACTTTCATCTTTCGGCTGAGCATAGGTAATTAAAATATCGCAGTCATCCGGAAAGGTCACCCCCTCAGAAAATTCATTGCGATCCAGATTGTATGTTTTCAGCGAAATACGAATATCGCCAATATCTTTTATCTGGTGGATCACATGACGAGAGAGATAGGTCACGATGCCTGTCGGGGCGTAAATCGTCACCTTTCCACGCTTTTCATGCTTATAATCGGCAATAAAATTAATAAGCTGACTATTTTTATCCAGCGTGGCGTTCACGTAAGGAAGCAAGGCCTCACCAAACTGCGTTAGCGCAAGCTGACGGGTGGTGCGTTCAAAGACCTTGAGACCGACTCGTGTTTCAAAATCAGAAAGATATTTACTGACGTTGGCCTGTGCCATGCCCAGCAGGGCGGCGGCGTCGCCAATGCTGTGGGTGGCGGCGATGACGGAAATTATTTTTAATTCACGGGGTTTTAGTTGTAATTTATTCATCATGCCCACCCATCTATATGATTTTATATATAATATTATATAAACAGCGGCGTTGCATACGCAAATTTGTAACCATTATTATTCGCCTCGCTTGTTCGGCGTTTAAATGGATTACATGGAATGACTATTAAAAACAATTTACTCATCGCTGCCACGTTATTTGCGACCTCATCCGCAATGGCCGGTGACTTTTCACTTGGCGCGGGGGCTGTATTTAATGAGTCACCTTATAAAGGGTATAATGAAAATACCACCGCGGTTCCGTTAATTAGCTATGAAGGTGACCGATTCTATGTGCGCCAGACCACAGGTGGATGGATCCTGTGGAAAGACGAAAAAAATGAATTTAGCCTGACCGCGTCGTGGATGCCGCTGCATTTTGATCCCGACGATAACGACGACCCTCAGATGAAACATCTGGATGAGCGTAAAGCGTCTGCATTCCTGGGTGGCGCCTATTACCGCCATGAAAACTGGGGCTCGCTGAAAGTGGCCGTTTCCGGCGATGCGATGGATGAAAGCGGTGGCGTAGTCGGTGAGATTTCGTACTTCCGCCCCATCCGCATGGAACGCCTCACGCTGACGCCATCTGTGGGCATTTTCTACAGTGACGAGAGCTATAACGACTACTACTACGGGGTTTCCGGCAGCGAGTCTCGCCGCTCAGGTCTCAATGAATACGCCGCCGGTGACAGCTGGACGCCATACGTGGGTCTGGCGGCAAAATATCAGTTAACCCAGAACCTGTTCCTTAACGCCAGCGCGGTTTATACCGTATTGCCTGACGACGTGAAGAACAGCCCGATGATCGACCGCGACGACAGCTTCGCGCTGATGACCGGGCTGAGCTGGCGCTTCTGATGCTGTAACGCCGGGTGGCGGCTTCGCCTTACCCGGCGTTGTGATAGCGCCTGTATTTCGATCTGCAATTTACCTGTTCCGCCTTTCTTTTTGCGTTGCTCCTTCCTGTTCAGACAAAACCCGGCTGCGTTTGCATTTCCTTTCGTCTATTGTCATCTGCACCAGTAGCGATGGTGTGTATGATGCGTATAATCATGGAAGGATTGGAATGTGAAAAGTGCGGATGTCATTACTGTTCTGGTCAGGCATGGCTGGAAATGTGTAAGAACGAAAGGAAGCCATCATCAGTTTCGCCACCCAGTGCATGCGGGGTTGGTGACCGTTCCACATCCCAAAAAGGACATAAAACCCGGCACCCTCGCGCAAATCTGGCGGCAGGCGGGAATCAAACACTGATATCAGGAGTAGTTATGTTTTATCCGGCTTACATTCATTCTGATCCCGACGGTAGCGCCAGCGGTTTTTTTCCTGACGTTCCTGGTTGTTTTTTTGCCGGCAATTCTCTGGATGATGCTTTTCAGGATGCACGTGATGCACTGACAGCTCACTTCGAAGCGCTATTTGAAATGGATGAAGAGTTACCTCTCCCTGGCAATGTTGAAGCACATCTTGAAGCCACACCGGGTGATTTTATCGGCGGACAATGGTTGCTTGTAGATATCAATATGAAGCAATTCGACGGTAAGGCCGAGCGTATCAATATCACCCTGCCTCGTCGATTGCTGGTGAAAATTGATTCTTTTGTGAATGAGCATCCGCAGTTTAGTAACCGAAGCGCTTTTCTTGCTGAGGCAGCGCGTCGCGTGCTGCCTTAACGATCCCTCTCCCGTGGGAGAGGGTTGGGGTGAGGGCATCAGGCCGCAGATATTCAGTCCTCATCCACCCAAATGCGCATTTCCCCTTCTCCCCGGTTAGCCCAGCTAAACCACGGAATAAAGGTCAACGTTTTGGGTTGACGTTGCACCGCAGGACGGTCGTACTGCCATAACGCCTCCGATCCCGCTTCTGCGGCGTCATGCGTGACACCTTCCGCCTGAATCAGCATCTTATGAGCGAAAATTCCTTTACCCTCGAAAACCCGGAATTCACTGACGGCAGGCAGGGCAAGATTATGCAGGTTGGCGCCATTGTCGGCTTCTTCCAGGCAGTAGACCAGCGGACCGCGCTGCAGCGCGACCTTTCCGGCCTGCTGACGAACCTGTGGGTGACCGTACACGCGGCGGACCGGCATCGGTAAGGTTAGCGTGAGCGTATCGCCCTCCTGCCAGCGACGGGTGAGGTGAAGATAGCCCCGTGATACCTCGCCCGTCATGCCTTCTCCGTTCAGCGACACGTGAGGATTTGCGCACCAGTCCGGCAGTCGCAGGGCCAGGGTGTGCGTTACCGGTACGGGCGAGGCGATCTCAATGTTGACCTCTTCCTGCCACGGATAATTACCGCTGATCCGCAGCTTAAACGTCTCATCGCCCACAGGGATGGTGACCTCATTCCCTACGTAGAGATTAATGAAAAGCGCATCCGGGCGAACGGTGTAAATGTAATGCCCCAGCGACGTCAGCACGCGGGCGATATTCGGCGGGCAACAGGCGCAGCCGAACCAGCGCTGACGAACCGGTTTGACGTGGTCATAGATGTGGTTAAAGGCCAGCGTCCTGGGGTGCACTTCCAGCGGGTTAACATAGAAGAAATGCTTACCGTCCAGCGCCATGCCGCCCAGCACCGTGTTGTACAGGGCGCGCTCCATCACGTCGGCGTAGCGGCTATCCGCTTCCATCTCCAGCATCCGACGGGCAAACATCATCAGGCCAATCGAGGCGCAGCTTTCGGCATACACCGTATCATTGGGCAGATCGTAATCACTGCTGAAGGCTTCACCGCTACTTTGCGAACCAATCCCGCCAGTAATGTACAGCTGGCGCTGCGCCATGTTGTTCCACAGGCGTAAGCAGTCCTGACGTTTTGCGTCGTCTTTGCTCAGACGGGCCAGGTGTGCCATACCCGCCATCAGGTAGACAAAACGCACCGCATGGCCAATCGCTGTTTGTTGTTCAGCAAGCGGTTGATGCGCCTGGCTGTAAGCTTTGTCCTTGACCATCCATGCCGGGCCGTAGGTGTGCCAGTACGATGTTCTGCCGCGCTTCTCGTATTCGATATCATAGAAGTGAGGGTGCGTACCGCGCGCCTCGATGAAGTATTTCACCAGGTTCAGGTAGCGTGGCTCCTCAGTAACGTCGTACAGCCGCATCAGCGCCAGCTCGATTTCCGGGTGGCCCGGATAGCCGTGAAGCTGGCCTTCCCGGGGGCCGAAAACGGTGTCGATATGATCTGCCAGTTTGCACACTACCTCCAGCAGTCGGCGTTTTCCGGTGCCCTGAAAATACGCCACGCCAGCTTCGATCATATGCCCCGCGCAGTAAAGCTCGTGGCACTCGGCCAAATTTGTCCAGCGTTCGTCGGGCGCTTTGACGGTGAAGTACGTATTGAGATACCCATCTTCACACTGCGCCGCGGCGATCAGTTCAATCACCTCATCGGCGGTTTTTTCCAGTTCAGCATCGGGTTTCTGACACAGCGACCACGCCACGGCTTCCAGCCATTTCGCCACGTCACTGTCCTGAAAGACCATGCCGTAGAACTCACCTTCTTCAAGACCTGCCGCAATGCGGAAGTTGGTGATGGCATGACTGGGCTCGGCTTCTGCCACGCGATCGTTGAGCGCATCCCACTGATAGGGGATGACCACATCACGCACCAGCCGCTGATACTGGCCAAGAAACGGATCGTTGATTTTCAGGTTATGCAGGTCGGCTTCCATTATGGACATCACGTTCTCCTCAGGACGGTACATGACGCTGGCGCAAATCGGTGGCAATGCGCGACATCATCGGATTGTTGAGTCTGCACCAGCGGATTGAGACCGCCAGCAGCAGGTGGAAAAGGGCAGGGAGCAGCGTCTCCATGGCGGTAATGCCTTGCAGCGAGGCGGGCGTCTGGTTACCCGCTCCCGGCTGATAGGCGACGGCGATAAACACCAGGCTGATGATCCCGGCGCTGGAGGCCCACGCCAGCTTGATGAAAAACAGGTTGAAGGCGAAGTTCATACCCGACGATCGCACGCCGGTCTTCCACTCGCCGTAGTCGTCGGCAAAAGCCATCAGCGAGAAGTGCAGCGGCAGGGTAAAGCCCAGGATGACGCCGTTACTCAGAATTACGATCAGCCAGAGCGTCTGATGCGCCGGGCCGCCGGGCAGGAACCACATGCCAGCCGCGATCGCGGCGAGCACCAGGTTGGTGTAGTAGTAGAGTTTGACCGTATCAATACGGCGAGAGAGGGGGCTGACGATCACCGCCCCGAGGATCGCTGCGAAGGTCACCATGGTGAAAAACAGCGAGGTGTAGGCGGTGCTGCCCTGAAGCACATAGGTGATGAAGTACATGTATCCGCCACCACGGATATTGAAGACGTTGATCAGCAAAAACGACATCACCAGCATCAGCAGCAGCTGGTCATTTTTACGCAGCCCTGCCAGGTGTTCGCGCAGGGTGAATTTACCCATCAGCGCCAGTGGGACGCGTTCACGGACCCAGAAGAAGCAGCAGAGAAACATCACCATGGCGAGGGTGCACAGGACGCCAACGCCCAGCTGATAACCCCGGGCGGCGTTGCCTTGCCCCAGCGCTGCCACCAGCCACGGCAGGCCGACGGAGACCAAAAATCCCGCAACGCCGCACAGCACAAAGCGCCATGACTGGCAGGAAATGACCTCGCTGTGGCGGGTGGTCATGGTGTTGATCAGCGCACAGTAGGGCACGTTGATGGCGGTATAGCCGACGGACAGCAGCAGGTAGGTGCCGAATGCCCACGCAATCTTCACGCCCATGCTGGCTTCAGGTACGGTGAAGGTCAGCACGCCGATGATGCCAATAGGGAATGCCACCCACAGCTGCCAGGGACGAAAGCGCCCCCATCGGCTTTGGGTGCGGTCAGCAATCACGCCCATGACAGGGTCAGAAATCGCGTCAAATACGCGCAGGGCAATAAACAGCGTGCCGACAAGCGCCGGGGTCAGGCCAAAAATATCGGTATAGAAAAAGGTCAGGAAATTCATTATCAGGCAGGTAATGACCGTGCCGCCCGCGTCGCCCAGGCCGTAGCCAATTTTTTCGCGAACGGACAAACGTTCTTCTCTCACCCGTTGTGCAACGTCAGACTCGGTAATCGGTGTGGAAGTCATGAGATAACTCCTCGGTAATCGATTTTTATCGTATTTGTGCAAGGTACCTCATTCATTCTGCACTGAACGAAAAGGGCAACAAGGGAAGGGAAAAGTATAAAAAGATGACGATTCCGACCTGATGAAGAAAGTGTGAGTTTGATCGGGCAGCTATAACGTTAATTGTTAATAATCAATGGATAAGTCAATTAAATGCGGCAATAAAAGCGGAATGGTGAATATCCATGCTCGAATTATCCATAGCGCTTCCGATTAAAGTGCAAAACGGCGGATTGTTTATTTCGCGGGGCGTGGGTCGCCACCCGGCGCGTAAATTAACGTCGTGGGAAATCATTTTCGTCGAAAAGGGGACATTAACGATCCAGGAGGAGAACCGTCTTTTTGAGGTGAAGGCGGGGGAGAGTTTATTGCTCTGGCCGAAGCGGCGGCATGTGGGTACAGAAGATTTTCCGGCCGATCTGCGATTTTACTGGCTGCATTTTGAGGTGAAACCTGGGCCTTCTGCTTTGCCGGAGGCTTCTCCGCTGACCATTGAACAACATTGCTGCGTGAGGGATGTCCCGTCGGTAATTGCGCTTTTTCGCCAGTTCCTCAGCGAGCAGGAAAAATTACAGCGCAGCGTGGCGCTGGAAATGCTTTTGCTACTGATTTTGCAGCAAATATCCCTCTCAGCAGGGTATGAGGACCGCCCCGATGAGGCCGGTGCAGCTCTGGCCTGGAAGGCAAAACAGCTTATTCGCACGCAGTTTCATTTACCGCTCTCCACCTCGCTGCTGGCAAAATCGCTGCACTGTAATGCCGATTACCTCGGGCGCGTGTTTCGTCGGACATTTCATTTAACCCTGACGGAGGCGATTCATCGCCAGCGCGTCAGGGCGGCAGAAAAAATGCTGCTGAATGACTCAGCGTCATTAACGGAAGTGGCCACCCGCTGCGGTTTTAACGACGTGGGGTATTTCCGGCAGATATTTTCGAAGCATACCGGGTTAACGCCCGCCGTCTGGAAACGGCGGTACTGTAAAGAACACATTAATTCCGGTTGATCACTGCCCGTAATAGGCATGCGCACCGTGCTTGCGCAGATAATGTTTGTCGAGCAGTTCCTGCTGCATAACCGGAAGCTGCGGCGCAAGCTGGCGCGAAAACAGGCCCATGTACGCGCACTCTTCCAGCACCACGGCGTTGTGTACCGCATCGGCGGCATCTTTACCCCATGCGAACGGTCCGTGGGAGTGCACCAGCACTGCCGGGATCTGCATGGGGCTGATGTCGCGCTCTTCAAAGGTTTTGATGATCACTTCACCGGTCTGATACTCGTAGTCTCCTGCGATCTCCGCCGTGGTCATCCGCCGCGTGCAGGGGATCGCGCCGTAGAAGTAGTCCGCGTGCGTCGTGCCCCATGCGGGCAGATCCTGACCTGCCTGAGACCAGATGGTGGCATGGCGGGAATGGGTATGGACGATGCCGCCAATCTCCGGGTAGCGACGGTACAGCGCAAGATGGGTAGGCGTGTCTGACGACGGTTTCATGCTGCCCTCGACCACCTCACCGGTGGCAATATTCACCACCACCATATCCTTCGCCGTCATCACGTCATACTCCACGCCGGACGGTTTGATCACCATCAGACCGCTGTCGCGATCCACCGCGCTGACGTTACCCCAGGTGAAGGTCACCAGCTGGTGGGCGGGCAGTGCCAGGTTGGCTGCCAGCACCTCGGCTTTGAGTTGTTCTAACATGTCATGCCTCCTTCCTGCATGCGGGCTTCAATCCAGCGGCGCGCCTGGATAATCTCCAGCACCGGCTCTTTTGCTTTTTCGGTCCACATTTCAATCAGAAACGCGCCGCGGTAGTTCAGCTTATTGAGCGTGTTAAACACGCCAACGAAATCGACGCAGCCCTCGCCAAAGGGCACGTCGCGGAACTGTCCTGGGCTTTGTGCCGTGACGGGCTGGGTATCTTTCAGGTGAATTGCCGCGATGCGGTCAATGCCCAGCGTCAGTTCGGCGGCCACATCGTTACCCCACGCGCTGAGGTTGCCGACATCCGGGTAAACGCTAAACCACGGCGAGGCCAGCATCTCGTCCCACTTTTTCCATTTGCTGATGGAGTTCATAAACGCGGTGTCCATGATCTCAACGGCCACCATCACCTGCGCGGCGGCGGCCTGCTCGACCGCCCATGCCAGCCCTTCGGCGAAGCGTTGCCGGGTGCCTTCATCATGCTCTTCGTAATACACGTCATACCCGGCCAGCTGGATGGTGCGAATACCCAAATCACGCGCCAGTTTAATGGCGCTGGACATGATCTCCCGGGCGCGGGCGCGCACGGTTTCGTCCCGGCTGCCAAACGGGAAGCGGCGGTGGGCAGACAGGCACATGGAGGGGATCGACACACCGGTCTCCAGCATCGCTTCCACCAGCGATGCACGCTGTGTGGTGCTCCACGCCAGGCGCGACAGGCGTTCGTCCGTTTCATCTACCGACATTTCAACAAAATCAAAGCCACAGCTTTTTGCCAGCACCAGGCGCTCCGGCCAGGTGAGGGATTTCGGCAGCGCTTTTTCGTAAATACCTAACGGATGCTGACGCATGATTACGCTCCCCAGATGTCGCGGATTTGCGAATGGAAGGCCTCGGCCACCTGCGGTGGATTGGCAGCGCCTGCCAGTGCGCGACCGGCGATAAAGGCTTTGACGTTGATCTGCTTAAACAGCGGCAGGTCGGCCGGGGTGATGCCGCCGGTGACGGACAGCTGCAAACCAATGTCGGAGAGCGCTTTCATTCGGGCGAGATCTGCCTCACCCCACTGCTGACCGCTGGCCTGCGCGTCGCGTCCCCGGTGGTAGATGGCCTGCTTCACGCCGATGCGGTGCCAGGCGCGGGCATCGTCCAGCGTCCAGTTGCCAAACAGCTCCATCTGAATTTCCCCACCGCAGCGCAGCGCCACCGCGTGACCTTTTTCAACCGTGGCCAGCGGCGCAGCGCAGATGATGGTCATCCAGTTCGCGCCTGCGCCAAACGCCTGCTCTGCCAGCGTTTCTCCGGCATCGGCCACCTTCCAGTCCGCCACGAGGGTTTTCCCTGGACACTGCTCGCGCAGCGCACGCACGGCGTTAAGCCCTTCGGTTAGACATAAAATGGTGCCCGCTTCGATAATATCGACGTGATCGGAAAGCCTGGCGACATCGCGCTGGGCAGCCTGAAGTGAGGTGTGGTCGAGCGCCAGCTGCAGTAATGGTCGGCTCATAGGTCGTGCTCCTTAACACGGGCGTGATAACCCTGTAGTGCTGAAATCAGTAACTGGTAGCGCTGATACTTGCGCTGATAGGCCGCATGGGCGTGCATGTCGGGTTCAATGACCCGAATGTCGTGTCTGAGCGCGTGCTGCGCTGCGTAAAAATCGGGATAAACGCCGGTGCCGACCAGGGCGGCCAGCGCCGCGCCGGAACAGCCAGTCTCTTCCACCTGCGGGAGCGCAATTGCCAGACCGCTGACATCCGCCAGCATCTGCATCCATACGTCAGAGTGGGTCGGGCCGCCGGTGACGCGCAGTGCCTGTACGTCGGTAAAGCGTTCGAGCATGCGGTTTAGATGGGTCATATGGCTGAACACCACGCCTTCGTAAACTGCCTGTAAAAGATGCGCGCGAGTATGCAGCGCCTGCATGCCGTAGAAGCCGCTCGTCATCTCCAGCCCGGCGTTGCTGCCATAGAGAAACGGCAGAAATAACAGATCGCTTTCGGCTTTCGGCAGGCTGGCCACGGCGCGGTTGATCTCACTGAAAGACATTTCTCCCCACTGGGCGGTCAACCACTCAAGGTTGCCGGAAGAGGTGGGGCTGGCTTCGTGGACGATGTACTGCTGCGGGTGGACGTAACGCCCATAGACATAGGGATGCGGTTCGTTGTCCCGAAGCGCATTGGCAATCCCGCTGGTGACGGCCCAGGTGCCCATGACGGCGTTCAGCGTATGTTCGTCGTGCAGTCCGGCACAGATCGCGGTGGAAACCACATCAAACAGCCCACCAACGACGGGGGTTCCCGCCGCGAGACCGGTAAGTGCGGCAGCCTGAGCGGTGATTTCCCCGCAGATTTCTGCTGAACCGACAACGGGTGGCAGAGCGTTGTCGATTTCACTGATACCCAGCCAGCGCGTGAGCTGCGGATCGTACTGGCCGGTGTTCATGTTGTAGAGATTGGATTCAGAGATGTTGCTCTCTTCGCAGCCTTTTACGCCGGTGAGGCACCAGCGCAGGTAGTCGTGTGCCATCATCACGCAGCCAATCTGCTGATAGCGTTGTGGCTCATTCTCTTTGACCCAGCGCAGAAGAGAGGCCGGATGCCCGGTCCAGAGCGTCTGTCGCGTGTGCGGATAGAGTTTTTCGGGAATACCGTCCTGCTGCCAGCGCTGCACGATGTCCAGTGCCCGACGGTCTGAGGAGAGCATCGCATTGCCCAGAGGACGATCCTGTTTATCGAGAAGAAACAGCCCCTTGCCCTGCGCTGAAATGCCCACGCCTTTGATCTGCTCGCCGCTAACCCGGGCGTTGTTGAGCAGAAGAGCGACGGTGGTGTGACACTGCTGCCACAGCTGGTTCATGTCCCGCTCCGCATAGCCTGCTCGCGGGCTGAGCGTGGCAACCGTGCGGCGTTCAATACAGACCTCTTTTCCCTCGCGGGTATATAAACCGGCTTTCAGATAAGTACCGCCACAATCGATACCCAGCCAGAAGGGTTCTTTTTCACTCATCTTTGACTCTCTCGTCTTGCTCCCTCTCCCTGTGGGAGAGGGCTGGGGTGAGGGCATCAGGCCGCACGCTTATGCGGGTTCACCGTAGGATTAGGCTCCGCACCAGCATCGCACTTCGCCGGTAGAAGCAGGGCCAGCAGAGAGGCCAGTGCCAGTGACACCGCCAGGCAGTAAACTCCCGCATCTTTGCTGTACAAGGTGATCAGCACGCCGACCGCATAAGGGCCACAGAACCCGCCGAGGTTACCCAGGGCGTTAATTACCCCCCGCGCGCCGCCTGCCATCTCCGCGCTGAACAGGCGTGCCGGAATGGTCCAGAACACGCCCGCCGCCGACTGCAGGAAGAACCCACACCCCACCAGCGCGGCGTAGGCCAGCCAGGTATGCTCTTTCAGCGCCACGGAGAGGAACATGCAGAGCGCAAAACCAATCAGCGGCAGGGAGACAAACAGCTTGCGTTTACCGGTACGGTCAGAGAGCGAAGAGAAGAGGAACATACCCGCAATGGCCCCGATATAAGGCAGGATCGCGAGCACGCCTACCTGGCCGATGCTGGTGTGCGTGAGCTCTTTGAGAATGGTGGGTAGCCAGAGGGTGTAACCGTAAATGCCGGTCTGGTAGAAGAAGTTCAGGGCAATCAGCTGCCACATGGTTTTGTCGGACAGCACCGCGCTCAGCGAGGCGTTTTTCACCTCTTTACCGGCAATGGCCTGCTGTTCTGCGGCCAGGGTTTTGACCAGATAGTTTTTTTCCGCTTCAGAAATCCAGCGTGCTTCCTGCGGGCGGTCGTACACCGTGAAGGCCCACAGCACCAGTACAACGATGGACATCAGCCCTTCAATGATGAACAGCCAGCGCCAGTCGAGTGCAGTAATAATCCAGCCCGACAGGGGCGCGGTGATGATCCCGGCAATGGGGACGAACATAATTACAATCGCATTGGCACGACCGCGTTCGGCGTCAGGGAACCAGTTACTGATCATCGTCAGCACAACCGGCAGCATCCCGCCTTCTGCTACCCCGAGTAAGAAACGCAGCACCAGCAGTTGATACTGGCTGGTGACGAGCCCGGTCAGGACCGAAATCACCGCCCAGGCGACCAGCGACCAGCCGATAAATTTCTTCCCGCTGCCATGAACGGCAATCTTGCCGCCAGGCACCTGCAAAAACAGATAGCCAATAAAGAAGATCCCACCCGCCAGGCCTGCCATGGTGGCAGAAATACCTAACTCTTCATCCATACCGCCGGGCATGGCAAAAGCAATATTCACACGGTCCATATAAGAAATAATGCAGGCGATAAGAATCGGGGGAATAATTCTTAGCCAGCGCTGGCGCGGAATGTCCGCATGTAGAGCTTGAGTAGACGTATTCATATTTAATATCTCAGTGTAGGTAACCGGAATAAGATTTTTTTATTGTTATTGCGTTGCTTTTTTCATTTGGCTAATGCCGTCTCGCAAAATATCGATGCGATGGCTGATATCAGCATTAGCATTTATTTCCAGTAATTTAATACCGGAAAATTTCAATGTTGCGGCGCTCGCCGCAGTAAAGAGTGCTTTTGCATGTTCAGTGGTCAGCAAACTGTCGGCACAGTACGATGAAAACGGTGCGTGCAGATCCTGCCATTCACCATACTCTCCGCAGATGGTGGTGCCGGAGAACATCAACGCGGCCAGTTTTCCGGCCTGAAGGGCGGTCTGAACGTGCTCAACCGGAAGCGTGGTGTTGCGCCCTTCAATGGCTGAGCGCGCCCAGTTAATACAGATGCTGATATCTGTCTCTTTTATCACCTCCAGCACCTGCTCTAAGGGTAAAAATCCCTTACGCGGTGCGGGACCGGTCATGGCATCGCAGTGTTCAAGCACCAGATCGCAGGACCAGTCCCAGCCCGCGATTTCACGAGTGGAACGGGCGAACGCCTCGATAGCCTGCTCGACTGAAGCATTGCCCGCCTGCGGTGCGGCCTGCATTTCCAGAGCGATCACCTTTCCAGGAAAACGGGCGTTAACGGCAGCAATTTTCTGGCACAGATGGCGGTAAAATTCGACGCTGGCTTTACGCTGATCTTCATCAGCGGAGGCCAGGCCAAACGCACCGTTTGTGCCGCGGCGGCGCATGGTTTCCATCACGGCGGTCACCACGATTTGCCATTCACCCGGCGTATGGCGGAACAGCCATTCATCCCCATATGGATGGAGATGTTCAAGGCAGGGTTGTTCCAGCCCGCGAATGTGTGGCGTGTCAGAAAGTTCCCGCCAGAAGGTTTGTTCTTCTTGTTCCCCTTTCTGGTGAAACGAGGGTGCGCAGGGGTACGCACCAATAATAAAACCGGTATTGGTCATTTCGCGTTCCTGTATTTATACCCGTCATACTTCAAGTTGCATGTGCGTTGGCTGCGCTCGTTCACCCCAGTCACTTACTTATGTAAGCTCCTGTAGATTCACTCTCTTGCCGCCTTCCTGCAACTCGAATTATTTAGGGTATATCAGAAAATTAATCTAATTCGCTGATTGCCACTTTCACCACAATTTTGCGAATTGCAGTTTCCTTGTTTTTAATACAGGCAGGACGGTGTACATCCTGCGGGAAAAATATGGCGTAACTGCCGGGTATCATTTCGATAAACGATTCATTTTCACTGTTGTGATAAAAAATAATATCCCGCTGTTCCAGTAATGATTCGCTGATGTTGTTATTGCCGGTATCGATAGCAATACCGATTTTTTCTTCACCCCACGCCAGAAATTGAATATCAAGATAGCGGCGATGCACTTCCGGGCGATTTTCGTGCTGTTCCCGGGTGGTGAGATCAAGCACCTGGGCAAAGATGTTGTGTCCCTCAATTTCAACGACACCCGGCTTTAGCATGCTGAAATCCGTGGTACGCAGAAAATCTAACGCTTTTTCAATCGCCCGCGGCAGGCGACACGGATTTGGCTGTGAAATATGTCCGAATATCATGGCCCACTCCTTACAGCGCCTGGATTTTCGCCCACACGCTGTCGTCAATGGTGATGCCGTTGCGGCGGTTCTCTTCAAGCAGTCGCGTAAATTCATGCCCCGGCAGACGGACAGCGACGTTTTCGTCTGCCCGCTCGGCGGTGGTGATGAAGTCCATAATACGCTGCAGTTTGGCATCGCGGGTTGGGCCGTCGATCAGGCGGTCGACCTCGATGGCGATAAAGATCTGCGACACGCCATACTCGTCGCTGTTGTCCTGGGTAACTTCCGCCACGGAGGAGCCGTTAGAGAGCAGGGTGGCGATCATGTCGAGCACAATCGATAAGCCGGAACCTTTCCAGTAGCCCATAGGCAGAATACGGCGATTTTTCTCAATCACGCCAGGCTCTTTGGTCAGATTGCCCTCGTCGTCGAATCCACCGTCGACCGGTAACGTGCGTCCGGCCAGTCGGTTCACTTCCAGCATGCCGTAGGAGAACATCGACATCGACATATCGACCATGGTAATTGGGGAGGAGGGGATCGCCACGATAAGTGGGTTGGTGCCGATGCAACATTCTTTTGACCCCCACGCGGGCATCACCGCAATGGAGTTGGTCCAGCAGATCCCGATGTAGCCCTTCTCTGCGGCTTGCCAGCCATAGCTCCCTCCGCGCATCCAGTGGTTAGCGTTACGCAGCGCAACCAGACCGATACCGTGATCGGAGGCCAGTTCGGTGGCGCGATCCATCATTTTTTTCGCCGTCAGGTTACCGATGGCGCGTTGGGCATCCCACTGTTCGATGGCCCCTAATGTGGTCACCCGTTTTGGCTGGGCATCAGGAATGATGTCGCCCGCGTCCAGTTGCTGAATAAAACGCGGGAAGCGGTTCACGCCGTGGGAATAGACGCCAGATTCCGTGGTGCGGGCAAACATCTCCGCGCAGGCATCCGCCGTTTCTGCTTTTACACCGCGATCGAGCAGAACCCGATTGAACGCTGCTTTCAACTCTTCGAATGTCACTTTCATCCCTGTTCTCCTGTTCTTCGTAGGGGCAAGTGCGAGTGCTTTTTTATCGCTAAATTTCAATATGCGAAATCTGATTTCAAATATAGCGATCAAATTTTGCCAGATCAACGACATTCATGATTTTCAAAATCGATTAAAATCAACTGGTTGTGTTTTTTCTGTTGAGATCGTGAACTGAACCACACTTTGCGCTACCATCAGGGCGCGATAAAAAGGAGCCATGGGATGAGCATGAAAGAGAGCGACATGACGCAAGAAAAAGAGAGGCCAGCAGGTAGCCAGAGCTTGTTTCGCGGTCTGATGCTGATTGAGATCCTCAGTAACTATCCGAACGGCTGTCCTCTGGCCCATTTATCGGAACTGGCCGGGCTGAATAAGAGCACCGTGCACCGGTTACTGCAGGGATTGCAGTCGTGCGGGTACGTCACCCCGGCACCGGCGGCGGGCAGCTATCGTCTGACCACCAAATTTATCGCCGTCGGGCAAAAGGCGCTGTCGTCGCTGAATATCATCCACGTGGCTGCTCCGCATCTTGAGTCGCTGAATATCGCCACCGGCGAGACGGTGAACTTCTCCAGCCGCGAAGACGATCACGCGATCCTGATTTATAAGCTTGAGCCGACCACCGGTATGCTGCGCACGCGCGCCTATATCGGCCAGCATATGCCGCTTTACTGCTCGGCAATGGGCAAGATCTACATGGCATTCGGTCACCAGGACTATGTGGCTAGCTACTGGGAAAGCCACCAGGATCAGATTCAGCCGCTGACCCGCAACACCATCACTGAACTGAGCGCGATGTATGATGAGCTGGCGGAAATCCGCGAGCACAGCATGGCGATGGACAAAGAAGAGAACGAGTTGGGGGTCTCCTGTATCGCGGTGCCGGTGTTTGATATTCATGGCCGCGTGCCGTATGCGATCTCAATTTCGCTGTCGACCTCCCGCATGAAGCAGATTGGCGAAAAAAATCTGCTTACACCTCTGCGTGAAACGGCGGACGCGATCTCCAGAGAGCTGGGTTTTAACGTGCGCGAGGGATAACAGATGAACCGGTTCATCATGGCGGATTCGGCAAAATGCATCGGCTGTCGCACCTGCGAAGTGGCGTGTGTCGTGTCGCATCAGGACGCCATCTCAACAGGCGCCTTTACGCCCCGCATTCGGGTAGTCAAAGGAGACGCTTTCACCACGGCGGTGGGTTGCCATCAGTGTGAAGATGCCCCTTGCGCGAATGTCTGCCCAACGCAGGCGATTCGCCGTGGCGAGGGAGCCTGGCAGGTTGAGCAGGCGCGGTGTATTGGGTGTAAACGCTGTATGGTGGCGTGCCCGTTTGGGGCGATGCAGGTGCAGTGGGCAGGAGATACGCTTCAGGCGCTGAAATGCGATTTATGCGCACACCGCGCGGACGGACCGGCCTGTGTGGAAGCCTGTCCGACCCACGCGCTGAGCTGTGTCGATCCCGCCAGATTACGCACCGAGCGGTTGCGTCATCTGGCGTAGGTTCTTACTGGGCGTCTTCGCGCCAGGCGAATTCGATCTCTTCGGCGAGAATTTTTACCCCGGCTTCGATTTTTTCCGGATCGGGCACGTAGTTCATACGCATACATTGATGCGTATGCGGCCACGGCTTGTCCAGCCCCGGGAAGAAGTAATCACCCGGCACCATCAATACGCCTCGCTTCTTCAGGCGCTGATAAAGCAGTTCGGTGGTGATCGGCAGATCTTTAAACCACAGCCACAGGAAAATTGCCCCTTCAGGTTTGTGGATCAGGCAGCGTTCTTCCGGTAAATAGCGGCGAAGTATGGCAATCGTCTCCTGAACGCGCTGATAATAGAACGGCTTAATCACGTCATTAGACAGGCGCAGCAGATCGTTGCGTTTAATCATTTCGCACATCATCGCCGGGCCAATACCGCCAGGAGAAAGGCTGATAATGCCGTTCATGTTGGTAATGGCGGTGATGATTTTTTCATTGGCGACGATGATCCCGCAGCGGCTGCCCGGCAGGCCGAGCTTGGAGAGGCTCATACACAGGACGATGTTCGGGTTCCACAGCGGACGTGCTTCGCTGAAGATAATGCCCGGGAACGGCACGCCATAGGCGTTATCGATCACCAGCGGGATGCCATGCTGATTTGCCA
This sequence comes from Enterobacter sp. A8, assembly GCF_004296595.1. Classification (NCBI taxonomy): domain Bacteria; kingdom Pseudomonadati; phylum Pseudomonadota; class Gammaproteobacteria; order Enterobacterales; family Enterobacteriaceae; genus Enterobacter; species Enterobacter sp. A8. The sequence continues at coordinate 243,605 of NZ_SCMF01000005.1, forward strand.
GCGCATCCAGTTTCATCAGCTCGTCGTCGGTGATGACGTTGCCCGTTGGGTTGGTTGGACGTGATACGCAGATCATGCCCGTCTCTTCACCAATGTGCAGATGTTCAAAATCGACGTGGTATTTGAACTGACCTTCCGGCAGCAGCTCAATATTCGGGCGCGCGGAGACGAACAGATCCTCTTCCAGACCGGAATCGGCGTAGCCGATATACTCCGGTGCCAGCGGGAACAATACTTTTTTGGTGGTGCCGTCGGCGCGACGTCCTGCGAAAAGGTTAAACAAGTAGAAAAACGCGCTCTGACTGCCGTTTGTCAGTGCAATATTCTGCGGTTCGATATCCCAACCCAGCTCTTCACGCAGCATGTCGGCGAGGAGTTTCAGCAGTTCGGTTTTACCCTGAGGGCCGTCGTAATTGCAAAGCGCATCGGTTGCTTTGCCGTTTTCCAGCATCTGAGCGAGCAGCGTCTGGAAATAGGTATTCATCTCCGGGATTTGAGCCGGGTTTCCGCCGCCGAGCATGATGGCGCCCGGTGTGCGCAGCCCGTCGTTGAGGTCCTCCATCAGGCGGGTAATGCCTGAATGGCGGGTAAATTTGTCGCCGAAAAGTGAAAACGTCATAGCAGGTGATCTGTCGAGCTTGTTTTGAAAGTGGGTAACCATAACGCTAGCACCGTGCGGGTGCAAATCGGCTGGTGTGGTCGGATTTGTGGTTTTATGTGGCGGGTGTGGATTTTTGTAGTGAATAGTTCTGGTGAGTGCCCCTCGCCCCGACCCTCTCCCGGTGGGAGAGGGAGAAAACCGCAGTGAGGGGGCTATTGGTTCCCCGCCCAGACGACCATGACCTTATCGCCATCATGTTCACGTACGAATCCATACCCCTCTTTCAGCGAAAGCGTGGTTTGCTTGCCTTCACCTATCGCCGGATGGCGGGCGCGGAACTGACCCAGCGTTTGCCAGTGGGCGACGGTTAACGCCTGTTTGCCCGTCACATCCTGCCAGTTCATATCCGAGCGTGTTCCCTGCAGAGGGTCGGAACCCGTCGGCCCGAACGGACGCTCTGATTCATCCCCATAATAGATTTGTATGCTGCCTGGCGCTAACAGCAGCAGTTCTGCCGCGCGCTGGCCTCCTTCGCGGAACAGGCGGGTGTCATGCGAGGAGAGATAGCTCAGGACGTTAAAGCTTTGCAGTTTTTCCGCCATCTGCTGCCAGGTCAGATCGATATCGGCCAGGCAGTTCACCGCTTTTGCCGCCTGCTCCTGATAATCGAAGTTAATCATCGCATCGAAGCCGTGGCGGTAATAATCGCTCTGCATGACTCCGTGGCCCCAGGATTCACCCGTCATCCAGAACGGCGCATTGTCGAGTTTTTTGTCCGGGTGAGAACCTTTCCAGGCCGCCAGCGCCTGGCTTGCCTGGTCCTTCAACTGCTGCCAGGCCGCCAGCTCCACGTGTTTTGCCGTATCAACACGGAAACCGTCAATGCCATACTCGCGTACCCACTGGCTGAGCCAGTGGGTCAGGTAATCGCGCGGGGTGTATCCCGGGATAGCTTTTGCCTGGGTATCGGGCTTGTGCTGATAGAAGTTTGGCAAATCGGACGGCGTGGTGGATTCCGTTTTCAGGTCGGGTAAAAACGCCAGCGACATGGTCAGGTCATCAAAGCCCGGGTTGTCGTAATCGCCAATATCGGTGCGGATCCATTTTTTACCCCACCATTTTTCCCATGCGGTTTTATCGCTGAAGTTGATGTAATCATTAAAGCTGTGCCAGCTTTGTCCCGTGCCCGGCTTCCAGTCGGTCCAGCGTTCACCCAGCGTCTTCTTCAGCTCATCACCCTGCAGATAGAGCGCGCCAAACTGGTACTCCTGCATGTCGGCAAGCGTTGCGTAGCCCACATGGTTCATGACGATATCGAACAGAATGCGGATGCCGCGCTTGTGCGCTTCATCGACGAGATGACGTAAATCATCTTCGGTGCCCATGTTGGCATCAAGCCTGGTCCAGTCCTGCGTGTAGTAACCATGGTAGGCGTAGTGGGGGAAATCCCCTTTGGTGCCACCGCCGACCCAGCCGTGGATCTGCTCAAGCGGGGAGCTTATCCAGAGCGCGTTTACCCCCAGTTGCTGCAGATAATCAAGCTTGCTCGCAAGCCCTTTCAGATCGCCGCCGTGGAAAGTGCCAATCTCCTGCATGCCGTCTTTGTGGCGGCCATAGCTATTGTCATTCGTGGGGTCACCATTTACGAAGCGGTCGGTCAGCACGAAATAGACCGTAGCGTTTTGCCAGCTAAACGGCGCGGGTTTGTCGGTTTCGGCGCGCTCAAGCAGCAGCAGGCCGTTGCTGTTGGCGGCAGGCTGAAGGGTAATTTTTCCCTGCTGCACCGTCGCGGTTTGTTTGCTGTAGAAATCTCGCACCACGGAGCCTTCCGGGAAGGTGTTTCCCACCTCCAGCGTCAGGGGTTTTCCATCCCATTTTGGGCACTGGCGGATAACGTTTGCCACCGGTTGTTCTGCTGCGCTCTTGATGGTCAGCATCAGGGTTGGCGTGCCGGAACGGGTATCGACACGCATCTGGTACTCTCCGTCGCGGAACAGACGCCACTGCGGCGGCGTGCCGTCACACGGTTTGAGCGACAGCATCTCGTTGAGTTTTATCGCTTCTGTTGGCTGCCAGCACGTGTTGTCAAAACTCACTGTTAAAGGACGCGTACCCTTCGCAAGCTTTGCCTGGCTGGTGAACATTCCGGTGCCTTCGGCGCTGAATGCGTTAAATCCCGGCGATGACCAGTCAGCGTGTGCCAGTGCGGGTAACATCAGAAAAGCTACGGCGGTGCGTTTCATTCCATCTTCCTGTCGCGGCATTTTTGACCAGTGTGCCATCAGGTGAGGCGTAAAAACTCATCCCCCGGCGCTTTCTGCAAGGATGACGCGAGAGGATGAGTGATCCCGCGCAAAATTAGGCAGTTATCTGCGAGATCGCACACAAATTTTCAGAATTGATGCTTAAGTGAGCACGTTTCAGGTGACATAGTTTCGGAATTGGACTATTTCTATACGTGCTCTTGAAGTCTATTTTTGATATGATTTGAGATTCCGCTCTCAAATTTGTGAAAAAAATAAGGTGTTGGAATGTTTATATCCGACCAGGAGACCTAATGATATCGACTCCCATTCGACGATATGGGGCCGCGATACTCATGTTACTCACCACGACATTTTCGGGTGGGGTGCTTGCAAAGACGCACACGGATACAACGAGTAAGAAAGCCCACGTAATAAAGACGACAAGCAGTAAGGTTAGCAGTAAACAAGAGTATTCTCGCAATAGTGCAAAGAGTAGTTCACTTCCTGATTTGCGAAAATACCCTTCCGGAACACCAAGGAAAAAAGCGTTTCTCCGGACAGTAATGCCTTACATCACAAGTCAAAACGCCGCGATTACGGCAGATCGTAACTGGTTGATCGCCAAACAGTACGATAGCCGCTGGACGCCGTCCGAGCGCGCGCGCCTGAAAGATATCGCAAAGCGCTACAAGGTAAGCTGGAACGGTAACACCCGTCGTGTGCCGTGGAACTCGCTCCTTGAGCGTGTCGACATCATCCCGGGCAGCATGGTTGCGACAATGGCTGCAGCCGAAAGTGGCTGGGGCACCTCGAAGCTGGCGCGCAACAACAACAACCTCTTCGGCATGAAGTGCGTGAAGGGGCGTTGTAAAAATGCGCCGGGCAAGGTGAAGGGCTACTCGCAGTTTGAATCGGTGAAAGACTCAGTAAATGCCTATGTGGTAAACCTGAACACCCATCCGGCCTACTCGTCGTTCCGTAAGTCACGCGCACAGCTGCGTAAAGCGGATCAGGAAGTAACGGCCAGTACGATGATCCACAAGCTGAAAGGTTATTCCACCCAGGGTCAGCGCTATAACAACTATCTGTTTGCGATGTACCAGGATAACCAGCGACTTATCGCCGCCCATATGTAATCCCAATAACGCCTTCCACTGGAAGGCGTTTTCTTTTCTACATCATGACTTCGCTGTGGCGTTCCCGATACTCTTTCGGCGTGTTGTCATACTCTTTACGGAACACCGAATAAAAATACTGCAGCGACGGATAGCCGCACATCTGCGAGATTTCGTTGATCGACAGCGATGTGGAGATGAGCAAACTGCGCGCTTTCTCCAGCTTCTCTGCGTGAATGACCGCATGAATGGTTTCGCCCACTTCCTCTTTAAAACGCTTCTCCAGATTTGAACGGGAAATACCCACGGAATCCAGCACCTGATCGACCTTGATACCTTTGCAGGCGTGGTTGCGGATAAAGTGCATCGCCTGAATGACTGCCGGGTCGTTTAAGGAGCGGTAATCCGTTGAGCGACGTTCTACCACGCGGACCGGGGGAACCAGCAGGCGCTGAAGCGGCAGGGATTCGTTATCCAGCAGACGATGCAGTAATTTTGCGGCCTGATACCCCATCTGTCGGGTGCCCTGCGCCACTGAGGAAAGGGCCACGCGAGAAAGGTAGCGGGTAAGCTCTTCGTTATCGATGCCAATCACGCACAGCTTCTCCGGCACCGGAATGTGCAAATGTTCGCAGACCTGCAATACGTGGCGCGCACGGGCGTCCGTCACGGCAATAATGCCGGTTTGCGGCGGCAGCGTCTGCAGCCAGTCAGCCAGACGGTTTTGCGCGTGCTGCCAGTTTTCCGGCGCGGTTTCCAGCCCCTGATAGACCACGCCGCGGTATTTCTCCTGGGCGACAAGCTGACAAAAGGCGTGTTCGCGCTCAACGGCCCAGCGCTTGCCGCTGGAGGCTGGTAAACCATAGAACGCAAAGCGATGGACGCCTTTCTCCTTTAAATGCAGAAACGCGCTTTCAACCAGAGCATGGTTATCGGTGGCGATATAGTGGACGGGAGGATAGTGCTCGGGCGAATGGTAAGAGCCGCCGACGCCCACAATCGGGACGTCGACGTCAGTCAGTAATTGCTCAATGACCGGGTCGTCATAGTCAGCGATGACGCCATCGCCCAGCCAGTCTTTGATGTTCTCGAGTCGGGTGCGGAAATCCTCTTCGATAAAGATATCCCACTCAGATTGCGACGCCTGCAAATATTCACCAACGCCCTCTACCACCTGTCGGTCGTAAGCTTTGTTGGCATTGAATAACAACGTAATGCGGTGACGCTTTTCAAACATGGCTCGCTTCCCAAATAAGTCACAATACGGTTATCAGGTACGCCGCTTGGTGGCAGAGTCCATCCAGACTGCCAGCAAAAGAATGGCCCCCTTGACGATATACTGCCAAAACGTCGGGACGTCCATCATACTCATCCCGTTATCCAACGAAGCCATGATAAATGCCCCCATCACCGCGCCCGCCACGCTGCCGACACCGCCTGCGAGGCTGGTACCGCCAATGACGCAGGCGGCGATAGCATCCAGCTCGGCAATGTTCCCGGCAGACGGCGAACCCGCCCCGAGACGCGAGCTGAGGATCAACCCTGCGATAGCAACCATCAGGCCGTTAATGGCAAAGACCGCCAGTTTGGTGCGCTCTACGTTAATGCCCGACAGACGGGCGGCCTCAAGGTTACCGCCGATGGCGTAAATACGGCGGCCAAACGCGGTACGCGTGGCCATAAACATGCCGCCCAGCAGCAGGAGGGCCAGCAGGAGAACTGGCGTAGGCACGCCGCGATAGTCATTCAGGAGCCAAATCGCGCCGAGCACGATCACCGCAGTCAGTGCCTGACGTCCCACCACGGATGTTGATGGGGAGGAGGCCAGCCCCAGCGACTGACGGCGCATACGGCCACGCCATTGCCAGGCCACGAACGCCAGCAGCCCGACCACGCCGATGGTAAAGCCCACGCTGTCCGAGAGGTAGCTCTGACCAATCTGCGACATGGCGGCGCTGGTGGGAGAGACGGTGGTGCCGTTGGTGATACCAATCAATACGCCGCGGAAGGCCAGCATTCCTGCCAGAGTAACAATGAACGACGGGACCTTCCGGTAGGCAACCCACCAGCCGTTCCAGGCACCCAGCACCAGACCTAATACCAGCGTCACCGCCACGGTCAGCGGCAGCGGCCAGCCGAGCCAGACGTCAAAAATGGCCGCGACGCCGCCGAGCAGGCCCATCATCGACCCCACCGACAGGTCGATTTCCGCCGAAATAATGACGAAGACCATGCCCACGGCCAGAATGCCGGTGATGGCAGTCTGGCGCAGCAGGTTAGAGACGTTACGCGCGCTCAGGTAGGAGCCATCGGTCATCCAGGTAAAAAACAGCATGATGGCGATAATGGCCGCGATCATCACGAATACCTGAAGGTTCAGCGCTTTTAACCCCGCGAATGCGCCGGGCGTCTGAACAGCGACTTTGATATCAGACGGATTGCTTTTCGACATGACGTTCGCTCCTTAAAGCGGCTTCCATCACCTGCTCCTGCGTCAGGTTCTGGTTAATCAGATTGGCTTTCAGTTTGCCCTCGTGCATGACCAGCACACGGTCGCTCAGGCCGAGCACTTCGGGTAATTCAGAGGAGATGACAATGACGGCGATCCCTTGCTGTACAAGCTGATTAATCAGTTTGTAGATTTCGTACTTCGCACCGATATCAATGCCGCGCGTCGGCTCATCAAGGATCAAGATGCGCGGATTGAGGAGCAGACAGCGCGCCAGAATGGCTTTTTGCTGGTTGCCTCCGCTCAGGCGTCCAATGGCCAGTTCCGGCGAGGATGTTTTCACTTTGAGGCGGGCGAGAGATTGCAAAATGCACTGCTGCTCTGCGGCATCATCAAGGCTGCTCAGCGCGCCGGAGAACTGATCGAGTGCCGCGAGCGTGATGTTTTTACCCACCGCCATTACCGGCACGATGCCGTCTTTTTTACGGTCTTCCGGCACCATGGCAATTCCGTGGGCAATCGCCTGCTGGCAGTTGTCGATTTTCACCGGCTTGCCATCAATATAAACCGTGCCTTCCCAGCGCCCTGGCCAGACGCCGAACAGGCACTGCACGGCTTCAGTACGTCCGGCGCCGACGAGCCCGGCAACACCGAGAATTTCACCCCGGTGCAGAGAAAAGGAGATGTTGTTTACGCGTTTGATATGGCGATTTACCGGGTGCCACGCGGTCAGGTTTTCTACGCGTAACACTTCATCACCCGTTGTGTGAGGTTCATTCGGGTAGAGCGCCGTCAGTTCACGGCCCACCATCATGGTGATGATGTCATCCTCGCTCATGCCTTCGGCTTCGCGTGTGCCGATGTGTTGACCATCGCGGATCACGCAGATGGTGTCCGAAATGGCTTTGACCTCGTTGAGTTTGTGAGAAATGTAGATGCAGGCGATACCGTGATTTTGCAGATCGCGGATGATATCCAGCAGGACGGCCGTTTCCTGTTCGGTGAGAGAGGCCGTGGGTTCGTCGAGGATCAGCAGCCTGACCTGTTTGTTCAGCGCCTTAGCGATTTCAACCAGCTGTTGCTGCCCCAGACCCAGGTCTCCCACGCGGGTATCCGGCGAAATGGCCAGACTGACCTGCGCCAGCAGTTTTTCACAGCGTAGCGTCATGGTGTCGTAATCCAGCACGCCGTGGCGCGAAATTTCGGCCCCGAGGAAAATGTTCTCCAGCACGGTGAGATGCTTCACCAGCGCCAGCTCCTGGTGAATGATGGCGATACCCTTACGTTCAGTATCGCGAATGTGGGTGGCCTGAATGACCTCGCCGGCAAAGACAATTTCACCTTCGTAGCTGCCATGCGGATAGATCCCGCACAACACTTTCATCAGCGTCGACTTACCCGAACCGTTTTCGCCGCAGAGCGAAACCACTTCACCAGGATTTAGCCGCAGGCTCACGTTATCGACCGCTTTCACCGCGCCAAAACGCTTGGTGATGCTCTTCATTTCAAGTAAATAAGGCATAACTGCTCCACATGACCCGAGGTAAAAACAGTACAAGTCGATGCGCCCCCGCAGGGCAGGGGCTGCGCTGGATTACAGTTCACTCTTTTTGTGGAAACCGTCTTTGATAACGGTGGCGTCAATGTTCTCTTTATTGACTTCAATTGGCGTGAGCAGGCGTGCCGGCACATCTTTCAGACCGTTGTTCAGCGTCGCGTCGGCTTTCGGTTGTTTACCGTTCCCCAGCTCTACGGCGATCTCTGCAGCCGTGTTGGCCAGTTCAGTGATGGGCTTATACACCGTCATGGTCTGGGTGCCCGCAATGATGCGTTTTACACCGGCGAGATCCGCATCCTGGCCTGAAATGGCCACTTTCCCGGCCAGCCCCTGCGCGCTCAGCGCCTGAATGGCACCCCCGGCGGTGGCGTCGTTGGAGGCGACGACGGCATCAATTTTGTTGTTATTCGCGGTTAGCGCGTTTTCCATAATTTTCAGCGCGTTTTCAGGCAACCAGCCGTCCGCCCACTGATCGCCAACCACTTTAATCTTGCCGCTGTCGATATACGGCTTGAGGACTTTCATCTGGCCTTCGCGGAACAGTTTAGCGTTGTTATCCACCGGTGAGCCGCCCATCAGGAAATAATTGCCCTGCGGCACTTTATCGACCAGGCTTTTTGCCTGCAGTTCACCCACTTTTTCATTGTCGAACGAAATATAATAATCAATGTCCGCATTATTAATCATGCGATCATACGCCAGAACTTTAATCCCTTCTTGCTTCGCTTCTTTCACGACGTTACTTAATACCTGGCCGTTATAAGGGATAATGACCAGTACATCAACGCCACGGTTAATCATATTCTCAATTTGCGACATCTGCGTTTCTTCGTTGCCATTTGCAGACTGCACAAACACACTTGCGCCAAGTGATTCCGCTTTTTTAACAAAAATATCGCGATCTTTTTGCCAGCGCTCCAGACGCAGGTCGTCAATCGCCATGCCAATTTTGACCTCTTTGGCATGTCCTGCAAAGCTTGCAAGGAGGAGAGTAGTGCAGAGCGTTAGGGTCAGGTTCTTTATCTTCATAATTATTAGGCCTTTTGTAGGGGTATGTGTTGCTGAGATAAAAGAAACATTCACTGCTTAGACGCAGCAAATTTTTAACGCGGAAAGGCGGGCTGGCAATTACAGATTTTTATCTTCTCATTACGATATTTGGTTTATTTCTGAATTTATGACCGCGATCGGATTTTAAAATACGTAAGGTCTTAATTACATTTGATTATGGAATCTGCGCCGAAAAATAGTTTGCTTGCGCATTATTTTGCGAGCCAGCGCACAGTTGCGCATTCTCTCAATAGCAGTGTGAAATAACGTAATTGAGCAACCCAAAATGTCTATTCACTATTACTCCTGTATCAACGACTCGCCGCATACCCTGATTATGGAGCTCAATATGCAAGCTTATTTCGACCAACTCGATCGTGTTCGTTACGAAGGCCCGAAAACGACCAATCCTTTAGCATTTCGTCACTACAACCCGGATGAGCTGGTGCTGGGTAAGCGCATGGAAGATCATCTGCGCTTTGCCGCCTGTTACTGGCATACCTTCTGCTGGAACGGCGCCGATATGTTCGGTGTGGGTTCATTTGACCGCCCGTGGCAACAGCCGGGAGAGGCTATCGAGCTGGCGAAGCGCAAAGCGGATGTGGCATTTGAATTCTTCCACAAGCTGAACGTGCCGTATTACTGCTTCCATGACGTGGATGTGTCGCCGGAAGGCGCATCGCTGAAAGAGTACCTGAACAACTTTGCGCAGATGGTGGATGTGCTGGCGGCGAAGCAGCAGCAAAGTGGCGTGAAGCTGCTGTGGGGCACGGCTAACTGCTTCACGAACCCTCGCTATGGTGCCGGGGCAGCAACTAACCCGGATCCAGAAGTATTTAGCTGGGCGGCCACGCAGGTCGTGACCGCAATGAACGCCACGCATCAGTTGGGCGGCGAGAACTATGTTCTGTGGGGCGGACGTGAGGGTTATGAAACCCTGCTTAATACCGATCTGCGTCAGGAGCGCGAGCAGATTGGCCGCTTCATGCAGATGGTGGTTGAGCATAAGCATAAAATCGGTTTCCGCGGCACGCTGCTGATTGAACCGAAGCCACAGGAACCAACCAAGCATCAGTACGATTACGACGTCGCGACCGTGTACGGCTTCCTGAAGCAGTTCGGCCTGGAAAAAGAGATTAAAGTTAACATTGAAGCCAACCATGCCACCCTTGCGGGTCACTCTTTCCATCACGAAATTGCGTCTGCCATTGCGCTGGGTATCTTCGGCTCGGTCGATGCTAACCGTGGTGATGCGCAGCTGGGCTGGGATACTGACCAGTTCCCGAACAGCGTGGAAGAGAATGCGCTGGTGATGTATGAAATCATCAAAGCGGGTGGTTTCACTACCGGCGGCCTGAACTTTGACGCCAAAGTGCGTCGTCAGAGCACCGATAAATACGATCTGTTCTACGGCCACATTGGCGCGATGGATACCATGGCGCTGGCGCTAAAAGTCGCTGCGCGCATGATTGAAGACGGTGAGCTGGATAAACGTGTCGCGAAGCGTTATAGCGGCTGGAACAGTGAGCTGGGCCAGCAAATTTTGAAAGGCCAGTTATCGCTTGCGGAAATCGCGAAGTACGCTGAACAACATCAGCTGGCGCCGCAGCATCAGAGCGGACACCAGGAACTGCTGGAAAATCTGGTTAATCACTATTTGTTCGACAAGTAAAAACGTAGGCCCGGTAAGCGGAAGCGCCACCGGGCATTTCTGTCAAAGGAGCCACCACAATGTATATCGGGATTGATCTTGGCACATCGGGTGTGAAAGCCATCCTCTTAAGCGAGCAGGGTGACGTGTTGGCAACGCAGACTGAAAAACTGCAGGTTTCGCGTCCGCATCCGTTATGGTCGGAACAGGATCCGGAGCAGTGGTGGCAAGCGACGGATCGCGCAATCAAGGGGTTAGGTGAACAGCACAGTTTGCGTGAGGTCACCGCGCTGGGTATCGCCGGACAGATGCACGGCGCTACGCTGCTGGACAGCCAGCATCGTGTGCTGCGCCCTGCGATCCTCTGGAACGATGGCCGCTGTGCGGAAGAGTGCGCGCTCCTGGAAGAGCGAGTGCCTGCGTCCCGTGACATCACCGGCAACCTGATGATGCCCGGCTTCACCGCGCCGAAGCTCCTCTGGGTGCAACGCCATGAGCCGGAGATTTTCCGTCAGGTGGCGAAGGTCTTACTGCCAAAAGATTATCTGCGTTTTCGCATGACGGGGGATTTTGCCAGCGACATGTCCGACGCCGCCGGCACCATGTGGCTCGACGTGGCGAAACGCGACTGGAGCGAGGCGATGCTGGATGCCTGTCATCTCACCCGTGAGCATATGCCCGCACTCTTTGAAGGCAGCGAAATTACCGGCACCTTACAGTCCGCCATAGCGGAACGCTGGAATATGCCTGCTGTGCCGGTGGTGGCTGGCGGCGGGGATAATGCGGCGGGCGCCGTGGGTGTCGGCATGGTTGATGCGGGCCAGGCCATGCTGTCTCTCGGCACCTCTGGCGTCTATTTTGCCGTCAGCGACGGATATCGCAGCAACCCGGAAAGCGCGGTGCACAGTTTTTGCCATGCGCTGCCAGGAAAATGGCATTTGATGTCGGTGATGCTCAGTGCAGCTTCTTGCCTGGACTGGGCGGCGAAGCTGACCGGGATGGCCGATGTTCCTGCATTGATTACCGCAGCACAGCAGGCGGATGAAAACGCTGGTACCGTCTGGTTTTTACCGTATCTCTCCGGTGAGCGTACACCGCACAACAACCCGGAAGCGAAAGGGGTATTTTTTGGCTTAACCCATCAGCACGGTCCTGCGGAACTGGCGCGTGCGGTTCTGGAAGGCGTGGGCTATGCGCTGGCGGATGGAATGGACGTGGTGCATGACTGCGGCCTGAAACCAGCAAGCATCACCCTGATCGGCGGCGGCGCACGCAGCAGCTACTGGCGCCAGATGCTCTCTGATATCAGTGGATTGCAGCTGGACTATCGTACCGGGGGCGATGTGGGCCCGGCGCTGGGTGCCGCGCGGCTGGCGCAGATAGCCATGAACCCGGACAAACCGCTTTCGCAACTGTTGCCACAGCTCACGCTGGAACAGGCTCATCTGCCCGACGCAACTCGCCACGCGCGATATGCTGAAAGGCGCGATGTGTTCCGCAAAATTTATCAGCAGTTGCTGCCGCTGATGTCATAAGCGTGATTGTCTGTCAGAGGCACGAGGATGTCCTTTTTTGGTCTGTCCGCGTGCCTGTTTCCTCGCCAGTATGTATTTATACCCACTGGCGAGGAGCACCATCATGTCACGTATTGCATTAATCAACATCGATACCCAACAGTCTTTTCATCACCGCGATTACTGGCAGGAGCAAGATGTTCCGGCCTTTCAGCAGGCAATGCTGGGGCTGACAGAAGGCTGTCAGTCTCGCGGTATTCCCGTCGTTGATATTTTCCATGTGGATGAAAAAGGCCCTTTCTCACTGCAAAGCGGCTATGTCAAACCGATGGCCTTTTTACGTCATCAGCCGGATGTGGTTTTCCAGAAACATGTTCATAATGCCTTCACGGATACGGGCCTGGATCGCTGGCTGCGCGAGCGTGATATCAACCAGCTGATCCTATGCGGTATTCGCACTGAACAGTGCTGCGAAACCACCGCACGGGTGGCATCCGATTTGGGTTATGCTGTGACCTTTGTTAGCGAGGCAATGCTCACGTTTCCTATGACGTACAAGGGCGTAACCCTTAGCGCTGCGGAAATTCGTCATCGTACCGAAACGGTACTGTCAGGGCGATTTGCCGCGATTAAAACGGTAGCGGAGACGCTGGAGTCACTGTAATGCGCATCGACGTTTGGTTCGTTATGTTGCCCGGGGTGTTGTCATTAGACATGACTGGCCCGGCAGAAACCTTTGTCCTGGCAGGCGATGCGTTTTGTCTGCATTACATTGGTCCGCAACCTGAGGTGCAAACGTCGATTGGTTTGATGATGAGCGGTATCGCGCCATTACCGGAAAGGCTTCCGGAAGGGAGCCTGCTGGTTCTGCCTGGTGTAAGCGACTCCCGCGTTCAGTTTTCTACGCCGCAGGCGATGCAGATCCAGCACTGGCTGATGCGCCTGCAGCCGGCTATTCAGCGTCAGGATATCACCGTGATGTGCGTCTGCTCAGGGGCTTTGCTGGCAGCAAAATCAGGGCTGCTGAACAACCGGCAGTGCACAACGCATCATGAGGTTATCGGCCGTTTACGCGTTGCCGCCCCCACGGCGACGATCAAAGAGAACCGGATATTCGTGCAGGATGAGAATGTCTGGACCAGCGCAGGGATCACCTCGGGTATCGACCTGGCGCTGCATATGATTAACCGTCTGTGCGGGCCAGAAAAGGCGCTGGCCGTGGCACGCGAGATGGTGGTCTGGTTCCGCCGGTCCGGGGACGATCCGCAGCTATCGCCATGGTTACGCTATCGCAATCATCTTCATCCGGCTATCCACCGTGCTCAGGATGCGCTAACCGCAGACCCGCAAAAAGCGTGGAACGTGCCGGATATTGCCGCGCTGGCGCATGTCAGCCCGCGCCATTTAACCCGTCTTTTCCAGACGCATTTGGGGATAAGCGTTCGCGATTACCTGGAGCAGTTGCGTCTGGCGGTGGCGGAGCAATGGCTATTGCAGGGGCGCGGCGTGGAGCAGGCCTCACTGGCGGCAGGGTTTTCCTCCCCGCGCCAGTTTCATCGGGCCCGACAGCGCGTCGTTAACTGACGAAGCGGCGGGTGTCTAGCTTCTGTAGCAGCATCGACAGCAACAGGCTCACGACCAGTGTGGCGGAGAAAATCCAGACGATGTCCAGCACTGGCCAGCTTTTGAGTTCAACGCCTCTCGTGCGTAGTGCGTGGATCACCAGCGCGTGAAAACCATAAATCCCCAGCGAGTGCCGCGAGATAAAACCCAGCACGGGAAGAGGGCGCGCATTCAGGGTGTTTTTAACGAGCGTCAGCAGGGAAACGGCACAAATGAAGACCATCGGCCCGCAGTACAGGTACCATGTATCGGCAAAATTGCCGCGCCATTGCAGCTCATGCAGCGTCCCGCGTGAAATGATAATCACCCCGATGATAAACAACGCGCCACATAGCCAGCTGATACCCCGCTTTTGGGTATCCATCATCCCGATGGCGCGCCCCAGCATGCCGTAGAGCACGTAGTAAAACGTATCGCCATTGATGTAGAGGTTTACCGGTAGCCACTCAAAACCGTCGATTTTCTGTGAGACGGTATTCGGATTGGCGATGATTCCTATCACCACCATCAGCGCCAGAAGCATCTTTCCGCTGACGTTTTTTACCTGAATCAACGGTGATACCAGGTAGATAACGATAATGGCGAAGAAAAACCACAGGTGGTAAAACACCGGCTTTTGCAGCAGATATTTGAGTGACAGGCCGGGGCTAATGGAGGTAAACAGCGTGATGTAAATCAGCGCGACGGCGCTATAAAAGCCGAGACACGCGGCGATACGAATAAAATGTCGCGGTTGTGCGCTACGCTCGCCAAAAAAGAGAAAGCCGGAAATCATAAAGAACAGCGGAACGCTGACACGCGACGCGGAGTTGAGAATATTCGCGACATCCCAGTTAACAGGGCTGATACTGTGTGCGTTCGTAACATACCAGGTCGTCGTGTGGATCATCACCACCATCAGACACGCTATTCCTCGCAGATTATCAATCCAGCTAATTTTTGACTGCATCAGTTCCTCTTTTTCCCTGTAAATAGAGTGTGACTGCTATTGTGTAAAAGTCTTTCCTTGGAAAAATCTGAGTTTTATAACGCGGACTTGTCTGGCCATCGCGAGATTCGCAGAATGCCAGACCGTAATCTATAAAAGCTTTGCTACTAAAAATAACAGCCACTGACCGGGTCGGTAATAAAAATGATGATGAAGCGTGTGGGGTCACTCTTTCTGCTGGTGGTACTGGCCGGATGCAGTACGCCTCAGGAAGCACCTGCGCAAAAAGCGCAGCAGGGCAAAATGAGCCCGGAACGTTCGTTGAATATGGAACAGCTGTGTAAAGATCAGGCGGCTCACCGCTATAACCTGGATACCCAGAAAATTGATGTCACCGGCTTTGAGCGTTTTCAGGGCAGCTATGAGCTTCGGGGCCATACCTCTCGTAAAGAGGGCTTTGTCTGCTCGTTTGATGCGGACGGCCAGTTTTTACATCTCTCCATGCGCTAATCTGCTCGCATAATCGACAGCCAGACGCTCGACGCGTTCTGGCTCGAACGCTTATTTCCCAATTTTCCCTAAACAACCCCGTTTCGTACTGTATATCTTGCAGCCAGCGGGTATACTGGTCCCTTCCATTTAAAACCACACGTATCCAGCACGAAATACTATGCAAAAGTTTGATACCAAGACCTTCCAGGGCCTGATCCTGACCTTACAGGATTACTGGGCTCGCCAGGGCTGCACCATTGTTCAACCTTTGGACATGGAAGTCGGCGCAGGCACCTCACACCCGATGACCAGCTTACGCGCGTTGGGGCCAGAGCCAATGGCGACTGCTTATGTGCAGCCTTCCCGTCGTCCGACCGATGGCCGTTACGGCGAAAACCCGAACCGTCTGCAGCACTACTATCAGTTCCAGGTGGTAATTAAGCCATCGCCAGACAATATTCAGGAACTGTACCTTGGGTCACTGAAAGAGCTGGGTATGGATCCGACCATTCACGACATTCGTTTCGTGGAAGATAACTGGGAAAACCCAACGCTGGGTGCCTGGGGGCTGGGTTGGGAAGTGTGGCTGAACGGCATGGAAGTGACCCAGTTTACCTACTTCCAGCAGGTTGGCGGTCTGGAATGTAAGCCGATCACCGGTGAAATCACCTACGGTCTGGAACGTCTGGCAATGTACATTCAGGGCGTGGACAGCGTTTACGACCTGGTCTGGAGCGACGGCCCGCTGGGTAAAACCACTTACGGCGACGTGTTCCATCAGAACGAAGTGGAGCAATCCACCTATAACTTCGAATACGCGGACGTGGACTTCCTGTTCACCTGCTTCGAGCAGTACGAGAAAGAAGCGCAGCAACTGCTGGCGCTGGAGACTCCGCTGCCGCTGCCTGCCTACGAGCGTATTCTGAAGGCCGCCCACAGCTTCAACCTGCTGGACGCCCGCAAAGCGATCTCCGTGACTGAACGTCAGCGCTACATTCTGCGTATTCGTACCCTGACCAAAGCCGTTGCAGAAGCTTACTATGCGTCCCGTGAAGCCCTTGGCTTCCCGATGTGCAACCGAAACAAATAAGAGGCGGCCATGTCTGAGAAAACTTTCCTGGTGGAAATTGGCACCGAAGAGCTGCCACCAAAAGCCCTGCGCAGCCTGGCTGAATCTTTTGCTGCGAACGTGACTGCCGAGCTGGATAACGCTGGCCTGGCGCACGGTAAAATTGAGTGGTTTGCTGCTCCGCGTCGTCTGGCGCTGAAGGTAGCAAATCTGGCGGCATCTCAGCCGGATCGTGAAGTGGAAAAACGTGGCCCGGCGATTGCCCAGGCGTTCGATGCGGAAGGTAAGCCAAGCAAAGCGGCAGAAGGCTGGGCGCGCGGTTGCGGTATTACCGTTGACCAGGCCGAGCGTCTGACCACTGACAAAGGCGAATGGCTGCTGTATCGCGCTCACGTAAAAGGTGAACGCGCAGAAGCACTGCTGCCAAACATGATCGCCACTTCGCTGGCTAAGCTACCCATTCCTAAGCTGATGCGCTGGGGCGCGTCCGACGTACACTTCGTGCGTCCGGTACACACCGTGACCCTGCTGCTGGGCGACACCGTTATTCCGGCAACCATTCTGGGCGTGGCGTCCGATCGCGTCATTCGCGGGCACCGCTTCATGGGCGAGCCAGAGTTCACCATCGACAATGCCGACCAGTATCCGCAGATCCTGCTGGAGCGCGGTAAAGTCATTGCTGATTACGAACAGCGTAAAGCTAAAATTAAAGCGGACGCAGAAGAAGCGGCGCGCAAGATTGGCGGTAACGCTGACCTGAGCGACAGCCTGCTGGAAGAAGTCACCTCGCTGGTGGAATGGCCGGTTGTGCTGACCGCGAAGTTCGAAGAGAAATTCCTCGCGGTTCCGGCAGAAGCGCTGGTATACACCATGAAGGGTGACCAGAAATACTTCCCGGTTTATGCCAACGACGGCAAGCTGCTGCCAAACTTTATCTTCGTGGCGAACATCGAATCGAAAGATCCGCAGCAGATTATCTCCGGTAACGAGAAAGTGGTGCGTCCACGTCTGGCGGATGCGGAGTTCTTCTTCAATACCGACCGTAAAAAACGTCTGGAAGATAACCTGCCGCGCCTGCAGACCGTGCTGTTCCAGCAGCAGTTGGGTACGCTGCGCGACAAGACCGACCGTATCGCGGAGCTGTCCGGCTGGATCGCCCGTGAAATTGGCGCGGACGTTAACCATGCCACCCGTGCGGGTCTGCTCTCCAAGTGCGACCTGATGACCAATATGGTCTTTGAGTTTACCGACACCCAGGGCGTTATGGGTATGCACTACGCGCGTCACGATGGCGAAGCGGAAGATGTGGCGGTCGCCCTGAACGAACAGTATCAGCCGCGCTTTGCAGGCGATGAACTGCCGTCTAACCCGGTTGCCTGTGCGGTCGCGATTGCCGATAAAATGGATACCCTGGCGGGGATCTTCGGTATCGGCCAGCATCCGAAAGGGGATAAAGACCCGTTCGCGCTGCGTCGTGCGGCGCTGGGCGTGCTGCGTATCATCGTTGAGAAGAACCTGAACCTCGATCTGCAGACTCTGACTGAAGAAGCGGTGCGTCTGTACGGTGACAAGCTGACCAATGCCAACGTGGTGGATGACGTGATCGACTTTATGCTCGGTCGCTTCCGCGCATGGTATCAGGACGAAGGTTACACTGTGGATACCATTCAGGCGGTGCTGGCGCGTCGTCCAACGCGTCCGGCTGACTTCGATGCGCGTATGAAGGCGGTTTCTCACTTCCGTACGCTGGAAGCGGCATCTGCCCTGGCGGCGGCGAACAAGCGTGTCTCCAACATTCTGGCGAAATCTGACGAAACGCTGAATGAGCGTGTGAACGCCGCGACGCTGAAAGAGCCGGAAGAGATCGCCCTGGCGATGCAGGTTGTGGTGCTGCGTGACAAGCTGGAGCCATACTTCGCAGAAGGCCGTTATCAGGAAGCGCTGGTAGAACTGGCGGAACTGCGTGACGTTATCGACGCCTTCTTCGAAAAAGTGATGGTCAACGTGGAAGATAAAGATCTGCGTATTAACCGTCTCTCTATGCTCGAAAAACTGCGTGAGCTGTTCCTGCGCGTGGCGGATATCTCGCTGCTGCAGTAATGTGCCCGCCGGGCGGGTACAGGCTAAAAACCCGCTTCGGCGGGTTTTTTCATGGCGTGCGGGTGAAAATTTAATCTTGAAATGGTCAACATATTACCGCTATCCTTATCGGCGTTAACTTTCTCCCTCAGGAGCGCATTCCGAAAATGAACAAACACGACTGATGAATTTCGATCCTTGCTAAACGCGACCGCGTCGGCAGGGGATGTTTTGATTTCATTCAGGAGTGCTTATGGCTCATTTTGCGCAGTCCCCTTCTTTTATTTTGCATCAGGTCACCTGTCAGTTTGCGACGGGCGATATTCTTTTTGGCCCGCTGAACCTCTCTCTGGAGACATCCCTGTGTGCGCTCGTTGGTCGTAATGGCAGCGGGAAAACGCGTCTGCTGCGCATGCTGGCGGGGCTGGATGAACCTGCCAGTGGTCATATTGAGCGTTTTGCCTCACATGTCTATGTGGCACAACAGCAGGATATCTCCCCACAGACAACGCTTGCTGAACTGCTTGGTTATGACGCGATTTTTGCAGCGCGTAAGCGCATCGATCGCGGCGATTACCAGCCTGACGATCTGGAGATGCTCGACGGCTACTGGGATTTAGCAGAACGCCTGAACGAGGCGTTTCTCCAGGCGAAACTGCCACCGTTTGACCCCGATAAACCTGCCGCCGAATTCAGCGGTGGCGAGCGGATCCGTGCCCTGTTGTGCGGTGCATTTACGGCTGAGGCGGATTTCCTGTTGCTGGATGAACCCACCAACCATCTGGATCGACAAGGCCGGGCGTGGTTTTACGACCAGTTGAGCCGTTATCAGGGCGGCGTGCTGGTTGCCTCTCACGATCGTGAGCTACTGACGCAGGTGCCACGTATTCTTGAGCTGAGCGCCTCCGGGCTGCGCAGCTACGGCGGCAATTATGCAGACTATAAACAGCAACGGGATGCCGAACAGCAGGCTGCCCGCGCGGCGCTGGAGCATGCGGCAACGGAGCGCAAACGCACCCGCGCGCGAATGCAAAAAGAGCATGATGACAGCCAGCGGCGTTCGGCGAAGACCATACGCACGGTCGATACCCTGAATATCGCGTCGTTTGAGCGGGTCAAATATAAAGCGGCGGCAAAAGAGCGTATCGGCTCGTGGAAAAAACAGCACAGCGATCAAAACGATGCGCTGAATGCCGCGGTAAACAAGGCGCGGGAACGGGTTGAAGAGGACGCCCCGATCATGTTTACCCTGCCGGGAAGCCAGATTGCTGAGGGAAAACAGGTGCTGGTGCTGGAGGAACTGCAATTGCCGCATGTCTCACTTCCGCCAATGAACTGGCGGATGGACGGCCCGATGCGCGTGGCGCTCAGGGGGCCCAATGGCTGCGGTAAATCAACGCTGTTAAAAGTCATCCTCGGTGAAACCGCACCCCGTGCAGGCAGTTGTAAGGTATCGGTGACGTGTGCGTATCTCGATCAGCACCTGTCGCAGCTGGATCTGACGCTGTCGGTGATGGCACATCTCAATCTGAGCAATACGCCGCTGGAAGAGGGGATGTTGCGTACCCGCCTGGCACAGCTTCAACTGGGGGCAGATAAAGTCTCACTGCCGCTGGCAGAGTTGAGCGGAGGTGAGCGTCTGAAAGCCGCCCTGGCCTGCGTGTTGTGGCGCGAGCATGCCACGCAGCTTTTACTGCTTGATGAACCGACCAACCATCTGGACCTGGCATCGGTCCAGGCGATTGAAGCGGCGCTGGCCGGTTTCCCCGGAGCACTGCTGGTGGTGTCCCATGATGAAAGCTTTCTGCAAGGGTTGGCGTTAACGCATGAACTGGTGTGGGAGGAGACGGGCTGGCGTTGTGAAGGCCTTTAAAACACAAACCCCCGCAAAGGCGGGGGCGGTAATTCACGGTACTGCATCACGCTATCTGTTTGCTGAGTGCAGGGTTGGCCTGAATCAGGCGCATCAGCTTTAACTCGGTTGGCGTGGGTTTCTCTCGTTTCGACTCCCACTCCAGCACCATCGCTACGCTGACACCCATCGCTCTGGCGAATTCATCTGTTTTTAAACCTGTCCCTTTGCGCAATTGCTCATATTCTGTAAAGGGATTGGATTTCTGTTGCAGGGTCACTGTCTGCGGTACATCTTTAAAAATAATCTGTTCCAGGCTGCTCAGCAGCTCAAACTCAGGATCTTTATATTCCATTGAGAACTCCTCTTAAATCACACACCGGGATCAAGAACATCAGAGAGCCCATTAAGAATAGTCCCTAATACAAACGAAGGATCATCACGCTTGTGATTAATCGTGCGGTAACGATCGCTTTATCCGTTTCAGCTATGCGGATAGTTATGCTAATTACCTGATTAACCATATGTCGGCTTCGCAAGGTATTTTTTTGTAAAGAGTAAGAAATAAAATGGCAATAGCCGTTTTGCATGAAAAGAGTATCTTGCAGCGCTGACCTGGACTATCCTTGTCAGCGTTGGGCACGCGTGTGCCGATGTGCGCTTTTTTGGGTGAAAGGAGTAATGAAATGGCGACAGGAAAGTCCTGCTCTCGCTGGTTTGCGCCTATTGCGGCGTTGTTGATGGTTGTTAGCCTGAGTGGGTGTTTTGATAAAGAAGGCGATCAGCGCAAAGCGTTTATCGATTTTCTGCAGAATACAGTGATGCGCAGCGGCGAGCGTTTGCCGACGCTGACTGCGGATCAGAAAAAACAGTTTGGCCCCTTCGTGTCTGATTACGCCATTCTGTATGGTTATTCACAGCAGGTAAGCCAGGCGATGGACTCCGGCATTCGTCCGGTTGTGGATAGCGTTAACGCCATCCGTGTCCCGCAGGATTATGTCACCCAACGTGAACCGCTTCGCCAGTCTAACGGTGCGCTCGGCGTGCTGAGCCAGCAATTGCAGAACGCGAAAATGCAGGCTGACGCGTCACGTTCCGCGCTGAAACAGGGCGATGATCTCAAACCGGTCTTCGACAAAGTGTATGAGAAAGTGGTGACCAAACCTTCGGATGCCCTGCAACCGCTGATCCCCGCCGCGCAGATCTTCACGCAGCAGCTGGTTCAGGTAGGGGATTTTATCTCCCAGCAGGGAACGCAGGTGAGCTTTGTTGCCAACGGTATTCAGTTCCCAACCTCGCAGCAGGCGAGTCAGTACAATACGCTGATTGGGCCGCTGGCCTCCCAGCACCAGGCCTTTAGTCAGGCGTGGAGCGCAGCCGTCGCTGCCACAGAATAAACCGAAAAAACCCCGCTTCAGGCGGGGTTTTTTACTTATGACTAAAATAACGCTTGTCATTCCTCTACCACATCGGTATAACTGTTCGCGTCGGTTTGTTACACAGACCTAAAGCAGTTTAGTAAAGCAGTCCAGATTGTTATCCATAGATACCCTTCGTAGTGACCCTTCCTTCATCGCTTAAAAATCTGTAACGCAACCCATCAAGCCGGAAGGCACAATATATTTGTTAATTAAGGTAATTCTATGTCTGCTAAAATGACTGGTCTGGTAAAATGGTTCAACGCTGATAAAGGTTTCGGCTTCATCACTCCTGACGATGGCTCTAAAGACGTGTTCGTACACTTCTCTGCTATCCAGAACGATGGCTACAAATCTCTGGACGAAGGTCAGAAAGTGTCCTTCACCATCGAAAGCGGCGCTAAAGGCCCAGCAGCTGGTAACGTTGTAAGCCTGTAAGCTTCCAACCCAGTAGCAAAGAATTTAAAAACCCGCCTTCTGGCGGGTTTTTTCGTTTCTACTGTTGGACCTGTGGATTGACGCAGTTTTTCTCCACGTTTCCGTTCAGCGCGGCGATCAGATTATCCACCGCGGTGGCCGCCATGTTGTAACGCGTCTCGTGCGTCGCAGAACCAATATGGGGCAGCGCGACCACGTTAGGCAGCGAAAGCAGCGGCGAATCCACCGGCAGCGGCTCCTGTTCAAACACGTCCAGACCGGCCGCATGGATCTCACCGTTTTGTAGCGCCTCAATTAACGCCTTCTCATCAACGACCGGGCCACGACCCGCATTGATGAAAATGGCGGATTTCTTCATCTTTTCAAACGCCGCTTTGCCAATCAGATGCCGGGTTTCGTCCGTCAGAGGCAGGATCAGACAGACAAAATCCGCTTCCTGCAACAGCGTATCCAACTCGCAATAGCGGGCGTTGAAGCGTTCTTCGGCTTCGCTGTGATGGCGACGTGCGTTATACAGAATCGGCATGTTAAAACCGAAATGCGCACGCTGCGCCAGCGCCAGGCCGATCCGGCCCATGCCAACAATCCCCAGCGTTTTGCCATGAACATCCACACCGAACCAGTCCGGGCCGATGCTTTTTGTCCACTCGCCCGCTTTGACGCGATCGGCCACCTCCACCACGCGGCGGGCAGTGCTGAGCATCAGCGCCATCAGCGTGTCGGCCACGGTCTCCGTCAGGGCATGTGGCGTATGCATCAGCAGAATGTTGCGCGCGTTGAGGGCGTCCACGTCAAAATTGTCGTAACCCACGGAAACGGTTGAGGTAGCACGAAGCTTCGGCATTTTTTCCAGCAACGCGACATCCACTTTTTCGCTTGAACCCAGCAGGCCTTCGGCCCGGGCGAACGCCCCGGTGTGTTGTGCCACCGTCTCCGGGCTTAGGTTCTTCACCTGCGTGACGGCGAAGTGTTCTTCCAGGCGTTTTTGCAGATCATCAGGCAGTGCTTTATACAAAATGACGGACGGCTTCATGCTTATCTCCGTTGATTTTTAATGATTCAGGCGTGGCGTGCGCCGACGGGGAGTTGTTGATTATTAGCAGGCTTAACAATCAGAGTAAGCCATACTGAGGCGAAAAGTGCCACTCCCATAAAGATGTATGAGGCTGACGGGCTGCCGGTTGCACCGTTAAGGTAACCGACGAACCAGGAGCCGCAGAACGAACCGAGCGCACCCATACTGTTAATCAGTGCCATCGCGCCGCCTGCCACATTACGCGGCAGCATCTCCGGGATGATGGCGAAGAAGGGACCATACGGGGCGTACATCGCCGCACCGGCAATCACCAGCAGCGTATAGGAGACCCAGAAGTGGTTTGCGCCCACGGCCCAGGAGCCGATGAAAGCAAAGGCAGCGATCAGCAGCAGTGGCCAGACAAACAGCTTACGATTTTGCAGTTTGTCCGATGCCCAGGAGACGATGATCATCGCGATAGTTGCCGCCAGATAGGGCACGGAGGAGAGCCAGCCGACTTCCACCATACCGAGATTTTCCCCGCCGCTGCGGATAATTGACGGCAACCACAGTACGAAACCGTACACGCCGATACTCCAGGTAAAATACTGCGCGCACAGCAGGATCACGTTGCGGGAGCGGAAGGCTTCGCCATAGTTACGCACCGCCTTCAGCCCTTGCTGCTCTTTATCCAGCTGCGCCTGCAGTGCGGCTTTTTCATCTTCGGAGAGCCATTTCGCCTGAGCAGGCTTATCTTTTACCAGCACCCACCAGCAGAAGGCCCAGATGATTGCCGGCACCCCTTCGATGATAAACATCTCACGCCAGCCGAAAGACTGGATCAGGTAGCCGGACACCACTGACATCCACAGTACGGTGACCGGGTTACCGAGGATCAGGAAGGTGTTCGCACGGGAACGTTCAGATTTGGTAAACCAGTTGCTGATGTAGATCAGCATTGCGGGCATCACC
Organism: Enterobacter sp. A8; assembly: GCF_004296595.1. Classification (NCBI taxonomy): domain Bacteria; kingdom Pseudomonadati; phylum Pseudomonadota; class Gammaproteobacteria; order Enterobacterales; family Enterobacteriaceae; genus Enterobacter; species Enterobacter sp. A8. Next base: position 267,675 of record NZ_SCMF01000005.1, read on the forward strand.
GCCGCCTCAACTACCCCAAGGATAAAGCGAATAGCGGCCAGGGCAGGGATATTATTGACCACGCCGGTAAGCGACGCGCAGGCGCCCCACAGGATCAGACAGACGAAGATCAGCTTACGCACGCTGCGGCGTTCGGCGTAGATCGCGCCGGGGATCTGGAAGAAGAAGTAGCCCAGGAAGAAAAGGGCGCCCAGCAGAGATGAAATACCTTTGGTGATCCCAAGGTCTTCGGTGATCCCCGCAGCGGATGCGAAACTGAAGTTGGCACGATCAAGGTACGCCAGGCTGTACGTGATAAACACGATTGGCATGATGTACCACCAGCGTTTTACTGCATTGGTCGAACTGTTCATAGGCTTGCCTCTGTTGTTGAGGTTGTTACCGCCGTTGTCTGTAGGGTACACGGTGGTTTAATTATATGTGCGGGTCGTTGCCCTCACCCTGGCCCTCTCCCACGGGAGAGGGGATTTATTCCTTAAGCTGCGCGCGCGTCGGCAATCCTTCACTGTCGCCCTGCACCTGAATGGCCAGCGAGCCGATCCAGTTGCCCCGGGCGATGGCCTGCGGCAGCGGTTTGCCTTCCAGCAGGGCGCTAATGACCCCGACAGCAAAGCCATCGCCCGCGCCGACGGTATCGACTACGTTCTCAACCTTCACGGCCGCGACCGCGCCCTGTTCACCATCCGCGGTTTTAAACCATGCGCCATCGGCACCTGTTTTCAGTACCACCGCTTTTACCCCTTTATTCAGGTAAAAATCGGCAATCCCTTCCGGCGTGTTTTCACCGGTGAGGATCACGCCTTCTTTCACCCCCGGCAGAACCCAGTCCGCCTGGAATGCCAGACGGTTCAGCTTCTCGACCATCTCCGCCTCGCTTTTCCACAACACCGGGCGCAGGTTAGGATCGAAAGAGATCGTTTTCCCCTGAGCCTTCATGGTGGTCGCGGCATGCTCGAGCAGCTCATACGAGCTGGCTGACAACGCGGCTGCCACACCGCTCAGGTGCAGATGGCGTGCACTCGCAAAGTAGTCGGCGTGATAATCTTCCACCGAGAGATGGCTTGCCGCCGACCCTTTGCGGAAGTATTCCACAATGGGATCGGTTCCATTTTCGACTTTAGATTTAAGCTGAAAGCCGGTCGGGAAGCGGCCATCGAGCGTCACGCCTGCGGCATCAATCCCCTCTTTTTTCAGCGAATCAAGAACGAAGTGACCAAAGCTGTCGTCACCCACGCGGCTGACCCAGCCTGTTTTCAGGCCGAGGCGTGCCAGCCCCGTTGCCACATTCAGCTCTGCGCCTGCCACGCGTTTGATAAAGTGCTCAACCGTGCTCAGCTCACCGGTTTCGGTAGCGACAAACATCGCCATGGCTTCACCGATAGTGATCACATCCAGTATCTTGTGCATGGTTTACTCCTCGCGCAGCAGGTTAACGTAATGCCGGGTGACAGCGGTTAAGTCCGCCCCTTCCAGCGGGAACTCGATCCCGCGTGGTGCATCGGCAGGCAACTGACTGAGCAGAGCCAGCCAGCGCGCATCGGCGCGATCCGGCGCGACGGCGCGGAACTGCGCTTTATGCGGTACGGCGGCTTTCACGTGGATATAGCTGACCGCCGGAGCCAGACGGGTTGCCGCTTCTTCCGGCGAGTCGCCGACCCACAGCCAGTTCCCCATGTCGAAGGTCAGCGTGACGGGGAGCGCCATTTCCCGGCAGGCGGCCTGGAAGCGCTGCATCGGCGCAAGCTGGCCGCAGTCGGTCTGGTCGTTTTCCACCACCAGTGCCATGCCGCTCTCATTGAGCAAAGTGCGCAGGGCGGTAAGCGGCCGGGTGCCGCTGAAATGACCCAGGGATACCTTCAGCCACAGCGCGTTGAGCGTGCTGGCTTCGGAAAGGTAGCGGGGAAGGTCGGGGTTGAGGGTACCGTCGGGCATAAACAGGGGGGCGGGGGCGGAATAACACGCCAGCAGGCCCAGCAGCTCAATGGATTCACCCAGCGCAGGCAGCGCCTGTAGCTCTTCGCTGTTGAACAGCTCCCGGCGGATCTCTACGCCGTCGGCACCCGCACCGGCAATTACGGGCAGCATCGCCCGTTGGCCGCCAGCCTGTCGCACCTGATCCGCACCATACGCGGCGGTGACCACCATTATTTTTCTGCCCATTCAGGAACTCCATCAAACGTACATCGATACTATTACGCTAGATGGAACCGGTTCCAAAGAAAAGTTCAGGATGTTGAATTTATGATCGTCATCACAAGGGGAAATTAACGGGCGGTGGAGCCGCGGACAATCAGCTCGCCGGAAAAGACCTGCTCGCGCACGGCATCGCTAATCCCTTCAATGCGACGAACCACTTGTTCAACAGCGGCATAGCCGATTTGCCAGGTCGGCTGTTTGAGCGTGGTGATGCCTACCCCGGCCAGTTCTGCCCACTCCAGTTCATCGAAGCCCAGCAGGCCGATATCGCTGCCCCAGTGCAGGCCAATGCGTTTGAGCGATCGGGCGACCTGAAGCGTCAGCGCCCCGTTGGCAGAAATTACAGCTTTGCGCATCCCGCGATGGCGCGTGTGGAACTGACGCAGGGTATTGTCGAGCTGGTCGGCTTCATGAAGCGGAGTTTCGGCATTTTCGGCGATCACACCGGGATAACGCTCCAGGGTGGCACGAAATGCATTCAGGCGCTCGCGACGGGTATTCACCATGCCCAGCGGCTCGCTCAGGAACAGAATTGCTTCGAAGCCCTGTTCGATCAGATGTTCGGTGGCAGTCGTGGCCGCCTGGGTATTATCCAGCCCGACGACGTCGCAGGCGAACTCCGGGATTTTACGATCGATGAGCACCATCGGCAGGGAAGACTGTTGCAGCCGGTTTAATCCTTCCTCGCGCATACCTACGGCATTGACCACGATACCTTCCACCTGGTAGCTGCGCAGCAGATCGAGATAATGCAGCTCCTGGTCCACCTCGTTGTTGGTATTACAGACCAGCGGGGTAAAACCTTTCTCGCGACAGGCGGCTTCGATACCGCTCAGCACGTTTACCGAGTAGGGGTTGGTAATATCGGCGATGATAAGCCCGATAAGGCGGGTACGGCCACGTTTAAGTCCGCGCGCCATGATGCTGGGGCGGTAGTCGAGATCGGCAATGGCCTGCTCAATACGTGCCAGCAGCGCATCGGAAAGCAGGTGTTTCTCGCCGTTGAGATAGCGTGAAATACTGGTTTTACCGGTTCTGGCGGCTTTCGCCACGTCGCTGATGGTGGCCCGCGTTGGTTTGCTCATCACTGAATTCCCTGACTTTAGTGAGAATACCTTAGCGGGAAAATCAACGATGGCAAGTGGTTCATTATGGAAGGTGCTGCTTGATGCCCTCACCCTAACCCTCTCCCACGGGAGAGGGCGCAAACACTTAAAACGGCAACGAATGTTGCCGTTTTGCTTCTACCTACTGCACAGGACTCAACGTAATCTCAACGCGGCGGTTCTGCGCTTTGCCTTCCGCCGTGCTGTTGCTGGCGATAGGGTTTGCCGGGCCCATACCGCTGGTGCGGATACGGTTCGCTTCAACGCCCTGGGTGATCAGCGAGCTGGCCACGGAATCCGCACGCTGCTGAGACAGACGCATGTTCAGCTCCTGGCTGCCGGTGCTGTCGGTGTAGCCAATCACATTCACGGCGGTCTTGTTGTACTCTTTTAGCACCATCGCCACGCCGGTCAGGGTATTCGCACCGGCAGGTTTCAGCGTTGCGCTGCTGCTGTCGAAGGTCACATTGTTAGGCATATTCAGGATGATGTTGTCACCGCTGCGCGTGACGCTCACGCCTGTGCCTTTCATTTTGTCGCGCAGCTTCGCTTCCTGCACATCCATGTAATAACCCACGCCGCCGCCGAGCGCTGCGCCTGCCGCTGCGCCAATCAGCGCGCCTTTACCGCGGTCTTTTTTGGAGGAGGAGAGCGCACCTACACCCGCCCCGACCAGTGAACCGATACCCGCGCCGATGCCGGATTTACCCGCTTCGCGTTCACCGGTGTATGGGTTTGTTGTGCAGCCAGAAACCGCCAGTGCACCGCTCACCAGAGCGGCAATAACGAGTACGCGTTTTTTCATCTTCTTTCCTTAATCCTTTTTATTCTTTGCCACGACGGACGTGGCAGTTGATTATGACGTCCGGATACGGAGAAAATTCCGGGGATAACTCTGAAATTTGTGACAAACCATAAACGGCCTCAATAACAAGACCGTAAACCTGCACGCAACCAGGAGCGCACGCTTTGAGCACCTCAACAAAAACCATTCTGACTGCCGCCCACTGGGGGCCGATGCTGGTCGAAACCGACGGCGAAAATATCCTGTCTTCCCGTGGGGCATTGCCATCACAACACCCCAACTCTTTACAGACCGTCGTTCGCGATCAGGTGCACAGCAAAACCCGCGTGCGCTGGCCGATGGTGCGTAAAGGATTTCTGGCTTCGCCGGACAAGCCGCAGGGCATTCGTGGTCAGGATGAGTTTGTGCGTGTGAGCTGGGATGACGCGCTGGCGCTGATCCACGCCCAGCACAAGCGCATCCGCGACAGCTATGGGCCAGCATCCATTTTTGCCGGCTCTTACGGCTGGCGTTCTAACGGCGTACTGCATAAAGCATCGACATTGCTGCAGCGCTACATGAGCCTGGCCGGCGGCTACACGGGCCATCTGGGGGATTACTCCACCGGCGCGGCGCAGGCGATCATGCCGTACGTCGTCGGTGGTAATGAGGTTTATCAGCAGCAGACCAGCTGGCCGCTGGTACTGGAGCATACCGACGTTGTGGTGCTGTGGAGTGCCAACCCTCTCAACACACTGAAAATTGCCTGGAATTCTTCCGACGAGCAGGGTATTGGCTATTTTGATGCGCTGCGCAAGAGCGGTAAGCGCATCATCTGTATTGACCCCATGCGCTCTGAAACCATGGATTTCTTTGGTGACAGTGCCGAATGGCTCGCCCCGCATATGGGTACTGACGTGGCGATGATGCTGGGTATCGCCCACACGCTGGTAGAGAATGGCTGGCACGACGCCGACTTCCTCGCGCGTTGCACATCGGGCTTCGACAAATTCGCCGATTATCTGACGGGTAAAACGGATGGTGTTGCCAAAACGGCAGCGTGGGCAGCCGATATTTGTGGCATTCCGGCTGACAAGCTCCGTGAACTGGCCGCGTTGTTCCATGAAAACACCACGATGTTGATGTCCGGTTGGGGCATGCAGCGCCAGCAGTTTGGCGAGCAAAAACACTGGATGCTGGTGACGCTTGCCGCGATGCTCGGGCAAATTGGTACGCCGGGCGGCGGGTTTGGGCTCTCTTATCACTTCGCCAATGGCGGCAACCCCACCCGTAAAGCCGCCGTGCTGGCCTCTATGCAGGGATCGGTGAAGGGCGGCGTTGATGCCGTGGATAAAATTCCGGTGGCGCGTATTGTTGAAGCCCTGGAAAACCCGGGCGGGTTTTATCAGCATAACGGTCTGGACCGCCATTTCCCGGATATTAAGTTTGTCTGGTGGGCGGGTGGGGCGAATTTCACGCACCATCAGGATACCAATCGTCTGATCCGCGCCTGGCAGAAGCCGGAGCTGGTGGTGATTTCGGAATGCTTCTGGACCGCCTCCGCCAAACATGCCGACATCGTGCTGCCGGCCACGACTTCGTACGAGCGTAACGATCTCACCATGACCGGTGACTACAGCAACCAGCATATGGTGCCGATGAAGCGTGTGGTCGCACCGCGGGATGAAGCGCGTGATGATTTTGACGTATTTGCGGAACTGAGCGAACGGTGGGAAGCGGGCGGTCGTGAGCGTTTCACCGAAGGGAAAACCGATCTCGAGTGGCTGGAAACGTTCTATCAGATTGCCGCTCAGCGCGGTGCGGCCCAAGGGGTGACGCTGCCGCCGTTTGCGGAATTCTGGGAAGCGAACGCGATTTTCGAAATGCCGGAGAGCGAGCAGAACGCGCAGTTTGTCCGTTTCGCCGATTTCCGTCGCGACCCGGAGAACCATCCGCTGAAAACCGAGAGCGGAAAGATTGTGATTTACAGTGAGCGCATTGCCCGCTTTGGGTACGCGGATTGTCCTGCGCATCCCACATGGCTTGAACCGGATGAGTGGCACGGCAATGCCCAGCCGGAGCAGCTCCAGGTGTTATCCGCGCACCCCGCGCATCGCCTGCACAGCCAGCTTAACTATTCGTCGCTGCGCGAGCAGTATGCGGTCGCCGGGCGGGAGCCGATCACGCTTCATACTGCAGATGCGAAAGCGCGCGGGATTGCGGATGGCGATCTGGTGCGCGTCTGGAACCATCGTGGGCAGGTATTAGCCGGAGCGGTGGTGAGCGACGGAATCAAACCAGGCGTGATCTGCATCCACCAGGGCGCGTGGCCGGACCTGGACGAGAGCGGTATTTGTAAAAACGGTGCTGTTAACGTGCTGACCAAAGATCTCCCCAGCTCGAAGCTGGGGAATGGCTGCGCAGGCAATACGGCGCTGGCATGGGTCGAGAAATATCAGGGACCCGAGCTTACTCTGACGGCGTTTGATCCGCCTGCCAGCTCATGATCCACGTCGGGTGTTGGGTGTCGTCCTGCCAGGCGCTGTCCTCGATGCGAAAGCCCTGTGCATGGTAGAAATTCACCGCCCGGACATTTTTTTGATACACCTCCAGGCTTAAATGCGGGAAGCGCTGTTGAACGTGGTTCAGCAGCGCGCGTCCGATGCCTTTGCCGATGTACGCCGGTGCGACAAATAGTGCGCCGACAAACTGAGACTGCATCACGCTGATAAACCCGTAAGGTTCGCCATCCTGTTCCCAGACCCAGGTTTCGGCCGACGGCAGATAAACGTCCCGCACCATGGCTTCGTTCTCTTTCCAGTAGCTCGCCTCAATAAACGGATGCGCTTCCGTGGTACTTTCAAGCCATAGGCTCAACAGCGACGCGGTATTCTCACTTTGCCATTTGCGGATCATGATGGCCTCCCGGATGACAGAAGCAGCCGGTAACATGGTCATTGACCAGGCCACAGGCCTGCATAAAGGCGTAGCAGATGGTGGAGCCGACAAACTTAAAGCCGCGTTTTTTCAGCGCTTTCGAGAGTGCGTCCGAGGCCGGAGTCGAGGCGGGAATTTCCGCGAGCGTGGCGGCCTGCGTAATTTGCGGATCGTTATTCACAAACGTCCAGACAAACTCTGAGAACGATTCACCGTTTTGTTCCATTGCCAGGTAAGCGCGTGCGTTACCGATAATGGCCTGGATCTTACCGCGATGGCGGATGATGCCTGCATCCTGCACCAGTCGCTCCACGTCGTCGTCGGTCATCGCGGCGACCCGGACGGGATCGAACTGATGAAAGGCATTGCGGTAGTTTTCGCGTTTCTTCAATACCGTAATCCATGACAAACCCGCCTGCTGACCCTCCAGGCAGATCATCTCGAAAAGTTTTTTGCCGTCCGTTTCCGGCACGCCCCATTCCCGATCGTGATAGTCGATATAGAGCTGATCCTGGCTTACCCAACCGCAACGTTGCATCGGTTATCTCCCTTATGACACGGTTATCGCAAAAATTTCATTCCGTCAGGCTTGACGTGTGACCTGTAAAGACAATAGTTAATACAGGGCCATAAGCCCTAAAAACCTCTTCCTGAATAATGATAAAAATCGCCGAATTCGGCTCTCTCTGGAGTCGCTTTGATGATAAAAAAAATCAGTGGTCGCCATGCTGTTTCTGGCCTGGTGGGGATTTCAGCCTGTCTGCTTTCTGGTCACTCAGCATTTGCCTGGCAACAGGAATATATCGTTTCAGACCCGCAAAGTAATACGGCGGAACGCTATACATGGGATGCGGATCACCAACCGCGTTATGACGATATCCTGGCGGAGCGCATCCAGTCTTCGCAAAATGCGCCGGGGCTGGCTCTGAATCTGCCCTCTGGCTCGACCTCCGCGGGGGCGATGAGCGTCGGCTGGAATTTTCCGCTGGCGGGTCATGTCACGACCGGCCCGGTGGTGGCATGGCGTTATGACGGCACCACGCCCATGATGATTAATGAGTTTGGTGATAGCGTGACAACCCAGGCGCTGACCGATCCCCTGTGGCATGCCAGCGTGAGTACGCTAGGCTGGCGCGTGGATACGCAATATGGCGAACTTCGTCCCTGGGCGCAGATTAGCTATAACCAGCAGTATGGTGAAAATCAGTGGAAATCCCAGTTCGGGATGCCGCAAACGCCTGCCCCGGCTCAAAATGGCAACTGGATGGATGTCACCGTAGGCACCGATATTCCTTTCACCTCGCACATGGCGGCGTATGCTTCCTTAGCGCAGGGGGAGGACAGCACGACGGGAGAGCAGTTTTTGTACACGCTGGGCGTAAGTGCAAATTTCTAACGTTGTTACTATTTTAAACGTCACGTTAACATCTTGAATGCAATAACCGTGGGGGTTGTAGCGATAGCGGACACTAACATTCTGTCGCTTCACTCCCCGGCAAGGTCGTTCATTCCCGATTCCAGGCATTTCATTCCGTTTCTCCTGCATCTCATGCCGTTTTCCCCCAGCTGGATCAGGGTTTTGTTTATCGTTGTCCTCAGCAAATTCCCTTACTTTCTCTTGCAGGACAACTGCCATGAATACATCTTCCTACAATCGTACACGCTGGCTGACGCTCTTTGGCACCATCGTCACCCAGTTTGCGTTGGGCTCGGTCTATACCTGGAGCCTGTTTAACAGTGCCCTTTCCGACAAGCTCGGTGCGCCGATCAGTCAGGTGGCGTTCTCTTTCGGTTTGCTAAGCCTTGGGCTGGCGCTGTCCTCTTCGGTTGCGGGCAAATTGCAGGAGCGGTTCGGCGTAAAACGCGTCACGATGGCCTCGGGGATCCTGCTGGGATTGGGCTTTTTCCTGACGGCGTATTCAAACAACCTGATGATGCTCTGGCTGAGCGCCGGGGTACTGGTCGGTCTGGCGGACGGTGCCGGTTATCTGCTTACTCTGTCAAACTGCGTCAAATGGTTCCCGGAGCGTAAAGGGTTAATCTCCGCGTTTGCCATCGGTTCTTATGGCCTGGGCAGCCTCGGATTTAAATTTATCGACTCTCATCTGCTGGCGTCGGTTGGCCTCGAAAAAACCTTCATAATCTGGGGAGTTATCGTCCTGGTGATGATCCTGTTTGGCGCGACGCTGATGAAAGACGCACCGCAGCAGGAAGTGAAAACCGTTAACGGCGTGGTGGAGAATGACTTCACCCTGGCTCAATCCATGCGTAAACCCCAGTACTGGATGCTGGCGGTGATGTTCCTGACGGCCTGCATGAGTGGCCTGTATGTGATTGGTGTGGCGAAAGATATCGCGCAGGGCATGGTTAAACTGGATGCCATGACGGCGGCAAACGCGGTGACCGTGATCTCTATCGCTAACCTGTCTGGTCGTCTGGTGCTGGGTATCCTGTCCGACAAGATTGCCCGTATCCGCGTGATTACCCTTGGACAGGTGGTTTCACTGGTGGGTATGGCGGCCCTGCTGTTTGCGCCCCTGAATGAAGCGACTTTCTTTGCTGCGATTGCCTGCGTGGCCTTTAACTTCGGCGGCACCATCACGGTGTTCCCGTCACTGGTGAGCGAGTTCTTTGGTCTGAACAACCTGGCGAAAAATTACGGCGTGATTTACTTAGGCTTTGGCATCGGCAGCATTTGCGGCTCGTTAATTGCCTCGCTGTTCGGCGGATTCTATGTCACCTTCTGCGTAATATTCGCCCTGTTGATTATTTCACTGGCCCTGTCGACGACGATTCGGCAGCCGCAGCGCGAAGTGTTTAATGAAGCACATGCCTGAAGATAAGACAAACGGCCGGGTTTCCGGCCTTTTTCTTGTCTGAAAACCGGAACTTAAGTGATATCGTATGTTTAAGGACTTTCTTTTTTGTAAAAAACTGTACCGATCACACTCTCTGTTGCCACTTTTCCGCTTCCCTGTGGTCTACTTACCACGCTTGTAGACGTTTCTTATAACGATTCCCTGAGCGAATATCTAAGCTGTCCATTTTTTAGTGAAGTGGACGGCGGTACTGTCCCTTTTTCCGGGTAGCTTGCATGAAATACATTAAATCGATGGCGCAACAAAAGCTCTGCTTTTTGCTGGCGTTGTACATCGGCCTTTTTATGAATGGCGCAGTTTTTTTCCGTCGGTTTGACGGTTACGCGCAAGATTTCACCGTCTGGAAAGGAATTGCAGCGGTTGTCGAATTGGTCGCTGCAGTACTGGTTACCTTCTTTTTATTACGTATTCTTACACTGTTTGGTCGCCGCGTGTGGCGTGTGCTGGCAACGTTCATCGTGCTTTGCTCAGCCGGTGCCAGCTATTACATGACGTTTATGAACGTCGTCATAGGATACGGCATTATTGCTTCCGTCATGACGACAGATATAGACCTTTCTAAAGAAGTCGTTGGGTTGCATTTTATCCTCTGGCTGGTAGCGGTAAGTGCTTTGCCGCTGTTGCTCATCTGGAGTAACCGCTGCCGGTATACGCTTGTGCACCAGATCCGCACGCCAGGTAAACGCCTCAGAAGTGTTGCACTGGTACTGCTGGCAGGTCTCATGGTCTGGGGGCCGATTCGCTTGCTTGAAGTCAAGCAGAGAAGTGATGAACGCACCTCTGGCGTGGATATGCCAAGCTACGGTGGTGTAGTCGCAAACTCTTACCTGCCTTCTAACTGGATCTCTGCTCTGGGGTTATATGCATGGGCGCAGGTGGACGAATCTTCTGATAACAAATCGCTTATGAACCCGGCGAAGAAGTTTACTTATGTAGCGCCGAAAGATATCGACGATACCTATGTCGTCTTTATCATTGGCGAAACGACGCGCTGGGATCATATGGGTATTCTAGGTTATGACCGTGATACCACGCCTGAATTGGCTCAGGAGAAAAACCTGATTGCCTATCGCGGCTACTCCTGTGATACCGCCACCAAGCTCTCCTTACGCTGCATGTTTGTTCGTGAAGGGGGGGCGAGCGATAATCCGCAGCGTACCTTGAAAGAACAGAATGTGTTTTCTGTGCTTCATCAACTCGGGTTTAGCGCTGACCTCTACGCTATGCAAAGCGAGATGTGGTTCTACAGCAACACCATGGCGAAGAACATCGCTTACCGTGAGCAAATTGGTGCGGAGCCGCGAAATCGTGGCAAGGCTGTCGATGATATGCTGCTGATCGATGAGATGAAAAACTCTCTTAATGGCAACCCGGATGGCAAGCATATGATCATCCTGCATACCAAAGGGTCTCACTATAACTATACCCAGCGTTATCCTCGCAGCTTTGCGAAATGGACGCCGGAATGTGTTGGCGTTGACAAAGACTGTACCAAAGAGCAGTTAATTAACTCTTACGACAACTCAGTGTTGTATGTGGATCATTTTATCGATTCGGTGATTGACCAGGTACGGGATAAGAAAGCGATCGTGTTCTATGCGGCTGACCATGGTGAATCCATCAATGATTATGAGCATCTGCACGGTACGCCACGCAAGATGGCACCACCAGAACAGTTCCGCGTGCCGATGATGGTGTGGATGTCTGATAAATATCTGGAAGATCCAGAGAAAGCCAAAATGTTTGCTCATCTGAAACAGCAGGCAGAAATTAAGGTACCGCGCCGTCACGTTGAGTTGTACGACACCATCATGGGGTGCCTGGGTTATACCTCTCCGGACGGGGGGATTAACGAAAATAACAACTGGTGCAAACTGCCTGAAAGCAGCCAGAAAGCCGCGCAGTAGCTTGCCTGGCGAGTTTATCGCCAGTTGGATGGCTTTTTTAAATTAAGGGATTGACGGGGGCGCACCTCAGCAGTAAGATGCGCTCCGCATTCGGCGAGTAGCGCAGCTTGGTAGCGCAACTGGTTTGGGACCAGTGGGTCGGAGGTTCGAATCCTCTCTCGCCGACCACATTCAAAAAAGGGCTAACCGCAAGGTTAGCCCTTTTTGCATTAACGCTTTATTCGTCCAGATTAGCCAAAACACCTCTTAGTCCTGCTTCTTCCTGCCTGTTCGTGATTTTGTGACATAATCCATTGTATTTTTTTATATATAGATTGATCTTTTTTCGCGTTGCTTATGGATAACCTCAGCATTTTTCGCTGTGCGTTTTAACGTTCGCGGTATTTAGTGCTCAGATAATCACCGTTCTGCAAGAAAATTTACCCATTCTGAATAAAAGTTAATCACTGATTGTTGCGAAATATGAAGATATTTGTGCTGCAACATGACGAGTAGCATAAATTTCCCTGCTGAAAACTGGCGTACATAGTTTTTTTAATCTTTGTTTGCGGTTTCTCACACTCAGCGTAAATCCCCGTCACCTGTATTGACGTTTTCACATTCTGTTGACAGATTGTAGGGCACGAGGGGCATTTCAGGGACGATCTGCGCTGCAACTCCAACGCTCTTCTGAAAGGATTCTCCATCCCTTTAACGCCTTCGGGCATCACCGACCGGACCGGGTAAAAAATAAATAAAGGTCAGGCGGCGTAACACAACAAAGCAAAACATCACATTGGAGCAGAATAATGAGTATTTCCTTGAAGAAGTCAGGGATGCTGAAGCTTGGTCTGAGCCTGGTGGCTATGACCGTGGCAGCAAGCGTACAGGCAAAAACCCTGGTTTACTGTTCTGAAGGCTCGCCGGAAGGCTTTAACCCACAGCTCTTTACCTCTGGTACGACTTACGACGCAAGCTCTGTGCCGATCTATAACCGTCTGGTTGAATTCAAAACCGGCACCACGGAAGTGATTCCTGGCCTGGCGGAGAAGTGGGACGTCAGCGAAGACGGTAAAACCTATACCTTCCACCTGCGCCAGGGCGTGAAGTGGCAGGACAGCAAAGAATTCAAACCAACGCGCGACTTCAACGCCGATGACGTTGTGTTCTCCTTCGATCGTCAGAAAAACGCTCAGAACCCGTACCACAAAGTGTCCGGCGGTAGCTATGAGTACTTCGAAGGGATGGGTCTGCCAGACCTGATCGCTGAAGTGAAAAAAGTGGACGATAAAACCGTTCAGTTCGTGCTGACTCGCCCGGAAGCGCCATTCCTGGCGGACCTGGCCATGGACTTCGCCTCTATCCTCTCTAAAGAGTACGCGGACAACATGCTGAAAGCCGGCACGCCGGAAAAAGTGGACCTAAACCCAATCGGTACCGGTCCGTTCCAGCTGCTGCAGTACCAGAAAGACTCCCGTATTCTGTACAAAGCGTTCCCGGGCTACTGGGGTACCAAACCACAGATCGACCGTCTGGTCTTCTCCATCACGCCTGACGCGTCTGTGCGTTACGCAAAACTGCAGAAAAACGAATGCCAGGTTATGCCCTACCCGAACCCGGCTGATATCGCCCGCATGAAGCAGGACAAGAATATCAACCTGATGGAGCAGGCTGGCCTGAACGTGGGCTATCTCTCTTTCAACACCGAGAAGAAACCGTTTGATGACGTGAAAGTGCGTCAGGCGCTGACCTATGCGGTGAACAAAGAAGCGATCATCAAGGCCGTTTACCAGGGCGCTGGCGTTGCGGCTAAAAACCTGATCCCGCCAACCATGTGGGGCTATAACGATGACGTTAAAGACTACACCTACGATCCAGAGAAAGCGAAAGCGCTGCTGAAGGAAGCAGGGCAGGATAAAGGCTTTACCGTTGAACTGTGGGCGATGCCGGTACAGCGTCCGTACAACCCGAACGCACGCCGTATGGCTGAAATGGTTCAGGCTGACTGGGCGAAAATCGGCGTTCAGGCCAAGATTGTCACCTACGAGTGGGGCGAGTATCTGAAGCGCGCCAAAGCGGGTGAGCATCAGGCAGTGATGATGGGCTGGACCGGTGACAACGGGGATCCGGACAACTTCTTCGCCACTCTCTTTAGCTGCGCGGCGGCAAAAGACGGCTCTAACTACTCTCGCTGGTGTTACAAGCCGTTTGAAGACCTGATCCAGCCGGCACGTGCCACCGACGATCACAACAAACGTATTGAACTCTACAAGCAGGCACAGGTTGTTATGCACGATCAGGCTCCGGCTCTGATTGTTGCTCACTCCACCGTGTACGAGCCAGTGCGCAAAGAAGTGAAAGGCTACGTGGTTGATCCGCTGGGCAAACACCACTTCGAAAACGTATCTGTTGAATAATCAGTAGGGTGTTCTCCCTCTCCCTGTGGGAGAGGGCAGGGGTGAGGACTAGCATGCAAGCCCCTCACCCTAACCCTCTCCTGCGGGAGAGGGAATTTACATTTGTGAGCAATACAGACGCCACGCCACTGGTCGTGCGTCTTCAGAGAGAATCCGGGTTATGTTGCAGTTCATCCTCCGACGTCTGGGACTTGTCATCCCCACGTTTATCGGTATCACCCTTCTCACTTTTGCCTTTGTCCATATGATCCCCGGCGACCCGGTAATGATTATGGCGGGCGAGCGTGGTATTTCCCCTGAACGTCATGCGCAGCTGCTGGCTGAACTCGGCCTCGATAAGCCGATGTGGCAGCAGTACCTCCACTATATCTGGGGCGTTATGCACGGTGACTTAGGGATTTCACTGAAAAGCCGTCTTCCGGTGTGGGACGAGTTCGTGCCGCGTTTTAAAGCGACACTGGAGCTTGGCATCTGCGCCATGATTTTTGCCACTGCGGTGGGTATCCCTGTCGGGGTGCTGGCTGCCGTTAAACGTGGCTCTATTTTTGACCATACCGCTGTGGGCCTGGCGCTGACCGGCTACTCCATGCCGATCTTCTGGTGGGGCATGATGTTGATTATGCTGGTCTCGGTGCAGCTTAACCTGACGCCGGTCTCCGGACGCGTCAGCGATATGGTCTTCCTCGATGATTCCAACCCGTTGACCGGCTTTATGCTGATTGATACGGCGATATGGGGCGAAGAGGGCAACTTTATTGATGCGGTCGCGCATATGATCCTGCCGGCAATGGTGCTTGGCACGATCCCTCTGGCGGTGATCGTGCGTATGACCCGTTCGTCAATGCTGGAAGTGCTGGGCGAGGATTATATTCGTACCGCGCGTGCCAAGGGCCTGACGCGTATGCGAGTCATCATCGTTCATGCGCTGCGTAACGCCATGCTGCCGGTGGTGACCGTTATCGGTCTGCAGGTGGGTACGCTGCTGGCAGGGGCGATCCTGACCGAAACCATCTTCTCCTGGCCGGGCCTTGGCCGCTGGCTGATTGACGCGCTGCAACGCCGTGACTATCCGGTCGTGCAGGGCGGTGTATTGCTGGTCGCGACGATGATTATTCTCGTCAACCTGCTGGTCGATTTGCTGTACGGCGTGGTGAACCCGCGTATTCGTCATAAGAAGTAAGGGGCCATCATGTCACACGTTTCTGAAAATAAAGTGGTTGCTGCACCGGTTCCAATGACGCCGCTGCAGGAATTCTGGCACTACTTCAAGCGTAATAAAGGCGCGGTAGTGGGGCTGGTCTATGTCTCTGTCATGATCCTGATTGCCGTGTTTGCAAACGTGCTTGCACCGTATAACCCGGCGGATCAGTTCCGTGACGCGCTGCTGGCCCCCCCTGCATGGCAGGACGGCGGGAGCCTGGCTCACCTGTTGGGTACCGATGATGTAGGTCGCGACGTGTTGTCGCGTCTGATGTACGGCGCGCGTCTGTCGCTGCTGGTGGGCTGCCTGGTGGTGGTGCTGTCCCTGATCATGGGGATCATCCTCGGCCTGGTTGCGGGTTATTTTGGCGGCATTGTTGATAACATCATCATGCGTATCGTCGACATCATGCTGGCGCTGCCAAGCCTGCTGCTGGCCCTGGTGCTGGTGGCGATATTTGGCCCGTCGATCGGTAATGCCGCGCTTGCGCTGACCTTCGTGGCACTCCCTCACTACGTGCGTTTAACCCGTGCGGCAGTGCTGGTGGAAGTGAACCGCGACTACGTCACCGCGTCCCGCGTGGCCGGTGCCGGTGCGATGCGTCAGATGTTCGTCAATATCTTCCCGAACTGCCTTGCGCCGCTGATTGTTCAGGCGTCGCTCGGCTTCTCTAACGCCATTCTTGATATGGCCGCTCTTGGCTTCCTGGGCATGGGTGCGCAGCCGCCAACACCGGAGTGGGGCACGATGCTCTCCGACGTGTTGCAGTTCGCACAAAGCGCCTGGTGGGTTGTCACCTTCCCGGGTCTGGCAATTCTGCTGACGGTGCTGGCATTTAACCTGATGGGTGATGGTCTGCGCGATGCACTTGATCCCAAACTGAAGCAGTAAGAGGCACGAGATGGCGTTATTAAATGTAGATAAATTATCGGTGCACTTCGGCGATGAAGGCACCCCGTTTCGCGCCGTGGACCGCATCAGCTACAGCGTAAATCAGGGCGAAGTGGTTGGCATTGTTGGGGAATCCGGTTCCGGTAAGTCCGTAAGCTCGCTGGCGATTATGGGGCTGATCGATTATCCGGGCCGCGTGATGGCGGAAAACCTGCAGTTCAATGGTCAGGATCTGAAGCGCATTTCCGAGAAACAGCGCCGCCAGCTGGTGGGCGCGGAAGTGGCGATGATCTTCCAGGACCCGATGACCAGCCTGAACCCCTGCTACACCGTGGGCTTCCAGATTATGGAGGCGATCAAGGTCCATCAGGGCGGTAACAAGAAAACCCGTCGTCAGCGGGCGATCGACCTGCTGAACCAGGTGGGGATCCCTGACCCGGCATCGCGCCTTGATGTCTACCCGCATCAGCTTTCTGGCGGGATGAGTCAGCGTGTGATGATCGCGATGGCAATTGCCTGTCGGCCAAAACTGCTGATTGCCGATGAGCCGACCACAGCGCTGGACGTGACCATCCAGGCGCAAATCATCGAGCTGCTGCTGGAACTGCAGCAGAAAGAGAACATGGCGCTGGTGCTGATTACGCACGACCTGGCGCTGGTGGCTGAAGCAGCACACAAAATCATCGTGATGTATGCAGGGCAGGTGGTGGAGACCGGAAGTTCGCATGATATCTTCCGCGCACCGCGTCATCCGTATACTCAGGCGCTTTTACGTGCGCTGCCGGAGTTTGCCCAGGATAAAGCGCGTCTGGCGTCGCTGCCGGGTGTGGTACCAGGTAAATATGACCGTCCGCAGGGCTGCCTGCTGAATCCGCGTTGCCCGTATGCGACGGATAAATGCCGTGCAGAAGAACCTGAGCTGAACCAGCTGGCTGACGGTCGTCAGTCGAAATGCCACTACCCACTCGATGATGCCGGGAGGCCAACACTATGAGTACGCAACAGGCCACCACGCAACAACCGCTGTTGCAGGCTATCGACCTGAAAAAACACTACCCGGTGAAGAAGGGGATTTTTGCCCCTGAGCGCCTGGTGAAAGCGCTGGATGGCGTCTCCTTTACCCTCGAACGCGGTAAAACGCTGGCGGTGGTCGGGGAGTCGGGCTGCGGCAAATCAACCTTAGGCCGTCTGCTGACGATGATTGAAACGCCTACCGGCGGCGAGCTCTATTATCAGGGACAGGATCTGCTCAAGCACGATCCGCAGGCGCAGAAGCTGCGTCGCCAGAAAATCCAGATTGTGTTCCAGAACCCGTACGGTTCATTGAACCCGCGCAAGAAAGTGGGGCAGATTCTGGAAGAGCCGCTGCTGATTAACAGTAATCTCAGCAAAGAGCAGCGTCGTGAAAAAGCGCTGGCGATGATGGCGAAAGTCGGCCTGAAAACCGAGCATTACGATCGCTACCCGCATATGTTCTCTGGCGGCCAGCGCCAGCGTATCGCCATCGCCCGTGGCCTGATGCTCGACCCGGATGTCGTGATTGCCGATGAACCGGTCTCAGCGCTCGACGTTTCCGTGCGCGCACAGGTGCTGAATCTGATGATGGATCTGCAGCAGGAGCTGGGGCTGTCTTACGTATTTATCTCCCACGACCTGTCGGTGGTAGAGCATATCGCTGATGAAGTGATGGTGATGTATCTGGGGCGCTGCGTGGAGAAGGGGACGAAAGATCAGATCTTTAATAACCCTCGCCACCCGTACACCCAGGCGCTGCTCTCTGCGACACCGCGCCTGAACCCGGACGATCGTCGCGAGCGTATTAAGCTGACCGGTGAACTGCCAAGTCCGCTGAATCCACCCCCGGGATGTGCATTCAACGCCCGTTGCAGTCGCCGCTTTGGCCCTTGCACCCAGCTACAGCCGCAGCTGAAAGATTATCGCGGTCAGCTGGTCGCCTGCTTTGCGGTCGATCAGGATGAAAACGGCGAAAAGCCGCAGGCGTAAACAAAAAAACCGGCGTTAAGCCGGTTTTTTTATGTCTGCTAACCTATTTCCGCAAACGAATCTGGTCGACAGCGTGTTTCTCGCTCTTGGTGAGGATCAGGCTCGCCCGCTCGCGGGTAGGGAGAATGTTCTCTTTCAGGTTTACGTAGTTGATCTCGTTCCACAGGCCTGTCGCCACCTTCACCGCCTCTTCTTCAGAAAGCTGGGCGTAGTGATGGAAATAGGAGTCCGGGTCGGTGAACGCCCCTTCGCGGAACTTCAGGAAGCGGTTGATATACCAGCTTTGCAGCAAATCTTCCGGTGCATCGACATAAATAGAGAAATCGACGAAGTCAGAGACAAACACGTGATGCGGATCGTGAGGATAATCCATCCCGCTTTGCAGCACATTTAACCCTTCCAGAATCAGAATGTCTGGCTGCACCACCGTTTTGTCTCCGCCCGGAATGCGATCGTAGATCAGGTGCGAATAGACCGGCGCCGTGACGTTAGGCACGCCGGATTTCAGGTCAGAGACAAATTTCACCAGACGGTGCATGTCATAAGAGAGCGGGAAGCCCTTCTTCTTCATCAGCCCGCGTTCTTTTAACACCTCATTGGGGTGCAGAAAGCCGTCGGTGGTGATCAACTCCACGCTGCGGTGTTCTGGCCAGCGGCTCAGGAGAGCCTGCAAGACACGCGCGGTTGTGCTTTTACCTACCGCCACGCTGCCAGCAATACTGATGATATAAGGAATGCGTTGACCATTGGTTCCAAGGAACTGCTCCAGCACCGCCTGACGGCGCAGGTTGGAACTGATATAGAAGTTAAGCAAGCGTGAGAGGGGGAGATAAATTTCTGCCACTTCTTCCAGGGACAGATCTTCGTTTATCCCTTTTAACCGTGCGATTTCACCTTCCGTCAGCGTCATAGGGACGGAATCACGCAGGGCAGCCCACTGGCTGCGGTTAAAGTGAAGATAAGGCGTCATTAACGTTTGCTCTTTTTTGCTCATAAGCATGCTTCAGTGAGCCAGCATCACACTGCCGGATCATGGCTCATCACACAGTTAATTTTGGACAATGGGCAGGAGGTTAACACCAGATGACAGGAATAATAAGAAAAAAGATGGAAAGCGCTGCGTTACGCGGAAGCCGTCACGCTACGGTGTATGCGATGCAATTCGCTCATATATGTTGAATATTTGACCGTGAATGACTACTTTTACAGCGCTTGATGCGTGGTTAGCATAAAATGTGAGCGAAAGAACGTTTTATGCAAATTTTTAGTTGCATGACCGCGCAGGTATCCATAGAATGCGCGCTACTTGATGCCGACTTAGCTCAGTAGGTAGAGCAACTGACTTGTAATCAGTAGGTCACCAGTTCGATTCCGGTAGTCGGCACCATCAAGTCCGGTGGGGTTCCCGAGCGGCCAAAGGGAGCAGACTGTAAATCTGCCGTCACAGACTTCGAAGGTTCGAATCCTTCCCCCACCACCACTTTCTGGCAGCGTAAATGCCGCCGGAGCTGGTTTAAAAGCTGAATCAGCTCGAACTTAAAAAGAGAGAAATCTCTTTTTTTGTTACAGAAAGAACTGGGTAGCCGAGTTTCAGGATGCGGGCATCGTATAATGGCTATTACCTCAGCCTTCCAAGCTGATGATGCGGGTTCGATTCCCGCTGCCCGCTCCAATACGTGCTGATATGGCTCAGTTGGTAGAGCGCACCCTTGGTAAGGGTGAGGTCCCCAGTTCGACTCTGGGTATCAGCACCACTTCACTTCTCCTTCCCGTTTCTCTCTGTTTCAATTTTACTTGATTCAACAGTTCAGGCATTTCGCCTGGTTGATGTGGTGATATCACCGATTTATCCGTGTCTTAGAGGGACAATCGATGTCTAAAGAAAAGTTTGAACGTACAAAACCGCACGTTAACGTCGGTACTATCGGCCACGTTGACCATGGTAAAACAACGCTGACCGCTGCAATCACTACCGTTCTGGCAAAAACCTACGGTGGTTCTGCTCGTGCATTCGACCAGATCGATAACGCACCAGAAGAAAAAGCTCGTGGTATCACCATCAACACCTCTCACGTTGAGTATGACACCCCGACTCGCCACTACGCACACGTAGACTGCCCAGGCCACGCCGACTATGTTAAAAACATGATCACCGGTGCTGCGCAGATGGACGGCGCGATCCTGGTAGTAGCTGCGACTGACGGCCCAATGCCTCAGACTCGTGAGCACATCCTGCTGGGTCGTCAGGTAGGCGTTCCTTACATCATCGTGTTCCTGAACAAATGCGACATGGTTGATGACGAAGAGCTGCTGGAACTGGTAGAGATGGAAGTTCGTGAACTGCTGTCTCAGTACGATTTCCCAGGCGACGATACCCCAATCGTTCGTGGTTCCGCGCTGAAAGCGCTGGAAGGCGACGCAGAGTGGGAAGCGAAAATCATCGAACTGGCTGGCTACCTGGATTCTTACATTCCAGAACCAGAGCGTGCGATTGATAAGCCATTCCTGCTGCCAATCGAAGACGTATTCTCCATCTCCGGTCGTGGTACCGTTGTTACCGGTCGTGTAGAGCGCGGTATCATCAAAGTGGGTGAAGAAGTTGAAATCGTTGGTATCAAAGAGACTGCGAAGTCTACCTGTACTGGCGTTGAAATGTTCCGCAAACTGCTGGACGAAGGCCGTGCTGGTGAGAACGTTGGTGTTCTGCTGCGTGGTATCAAACGTGAAGAAATCGAACGTGGTCAGGTTCTGGCGAAGCCAGGCTCAATCAAGCCACACACCAAGTTCGAATCTGAAGTGTACATCCTGTCCAAAGACGAAGGCGGCCGTCATACTCCGTTCTTCAAAGGCTACCGTCCACAGTTCTACTTCCGTACAACTGACGTGACCGGTACCATCGAACTGCCAGAAGGCGTAGAGATGGTAATGCCAGGCGACAACATCAAGATGGTTGTGACTCTGATCCACCCAATCGCGATGGACGACGGTCTGCGTTTCGCAATCCGTGAAGGTGGCCGTACCGTTGGCGCGGGCGTGGTTGCTAAAGTTCTCGGCTAATTGCTGATAACATTTGACGCAATGCGCAATAAAAGGGCATCATTTGATGCCCTTTTTGCACGCTTTCACGCCAGAACCTGGCTCATCAGTGATTATTTTTGTCATAATCATTGCTGAGACAGGCTCTGCAGAGAGCGTATAATTCGAAAAGCGAATTAGCATTTCGATTTGGTTTGCCTCGCGATCGCGGGGTGAAAATGTTTGTAGAATACTTCTGACAGGTTGGTTTATGAGTGCGAATACCGAAGCTCAAGGGAGCGGGCGCGGCCTGGAAGCGATGAAATGGGTAGTGGTAGCCGTTCTGCTGATCGTAGCGATCGTCGGCAACTATCTTTATCGTGACATTATGCTGCCGCTACGCGCGCTTGCAGTGGTAATTCTGATTGCTGCAGCGGGTGGTGTCGCGCTGTTGACGACAAAAGGCAAAGCGACTGTCGCTTTTGCCCGCGAAGCGCGTACCGAAGTCCGTAAGGTAATTTGGCCGACTCGCCAGGAAACATTGCACACCACGCTGATCGTAGCGGCGGTAACCGCTGTAATGTCACTGATCCTGTGGGGACTGGATGGTATTCTGGTTCGCCTGGTATCCTTTATCACTGGCCTGAGGTTCTGAGATGTCTGAAGCCCCTAAAAAGCGCTGGTACGTCGTTCAGGCGTTTTCCGGTTTTGAAGGCCGCGTAGCAACGTCGCTGCGTGAGCATATCAAATTACACAACATGGAAGAGTTATTTGGCGAAGTTATGGTTCCGACCGAAGAAGTGGTCGAGATCCGTGGCGGCCAACGCCGCAAAAGCGAGCGTAAATTCTTCCCGGGTTACGTGCTGGTTCAGATGGTTATGAACGACGCGAGCTGGCACCTTGTGCGCAGCGTACCGCGCGTGATGGGCTTTATCGGCGGCACGTCTGACCGTCCGGCGCCAATCAGCGACAAAGAAGTTGATGCGATTATGAACCGCCTGCAGCAGGTGGGTGATAAGCCGCGTCCGAAAACGCTGTTTGAACCGGGTGAAATGGTTCGTGTTAATGACGGTCCGTTTGCTGACTTTAATGGCGTGGTCGAAGAAGTGGATTACGAGAAATCCCGCCTGAAAGTTTCTGTTTCTATCTTCGGTCGTGCGACCCCGGTAGAACTGGACTTTGCCCAGGTAGAAAAAGCCTAAGCAGCGATCAAAAAAGCGGCGATTTAATCGTTGCACAGGGCGCGAGATTGGAATACAATTTCGCGCCTTTTGTTTTTATGGGCCACGGCCTGTAAAACGATTTTATTCACGGGGAGCCTCGCTGAGGCGCTATCACCCAATCAGAGGATTTTAGAATGGCTAAGAAAGTACAAGCCTACGTCAAGCTGCAGGTTGCAGCTGGTATGGCGAACCCAAGTCCACCAGTTGGTCCAGCTCTGGGTCAGCAGGGTGTGAACATCATGGAATTCTGTAAAGCGTTTAACGCCAAAACTGAATCCCTGGAAAAAGGTCTGCCAATCCCAGTTGTAATCACTGTTTACGCTGACCGTTCTTTCACTTTCGTTACCAAAACCCCTCCTGCAGCAGTTCTGCTGAAGAAAGCGGCTGGTATCAAGTCTGGTTCCGGTAAACCGAACAAAGACAAAGTGGGTAAAATTTCCCGCGCTCAGCTGCAGGAAATCGCGCAGACCAAAGCTGCCGACATGACTGGTGCCGACATTGAAGCGATGACTCGCTCTATCGAAGGTACTGCACGTTCCATGGGCCTGGTAGTGGAGGACTAAGAAATGGCTAAACTGACCAAGCGCATGTCCGTGATCCGTGACAAAGTTGATGCGACCAAACAGTACGACATCAACGAAGCTATCGCTCTGCTGAAAGAACTGGCTACCGCTAAGTTCGTTGAAAGCGTTGACGTTGCTGTTAACCTGGGCATCGATGCTCGTAAATCTGATCAGAACGTTCGTGGTGCAACTGTACTGCCACACGGTACTGGCCGTTCCGTTCGCGTAGCTGTATTTACTCAGGGTGCAAACGCAGAAGCTGCTAAAGCTGCTGGCGCTGAACTGGTAGGTATGGAAGATCTGGCTGACCAGATCAAAAAAGGCGAAATGAACTTTGACGTTGTTATCGCATCTCCAGATGCAATGCGCGTTGTTGGCCAGCTGGGCCAGGTTCTGGGTCCACGCGGCCTGATGCCAAACCCGAAAGTGGGTACTGTAACCCCTAACGTTGCTGAAGCGGTTAAGAACGCTAAAGCAGGTCAGGTTCGTTATCGTAACGACAAAAACGGCATCATCCACACCACCATCGGTAAAGTGGACTTCGACGCTGACAAACTGAAAGAAAACCTGGAAGCTCTGCTGGTTGCGCTGAAAAAAGCAAAACCAACTCAGGCGAAAGGCGT
Source organism: Enterobacter sp. A8 (assembly GCF_004296595.1). NCBI lineage: Bacteria > Pseudomonadati > Pseudomonadota > Gammaproteobacteria > Enterobacterales > Enterobacteriaceae > Enterobacter > Enterobacter sp. A8. The sequence goes on from NZ_SCMF01000005.1 coordinate 291,400, forward strand.
GTACATCAAGAAAGTTAGCATCTCCACCACCATGGGTGCAGGTGTTGCAGTTGACCAGGCTGGCCTGAGCGCTGCTGCAAACTAATGCCTTTACGTGGGCGGTGATTTTGTCTACAATCTTACCCCCACGTTTGCTAACGAAAGTTAGCGGCTAAAAGAATTGTTCGTTGGAGCCTGGCCTAATCCAGGCCTCCGTCGAAGACCGCAGGTGTTTCGCAAGAGACTTAATCCCCTGCGTAGACGGTGACAGAACGCTAAGATTATTTTTGGATATTCTGGCTTGTTTCTGCTCACCGTATTAAGACGCTCTTTCCGTTGGGAAGAGTGAAGTGAGTTCCGGAACATGAGTTCCGGCAAACATCCAGGAGCAAAAGCTAATGGCTTTAAATCTTCAAGACAAACAAGCGATTGTTGCTGAAGTCAGCGAAGTAGCCAAAGGCGCGCTGTCTGCAGTAGTTGCGGATTCCCGTGGCGTAACTGTAGATAAAATGACTGAACTGCGTAAAGCAGGTCGTGAAGCTGGCGTTTACATGCGTGTTGTTCGTAACACCCTGCTGCGCCGTGCTGTTGAAGGTACCTCTTTTGAGTGCCTGAAAGACACGTTTGTTGGTCCGACCCTGATTGCATACTCTATGGAACACCCGGGCGCTGCTGCTCGTCTGTTCAAAGAGTTCGCGAAAGCGAATGCAAAATTTGAGGTCAAAGCCGCTGCCTTTGAAGGTGAGCTGATCCCGGCGTCTCAGATCGACCGCCTGGCAACTCTGCCGACCTACGAAGAAGCAATTGCACGCCTGATGGCAACCATGAAAGAAGCTTCGGCTGGCAAACTGGTTCGTACTCTGGCTGCTGTACGCGATGCGAAAGAAGCTGCTTAATCGCAGTTATCTTTATAAAGCATCTGCTTACGTATAAACTTATTCTGATATTCAGGAACAATTTAAATGTCTATCACTAAAGATCAAATCATTGAAGCAGTATCCGCTATGTCCGTAATGGACGTTGTTGAGCTGATCTCTGCAATGGAAGAAAAATTCGGTGTTTCTGCTGCTGCTGCTGTAGCTGTTGCTGCTGGCCCAGCTGCTGACGCTGCTGAAGAGAAAACTGAATTCGACGTAATTCTGAAAGCTGCTGGCGCGAACAAAGTTGCAGTAATCAAAGCTGTTCGTGGCGCTACCGGTCTGGGTCTGAAAGAAGCTAAAGACCTGGTAGAATCTGCTCCAGCTGCGCTGAAAGAAGGCGTGAGCAAAGACGACGCAGAAGCACTGAAAAAATCTCTGGAAGAAGCTGGCGCTGAAGTTGAAGTTAAATAAGCCAACTTTTCTGGTTGCAGCCTAAGTAATTAGGCTGATGGCTGGTGACTTTTTAGTCACCAGCCTTTTTGCGCTGTAAGGCCTCGGTAGCATTTCACACTGTTTGACTATCGATGTGTCTTTCAATGCTTGTTTCTATCGACGACTTAATATACTGCGACAGGGTGCTCGCTCTGTGTAAATCGCAATGAAATGGTTTAAGCGTGATAGCAACAGGTATTGCGGAAAGTATTCAATTTTCCGGTCCACAAAATGGTGTTGCACAAACTGTCCCTTCGTCGGACAGATGGGTCGACTTGTCAGCGAGCTGAGGAACCCTATGGTTTACTCCTATACCGAGAAAAAACGTATTCGTAAGGATTTTGGTAAACGTCCACAAGTTCTGGACATTCCATATCTCCTTTCTATCCAGCTTGACTCGTTCCAGAAGTTTATCGAGCAAGATCCTGAAGGGCAGTACGGTCTGGAAGCAGCCTTCCGTTCCGTGTTCCCAATTCAGAGCTACAGCGGTAACTCCGAGCTGCAGTACGTCAGCTACCGCCTTGGCGAACCGGTGTTTGACGTTCAGGAATGTCAGATCCGTGGCGTGACCTATTCCGCACCGCTGCGCGTAAAACTGCGTCTGGTGATCTACGAGCGCGAAGCGCCGGAAGGCACTGTTAAAGACATTAAAGAACAAGAAGTCTACATGGGTGAAATTCCACTCATGACAGACAACGGTACTTTCGTTATCAACGGTACTGAGCGTGTTATCGTTTCCCAGCTGCACCGTAGCCCGGGCGTCTTCTTCGACAGCGATAAAGGTAAAACACACTCTTCCGGTAAAGTACTGTATAACGCGCGCATCATTCCTTACCGTGGTTCATGGCTGGACTTCGAGTTCGATCCAAAAGACAACCTGTTTGTCCGTATCGACCGTCGTCGTAAACTGCCTGCAACCATCATTCTGCGCGCACTGAACTATACCACTGAACAGATCCTGGACCTGTTCTTTGAAAAAGTGATCTTTGAAATCCGCGACAACAAGCTGCAGATGGAGCTGGTGCCGGAACGTCTGCGTGGTGAGACCGCGTCGTTCGACATCGAAGCCGACGGCAAAGTGTATGTGGAAAAAGGTCGCCGTATTACCGCGCGCCACATCCGTCAGCTGGAAAAAGATGATATCAAACACATCGAAGTTCCGGTTGAATACATTGCAGGAAAAGTAGCCGCGAAAGATTACGTTGATGAATCAACTGGCGAGCTGATCTGCCCGGCTAACATGGAGCTGAGCCTGGATCTGCTGGCTAAGCTGAGTCAGGCTGGCCACAAACGTATCGAAACGCTGTTCACTAACGATCTGGACCACGGTCCGTACATCTCTGAGACTGTACGCGTCGACCCAACCAACGATCGTCTGAGCGCGCTGGTAGAAATCTACCGCATGATGCGTCCTGGTGAGCCACCAACTCGCGAAGCGGCTGAAAGCCTGTTCGAGAACCTGTTCTTCTCTGAAGACCGCTACGATCTGTCTGCGGTTGGTCGTATGAAGTTCAACCGCTCTCTGCTGCGCGATGAGATCGAAGGTTCCGGTATCCTGAGCAAAGACGACATCATCGAAGTGATGAAGAAGCTCATCGATATCCGTAACGGTAAAGGCGAAGTGGACGATATCGACCACCTCGGCAACCGTCGTATCCGTTCCGTAGGCGAAATGGCGGAAAACCAGTTCCGCGTTGGCCTGGTGCGTGTAGAGCGTGCGGTGAAAGAGCGTCTGTCTCTGGGCGATCTGGATACCCTGATGCCTCAGGATATGATCAACGCCAAGCCGATTTCTGCAGCCGTGAAAGAGTTCTTCGGTTCCAGCCAGCTGTCTCAGTTCATGGACCAGAACAACCCGCTGTCTGAGATCACGCACAAACGTCGTATCTCTGCACTCGGCCCAGGCGGTCTGACCCGTGAACGCGCAGGCTTCGAAGTTCGAGACGTACACCCGACTCACTACGGTCGCGTATGTCCAATCGAAACGCCTGAAGGTCCAAACATCGGTCTGATCAACTCCCTGTCCGTGTACGCACAGACAAACGAATACGGTTTCCTTGAGACCCCGTACCGTAAAGTGACTGACGGTGTTGTTACCGACGAAATTCATTACCTGTCTGCTATTGAAGAAGGCAACTACGTTATCGCTCAGGCGAACTCCAACCTGGATGACGAAGGCCACTTTGTAGAAGATCTGGTTACCTGCCGTAGCAAAGGCGAATCCAGCTTGTTCAGCCGCGACCAGGTTGACTACATGGACGTATCCACCCAGCAGGTGGTATCCGTCGGTGCGTCCCTGATCCCGTTCCTGGAACACGATGACGCCAACCGTGCATTGATGGGTGCGAACATGCAACGTCAGGCCGTTCCAACTCTGCGTGCTGATAAGCCGCTGGTTGGTACCGGTATGGAACGTGCTGTTGCCGTTGACTCCGGTGTTACTGCAGTGGCTAAGCGTGGCGGTACCGTTCAGTACGTTGACGCATCCCGTATCGTTATCAAAGTTAACGAAGACGAGATGTATCCGGGCGAAGCGGGTATCGACATCTACAACTTGACCAAATACACCCGTTCTAACCAGAACACCTGTATCAACCAGATGCCTTGCGTATCTCTGGGTGAGCCAGTTGAGCGCGGCGACGTGCTGGCAGACGGTCCGTCCACCGACCTCGGTGAACTGGCGCTCGGTCAGAACATGCGCGTAGCGTTCATGCCGTGGAACGGTTACAACTTCGAAGACTCCATCCTCGTCTCCGAACGTGTGGTACAGGAAGATCGTTTCACCACCATCCACATTCAGGAACTGGCCTGTGTGTCCCGTGACACCAAGCTGGGGCCAGAAGAGATCACCGCTGACATCCCTAACGTGGGTGAAGCTGCGCTCTCCAAACTGGATGAATCCGGTATCGTTTACATCGGTGCGGAAGTGACCGGCGGCGACATTCTGGTTGGTAAGGTAACGCCGAAAGGTGAAACCCAGCTGACGCCAGAAGAGAAACTGCTGCGTGCAATCTTCGGTGAGAAAGCGTCTGACGTTAAAGACTCTTCTCTGCGCGTACCAAACGGTGTTTCCGGTACGGTTATCGACGTTCAGGTCTTCACCCGTGACGGCGTTGAGAAAGATAAACGTGCGCTGGAAATCGAAGAGATGCAGCTCAAACAGGCTAAGAAAGACCTGTCTGAAGAACTGCAGATCCTCGAAGCGGGTCTGTTCAGCCGTATCTACGCGGTGCTGGTTGCCGGTGGCGTTGAAGCTGAGAAGCTCGACAAACTGCCACGCGATCGCTGGCTGGAACTGGGCCTGACCGACGAAGAGAAACAAAATCAGCTGGAACAGCTGGCTGAGCAGTATGACGAACTGAAACACGAGTTCGAGAAAAAACTCGAAGCGAAACGCCGCAAAATCACTCAGGGCGACGATCTGGCACCAGGCGTGCTGAAGATTGTTAAGGTGTATCTGGCTGTTAAACGTCAGATCCAGCCTGGTGATAAGATGGCAGGTCGTCACGGTAACAAGGGTGTTATCTCTAAGATCAACCCGATCGAAGATATGCCGCACGATGCTAACGGTACGCCGGTAGATATCGTACTGAACCCACTGGGCGTACCGTCTCGTATGAACATCGGTCAGATTCTGGAAACCCACCTGGGTATGGCTGCGAAAGGTATCGGCGACAAGATTAACGCCATGCTGAAACAGCAGCAGGAAGTCGCGAAACTGCGCGAATTCATCCAGCGTGCCTACGATCTGGGCACCGATGTGCGTCAGAAAGTCGACCTGAACACCTTCAGCGATGAAGAAGTGCTGCGTCTGGCAGAGAACCTGCGCAAAGGTATGCCAATTGCAACGCCGGTATTCGACGGTGCAAAAGAAGCTGAAATTAAAGAGCTGCTGCAACTGGGTGGTCTGCCAACGTCTGGTCAGATTACGCTGTTTGACGGCCGTACCGGTGAACAGTTCGAGCGTCCGGTAACCGTAGGTTACATGTACATGCTGAAACTGAACCACCTGGTCGACGACAAAATGCACGCTCGTTCTACCGGTTCTTACAGCCTGGTTACTCAGCAGCCGCTGGGTGGTAAGGCACAGTTCGGTGGTCAGCGCTTCGGGGAGATGGAAGTGTGGGCGCTGGAAGCATACGGCGCAGCATACACCCTGCAGGAAATGCTCACCGTTAAGTCTGATGACGTGAACGGTCGTACCAAGATGTATAAGAACATCGTGGACGGCAACCATCAGATGGAACCGGGCATGCCAGAGTCCTTCAACGTACTGTTGAAAGAGATTCGTTCGCTGGGTATCAACATCGAACTGGAAGACGAGTAATTCTCGCTCAAACAGGTCACTGCTGTCGGGTTAACGCCCGACAGCAGAGTGTGCTAACTCCGACGGGAGCAAATCCGTGAAAGACTTATTAAAGTTTCTGAAAGCGCAAACTAAAACCGAAGAGTTTGATGCGATCAAAATTGCTCTGGCTTCGCCAGACATGATCCGTTCATGGTCTTTCGGTGAAGTTAAAAAGCCGGAAACCATCAACTACCGTACGTTCAAACCTGAGCGTGACGGCCTTTTCTGTGCACGTATTTTCGGGCCAGTAAAAGATTACGAGTGCCTGTGCGGTAAGTACAAGCGCCTGAAACACCGTGGTGTGATCTGTGAGAAGTGCGGCGTTGAAGTGACCCAGACCAAAGTGCGCCGTGAGCGCATGGGCCACATCGAGCTGGCGTCTCCGACTGCTCACATCTGGTTCCTGAAATCTCTGCCGTCCCGTATCGGCCTGCTGCTGGATATGCCGCTGCGCGATATCGAACGTGTTCTGTACTTCGAATCTTATGTGGTTATCGAAGGCGGGATGACGAACCTGGAACGTCACCAGATCCTGACTGAAGAGCAGTATCTGGACGCGCTGGAAGAGTTCGGTGACGAATTCGATGCGAAGATGGGTGCGGAAGCTATTCAGGCCCTGCTGAAGAGCATGGATCTGGAGCAAGAGTGCGAGCAGCTGCGTGAAGAGCTGAACGAAACCAACTCCGAAACCAAGCGTAAAAAGCTGACCAAGCGTATCAAACTGCTGGAAGCGTTCGTTCAGTCTGGTAACAAGCCAGAGTGGATGATCCTGACCGTTCTGCCGGTTCTGCCGCCAGATCTGCGTCCGCTGGTTCCGCTGGATGGTGGTCGTTTCGCAACGTCCGATCTGAACGATCTGTATCGTCGCGTGATCAACCGTAACAACCGTCTGAAACGTCTGCTGGATCTGGCTGCGCCGGACATTATCGTACGCAACGAAAAACGTATGCTGCAGGAAGCGGTAGATGCCCTGCTGGATAACGGTCGTCGCGGTCGTGCGATCACCGGTTCTAACAAACGTCCTCTGAAATCTTTGGCCGACATGATCAAAGGTAAACAGGGTCGTTTCCGTCAGAACCTGCTCGGTAAGCGTGTTGACTACTCCGGTCGTTCTGTAATCACCGTAGGTCCATACCTGCGTCTGCATCAGTGCGGTCTGCCGAAGAAAATGGCACTGGAGCTGTTCAAACCATTCATCTACGGCAAACTGGAACTGCGAGGACTCGCCACCACCATCAAAGCCGCTAAGAAAATGGTTGAGCGTGAAGAAGCTGTCGTTTGGGATATCCTGGACGAAGTGATCCGCGAACACCCGGTACTGCTGAACCGTGCACCAACTCTGCACCGTCTGGGTATCCAGGCATTTGAGCCAGTCCTGATCGAAGGTAAAGCTATTCAGCTGCACCCACTGGTTTGTGCGGCGTATAACGCCGACTTCGATGGTGACCAGATGGCTGTTCACGTACCGCTGACGCTGGAAGCCCAGCTCGAAGCGCGTGCGCTGATGATGTCTACCAACAACATCCTGTCTCCAGCGAACGGCGAGCCAATCATCGTTCCTTCTCAGGACGTTGTATTGGGTCTGTACTACATGACCCGTGACTGTGTTAACGCTAAAGGCGAAGGCATGGTGCTGACTGGCCCGAAAGAAGCTGAGCGTATTTATCGCGCTGGCCTGGCCTCTCTGCATGCGCGCGTTAAAGTGCGTATCACTGAATACGAAAAAGATGCTAACGGCGAATTCGTTGCGAAAACCAGCCTGAAAGACACGACTATCGGCCGTGCCATTCTGTGGATGATCGTACCGAAAGGTCTGCCTTTCTCCATCGTCAACCAGGCGCTGGGTAAGAAAGCGATCTCCAAAATGCTGAACACCTGTTACCGCATTCTGGGTCTGAAGCCGACTGTTATCTTCGCTGACCAGACAATGTACACCGGCTTTGCTTATGCAGCGCGTTCAGGTGCATCTGTTGGTATCGATGACATGGTCATCCCAGAGAAGAAACACGAGATCATCTCTGAAGCAGAAGCTGAAGTTGCGGAAATCCAGGAGCAGTTCCAGTCTGGTCTGGTAACCGCGGGCGAACGCTACAACAAAGTTATCGATATCTGGGCTGCGGCGAACGATCGTGTATCCAAAGCGATGATGGATAACCTGCAAACCGAAACCGTGATTAACCGTGACGGCGTAGAAGAGCAGCAGGTTTCCTTCAACAGCATTTACATGATGGCCGACTCCGGTGCACGTGGTTCTGCAGCACAGATTCGTCAGCTGGCAGGTATGCGTGGTCTGATGGCGAAGCCAGATGGCTCCATCATCGAAACGCCAATCACCGCGAACTTCCGTGAAGGTCTGAACGTACTCCAGTACTTCATCTCCACGCACGGTGCGCGTAAAGGTCTGGCGGATACCGCACTGAAAACAGCGAACTCCGGTTATCTGACGCGTCGTCTGGTTGACGTTGCGCAGGATCTGGTGGTGACCGAAGACGATTGTGGCACCCTTGAAGGTATCACCATGACTCCGGTTATCGAGGGTGGTGATGTTAAAGAGCCACTGCGCGATCGCGTACTGGGTCGTGTTACCGCGGAAGACATTCTGAAGCCGGGTACCGCAGACATTCTGGTTCCACGCAACACGCTGCTGCACGAACAGTGGTGTGACCTGCTGGAAGCGAACTCTGTTGACTCCGTGAAAGTGCGTTCCGTTGTATCCTGTGACACCGACTTTGGTGTATGTGCGCACTGCTACGGTCGTGACCTGGCACGTGGCCACATCATCAACAAAGGTGAAGCCATCGGCGTTATCGCGGCACAGTCCATCGGTGAGCCGGGTACACAGCTGACGATGCGTACGTTCCACATCGGTGGTGCGGCATCTCGTGCGGCTGCTGAATCCAGCATCCAGGTGAAAAACAAAGGTAGCATCAAGCTCAGCAACGCGAAATCGGTTGTGAACTCCAGCGGTAAACTGGTTATCACTTCTCGTAACACCGAACTGAAGCTGATCGACGAATTCGGTCGTACCAAAGAGAGCTATAAAGTGCCTTACGGTGCTGTTATGGCGAAAGGTGATGGCGAGCAGGTTGCCGGCGGTGAAACCGTTGCAAACTGGGATCCACACACCATGCCAGTTATCACCGAAGTGAGTGGTTTCATCCGCTTCACTGACATGATCGACGGCCAGACCATTACTCGTCAGACTGACGAGCTGACCGGTCTGTCTTCTCTGGTAGTTCTGGATTCTGCTGAACGTACTACCGGCGGTAAAGATCTGCGTCCTGCACTGAAAATCGTTGATGCTCAGGGTAACGACGTTCTGATCCCTGGTACCGATATGCCTGCGCAGTACTTCCTGCCTGGTAAAGCGATTGTACAGCTGGAAGATGGCGTACAGATCAGCTCTGGTGACACCCTGGCGCGTATTCCTCAGGAATCCGGCGGTACCAAGGACATCACCGGTGGTCTGCCACGCGTTGCGGACCTGTTCGAAGCACGTCGTCCGAAAGAGCCGGCAATCCTGGCTGAAATCAGCGGTATCATCTCCTTCGGTAAAGAGACCAAAGGTAAACGCCGTCTGGTTATCACCCCGGTAGATGGCAGCGAGCCGTACGAAGAGATGATTCCTAAGTGGCGTCAGCTCAACGTGTTCGAAGGTGAACGCGTAGAACGTGGTGACGTGGTTTCCGACGGTCCAGAAGCGCCGCACGACATCCTGCGTCTGCGTGGTGTGCATGCTGTTACGCGTTACATTGTTAACGAAGTACAGGACGTATACCGTCTGCAGGGCGTTAAGATTAACGATAAACACATCGAAGTTATCGTTCGTCAGATGCTGCGTAAAGCGACCATCGAGAACGCGGGCAGCTCCGAGTTCCTGGAAGGCGAGCAGGTTGAGTACTCACGCGTCAAGATCGCTAACCGCGAACTGGAAGCGAACGGCAAAATCGGTGCGACCTTCTCGCGCGATCTGCTGGGTATCACCAAAGCGTCTCTGGCAACCGAGTCCTTCATCTCTGCAGCATCGTTCCAGGAAACCACTCGTGTCCTGACCGAAGCCGCTGTTGCAGGTAAACGTGATGAACTGCGCGGTCTGAAAGAGAACGTTATCGTGGGTCGTCTGATCCCGGCGGGTACCGGTTATGCGTACCATCAGGATCGTATGCGTCGTCGTGCTGCAGGCGAACTGCCAGCTGCACCGCAGGTGACTGCTGAAGATGCATCCGCGAGCCTGGCAGAGCTGCTGAACGCAGGTCTGGGCGGTTCCGACAACGAGTAATCGTTGATGCCGTAAATAAAAAACCCGCCTCGGCGGGTTTTTTTACAGCTGTAGCTTTTAATTCAGCAACGGTATGCGTCGATAAAGCTCAATCATATCGCCCGCCAGATCCTGGATCACCATCGCGTTCATCAGGTGATCCTGAGAGTGAACGGTAATCAGGTTAACCGGAAGCTTCCCGGTGCCTTCATCAAGACCAATAAGCTGTGTCTGGATGGTGTGCGCATGCTTCACATACTCGCGCGACTCTTCCATCGCCTTTTCGGCCCCGTCAAAGTCACCTTTACGCGCCATCTGTAATGCCGTCAGGGCAGCACTGCGCGCCGCACCCGCGTTGACCAGCAGTTCCATGATTGTCGTTTCTAAGTCTTCCATTATGACTCCAGCAGTTTGAGCGCTTTTTCCAGTACGGCATCACCTTTCATCATGCCGTAATCCATCATGTCGATCACCGCGACCTTTTTACCCAGCGGCTCGGCCTGGGCCTGAAGTTTCGCCTGCTCGTATTTAACCTGTGGCCCCAGTAATACGATGTCGGCCGTCGCGATGTTGTCTTTAAATTCCGCGACCGGAACGGCTTTAATGGTGACTTCAACCCCTTTTTTCTGCGCGGCGTCTTTCATACGTTGAACCAGCATGCTCGTTGACATTCCCGCTGCACAGCATAAAACGATGTTCTTCATAATCAGCCTCGATCTACATGTGTTTATTGATAATTATCCCGTGCAGACTGCTTCAACAACCGCTTTACGGTGATTGTGTGTCAGGCATCACAAAGAAATCGGCATTTTTCTGAAACCGGTTACAATTTTGCGCCGGGCAGCGAAAATCAGCCGACAGACGTTCGAATAATGCGGTTTTTTCCCTGTTGTTTCGCGCTGTAGAGGGCGTTATCTACGCTCCCCACCAGCTCCTCCAGCGGTTCGAAATGCCATTCCCCCAGACCGGCACTGAACGTTACCCGCAGGTTTTCTTCCCGCCAGACGCGTTTTTCAACGGCGGTTCGCCACGCGTCCAGTAACGAGAATGCGCTAGCGATCTGGTCAGCCTGGAAAATCACTGCGAACTCTTCTCCACCGTAGCGGTAAACCGAGACGTTATGCGGCTGCATTATCAGGATCCCTTCACGCGCCACGTTACGCAGGACAATATCACCGCTCAGGTGACCCCAGGTGTCGTTAATCGATTTAAAGTTGTCGATGTCAATCAGCGCCAGGGCGAAAGGCTGGTGGGCACTGAGTAGCTCATCCACATCGCTATCAAATGCCCGGCGGTTTTTGCAGCCGGTGAGTGCATCATGGGTGGCCTGGCGCACATAGGCCATCTCACGCGCTTTGTTGGACTGGATAGTATGGCTAAGCATCGCTTCCAGACGCGGAGCCTGGTTGACGTCGCCGGTTTTGATGGCGTTGATAATCGTCATCAGCACGGTACGCGACTCATGGCGCAGGTACAGACCGAAGAGGATGATAATGATGGCCGCCAGCGCAAAACCCCAGCCGACGATAGTGGTCTCATGGCGGGTAATGTCGGTGAGTGTTGCGCCCGAAACCCGGTAGATGACAAACCAGTCCGGGTTGGTGAAGGAGTAGTAGTAATACCAGGCTTTGGTTTTCTTATCATACAGATGGCCTTCGCCGCTGGTCATTTTGTCCATCAGCGCTTCGCTCACGTACTGCTTGAAGAGTGCGCCCGGATCAGGGTGAAGCACCACGGCACCGTCGCGTTCGACAACAAAGAATTCCCCTTGTACAGGCGCTACCATCTGACGAAGGGTAAACCCCATGGAGGTCAAATCGAGATGAAATGCTATTGTACCCTTGAGCCGTCCTTCCGGCGAAATCAACGGCTTATAAAGAGTGACCGTGGGATGCCCGGTAAAATAGTCCATGTAGGGGCGGGTATAGTGGCTGAAGATGCTGGCTTCCGCCTGGGCGATGAACCATGGACGCGTCCGGGGATCGAAGGTTTTGCTCTTTTCCGTGGGAAGTACCTCCGGCGCGCGCAGATAACGGCCCTGGGTGTCTGTCAGAGAAATGGAAGAGACGGTCGGCATCAGGTTCTGTAGATGCATCAACATCTGTAGCCCCTGAGACGGATTGACGTTCAGCATCTCGTTCAGCGTGTCGTTGCGTGCAAAATAGAGCGCCGAACGCCCAAGGATATAGTCGTTTTCACGCAGGATAGATTCGGTGTAGTTCACCGCCAGGTTGTGGGTGAAGTTACCATTAATCTTATGATAATCCTCAAGAAAATCTTTTTGTTGTGAAAGGGTAACCACGACCGCGATCAGCGCAAAACTGCACAGGATCCCAGCAAAGCTGAGCATAATGGGTCGGGTAAAAGAGAGCTTTCTGCTGTGAAGTGCCATGAGTTGTACATCAATCCTGATGGTGAGTTTTTTCGTCTGCCGATATCCTCTCAGCATAGTCGCTGTCCTGCGGTTAGCTGTGAATTATACGGAACACAGTTTCAGATGAGATGATTTATCTTAAGAACCATTAAGAAAATACTCATTCACTGGCGGGCGGCGTGTGCAATGAATCAGAGGCAGGGCGAAACGAGGAAGAAGCTTTTCGCCCTGGTCAGCTTCCGTTGCTGACGGCATGACAATAAAAAACCGGACGATAGATGACAATCGTCCGGTTGTGACTCTCCAGAGCGCCTCGACAATTTTTTAACGGCTTGCAGTGCGTTTCAACGCATTTGCGAGGCTCTTCCCAGCCAACTATCCCAGTCTTTCCAGACTGGTTGTAACCCCTGCGCGGTCAGGGCGGCGGCAACCGCTTCTGGCCGTCGACCATCATGTGGCGCGAATTGTTCCAGCTCCGGATGGTCATCGGCGTAGCCCCCTGGCTGCGTTTTGGAGAACGCACTGACGTTGTTAATCGCAAGCGGGATCACGCGGTCACGAAACGCAGGAGATTCACGCGTCGAGAGGGATAATTCAACCTCCGGGGCAAGCAGGCGAAACGCACAGATGGCCTGGACCAGCTGACGTTCGTCCATCACCGAGGCGGGTTCAACACCTCCCGTACACGGTCGCAAGCGTGGGAAAGAGATGGAGTAACGGCTTTGCCAGTAGTGCTGCTGCAACCATAGCAGGTGTTCCGCTACCATGTAGCAATCCACTCGCCAGCTATCTGACAGCCCAATCAGCGCGCCCAGACCGATTTTGTCGATCCCGGCCCGGCCCAGCCTGTCCGGGGTCTCCAGCCGGAAGAAGAAATCCTGTTTCTTTCCCTTCAGGTGATGCCGGGCATACGTCGCCTCGTGGTAGGTTTCCTGATACACCATCACTCCGTCCAGCCCGAGGGTTTTAAGCTCCGCGTATTCCTCCTGCGACAGGGGTTGAACCTCCATCTGTAGCGACGCGAACTGACGGCGAATGGCCGGAAGGTGCTGTCGAAAATAGTCCATCCCGACTTTGCTCTGATGTTCACCCGTGACCAGCAGGAGATGCTCAAAACCCATTTCACGGATGGCGGCACACTCACGGGCGATTTCGCTCTCATCGAGTGTTTTCCGCTTGATGCGGTTGCTCATGGAGAAGCCGCAGTAGGTGCAGTCATTCGCGCACAGGTTAGAGAGGTAGAGCGGTACGTAAAAGCTCACCGTGTTGCCAAAACGCTGGCGGGTGAGCCTCTGAGCGCGCTGGGCCATCGGCTCAAGAAAGGTGCTCGCCGCCGGAGAGAGCAGGGCCATCATATCGTCGCGGGACAGGTGACGGGCTTGTAAGGCGCGCTCTACATCAGCCTGCGTTTTACTGTTGATACGCAGGGCAATATCGTCCCAGTTAAGCTGCCGCCAGCGGTCGGTAAAGGTGGTCATGAGAGCGCCTCCAGAAACCCGGTCAACGGGCTGGTGGCCTGTGCCTGAAAACTGCGCATTCCCGGGCCAGACTCTCGTGCCAGCAAGCCAGCCTCCACGGCCATGCGGAACGCACGGGCCATCCTGATGGGGTCGTCGGCGACCGCAATGGCCGTGTTCACCAGCACGGCACTTGCTCCCATCTCCAGCGCCTGGGCGGCATGGCTGGGCACGCCAATGCCTGCATCCACCACCACCGGCACGGTGGCTTGCTCAATGATGATCTCCAGCATGGCGCGGGTCTCCAGTCCCTGATTAGAACCAATCGGGGCACCCAGCGGCATGACGGCAGCGCAGCCGACCTCTTCCAGCCGTTTACACAGCACGGGATCGGCCCCGCAGTAGGGCAGAACGGTAAAGCCTTGCTGCACCAGCTTTTCGGCCGCTTTTAACGTTTCGATGGGGTCGGGCAACAGCCAGCGCGCATCCGGATGTATTTCCAGTTTCAGCCAGTGGGTACCCAGCGCTTCACGGGCCAGCTGAGCCGCAAAAATCGCTTCTTCAGCCGTTTTCGCACCGGAGGTATTGGGCAGCAGGGTAACGTCAGCATCCAGCAACGGTGCCAGAATGGCGTCGCTGTGATGGCGCAGATCGACGCGCTTGAGCGCCAGCGTCACCAGCTGGCTGCCGCTTTCACGGATGGCATCCACCATCAGCTGCGGCGAGGCGAATTTTCCGGTCCCGGTAAACAGATGTGAATCAAAGACTTTATCAGCAATACGTAACATCTCAGCCCCCGGCGATAACCTGAAACAGCAGGATCTGGTCGCCTTCGCTCACCTGCTGATGTTCCCACTGCTCACGCGGCAGGATCTGTTGATTAAGCGCCAGCGCCGTTCCCGGCTTGAGCTGGCGCAGCTTCTCGAGTAGCGCGGCAACGGTGAGACCGTCATCGCATTTCATCGGCTCATCATTAAACAGAATGCGCATTGCAGCCTCCGCACACCGGACAGTGGCTGGCGCGGTGCAGTGCCAGATGACGCCAGCCGCTGGAGCGGGCATCAAACAGCCGCAGCGTATTGCGCTCTGTTTCCATACCGCTGAGCAATTTAATGGCTTCCAGCGCCTGCAGGGTCCCCATCACGCCTACCACCGGGCCCAGTATGCCCGCGGTGCGGCAGTTGCGCTCCGGCTCGGCATCATCCGGCCACAGGCAGCGATAACAGCCCTGCGCCCAGGGCGGGGTCAGCACCATCATCTGCCCGCCGAAACCGACCGCACTGGCGGTGATAAGCGGCGTATTCTGTGCCACGCAGGCGGCGTTAATGGCCTGGCGGGTCGCCATATTGTCGGTGCAGTCCAGCACCGCATCAGCAAGGGCGACTTCGCGCTGCAGAGTGTCGCCGTGGAGTCGCTCCTGGTGCGCGATGAGCGTGATGTCCGGGTTCAACTGCTTCAGCCTTTTGCGGGTGATTTGCGCTTTGGGCTGGTTAACATCCTCCGTGGTGAAGAGGATTTGTCGCTGCAGGTTACTGATATGTACCTCGTCGTCATCGGCCAGAACCAGCGTGCCCACGCCCGCGCCTGCCAGATAGAGCGCGGCAGGAGCGCCTAATCCGCCCAGACCAACAATCAGGACCCGGCTGGCGAGCAGCTTTTGCTGCCCGTCAATGGCAATATCCTCCAGCAGGATCTGGCGGCTGTAGCGCATAAAATCACGATCATTCATCGCCTGCTCCTGCCAGCTTTAACAGCTGTGCGGTGGCGGCCTGCCAGTCTGCCGCCTGGGTAATGGCGCTGACGACAGCGATACTGCCGACACCGGTATCCAGCACGGCAGGAGCGCGTTCCAGGCTGATCCCACCGATCGCGACGGTAGGGTAATCGGCAAGGCGTTTAACGTGCGCCGCCAGCTGCGTCAGCCCCTGTGGGGCAGAGGGCATCTGTTTGGTCTGCGTCGGAAAAACATGGCCAAGTGCGATGTACGAAGGGCGAGCCGCCAGCGCCACGTCGATCTCCATGTCGTCGTGTGTTGACACCCCCAGTCTTAATCCAGCGTCCCGGATAGCGCTCAGGTCCGTTGTTTCCAGGTCCTCCTGACCCAGATGCACACCGTACGCCTGGTGCTTAACGGCCAGTCGCCAGTAGTCGTTGATAAACAGGCGCGCGTCGTAGCGACGCCCCAGCGCGATGGCGGCGACCACATCGGCCTCCACCTCGTCATCACGTTTATCCTTAATGCGCAGCTGGATTGTGCGAACGCCGCACGCCAGCAGGCGTTCGATCCACGCTACGCTGTCCACCACCGGATAGAGCCCTAAACGGAAGGGAACGCAAGGGAAATCAGGCTGATACATTACGCCTCCTCTTTTTTGAGGTAGATTTCGCCGCCCTTCGCGCGGAAGGTTTCTGACATATCCGCCATACCCACTTCAATGGTTTGCGCGGCGGCGTAGTCACGGACTTCCTGGCTGATTTTCATCGAGCAGAATTTTGGCCCGCACATGGAGCAGAAATGCGCCACTTTGCCCGACTCCTGCGGCAGGGTTTCATCGTGATACGCGCGGGCAGTGAAAGGATCGAGCGCCAGGTTGAACTGGTCTTCCCAGCGGAATTCAAAGCGCGCCTTCGACATGGCGTTGTCGCGGATTTGCGCGCCGGGGTGGCCTTTGGCCAGGTCCGCGGCGTGGGCGGCGATTTTGTAGGTGATCAGCCCCTGCTTCACATCTTCTTTGTTGGGCAGGCCGAGGTGCTCTTTCGGCGTCACATAGCAGAGCATGGCGCAGCCGAACCAGCCGATCATCGCCGCACCAATCCCGGAGGTGAAGTGGTCATAGCCCGGAGCGATATCCGTGGTCAACGGCCCCAGGGTATAGAACGGCGCTTCGTGGCAGTGCTCCAGCTCTTCGGTCATGTTGCGGCGGATCATCTGCATTGGCACGTGTCCCGGGCCTTCAATCATCACCTGCACGTCATACTCCCAGGCGATTTTGGTCAGCTCACCCAGGGTATGCAGTTCGGCAAACTGCGCTTCGTCGTTGGCATCACGAATGGAGCCCGGACGCAGGCCGTCGCCCAGCGACAGGGAGACATCGTACGCGGCACAGATTTCACAGATCTCGCGGAAGTGTTCGTAGAGGAAGTTTTCTTTATGGTGCGACAGGCACCATTTGGCCATGATAGAGCCGCCGCGCGAGACAATACCGGTCAGACGCTTCGCCGTCATCGGCACGTAGCGCAGCAGCACGCCCGCGTGAATGGTGAAGTAGTCGACTCCCTGTTCAGCCTGCTCCAGCAGCGTGTCGCGGAAGGCTTCCCAGGTGAGGTCTTCGGCAATACCGTTCACCTTCTCCAGTGCCTGATAAACGGGCACCGTTCCGATAGGCACCGGGCTATTGCGCAGGATCCACTCGCGGGTTTCGTGGATGTAACGCCCTGTGGAGAGGTCCATCACCGTGTCCGCGCCCCAGCGTGTCGACCAGACCAGTTTTTCCACCTCTTCTTCAATGGAGGAGGTCACGGCTGAGTTGCCGATATTGGCGTTGACCTTCACCAGGAAGTTGCGGCCAATGATCATTGGTTCAGATTCCGGGTGATTGATGTTGGCAGGGATAATCGCGCGGCCAGCGGCCACTTCATCACGCACAAACTCCGGCGTGATGTTTTCCGGCAGACGTGCCCCGAAGCCTTCTCCCGGATGCTGGTGGCGTAACACCTCGCTGCGGATACGCTCGCGACCCATGTTTTCACGAATGGCGATAAACTCCATCTCCGGCGTGACGATGCCCTGGCGGGCATAGTGCAGCTGGGTAACGCATTTACCTGCTTTCGCGCGTTTCGGCGTCAGCAACCCGGTGAAGCGCAGCTCATCAAGACCATCGTCGGCCAGACGCGCTTTGGTGTACGCCGAGCTGCGGTCAGAGAGCTCTTCGCAGTCGTTACGCGCGTCAATCCACGGCTGGCGCAATTTCGCCAGACCCTGCTGAACGTTAATGGCAACCGCAGGATCGCCGTACGGACCGGAAGTGTCATACACCGGAACGGCTTCGTTATCTTCATACTGCGGGTGCGCTTTGCTGCCACCGATAAGGGTCGGGCTAAGCTGGATTTCACGCATTGGCACGCGGATATCCGCCTGTGAACCGGTGATGTAAATGCGTTTTGAGTTCGGGAAAGCGGTGCCTTCCAGAGTGTCGATGAAGTGTTGGGCTTGTGCGCGCTGTTCGCGGCGGGTCAGTTTTGTTGTAGACATAGCTCATTCCAAAAGTGAAGGACATGGCTTGTCAGACGACGGATGAAGCAAGAGAGGATCGCCCTGGGGGCGATACAACAGCAGTGTGACTCTTGTTCCCTTCGCAGGTATTAGCCTGATCAGGTTCCGCGGATCCCGAATTAACGGTCTCAGCCCGTGCTTGCACACTGGGCACTCCGACAAGAAAAATCCCCCTCCACAGAGGGGCGAATGGTTGTAAATTACTCGTTAACGATTAAGAACTCAAGCAGGTCGCGCGACGTTATCTTCGTGGCTCACATCCAGGCCGTGATCCAGGGCGAGGGCGATCAGCTTATCTTCCAGCGTGAATCGCTCTTCCAGCGCTTCGCCGAGGTCGGAAAGCGCCTGCTGAAACTCAAGATAGTTATCGTGATCGATGGCGTTCTCAAGCGTGGAATCGTAGTAATCCATGATCTGCTGGGTGTTAGCTTCCAGCAGCGGATAGAGTTTGCTGGCCGCTAAATACGGTGTAGTCCCTTCCATTTCGCGGATAATGCGTTCATAAATATTGAAATGGCCGTCGGACAGATAGTCGACCAGGCTCTGACAAAAATCATCCAGCGCTTTTTCATTCAACCGCATAAACGATTCTTTGCCAGGCTTAATACCGACCAGATTGTAATAAGCCACGAGTAGATGCTTGCGCACATGTAGCCAGCGATCCACCAGTTTGTTACTTCCTCTAACGCGCTCAGTCAGGCTCTCTAGCTGGTTTAACATGGTTGACTCCGCAAGGTTGAGAATTGAATCTGCTTATCCAAAATGTAACCACAATGCTAACAACATGTCAGTGAAGCGAAGGTAGTGCAATAGATATGGATCGTATTATTGAAAAATCAGATCTGGGTTGGTGGATCGTCAGTCACGAACAAAAATTATGGTTGCCTGCCGGGGAAATACCCTATGGCGCAGCAGAAAAATTTGATCTTGTCGGCCTGCCCGCGCTGAAGATCGGGGAATGGCAGGGTGAACCCGTGTGGTTGATCCAACAGCCACGCCGCAATGACATGGGATCGGTTCGTCAGGTGCTGGATCAGGATGTGGGCCTGTTCCAGCTGGCGGGCCGGGGTGTGCAGCTGGCTGAGTTTTACCGTTCGCATAAGTACTGCGGCTACTGTGGTCACACCATGCACCCCAGTAAAACCGAGTGGGCGATGCTCTGCAGCCACTGCCGTGAGCGTTACTACCCGCAAATTGCGCCGTGCATTATCGTCGCTATCCGTCGTGACGATTCCATCCTGCTGGCGCAGCACACCCGCCACCGCAACGGCATTCATACCGTGCTGGCCGGGTTCGTCGAGGTGGGCGAAACGCTGGAACAGGCGGTGGCGCGTGAAGTGATGGAAGAGAGCGGGATTAAGGTTAAAAACCTGCGCTATGTTACCTCCCAGCCGTGGCCGTTCCCGCAGTCGCTGATGACGGCCTTTATGGCCGATTATGACAGCGGCGAGATTGTCATCGACCAGAAAGAGTTGCTGGAGGCGAACTGGTATCGTTATGACGATTTGCCGCTGCTGCCACCACCAGGCACCGTCGCCCGTCGGCTGATAGAAGATACCGTAGCAATGTGTCGGGCTGATGCTGAGTGACATGTTACACTGAGGCCATGACGCTTAAGGAACTGCAAAAATGACCGAACTGAAAAACGATCGTTATCTGCGTGCGCTGCTGCGCCAGCCCGTTGATGTCACCCCGGTGTGGATGATGCGCCAGGCGGGACGCTATTTGCCAGAGTACAAAGCCACGCGTGCGCAGGCGGGCGATTTTATGTCGCTGTGCAAAAATGCCGAGCTGGCGTGTGAAGTCACGCTCCAGCCGCTGCGCCGCTTCCCGCTGGATGCCGCCATTCTCTTTTCGGACATTCTGACCATTCCGGATGCGATGGGCCTTGGGCTCTATTTCGAAACCGGCGAAGGCCCGCGTTTCACTTCAACAATCAAAAGCAAAGCGGATGTTGATAAGCTGCCCGTTCCCGATCCTGAGCAGGAGCTGGGCTATGTGATGAATGCCGTGCGCACCATTCGTCGCGAACTGAAAGGCGAAGTCCCGCTGATTGGCTTCTCCGGCAGTCCGTGGACGCTGGCGACCTATATGGTTGAAGGCGGCAGCAGTAAAGCCTTTACCGTGATCAAAAAGATGATGTATGCAGAGCCGCTGGCCCTGCATGCGCTACTCGATAAGCTGGCGAAAAGCGTCACCCTCTATCTGAACGCGCAGATCAAAGCGGGTGCGCAGTCGGTGATGATTTTCGATACCTGGGGCGGCGTGCTGACCGGGCGCGATTATCAGCAATTTTCGCTCTACTACATGCACAAAATCGTTGATGGCCTGCTGCGTGAAAATGAAGGCCGCCGTGTGCCGGTCACGCTGTTCACCAAAGGCGGCGGCCAGTGGCTGGAAGCCATGGCGGCGACCGGCTGCGATGCGCTGGGTCTCGACTGGACCACCGATATCGCCGACGCGCGCCGTCGCGTGGGTGACAAAGTGGCGCTGCAGGGCAATATGGATCCGTCCATGCTCTACGCGCAGCCTGCCCGTATTGAAGAAGAGGTGGCGTCTATTCTGGCTGGCTTTGGCCAGGGGGAAGGGCACGTGTTTAACCTCGGGCACGGTATCCATCAGGACGTTCCGCCAGAGCACGCTGGCGCGTTTGTGGAGGCGGTGCACCGACTTTCTGCGCAATATCACAAATAAGGAGTGGTTATGGATCTCGCGTCATTACGCGCTCAACAGATAGAACTGGCTTCATCCGTGATCCGCGAGGATCGTCTGGATAAGGATCCCCCGCAGTATATAGGCGGTGCGGATGTCGGGTTTGAGCAGGGCGGTGAAGTGACGCGGGCGGCGATGGTGCTGCTGAAGTACCCCTCACTTGAGCTGGTGGAGTACAAAGTGGCGCGTATCGCCACCACCATGCCGTACATACCGGGCTTTCTCTCCTTCCGTGAATACCCCGCGCTGCTCGCAGCGTGGGAGCAACTCTCACAAAAACCCGATCTGCTGTTTGTTGATGGACACGGTATCTCTCATCCGCGTCGCTTAGGCGTTGCCAGCCACTTTGGTCTGCTGGTGGATGTACCCACCATCGGTGTGGCCAAAAAACGCCTGTGCGGTGCATTTGAGCCGCTCTCCGCCGAGCCGGGCGCGCTGGCGCCGCTTATTGATAAGGGTGAGCAGCTGGCATGGGTCTGGCGCAGTAAAGCGCGCTGTAACCCGCTGTTTATCGCAACCGGGCACCGTGTGAGCATGGACAGCGCCCTGGCCTGGGTGCAGCGTTGTATGAAGGGTTACCGGTTACCTGAGCCCACGCGTTGGGCAGATGCGGTGGCCTCTGCTCGTCCGGCTTTTGTTCGTTGGCAGGAAATTCAGTGATGAATCAGGTAAACTGCGACTAATTTTCGATTCGAGATCTCATCATGCTACAAAACCCGATTCACCTGCGCCTTGAGAAGCTGGAAAGCTGGCAGCACGTCACCTTTATGGCTTGCCTGTGCGAGCGCATGTATCCGAACTACGCCGCGTTCTGCAAGCAGACGGAGTTTGGTGATGGCCATATTTATCGCCGGATCCTCGACCTCATCTGGGAAACGCTGACGGTCAAAGACGCAAAGGTGAACTTCGACTCTCAGCTGGAAAAACTCGAAGAGGCTATTCCGGTGGCGGATGATTTTGATCTGTACGGTGTCTATCCGGCAATTGATGCCTGCGTAGCGTTAAGCGAACTGATTCACTCTCGTCTGAGCGGTGAAACGCTGGAGCACGCTATTGAAGTCAGTAAGGCATCCATTACGACCGTAGCAATGCTCGAAATGACCCAGGCAGGCCGTGAAATGACCGACGAAGAGCTGCGGGCTAACCCTGCTGTTGAACAGGAATGGGATATTCAGTGGGAGATTTTCCGCCTGCTGGCAGAGTGTGAAGAACGCGATATTGAGCTGATAAAAGGGCTGCGTGCGGACTTGCGTGAGGCCGGCGAGAGTAATATTGGTATAATTTTTAACCAATGAGACAACAAAACGTGATTTAACGCCTGTTTTGTCGCACCTCGACTCTTCCCTTCTGCCCCCCGTCTGGTCTACATTTGGGGGGCGAAAAAAAGTGGCTATCGGTGCGTGTATGCAGGAGAGTGCTATTTTGGCATTTTCGTCGCACTCGATGCTTAGCAAGCGATAAACACATTGAAAGGATAACTTATGAACAAGACTCAACTGATTGATGTAATTGCGGACAAGGCTGATCTGTCTAAAGTGCAGGCTAAAGCTGCTCTGGAATCTACCCTGGCTGCTATTACTGAGTCTCTGAAAGAAGGCGATGCTGTACAACTGGTTGGTTTCGGTACCTTCAAAGTGAACCACCGCGCTGAGCGTACTGGCCGCAACCCGCAGACCGGTAAAGAAATCAAAATCGCCGCAGCTAACGTGCCGGCATTTGTTTCTGGTAAAGCACTGAAAGACGCAGTTAAGTAAGACGCGTGGCAGTGAACAGTTTTAACGAAGGGGCGGCAACGCCCCTTTTGTCATTCTGGCGTGGCGCGCTCGCGCTGGCGGGCGTGTTACTGCTTTCCGCCTGTAGCCATGACACCTCTTTACCACCGTTTACCGCCAGCGGTTACGCTGACAACCAGGGAGCGGTGAGGATCTGGCGTAAAGATTCTGGCGGTGAAGTGCATCTGCTTTCCGCTTTTAGCCCGTGGCATAACGGCAATACATCGACCGCAGAGTATCGCTGGCAGGGAGACGACCTGTCATTCATCGAACTCAATATCTACGGCAAAACCCCCGAACATGTAAAAGTGCGGTTTGATGATCACGGCGAGCTGAGCTTTATGCAGCGTGAAGTCAACGGTCAAAAACAGCAACTCTCCAGCGATCAGGTTGCTCTCTATCGTTATCGTGCCGGACAAATCCGCCAGACCAGCGATGCGCTGCGTCAGGGACGCGTGGTGCTGCGCCAGGGGCGCTGGCATACCGATGGTACGGTCACTACCTGCGAAGGGCAGACAGTCAAACCTGATCTTGAATCCTGGGCAACCGAACATATACAGCGCCGTCAGCGTCATTCATCAATGGAAGTGAGTGTGGCGTGGCTTGAAGCGCCTGAAGGCTCTCAGCTGTTGCTGGTGGCGAACGAAGATTTCTGCACCTGGCAGCCGACAGAAAAGAGTTTTTGACGTAAATCCCCTCTCCCTTCAGGGAGAGGGTTAGAATGAGGGGGGATTACTCCCCTTGCTCACGTGCAATCGCACGATAACCGATATCCTGACGGCTAAAGCTACCGTTCCAGTGGATATCCGCCATCAGGGCATAAGCGCGCTTCTGCGCTTCGGCAACGGTATGGCCCAGCGCGGTGGCACACAGCACGCGGCCACCGTTGGTCAGTACGCGATCGTCGTCAGCCAGTTTCGTTCCGGCGTGGAACACCTTGGCACCTTCGGTTTCTTCCAGCGGCAGGCCATGGATCTCATCTCCGGTGTTGTAGTGGCCAGGATAACCGCCCGCAGCAATCACCACGCCCAGAGACGCGCGTTCATCCCACTCTGAGGTTTTCTCATCCAGCTTGCCGTCGCATGCGGCCAGGCACAGCTCCACCAGGTCAGATTTCATGCGCAGCATGATTGGCTGAGTTTCGGGATCGCCGAAGCGGCAGTTAAATTCGATCACCTTCGGATTGCCCTGCTTGTCAATCATCAGGCCCGCATAGAGGAAACCGGTGTAAGTGTTACCCTCGGCAGCCATTCCTTTTACGGTTGGCCAGATGATTCGGTCCATGGTGCGCTGATGCACTTCATCCGTCACCACAGGGGCAGGGGAGTAAGCGCCCATACCGCCGGTATTCGGCCCGGTATCCGCATTGCCCACGCGCTTATGGTCCTGGCTGGTGGCCATCGGCAGAACGTGTTCGCCATCCACCATCACGATAAAGCTCGCCTCTTCGCCATCAAGGAACTCTTCAATCACGATGCGGTGGCCCGCGTCGCCAAAGGCATTGCCTGCCAGCATATCCTGTACGGCTGCTTCGGCTTCTTCGAGCGTCATCGCGACGATAACACCTTTACCGGCAGCCAGACCGTCGGCTTTGATCACAATCGGCGCGCCTTTTTCACGTAAGTAAGCCAGCGCGGGCTCGACTTCGGTGAAGTTCTGGTATTCCGCCGTCGGGATGTTATGACGCGCAAGGAAATCCTTGGTAAAGGCTTTAGACCCTTCCAGTTGTGCTGCGCCTTCCGTCGGGCCGAAGATTTTCAGACCTGCGGCACGGAACGCGTCAACGACGCCAATCACCAGTGGCGCTTCCGGGCCGACGATGGTGAGATCGATTTTCTCGTTCTGGGCAAAGCTCAGCAGCGCGGGGATATCGGTCACGCCGATGGCGACGTTCTGCAGCGCAGGTTCCAGCGCCGTACCCGCATTACCCGGAGCCACAAAAACGGTTTCAACCAGCGGAGACTGCGCCGCTTTCCACGCCAGCGCGTGCTCGCGCCCGCCGTTACCAATCACTAATACTTTCATTTTCTGCTCCGGGAATTAATGACGGAAGTGACGCATATCGGTGAAGATCATCGCAATGCCGTGTTCGTCGGCAGCGGCAATGACTTCATCGTCACGGATAGAACCGCCAGGCTGGATCACACAGGTGATACCCACAGCGGCGGCCGCATCAATACCGTCACGGAACGGGAAGAAGGCGTCAGACGCCATGGCAGAACCTTTTACTTCCAGGCCTTCGTCGCCTGCTTTGATACCGGCAATTTTCGCAGAGTAAACGCGGCTCATCTGGCCTGCACCTATCCCGATGGTCATGTTCTCTTTGGCATAGACAATGGCGTTGGATTTCACGAACTTCGCCACTTTCCAGCAGAACAGCGCATCACGCAGTTCCTGTTCGGTTGGCTGACGTTTGGTGACGACGCGCAGGTCAGCGGCTGTCACCATGCCCAAATCGCGATCCTGAACCAGCAGCCCACCATTTACACGTTTGAAATCAAGACCCGGCACGCGCTCTGCCCACTG
Organism: Enterobacter sp. A8; assembly: GCF_004296595.1. Classification (NCBI taxonomy): domain Bacteria; kingdom Pseudomonadati; phylum Pseudomonadota; class Gammaproteobacteria; order Enterobacterales; family Enterobacteriaceae; genus Enterobacter; species Enterobacter sp. A8. The sequence continues at coordinate 316,451 of NZ_SCMF01000005.1, forward strand.
GCCGCAAACCAGCACGCGCACGTTCTGTTTCGCGGCGGTGATTTTCAGCGCTTCTTCAGACGCAGATGGCGCGATGATCACTTCAACAAACTGACGAGAGATAATGGCCTGTGCGGTTTCGGCATCCAGTTCACGGTTAAACGCGATAATGCCACCGAAGGCAGAGGTTGGGTCAGTTTTATAGGCGCGATCGTAAGCGTCCAGGATAGAAGTACTGACCGCTACGCCGCAGGGGTTCGCGTGCTTCACAATAACGCAGGCAGGCTCATTGAACTCTTTCACACACTCCAGTGCGGCATCGGTATCGGCAATATTGTTATAAGAGAGCGCTTTGCCCTGAACCTGCTGGGCGGTGGCGACAGAAGCTTCTTTTACTTCTTCTTCTATATAGAAGGCTGCCTGCTGGTGGCTGTTCTCGCCATAACGCATATCCTGCTTCTTGATGAAGTTCAGATTCAGCGTGCGTGGGAAGCGGCCGGAAGGATCTTTGCTTTCGCCGTGGTAAGCCGGCACCAGGCTACCGAAGTAGTTGGCGATCATGCTGTCGTACGCGGCGGTGTGTTCGAATGCTTTAATCGCGAGGTCGAAACGGGTGTCCAGAGTCAGTGACCCTTCGTTCGCATCCATTTCATTAATAATGGCGGAGTAGTCGCTGCTCTTCACCACAATGGCCACGTCTTTATGGTTCTTGGCCGCGGAGCGCACCATCGTCGGTCCGCCGATATCAATATTCTCTACGGCGTCTTCCAGAGAGCAGCCTTCACGCGCCACGGTTTGGGCGAACGGATAAAGGTTAACGACAACCATATCAATTGGCGCGATATCATGCTGTTCCATAATGGCATCATCCTGACCGCGACGACCCAGAATGCCGCCGTGGACTTTCGGGTGCAGGGTTTTGACGCGTCCATCCATCATTTCCGGGAAACCGGTGTAATCGGACACTTCGGTTACCGGCAGACCTTTATCTGCTAACAGGCGTGCGGTACCACCTGTGGACAGCAGCTCTACACCACGTGCAGAAAGTGCCTGAGCGAATTCGACGATACCGGCTTTATCAGAAACACTGAGCAGAGCGCGGCGGACTGGACGACGTTGTTGCATGGTAAATCCCCTGGATTTCACGATTACAGAGAGCGTTAGATGAATTTTCCAGCGAAAAACTCATCTAACACACCTGACGAGGCATCCTTGTTAAGCGCGAGCATTTTAACGAAAACGTTTGCGCAACGCTCGCGAATTTTCACTTTTTCGCATCGCTGTGGATAACTCTGTGTGTAAAAAGGTATAAGGCGGGGTTTTGCTGGGGAATGCAGCAGTCAGTCATTTTTCTGTCATTTAGCGGTTGCGGCCTGCGGAGAACTCCCTATAATGCGCCTCCATCGACACGGCAGATGTGAATCACTTCACAAACAGCCCGGTCGGTTGAAGAGAAAAAATCCTGAAATTCAGGGTTGACTCTGAAAGAGGAAAGCGTAATATACGCCACCTCGCGACAGAGCGCTGAAGCGCGTCGCAACTGCTCTTTAACAATTTATCAGACAATCTGTGTGGGCACTCAAAGTGACATGGATT
>NZ_SCMF01000006.1:0-266753 GCF_004296595.1 Enterobacter sp. A8
ACAGATTGTCTGATAAATTGTTAAAGAGCAGTTGCGACGCGCTTCAGCGCTCTGTCGCGAGGTGGCGTATATTACGCTTTCCTCTTTCAGAGTCAACCCTGATTTTCAGGATTTTTTCTCTTCAACCGACCGGGTTGTTTGTGAAGTGATTCACATCCGCCGTGTCGATGGAGGCGCATTATAGGGATCCCATTTTTTAGCACAAGTATTTTTTAGATCTTTTTTTCTGACTGATGATTTTCCGCGCTTTTCGCTGAAATCCCGCCCGATCTGCTTAAATATTGACGTATTTTGCCTTGCCTCGATCCAAAAATATGATCAAAGTCTTCTGTATAGCGCTCATCTGTCGAGGTAGATATGTCTGCAGTACTACGTCCGTATAAAGATCTGTTTCCACAAAAAGGCGATCGCGTGATGATCGATGCCAGCAGTGTGGTCATTGGCGATGTCCGAATGGCCAAAGATGTCAGCATCTGGCCGCTCGTTGCGATCAGGGGAGACGTTAACTATGTGGCAATTGGCGCACGCACTAATATTCAGGATGGCAGCGTGCTGCATGTCACCCACAAATCCTCATATAACCCGGACGGCAATCCACTTGTTATAGGAGAAGATGTTACCGTCGGCCATAAAGTCATGCTTCACGGCTGCACTATCGGAAACCGGGTGCTGGTTGGCATGGGATCGATCCTGCTGGATGGTGTCATCGTAGAGGATGATGTGATGATTGGTGCCGGGAGTCTTGTCCCTCAACATAAACGGCTCGAAAGCGGTTATCTCTATTTAGGCAGCCCGGTAAAGCAGATCCGCCCCTTAACAGAAGCGGAAAGAGAAGGTCTGAAATATTCAGCGAATAATTACGTGAAATGGAAAGATGAGTATCTGGATCAGGACAACCAGACCCAACCCTGATCGTCTTCCTGCTGATCGCGGATCAAATCGCTGGCTTCTTCTTCAAGATCCCAGCGATTTTCGCAGAACACCTCTAATGGATTTGAGCCACCAAAGCGGCGCTTGAGCGTTTCACCGCTAATGGCACATGTCAGTTGCATCCCATGCACGAGCACCGGGAAACAGACTGCTTGCTTACTCTCATCCCACTGTTCTCTGTCGGGAAAGTGAATCGCCTGGTTCACGCCGTAAGTTCCTGTTTCAGCTTTTCAATGACAGGTTCGACAGCAGGTAATACACCGTGCCAGAGCAAAACTGCATGCGCAGCCTGCCCCACCAGCATGCCAAGGCCATCAGCCAGCTGTTTCGCGCCGTGTTGTTCACACCAGCTGAGGAAGGGAGTTTTCCCTTTCTGATAAAACATGTCGTAGCAATAGAGGTGGTTGTTTACCAAAGAGGACGGGATCGCCGGTACTTCCCCACCAATGCCGCTGGAGGTGGCATTAATGATAAGATCAAATTCATGGTGGATAAGATCATCAAGAGCCACCGCACTCACGCTGCCAGTATGTGCAAACAACGCCGCCAACGCTTCAGCCCGGGAAAAGGTGCGATTGGTAATGGTCACTGCACAATCCAGTGAAAGGAGCGGTAACAGTACGCCTCGCGATGCCCCACCAGCACCAATCAACAGAACCCGGAACCCGGGTTTGATAAATGAGAGTCTTTCCAGATCGCTAAGTAAGCCGATTCCGTCAGTGTTGTCACCCAGAAGGCGACCATCCTCCAGCCGTTTAAGCGTATTCACGGCACCCGCAAGAGACGCGCGCTCAGTTAATTCATCCGCACGTTCAAAGGCTTCTTCTTTAAAAGGCACCGTCACATTGGCACCTTTACCACCCGCGTCAAAAAAAGCATTCAGGGTGGTAACAAAGGCATCAACAGGTGCCAGCACCCGGCCATAGGGATGATCGATCTGCAGTTGTTCAGCAAACTGCTGATGGATTAACGGCGACTTGCTGTGTGCGATCGGATTACCAAAAACGGCATAGGTTTCCATCATATTACCCCTGGCGAAAACGTTCGCCGGTCAAGGCGTCGCGGATTTCCGACGGATTAAGACGACCTCCGGTTTCACCGACGGCTACCGGGAAGTCATTCCCGAACTGCGCCAGCACCTCTTCGGTGCTACGGCAAGGAGGCTGCCCGGTAAGGTTGGCACTGGTTGAGACCAGCGGTTTACCAAACGCCAGACATAGCTCTACCACCAGCGGATGATCGGTGACACGGACAGCGAGGGAATCGAAACGCCCTGTTAACCAGTGTGGCGTAGTTGGCTGCGCCGGGAAAACAAAGGTCACCGGCCCTGGCCACGCCGAAAAGATGGTATCCCGTTGTGCTGGCGTGAGCATGGAATCATCAATATAAGGTTTAAGCTGCTCATAATTAGCAGCGATCAAAATCAATCCTTTTTCGACAGGTCTCTGTTTTAGCGTAAGTAAGCGATTCACAGCTGTCTCGCTGTCAGGATCGCAACCGACCCCAAAGACAGCTTCTGTTGGATAGGCGATGACTTCTTCATTTTTCAGGACCTCCACTGCGTGCGCAATGGATCCTGTTGGCAGGTTATTATTCACTGATTTCATCCGCCGAAACCGGCTTTCCACATTGTTTACTGGCGCAAAAGCGTTTCATACCTTGCGCCGTTTTCTTCTCTATAAGTAACGGATAATCGCAATGAGGGCAGGTACCCGCTACCGGTTTGAAATTGATAACGAACTGGCATTCAGGATAACGATCGCAGGAATGGAAGGTTTTACCAAAACGAGAACGACGCTGTACCAGTTGTCCGCGCTGGCACTGGGGGCAGGCGATTGCCGTTTCATCTGGCTTATCAATTTGTTCCGTATGTTCACATTCAGGATAGCGACTGCAACCAATGAACATACCAAAACGGCCCTGCCGTAACGCCAGTTCGCCTCCACACTTCGGGCAAAGCTGTCCCTCCAGAATTTTAACGATATGTCCGTCCGCCTGGCTTTTCAGGGGACGAACATAATCACATTCCGGATAGTGTGAACAACCGAGAAACGGACCGTGTTTCCCGGACCGAATGACAAGTTCAGCCCCGCACTGTGGGCAGGGCTCGTTTTTATGCACCGTGAACAGTGCTGATTTGGCCATAACAACTCTTGGTGCTGCACATTGAATTAGTGCAGCATACCTTCATTCACTTCAAAGAGTAATTCTTCCATTTGCTGATAGGCATTTTCACAGCCTGGAATATTAAACAGAACCATCAGGATCACCCACTTGAGGTCATCCAGTTCGAACTCTGCCGTATCCAGCGCCATAACGCGCTCTATCACCATTTCTCTTGTTTCGAGGTTTAGCACCTGAATCTGCTCAAGGAATAAGATGAATCCCCGGCAGCTGGCGTCCAGCCTTTCACACTCTTCAGCGGTATAAATGCGCACAGACAATGGGTCAGAAGCAAGCTGCATCGGTTCGGCAAGGCCTTCCTGATAATCAGCCAGTTTTTCCAGCCACATCAACGCATTATAAATATCTTCCCGTTCAAACCCCGCATCGGTAAGATCCTGTGTCAATTTGTCCTGATCCACTCGCATTTCTGCTTCGTTATGGATGTAAGTCTCAAACAAATACATCAGTACGTCGAACATGGCTTGCCCTCCTCAATCGGACATAGCCGCCGGGTACAGCTGCGATCCACCCTGCTAACTCCAGTTCGAGTAGCTGTGCTACCGTTACTGGCACAGGTTGGCCGGCACGTTCAGCGACAACGTCAACAGGTGTTACCTCATCTCCTACGTTAGCCAGGAGGCTGGGAAATGGCAATGCCACCTTATCCTGATCTGATGAAAAATGTCGCTTTTCGGGTTCATCTGTTAACCAGTGCAAGCCATATTGCAAATTTTCAAGGATGTCCTCGACGCTCGTCACAGGCGTTGCCCCCTGCTTGATGAGCCAGTGGGGCCCCTCACACCCCGGGTTACCTATCGGGCCAGGTAAGGCAAAGACTTCTCGCCCCTGTTCTAGCGCATACCGTGCCGTGACGAGTGAGCCGCTCCTTAAAGCGGCCTCCACCACCAGCACGCCCAGACTCAGACCGCTGATGATTCGGTTACGACGTGGAAAATTTGCCGGCCAGGGCGGCGCTGACAGCGGGAACTCCGACACAATAGCCCCCTCTGATTCGATAAGCCGTGCAGCCAGAGCCTGATGCCGACGGGGATAAATGCTAAACAGCCCGTTTCCAAGCACCGCGACACTTCGCCCTTTTACAGACAGCGCGGCGTGGTGAGCGACGCCGTCAATACCGCAGGCCAGCCCACTGGTGATCGTGAAACCACTTTGTGAAAGTTGTTCGCACAGGATTTTCCCCCATCGCTCACCGTACCAGGATGGTGCGCGGCTACCCACAACCGCCAGTTGAACGGTGTTAAGGGCTTCAGGATTGCCTTTAATAAACAATGCGCCGGGGTAGTCAGGGATCGTGCGAAGTAAAGGGGGATAACGAGGATCATCCGCCGTCAGCAGATGATTCTCCGGCTGTTCAAGCCACGCCAGATTTCGTTGCAGTTCATTTTCATCAAGCGCAAAGAACTGTTGAGCCTGTTTTGTTGACAGCCCGGCATCTCTGACAACGGCATCATCAATCCTTGTCTGCATAAGTAGTCGCGCTGCCGCTGCGAGCATCTGATCACCACACAGAGAACCTGTGTGGATTAGCCGTAACCATATCTCCGTGGACGTCATCCTATTCCCTGCCATAAGCAGCCTCTGCAATCATTGCGATTGGTCACGGATGCTGTCAATCGATGGGGGATTTGTCTAGAATAGAGATAGTATTCTTATCAACTCCTGAACACGACTCTGGAAATTTATGGCAGTTTTGCAAGTGTTACATATTCCGGACGAGCGCCTTCGCATCGTCGCTGAACCGGTCAAAGAAGTGAATGCAGAAATTCAGCGTATCGTTGATGATATGTTCGATACCATGTACGCCGAAGAAGGCATTGGCCTTGCGGCAACTCAGGTGGACATTCACAAGCGTATTATCGTGATCGACGTTTCTGAGAATCGCGATGGCCGTCTGGTGCTGATCAACCCTGAGCTGTTGGAAAAGAGCGGTGAAACAGGTATTGAGGAAGGTTGTCTGTCCATTCCTGAACAGCGTGCTTTAGTTCCACGTGCCGAAAAAGTGAAAATTCGCGCCCTGGATCGTGAAGGCAACCCGTTCGAACTGGAAGCAGACGATCTGCTGGCGATTTGTATTCAGCATGAGATGGATCACCTGGTCGGTAAACTGTTTATCGATTACCTCTCACCATTGAAGCAGCAGCGTATTCGTCAGAAAGTAGAGAAACTGGATCGTTTGCGCTCCCGCGCATAACATCCCCCCGGATACAAGGATCATCGTGTCTAAAACACTACGTATTATCTTCGCGGGTACCCCTGATTTTGCAGCGCGTCATCTTGACGCGCTGTTATCTTCTGGCCACCAGGTTGTTGGCGTGTTTACCCAACCGGATCGCCCGGCAGGCCGTGGTAAAAAGCTCATGCCCAGCCCGGTGAAAGTGCTGGCAGAAGAACATGGGTTACCCGTTTACCAGCCCGCATCCTTACGACCTCAGGAAAATCAGCAACTTGTTGCCGATCTCAATGCTGATGTCATGGTGGTGGTGGCTTACGGCTTAATTCTGCCAAAAGTCGTGCTTGATATGCCTCGTCTGGGGTGTGTCAACGTACATGGTTCGTTGCTTCCACGCTGGCGTGGCGCGGCACCGATCCAGCGCTCGCTGTGGGCGGGTGATGCTGAAACCGGCGTCACCATCATGAAGATGGATGTAGGTTTAGACACCGGCGACATGCTGTATAAACTGGCCTGTCCAATTACCGCCGACGACACCAGTGCCACGCTGTATGACAAACTGGCGGATCTGGGTCCACAAGGACTCATCAAAACCTTGCAGCAGCTTGCTGATAATACGGCTACCCCTGAAGTTCAGGATGAGACCCTGGTGACCTACGCCGAAAAACTCAGCAAAGAAGAGGCGCGGGTCGACTGGTCCCTCTCCGCCGCACAGCTTGAGCGTTGCATTCGCGCCTTTAATCCGTGGCCAATGAGCTGGATGGTGATCGATGAGCAACCCGTTAAAGTCTGGAAAGCGTCCGTCATTGAAGGCAATACGTCTGCTGAGCCGGGTACAATTATCGAAGCCAGCAAAAATGGTATCCAGGTGGCAACCTCGGAAGGGATCCTGAATCTGGAATCACTGCAGCCAGCGGGTAAAAAGGCAATGAGTGCTCAGGATCTGTTAAATTCCCGTCGCGAATGGTTTATCCCTGGCTCTCGCCTTGCCTGAGCAAATTTATTCTTAAGGCCCGGTGTTTCCGGGCATTTTTATTTTTACGGTTATGAAAAAACAAAATCTACGCAGTCTGGCGGCACAGGCCGTTGAGCAGGTTGTCGAGCAGGGTCAATCACTGAGTAATGTCCTGCCTCCACTGCAGCAAAAAGTGTCCGACAAAGACAAAGCTCTGCTTCAGGAGCTCTGTTTTGGCGTCCTGCGCACCCTTTCTCAGCTTGAATGGCTGATTAATAAGCTGATGTCGCGCCCAATGACCGGTAAGCAGCGTACCGTGCATTATTTGATTATGGTTGGCTTCTATCAGCTTCTTCATACCCGCATCCCACCTCATGCTGCGTTGGCTGAGACGGTAGAAGGTGCTGTCGCGATTAAACGTCCCCAGCTCAAAGGGCTGATCAACGGCGTACTGCGTCAGTTCCAGCGTCAACAGGAAGAACTTCTGGCAGAATTTGCAAAAAGCGAAACCCGTTTCCTTCATCCTGACTGGCTTCTGAATCGCCTCAAAAAAGCGTATCCGCAGCGGTGGCAGGATATTGCTGACGCAAATAATCAACGTCCGCCGATGTGGTTACGCGTTAACCGTAATCATCATACCCGCGATGCATGGCTGGCCTTGCTGGAAGAAGCCGGAATGAGTGGATTCGCGCATGATACTTATCCTGATGCCGTGCGTTTAGCCTCCCCTGTGCCGGTGCATGCCTTACCCGGATTCGATGAAGGCTGGGTAACCGTTCAGGATGCCTCTGCTCAGGGCTGTATGACATGGCTCGAACCCAAAAATGGCGAACAGATCCTCGACCTGTGTGCCGCGCCTGGGGGAAAAACAACGCATATTCTGGAAGTCGCACCGCAGGCCAGCGTAATGGCTGTGGATGTTGATGAGCAGCGACTTTCGCGTGTCTACGACAACCTTAAGCGTTTAGGTATGAAGGCGCAGGTCAAGCAAGGCGACGGACGTAAGCCCACAGAATGGTGCGGCGAGACTCAATTCGACCGCATTTTGCTGGACGCTCCCTGCTCGGCAACCGGCGTTATTCGTCGTCACCCGGACATTAAGTGGCTGCGTCGCGACCGTGATATTAAGGAACTTGCGCAGCTGCAATCCGAGATCCTTGACGCTATCTGGCCACACCTGAAGCCTGGCGGAACGCTGGTCTATGCCACCTGTTCCATTCTTCCGGAGGAGAATAGCCAGCAAATTTCAGCCTTCCTTAAACGCACTCCTGGCGCTACGCTGCGCGATACGGGGACACCGGAGCACCCGGGCCAGCAGAACCTGCCCGGCGCTGAAGAGGGTGATGGCTTCTTTTACGCTAAGCTAATCAAAGAGTGATGTTGAGAACAGGTCACGAGATATGAAAATTATCATTCTGGGCGCAGGACAGGTCGGCGGGACGCTGGCGGAAAACCTTGTAGATGAAAACAACGACATTACGATCGTCGATACCAACGGCGATCGACTGCGCGTTCTGCAGGATAAATTTGACCTTCGCGTTGTGCAGGGGCACGGTTCGCATCCACGTGTCCTCCGTGAAGCCGGTGCTGACGATGCCGATATGTTAGTGGCCGTGACCAGCTCGGATGAGACCAATATGGTCGCTTGTCAGGTGGCCTATTCGCTTTTCAACACGCCTAACCGAATTGCCCGTATCCGCTCCCCGGATTATGTCCGCGATGCGGAAAAACTCTTTAACTCAGAAGCGGTACCAATCGACCACCTTATCGCACCAGAACAGCTGGTTATCGATAATATTTATCGCCTGATCGAATATCCCGGTGCACTGCAGGTCGTGAACTTTGCAGAAGGGAAAGTGAGTCTGGCCGTCGTTAAGGCCTATTATGGCGGTCCGTTGATCGGAAACGCGCTGTCTACGATGCGCGAACATATGCCGCATATAGATACCCGCGTCGCAGCCATTTTCCGTCACGACAGACCGATTCGTCCTCAGGGCTCGACCATTGTCGAAGCAGGAGATGAAGTTTTCTTCATTGCTGCCTCACAACATATTCGTGCCGTTATGAGTGAACTTCAGCGCCTCGAAAAGCCCTATAAACGCATCATGCTGGTCGGCGGGGGTAATATCGGCGCAGGTCTCGCCCGCCGTCTGGAAAAAGACTATAGCGTGAAGTTGATCGAGCGCGATCAACAGCGCGCCTCTGAACTTGCTGAAAAACTACAAAACACGATCGTGTTTTATGGCGATGCATCAGATCAGGAATTACTGGCAGAAGAGCATATCGATCAAGTTGATCTGTTTATTGCCGTCACCAACGACGATGAAGCAAATATTATGTCCGCCATGCTCGCCAAGCGCATGGGAGCAAAAAAGGTCATGGTACTTATTCAGCGTCGTGCCTATGTTGACCTGGTGCAGGGGAGCGTAATTGATATTGCGATTTCGCCGCAGCAGGCAACGATTTCCGCGCTGTTGAGCCACGTTCGTAAAGCAGATATTGTTGGTGTGTCCTCACTGCGTCGCGGCGTCGCTGAAGCCATTGAAGCTGTCGCTCACGGTGATGAAACCACATCGCGCGTGGTGGGACGCGCCATCGATGAAATTAAGCTACCACCCGGCACAATTATCGGCGCTGTAGTACGCGGGAATGATGTCATGATTGCCAATGATAATTTGCGTATTGAACAAGGCGATCACGTTATTATGTTCCTGACCGATAAAAAATTTATTACCGACGTCGAACGTTTATTCCAGCCAAGCCCATTCTTCCTGTAATGATTCAGGTGCTCGCGATAGAGCACCTGAATATTATCCTTCTGATTCCTGTGCCTTTTATTTTCATAACGTTTATTTATCCCCAATGGCAATTAGCTAATCATTTGTTAAACTTATAGTCGTCAGCTGGCACAAGGAGAACATAATGAGTTTTGTTAAAGAATTTCGCGAATTTGCGATGCGCGGAAATGTGGTGGATTTGGCAGTGGGTGTCATTATTGGTGCAGCGTTCGGCAAGATCGTTTCATCTTTAGTGGCTGATATCATCATGCCACCTTTAGGGCTATTAATTGGGGGCATTGATTTCAAACAATTCGCCTTCACGCTTCGGGAAGCACAGGGGGATATCCCGGCAGTGGTGATGCACTATGGCGTGTTTATTCAGAACGTATTTGATTTCGTGATCGTCGCGTTTGCCATTTTTATGGCCATCAAGCTTATCAACAAGCTCAACCGTAAAAAAGAAGAGCCTGCTGCGGCGCCCGCGCCTACGAAAGAAGAAGTATTACTGACTGAAATTCGCGATCTGTTAAAAGAGCAGAATAACCGCGTTTAACAGCTAAAAGCAGGAAGGCCAGTGGTAAATAAGCGATTCGCTTGCTTGCCACTGGCCTCCCAGTTACCCCGTTTTGCATGTTTGTTTTTACGCAGATAACTTCCCTTCCCTTTTTTGTTCTTTTCAACTCGCTGTCGAAAAAGCGGGTCGTGAAGCAAAGCCTCAATGGCATTATCTTTAATTTGTCCCTTCGTATGTTGATAGTGACTCATAATTTCTCCTGAGCATGATTAATGTCGAGGGGAGTCTAGACCCGGACTGATAAAAAATCAACAACCCCGGGTTTCTCCACTTGCCCCTTGTTCAAGGGCCTCCAGAATAGAACAATAGACACTGCTGTGAGCCGTACCACAGCATGCATCATTCAACCTTTGCAGAGAGCGCTGCATGGTTTGCAGTTCCTGAATACGCGCTTCAACTTCATCCAGCCTGGCCTGGACAATGCTTTTCGATTCCTGGCAGGTGTGATGTGCCGGATCGATACGGATCGACAATAACTCACGGATCGAATCCAGCGTGAATCCCAGTTGGCGTGCATAACGAATAAACCGCAGCCGTTGCAGATCGTTGTCGGTATAGAGCCGGAACCCACCTTCGGTTCGCACCTCGTGATCAATCATCTGCTGTTTTTCATAGTAACGGATGGTATCCGGCGTCACGTTAGCAAGCTTTGCAAGTTCACCGATACGATACATGGCTATTCCTCGTTTATTTTCTGCATCAGTCTTTCACTATACTCGCCATGCAGAAAATCAGTCGCAATTCCTGCTTGTCGTAGCTTGAGTTCAACCAGAGCCAACCGCCGGCTTAGTTCTCCATGACGGGGATCGTCTTTCCGTATCCCTTTTAGCAGGTCAGTAAGCTCAATCGCCTCTTTGCGCTGTTCAAGCTCGGGAGGCAGACACCCCGCATTTTTCAGTAAGCGATATCCAGCCCGTAGTTCAGGGGGTATATGCGAATCATCTTCCAGTATTAGCGGTTCACCGCTACCGGACAGGTTATCGAATTCGCCTTTAGTTTGGGCATCGCGAATATGGCGTTCTGCCCACTGGTCGAGCAACCACATCATAAACTCCAGGGGATGAACAAAATTAATACAGATATTGTAGAGAAGTGGGGATAGTGCGGATATAAAAAAACCCGCCGGAGCGGGTTTTTTTACGTTACTGCAGATTACTCTGCAGCAGCTTCTGCTTTCGACTCAGAACGATCAACCAGCTCGATGTAAGCCATCGGAGCGTTGTCGCCTGCGCGGAAGCCACACTTCAGAATGCGAGTGTAACCACCGGCACGGCTCGCGAAACGCGGGCCCAGCTCGTTAAACAGTTTTGCCACGATCTCGTTATCACGAGTACGGGCGAATGCCAGACGACGATTAGCAACGCTGTCAGTCTTGGCAAGAGTAATCAGCGGCTCAACTACACGACGCAGCTCTTTCGCTTTAGGCAGGGTCGTCTTGATGATTTCATGACGAACCAGTGAACCTGCCATGTTGCGGAACATAGCCTGGCGATGGCTGCTGTTGCGGTTCAGTTGACGACCACTCTTACGATGGCGCATGACCTTATCCTTCTCAGTAAAACCTTAACCTGTGATCCGGTTACTCGTCAGCAATGCTTGCTGGTGGCCAGTTTTCCAGGCGCATGCCCAGAGACAGACCACGTGAAGCCAGCACGTCTTTAATCTCAGTAAGAGATTTTTTACCCAGGTTCGGCGTTTTCAGCAACTCAACCTCGGTACGCTGTACCAGATCACCGATATAGTGGATAGCTTCTGCCTTGAGGCAGTTAGCAGAGCGGACAGTCAATTCGAGATCGTCAACAGGGCGCAGCAGGATCGGATCGAATTCTGGTTTCTCTTCTTTCACTTCCGGCTGACGTACATCACGTAAGTCAACGAAAGCTTCCAGTTGTTCTGCCAGGATGGTTGCCGCACGACGAATCGCCTCTTCAGGATCGATTGTGCCATTGGTTTCCATTTCGATGACCAGCTTGTCCAGGTCGGTACGCTGTTCTACACGCGCTGCTTCAACATTGTAGGCAATACGCTCTACAGGGCTGTAGCATGCGTCGACCAGCAGACGGCCGATTGGGCGCTCATCTTCTTCCGAATGAATTCGGGCAGAAGCCGGCACATAACCACGACCGCGCTGAACTTTGATACGCATGCTAATAGCTGCGTTCTCATCGGTCAGGTGGCAGATCACGTGCTGCGGCTTGACGATTTCAACATCACCGTCGTGGGTGATGTCGGCTGCAGTCACAGGGCCAATGCCAGATTTATTCAGAGTAAGAATAACTTCATCTTTACCCTGAACTCTCACCGCCAGCCCTTTCAGGTTGAGCAGGATTTCAAGGATATCTTCCTGAACGCCTTCTTTGGTGCTGTACTCATGAAGTACACCATCAATCTCAACCTCGGTCACCGCGCAACCCGGCATCGATGAGAGCAGAATACGGCGCAGTGCGTTACCCAGAGTATGGCCAAAGCCACGCTCTAAAGGCTCAAGGGTCACCTTGGCGTGCGTCGAACTCACTTGCTCGATATCTACCAGGCGCGGTTTTAGAAACTCTGTCACAGAACCCTGCATTGTGTCCTCTCTTTGGTACTAAGCTTTACTTGGAGTAAAGCTCGACGATCAGGTGTTCGTTAATGTCCGCAGACAGATCAGAACGTTCTGGCTGACGCTTGAACGTACCTTCCATCTTGCCAGCATCAACTTCCAGCCAGGTTGGCTTTTCACGCTGCTCAGCCAGCTCCAGAGCGGCTTTCACGCGAGATTGCTTTTTCGCTTTCTCACGAATGCTAACAACGTCATTCGCTTTAACCTGATAAGAAGCGATGTTAACAACACGACCGTTTACCATGATTGCTTTGTGGCTAACCAGCTGGCGTGATTCAGCACGAGTAGCGCCGAAGCCCATACGGTATACAACGTTGTCCAGACGACCTTCCAGCAGAGCCAGCAGGTTTTCACCTGTGTTGCCTTTCAGACGTGCTGCTTCTTTATAGTAGTTACGGAACTGACGCTCCAGCACACCGTAGATACGGCGAACTTTTTGCTTTTCACGCAACTGCACACCATAGTCAGACAGACGCGGTTTACGCGCACCGTGCTGGCCAGGAGCTTGTTCAATTTTACACTTGGTATCGATCGCGCGAACGCCAGACTTAAGGAATAAGTCGGTGCCCTCACGACGGCTCAGCTTGAGCTTAGGACCCAAATATCTTGCCATTTTCTATCTCCAACTAACCTAAAAAACGAGCGTTATACGCGACGTTTTTTCGGCGGACGACAACCGTTATGAGGGATCGGAGTCACATCAGTAATATTAGTGATGCGGAAACCAGCGGCGTTCAGAGCGCGAACAGTAGATTCACGACCCGGACCCGGACCTTTAACCATAACTTCCAGATTCTTGATGCCGTATTCTTTTACGGCTTCTGCGCAACGCTCTGCTGCAACCTGAGCTGCAAACGGAGTGGATTTGCGAGAACCACGGAAACCGGAACCACCGGCTGTTGCCCAACCCAATGCGTTACCCTGACGATCAGTAATAGTAACGATGGTGTTGTTGAAAGAAGCATGGATATGAGCCACGCCGTCAGAGACTTGTTTTCTTACACGTTTACGTGCACGAATTGGTGCCTTTGCCATTATTCAATCACCCCGATTATTTCTTGATCGGTTTGCGCGGACCCTTACGGGTACGTGCGTTGGTCTTAGTACGCTGACCGCGCACTGGCAGACCACGACGATGACGCAAACCGCGATAGCAACCAAGATCCATCAGGCGCTTGATGCTCATGCTGATTTCACGGCGCAGATCACCTTCAACGACAAATTTGGCAACTTCGTCACGCAGCGTGTCGATTTGTCCTTCAGACAGCTCACTGATCTTAACATCTTCAGCGATACCCGCTGCAGCCAGGATGGCTTTAGAACGGGTCTTGCCGATGCCGTAGATCGAAGTTAATGCGATCACAGCATGTTTCTGATCAGGAATGTTAATGCCTGCTATACGGGCCACTATGCACTCCTACTATTTAATATGTACGCACCATGCTGAAAAGCCCGTTTTCAGGATACTCAAATGGAAACGTACAGACATACAAAAGATTGGCTGGCTAATCTAGCCAGCTCAACCCAACTTTGCAAGAAAAATATGCGAAATAATCAGCCTTGGCGCTGTTTATGCTTCGGCTCGGCACTGCAAATCACACGGATGACACCATCACGCTTAACGATTTTGCAGTTACGGCATAATTTCTTGACGGAAGCACGAACTTTCATTTTTACTCTCCGTAACTTCTCAGGCGACCAATTAGCGGCCGTAGCCTTTCAGGTTCGCCTTCTTCAATGCAGACTCATATTGACTGGACATCATCAGAGTTTGCACTTGAGCCATAAAGTCCATAATCACGACAACAACGATAAGCAGTGAGGTCCCACCGAAGTAGAACGGTACTTTCATTGCATCACGCATGAACTCCGGGATCAGGCAGATAAAAGTAATATAAAGCGCACCAACCAAAGTCAGGCGAGTCATTACTTTATCGATATACTTCGCCGTTTGCTCTCCCGGACGAATTCCTGGTACAAATGCACCGGACTTCTTCAGGTTATCTGCTGTTTCACGCGGGTTGAAGACCAACGCCGTGTAGAAGAAACAGAAGAAGATGATCGCAGACGCATAGAGTAACACATAAAGTGGTTGCCCAGGCTGCAAATACAGCGAAATTGTTGTCAGCCAGTTCCAACCAGTACCGCCCCCGAACCATGACGCGATGGTTGCCGGGAACAGAATAATACTGGAAGCGAAGATCGCCGGGATTACCCCTGCCATATTCACTTTCAGCGGCAAATGTGTGCTCTGTGCAGCATAGACACGACGACCCTGCTGACGTTTCGCGTAGTTCACCACAATGCGGCGTTGACCACGTTCAACGAAGACAACAAAGAACGTCACTGCAAATACTAATACTGCAACCAACAGCAACAGGAGGAAGTGCAGGTCGCCTTGACGCGCTTGCTCGATAGTATGGGCGATGGCTGGCGGGAGACCCGCAACAATACCGGCGAAGATAATGATTGAGATACCGTTACCGATACCACGTTCAGTAATCTGTTCGCCGAGCCACATCAGGAACATTGTCCCTGTGACCAGACTAACAACAGCGGTGAAATAGAATGCAAAGCCTGGGTTTAAGACCAGGCCCTGCATACCAGGCATATTCGGAAGACCGGTAGCAATACCGATCGACTGGAATATTGCCAGCACCAGAGTACCGTAGCGGGTGTACTGACTAATCTTACGACGTCCAGACTCCCCTTCTTTCTTCAGTTCTGCCAGGGCCGGATGAACGACCGTCAGCAGCTGGATAATAATGGATGCCGAAATATACGGCATAATACCCAGGGCGAAGATAGAAGCACGGCTGAGAGCACCACCAGAGAACATGTTAAACATTTCAATGATGGTGCCTCGCTGTTGCTCAAGCAGTTTGGCAAGTACAGCGGCATCGATACCAGGGATCGGAATAAAAGAGCCAATACGGAACACAATCAGCGCGCCGATTACAAACAGCAGTCTGCGTTTCAGCTCACCAAATCCACCTTTGGCACTTTGAAAATCTAATCCCGGTTGCTTAGCCATCTGCTACTTATTCCTCAATTTTACCGCCAGCAGCTTCGATAGCAGCACGAGCACCTTTAGTAACACGCAGGCCACGAACAGTTACCGGAGTAGAAACTTCACCAGCCAGGATCACTTTCGCGAACTCGATCTGGATACCGATAATGTTAGCTGCTTTCAGCGTGTTCAGGTCTACAACGCCGCCTTCAACTTTCGCCAGGTCAGACAGACGGACTTCCGCTGTGATCGCTGCTTTGCGAGAAGTGAAGCCGAACTTCGGCAGACGACGGTACAGTGGCATCTGGCCACCCTCGAAACCGCGACGTACGCCACCGCCAGAACGAGAGTTCTGACCTTTGTGACCACGACCACCGGTTTTGCCGAGGCCAGAACCGATACCACGACCCAGGCGTTTACCCGCCTTTTTAGAGCCTTCGGCCGGAGACAGAGTATTTAAACGCATCTCTTACTCCTCAACTTTAACCATGAAGTAAACCGCGTTGACCATACCGCGAACAGCAGGAGTATCCTCGCGCTCAACGGTATGACCAATACGACGCAGACCCAGGCCAAGCAGCGTTGCCTTGTGTTTCGGCAGACGACCGATTGCACTGCGGGTTTGAGTGATTTTAATAGTCTTTGCCATGGTCAATTACCCCAGAATTTCTTCAACGGATTTACCACGCTTGGCAGCGACCATTTCTGGAGAATTCATATTTTCCAGGCCATCAATAGTTGCACGAACCACGTTGATCGGGTTGGTGGAACCGTATGCTTTAGCCAGAACGTTATGAACCCCAGCAACTTCCAGAACGGCGCGCATTGCACCACCGGCGATGATACCGGTACCTTCTGAAGCTGGCTGCATGAATACACGAGAACCCGTGTGAACACCTTTAACTGGGTGCTGCAGGGTGCCGTTGTTCAGCGCGACGTTAATCATATTGCGACGGGCTTTTTCCATCGCTTTCTGGATCGCTGCTGGAACTTCACGCGCTTTACCGTAACCAAAACCAACGCGACCGTTACCATCGCCAACTACAGTCAGAGCTGTGAAGGAGAAAATACGACCACCTTTAACGGTTTTAGATACGCGGTTTACCGCGATCAGCTTTTCCTGCAGTTCGCCAGCTTGTTTTTCGATGTGAGCCATCTTACACCTCTACCTTAGAACTGAAGGCCAGCTTCACGGGCAGCATCTGCCAGTGCCTGGACACGACCATGATATTGGAACCCGGAACGGTCAAAGGATACATTGCTGATGCCTTTTTCCAGAGCGCGTTCAGCAACAGCTTTACCTACAGCTGCAGCAGCGTCTTTGTTACCGGTGTACTTCAATTGTTCTGCGATAGCTTTTTCTACAGTAGAAGCAGCTACCAGAACTTCAGAACCGTTCGGTGCAATTACCTGTGCGTAAATGTGACGCGGGGTACGATGTACCACCAGGCGAGTTGCACCCAGCTCTTTGAGCTTGCGGCGTGCGCGGGTCGCACGACGGATACGAGCAGATTTCTTATCCATAGTGTTACCTTACTTCTTCTTAGCCTCTTTGGTACGCACGACTTCGTCGGCGTAACGAACACCCTTGCCTTTATAAGGCTCAGGACGACGGTAGGCGCGCAGATCTGCTGCAACCTGGCCAATCAGCTGTTTATCAGCGCCTTTCAGCACGATCTCAGTCTGAGTTGGACATTCTGCAGTGATACCGGCCGGCAGCGGATGCTCAACAGGGTGAGAGAAGCCCAGAGACAGGCCTACTGCATTCCCTTTGATCGCTGCACGATAACCTACACCAACCAGCTGCAGCTTCTTAGTGAAGCCTTCGGTAACACCGATAACCATTGAGTTCAGCAGGGCACGCGCGGTACCAGCCTGAGCCCAGCCGTCTGCGTAACCATCACGCGGACCGAAGGTCAGAGCATTATCTGCATGTTTAACTTCAACAGCATCGTTGAGAGTACGAGTCAGCTCGCCGTTTTTACCTTTGATCGTAATAACCTGACCGTTGATTTTTACATCAACGCCGGCAGGAACAACGACCGGTGCTTTAGCAACACGAGACATTTTTTCCTCCGATTAGGCTACGTAGCAGATAATTTCGCCGCCAAGACCAGCCTGGCGCGCTGCACGATCAGTCATAACACCTTTAGAGGTAGAAACAACTGCGATACCCAGACCGGCCATAACTTTTGGCAGCTCATCTTTTTTCTTATAGATGCGCAGACCTGGGCGGCTGACACGCTGAATGCTTTCTACAACAGCTTTACCCTGGAAGTACTTAAGGGTCACTTCCAGCTCCGGCTTGGTGTCGCCTTCAACTTTAAAATCTTCAATAAAACCTTCGTCCTTCAGCACGTTGGCGATTGCCACTTTCAGCTTGGAGGAAGGCATGGTGACCGCAGCTTTATTCGCGGCCTGACCGTTACGGATACGGGTCAGCATATCCGCGATCGGATCTTGCATGCTCATCTGTCTTTACTCCCGTGATTCAATTGGTGACAATTACCAGCTAGCCTTTTTCAAGCCTGGCACTTCACCGCGCATGGCGGCTTCACGCAGCTTAATACGGCTCAACCCGAACTTGCCCACATAACCATGTGGACGACCTGTTTGACGGCAGCGGTTACGCTGACGAGACGGGCTGGAATCACGCGGCAGAGTTTGCAGCTTGAGAACTGCGTTCCAACGATCTTCGTCGGAAGCGTTCACATCAGAGATGATCGCTTTCAGTTCAGCGCGTTTAGCGAAGAATTTATCAGCTAAAGCTACGCGTTTTACTTCGCGTGCTTTCATTGATTGCTTAGCCATTCAGTAACCCTACCTTACTTGCGGAACGGGAAGTCAAAGGCAGCCAGCAGAGCACGGCCTTCTTCGTCAGATTTCGCAGTAGTGGTAATGGTAATATCCAAACCACGCACGCGGTCGACTTTATCGTAGTCGATTTCTGGGAAGATGATCTGCTCACGGACACCCATGCTGTAGTTACCACGACCGTCGAATGACTTAGCGGACAGGCCACGGAAGTCACGGATACGAGGTACAGCAATAGTGATCAGGCGCTCAAAGAACTCCCACATGCGTTCGCCACGCAGAGTTACTTTACAGCCGATCGGATAGCCCTGACGGATTTTGAAGCCTGCAACTGATTTGCGTGCTTTGGTGATCAGCGGTTTTTGACCGGAGATTGCTGTCAGGTCAGCTGCTGCGTTATCCAGCAGTTTCTTGTCAGCGATCGCTTCACCAACACCCATGTTCAGGGTGATCTTCTCGACCCGAGGGACTTGCATGACAGAATTGTAGTTAAACTCAGTCATGAGTTTCTTAACTACTTCGTCTTTGTAGTAATCATGCAGTTTCGCCATCGTACTACTCCAAATTACTTGATAGTTTCGCTGTTAGACTTGAAGAAACGGACTTTTTTGCCGTCTTCGAATCTAAAGCCTACACGGTCAGCCTTGCCGGTTGCCGCATTGAAGATTGCAACGTTAGAAACCTGAATAGCAGCTTCTTTTTCAACGATGCCGCCTGGTTGGTTCAGGGCCGGAACCGGCTTCTGATGTTTCTTAACCAGGTTGATACCTTCAACAATGACCTTGCCGGAAGACAGGACATTTTTTACTTTACCGCGTTTACCTTTATCTTTACCGGTTAACACGATAACTTCGTCATCACGACGGATTTTCGCTGCCATGATTCGCTCCTTAGAGTACTTCTGGTGCCAGAGAGATAATTTTCATGAACTTCTCAGTACGAAGTTCACGAGTTACCGGCCCAAAGATACGCGTGCCGATTGGCTGCTCGCTGTTATTGTTCAAAATAACGCATGCATTACCATCGAAGCGAATGACAGAACCGTCAGGGCGACGAACACCCTTCTTGGTGCGCACCACTACCGCTTTCAGCACATCACCTTTTTTGACCTTACCACGTGGAATTGCTTCTTTGATGGTGATCTTGATGATGTCGCCTACGCCTGCGTAGCGACGGTGCGAGCCACCCAGAACCTTGATACACATTACGCGACGTGCACCGGAGTTGTCGGCGACGTTCAGCATAGTCTGTTCTTGGATCATTTTAGTGCTCCGCTAATGTCAACTACTACCTGAGACTCTAAAATCAGAGCCGTTAAAAAGCCCCATATCGAGGGCGCGGCATTATAACACCGCTTCTGCAATATGGGTAGAAAAAATAAACGGCTCATCGCTGAGCCGTTTATTCGTATCGAGAACGGGTACTGTATTACAGAACCGCTTTCTCTACAACGCGAACCAGCGTCCAGGACTTAGTCTTGGACAGTGGACGGCATTCACGGATTTCAACCTTGTCGCCGATACCACATTCGTTGTTCTCGTCATGTACGTGCAGTTTGGTCGTACGCTTGATGAATTTACCGTAGATCGGGTGTTTCACAATGCGTTCGATAGCAACAACGATGGATTTCTCCATTTTGTCGCTAACAACACGACCTTGCAGAGTACGGATTTTATCGGTCATTACGCACCCGCCTTCTCAGTCAGTAAAGTCTTAACGCGTGCAACATTGCGACGCACTTGCTTCAGCAGGTGGGTCTGTTGCAGCTGGCCACTTGCAGCCTGCATACGCAGGTTGAACTGCTCGCGCAGCAGGTTCAGCAGCTCAGCGTTCAGCTCTTCAACGCTCTTTTCACGCAGCTCTTTTGCTTTCATTACATCACCGTCTTAGTTACAAAGGTGGTTTTGATAGGCAGTTTCGCTGCTGCCAGGCCGAAGGCTTCACGGGCCAGCTCTTCCGGAACACCGTCCATTTCATACAGGACTTTGCCCGGTTGGATCAAGGCAACCCAGTACTCCACGTTACCTTTACCTTTACCCATACGAACTTCCAGCGGCTTCTCGGTGATCGGTTTGTCCGGGAATACACGGATCCAGATCTTACCTTGACGCTTAACTGCACGGGTCATTGCACGACGTGCTGCTTCGATCTGACGTGCAGTCAGACGACCACGGCCAACAGCTTTCAGACCGAAAGTGCCGAAGCTAACATCCGTACCCTGCGCCAGACCACGGTTGCGGCCTTTGTGCACTTTACGGAATTTTGTACGCTTTGGTTGTAACATCAGCGACGCTCCTTATTTACGGCCTTTACGCTGCTGCTTTTTAGGTTGAGCAGCCGGTTTTTCCGGTTGTTCAACAGCAGCCATACCACCCAGGATCTCACCTTTGAAGATCCATACCTTAACGCCGATTACACCGTAAGTGGTGTGCGCTTCAGAGGTGTTGTAGTCGATGTCAGCACGCAGAGTGTGCAGCGGTACGCGACCTTCACGGTACCATTCGGTACGTGCGATTTCCGCGCCGCCCAGACGGCCGCTAACTTCAACTTTGATACCTTTAGCGCCCAGACGCATTGCGTTCTGTACAGCACGCTTCATAGCACGACGGAACATAACACGACGTTCCAGCTGAGAAGTGATGCTGTCAGCAACCAATTTAGCGTCCAGTTCAGGCTTACGAACTTCAGCGATATTGATCTGTGCAGGAACGCCAGCGATATCCGCTACGACCTTGCGCAGTTTTTCTACGTCTTCGCCTTTCTTACCGATAACGATGCCAGGACGAGCAGTGTGAATAGTCACACGGATGCTCTTAGCTGGACGCTCGATAACGATACGAGATACAGACGCTTTAGCCAGTTCCTTCGTCAGGTACTGACGTACTTTAAAATCGCTGTCCAGGTTGTCAGCGAATTCTTTGGTGTTCGCAAACCAGGTAGAGTTCCATGGTTTTACAATACCCAGGCGAATACCATTAGGATGTACTTTCTGACCCATTGCTAGTCTCCAGAGTCTCAGCGATCGGACACAACCACAGTAATGTGGCTGGTGCGCTTCAGGATGCGATCTGCACGACCTTTCGCACGCGGCATAATGCGCTTCATGCTTGGGCCTTCATCTACGAAAATTTTCGCGACTTTCAGATCGTCGATGTCAGCGCCATCGTTGTGTTCAGCGTTAGCAATGGCAGATTCCAGTACTTTCTTGACCAATACCGCAGCTTTCTTGTTGGTATAGGTCAGGATGTCCAGGGCCTGCGACACTTTCTTACCGCGAATCAGGTCAGCAACAAGGCGAACCTTCTGTGCAGAAGAACGAGCATGGCGATGTTGAGCTAAAGTTTCCATCTCTTCCTCCTACCTTATTTCTTCTTCGCTTTTTTATCAGCAGCGTGGCCGCGATAAGTACGAGTCGGTGCGAATTCACCCAGTTTGTGACCAACCATTTCGTCGGTAACAAAGACTGGAACGTGCTGACGACCATTATGGACAGCGATGGTCAAACCGATCATGTTAGGAAAGATCGTTGAACGACGGGACCAAGTGCGCAGGGGCTTCTTGTCTCCGCTTTCCACCGCTTTCTCTACCTTCTTCAGCAAGTGCAGGTCAATAAAAGGACCTTTCTTGAGAGAACGTGGCATGGCTTATCCTCTAAAATTATTTGCTACGGCGACGTACGATAAATTTATCAGTACGCTTGTTGCTGCGGGTCTTCTTACCTTTGGTCTGAACGCCCCACGGAGTTACCGGGTGCTTACCAAAGTTACGACCTTCACCACCACCATGTGGGTGATCTACTGGGTTCATCGCAGTACCGCGAACGGTAGGACGAACACCACGCCAGCGTGCAGCACCAGCTTTACCCAGAACGCGCAGCATATGCTCAGCATTGCCAACTTCGCCCAGAGTAGCGCGGCAGTCTGCTTCGACTTTACGCATTTCACCAGAACGCAGACGCAGGGTGACATAAGCACCGTCACGCGCAACGATCTGAACGTAAGTACCCGCGGAACGCGCCAGCTGACCGCCTTTACCTGGTTTCATTTCTACGTTATGAACGGTAGAACCAACCGGGATATTGCGCATCGGCAGGGTGTTGCCTGCTTTGATTGCAGCATCAACGCCAGACTGAATCTGGTCGCCAGCTTTCAGGCCTTTAGGGGCCAGGATGTAACGGCGTTCGCCATCTTTGTACAGAACCAGCGCGATGTTCGCGGAACGGTTCGGATCGTACTCAAGACGCTCAACAACTGCTGGGATACCGTCTTTGTTGCGTTTGAAGTCAACAATACGATAAGCCTGCTTGTGGCCACCACCGATGTGACGAGTGGTGATACGGCCATTGTTGTTACGACCACCGGATTTGCTGTTTTTTTCCAGCAACGGAGCAAAAGGTTTGCCCTTGTGCAGCTCAGGGTTAACCACTTTAACTACGTGGCGACGACCCGGAGATGTCGGTTTACATTTAACAACTGCCATTGTATTACTCCTCCGACTTACTCAGCGCCGCCAACGAAGTCCAGGTTCTGGCCTTCTTTCAGGGTGACGTAAGCTTTTTTCCAGTCGCTACGACGACCGATACGCTGTCCGTGACGTTTAACTTTCCCTTTAACTACCAGGGTGTTAACGACTTCGACTTCGACTTCAAACAGTTTCTGCACAGCAGCTTTGATCTCTGCTTTGGTCGCGTCTTTAGCAACTTTGAGAACGATGGTGTTTGTTTTTTCCATCGCAGTAGACGCTTTTTCAGAAACGTGCGGTGCGCGCAGCACCTTCAGCAGACGTTCTTCACGAATCATGCCAGCATCTCCTCAACTTGCTTAACAGCATCAGCAGTCATTACGACTTTGTCGAAGGCGATCAGGCTAACCGGGTCGATACCAGTCGCGTCGCGTACGTCAACCTTGTGCAGGTTGCGCGCGGCCAGGAACAGGTTCTCGTCCAGCTCACCGGTGATGATCAGCACATCTTCCAGAGCCATGTCTTTCAGTTTCTGTGCCAGCAGCTTAGTTTTAGGCGCTTCTACAGAGAACTTCTCGACAACGATCAGACGATCCTGACGTACCAGTTCGGACAGGATGCTTTTCAGCGCGCCGCGGTACATCTTTTTGTTAACTTTTTGACTGTGGTCCTGTGGACGCGCAGCGAAGGTCACGCCACCTGAACGCCAGATCGGGCTCTTGATAGAACCTGAACGCGCACGGCCGGTACCTTTCTGGCGCCATGGCTTTTTGCCAGAACCAGTTACTTCAGCACGAGTCTTCTGAGCACGAGTACCCTGACGAGCACCAGCTGCATAAGCAACAACAACCTGGTGAACCAGCGCTTCGTTGAAATCACGACCGAAGGTAGTTTCGGAAACAGTCAGCGCGCTCTGCGCGTCTTTCAATACTAATTCCATTGCTATCCCCTTACGCCTTCACAGCTGGTTTAACGATCAGGTCGCTACCGGTTGCACCCGGGACCGCACCTTTAACCAGCAGCAGGTTGCGCTCAGCGTCAACACGTACTACGTCCAGGCTCTGAACAGTTACACGTTCGTTGCCCAGCTGACCTGCCATTTTCTTGCCTTTGAACACTTTGCCCGGAGTCTGGTTCTGACCGATAGAACCCGGAACGCGGTGAGACAAGGAGTTACCGTGAGTAGCGTCCTGGGTACGGAAGTTCCAGCGCTTAACGGTACCAGCAAAACCTTTACCTTTAGAGGTACCGGTTACGTCAACTTTTTTAACGTCAGCAAACAGCTCAACGCTAATGTCCTGACCTACGGTGAACTCTTCGCCTTCAGCAAGACGGAATTCCCACAGACCACGGCCAGCTTCAACGCCAGCTTTAGCGAAGTGACCCGCTTCTGGTTTGGTTACACGGTTAGCTTTTTTAGCACCAGTGGTAACCTGAATAGCGCGGTAGCCATCGTTAGCCAGATCTTTAACCTGAGTAACGCGGTTTGCTTCAACTTCGATTACGGTTACTGGGATAGAAACGCCATCTTCAGTGAAGATGCGGGTCATACCCACTTTTTTACCGACTAAACCAATCATTGTTTCAACCTCTCAATCGCTCGATGACCTGATTAACCCAGGCTGATCTGCACGTCTACACCGGCAGCCAGATCCAGACGCATCAGAGCATCAACGGTTTTCTCAGTTGGCTCAACGATGTCAACCAGACGCTTGTGAGTGCGGATTTCGTACTGATCACGCGCGTCTTTGTTAACGTGCGGGGAGATCAGAACGGTGAAGCGCTCTTTGCGGGTCGGCAGCGGGATCGGACCACGGACTTGCGCACCAGTGCGCTTAGCAGTCTCGACGATTTCCGCGGTTGATTGATCGATCAGACGATGATCAAACGCTTTAAGGCGGATACGGATTCTTTGGTTCTGCATGAGACCAGAGCTCCAATTATTTTATAAACGAAAATGATTACTCCTCAAACCCATTACGATTGATGGGAGAGTGTAACCGTTCTTACGTAGCTCCCCAATTGGGAGCATTGTTGAGTAACAAAATGAGTCACTCCGGTTCAGATTGAACCCGCCGTCAATTACGACAAGCCCGCGCATTATACGTAAATCTGGGCAAGACGCAAGTGCCGTTTAGAATTTAAGCGCTAAAGGTGTACCTTGCGTAAGGCCTCGCACTATTTTCTGCAATCCGTCCCCTTTCTTCTGTTCTTATGAAACCACTACGCAATTACATTTTTTGGCTATTGCCAGGCATTCGTGGTGTGGAGAGTATGCGCTGAAATTCACCTTGAGGTTTCGTTCATGCTTACTCTCCTCCCCTTCCTGCTCATCTATTTTGTTCTCTCAGGTTTACTGGTGCGTGAAGATATTCGCTCAGGCATTCTCCCTGATAAATACCTCTGTCCCCTGTTATGGGCTGGTTTGCTCTATCAACTCTGTCTTCACCCTGATTTTCTGCCTGGTGCAGTGGTCGGGGCGATGGCAGGGTATGTCGGCTTTGCCATTATCTACTGGGGTTATCGGCTAATATTTCGCCGTGAAGGAATGGGCTATGGCGATGTGAAGTATCTTTCGGCACTCGGTGCATGGCATGGTTGGTGCGTGTTGCCCGAACTGGCACTGGTCGCCGCGCTATTGGCGCTGCTCTATCTCCTTATGACTTCGTTTTTCAACCCTGCCACACGGACATTAAAAAACCCACTGCCTTTTGGACCATTTCTGGCGGCAGCGGGTTTATGCGTAGGTTGGCAGACGCTGGTTAATCTTCCACTTTAATCTGCGACTGGAGATAGTTTTGCAGGCCAATTTTGCCAATGAGATCCAGCTCGGTTTCCAGCCAGTCGATATGCCCTTCTTCATCGGCCAGAATCTGGATCATCATATCGCGGCTAACGTAGTCATGGACGCTGTCTGCGTAGGCAATAGCTTCGCGAAGGTCTTTTGCGCCTTCAAGTTCAAGTCTGAGATCGGATCGCAGCATCTCTTCAACATCTTCACCGATGCCGAGTTTACCGAGGTCCTGCAGGTTAGGGATGCCTTCGAGAAATAAAATACGCTCGATATATTTATCGGCATGTTTCATCTCATCGATGGATTCGTGATACTCAACGTCGTTGAGGCGCATGAGGCCCCAGTTTTTAAACATTCTCGCATGGAGAAAATACTGATTGATTGCGACAAGCTCATTTCCCAATAATTTATTGAGATAACTTATGATTTTAACATCACCTTTCATTATATAGTCCCTCCGCTTCCACTCATTGAAGCGTAGATCGGGCTACAGGGATGTCAAAAAAAAGATGGGCGCTTACGCGATCTCTTTGTATTCCGGGATCTGCATCAGTTCATCCTGCATGATTTCACGCGCTGCGCGTACGCATTTACCGCATTGATTTCCCACTGGAACAAACTTGCGAAGTTGCTGGAAGGACTGTGGCTGAAACTGGCGAACGGCCTGACGTATTTTTTTGTCACTCACACCATTACATAAACAAACGTACATAAAGACTCCCGTTCAAAATATGCGCAAAGTGTAAGTGAGAATGGTTATGATTACAATAGCACAAACGCCAGTATACGGGGCGGGAGCAAACAAAAAATGCGAAAATTTGTGACAAGTACACACGCTAAGAAAACAAAAAAGGACGCCGAAGCGTCCTTTTTTATTCGGGGATAATTAATTAGCCCAGAACTTTAGCAACAACGCCCGCGCCAACGGTACGGCCGCCTTCACGGATTGCGAAACGCAGACCGTCGTCCATCGCGATTGGGTGGATCAGAGTCACAACCATCTTGATGTTGTCGCCTGGCATTACCATCTCTACGCCTTCTGGCAGTTCGATGGTACCGGTCACGTCAGTTGTACGGAAGTAGAACTGTGGACGGTAGCCTTTGAAGAACGGAGTATGACGGCCGCCTTCGTCTTTGGACAGGATGTACACTTCAGATTCGAACTTGGTGTGTGGCTTGATTGAGCCTGGCTTCGCCAGAACCTGACCACGTTCGATTTCTTCACGTTTGATACCACGCAGCAGAACACCAACGTTCTCACCAGCACGGCCTTCGTCCAGCAGTTTGCGGAACATTTCAACGCCAGTACAGGTAGACTTCGCAGTCTCTTTGATACCAACGATTTCAACTTCTTCACCCACTTTGATGATACCGCGCTCTACACGACCGGTAACAACGGTACCACGACCGGAGATGGAGAATACGTCTTCGATTGGCAGCAGGAATGGCTTGTCAATCGCACGCTCTGGTTCTGGGATGTAAGAATCCAGGTAGCCAGCCAGTTCGATGATTTTCTCTTCCCACTCTGCTTCGCCTTCCAGCGCTTTCAGCGCGGAACCACGAACGATTGGGGTATCGTCGCCTGGGAAATCGTACTGAGACAGCAGTTCACGAACTTCCATCTCTACCAGTTCCAGCAGCTCTTCGTCATCAACCATGTCGCATTTGTTCAGGAACACGATGATGTAAGGAACGCCTACCTGACGACCCAGCAGGATGTGCTCACGAGTCTGAGGCATTGGGCCGTCAGTCGCAGCTACTACCAGGATCGCGCCGTCCATCTGCGCAGCACCGGTGATCATGTTTTTAACATAGTCGGCGTGGCCTGGGCAGTCTACGTGTGCGTAGTGGCGAGTCGGGGTGTCATATTCAACGTGAGAGGTGTTGATGGTGATACCACGAGCTTTTTCTTCTGGTGCGTTATCGATCTGGTCGAATGCACGAGCAGAACCACCGTAGGTTTTAGCCAGAACGGTAGTGATTGCAGCAGTCAGGGTAGTTTTACCATGGTCAACGTGGCCGATAGTACCGACGTTGACGTGCGGTTTTGTACGTTCAAATTTTTCTTTAGACACGGCTATATTCCTTACTATAGTGCTCTCCCCTCAGGAGAGAGCACGGGACTTAGGTTTTAATCCTGTGGATTACTTACCACGGGCTTCAATAACGGCCTGAGCAACGTTGTTAGGCGCATCATCATACTTCAGGAATTCCATGGTGTATGATGCACGACCTTTGGTCAGAGAACGCAGCTGAGTTGCATATCCGAACATTTCAGACAGCGGAACTTCAGCGTGGATCTTAACGCCAGTTACTTCGGATTCCTGACCGCGCAGCATACCGCGACGACGGCTCAAGTCACCGATAACGTCACCGGTGTTCTCTTCAGGAGTTTCTACTTCAACCTTCATGATTGGCTCAAGCAGAACTGGTTTTGCTTTCTTAAAGCCTTCTTTAAAGGCAATAGACGCAGCCAGTTTAAACGCCAGTTCAGAGGAGTCAACGTCGTGGTAAGAACCGAAGTGCAGACGGATACCCATGTCAACAACCGGATAGCCAGC
The DNA here is from genome assembly GCF_004296595.1 of Enterobacter sp. A8. Lineage (NCBI taxonomy): Bacteria > Pseudomonadati > Pseudomonadota > Gammaproteobacteria > Enterobacterales > Enterobacteriaceae > Enterobacter > Enterobacter sp. A8. The sequence goes on from NZ_SCMF01000006.1 coordinate 27,839, forward strand.
CAGAGGGCCCGCTTTCAGCTGTTCCTGGATGCCTTTATCAACGGCAGGGATGTATTCGCCAGGAATTACACCACCTTTGATGTCGTTGATGAACTCGTAACCTTTCGGGTTAGAGCCCGGCTCCAGTGGGTACATGTCGATCACAACGTGACCGTACTGACCGCGACCACCAGACTGCTTAGCGTGTTTACCTTCGATATCGGTAACTTTCGCGCGAATCGCTTCGCGGTAAGCAACCTGAGGTTTACCCACGTTCGCTTCAACGTTGAACTCGCGCTTCATACGGTCAACGATGATGTCCAGGTGCAGTTCACCCATACCTGCGATGATGGTCTGGTTAGATTCTTCATCAGTCCATACGCGGAATGATGGGTCTTCTTTCGCCAGACGGCCCAGAGCCAGACCCATTTTTTCCTGGTCAGCTTTGGTTTTTGGTTCAACCGCGATGGAGATTACCGGCTCAGGGAATTCCATACGCTCCAGAATGATCGGGTGATCCGGGTCACACAGGGTGTCACCGGTGGTCACGTCTTTCAGACCGATAGCTGCAGCGATGTCGCCCGCACGAACTTCTTTGATCTCTTCACGTTTGTTAGCGTGCATCTGTACGATACGGCCAAAACGTTCACGCGCCGCTTTCACGGAGTTCAGGATGGTGTCACCGGAGTTAACCACACCAGAGTAAACGCGGAAGAAGGTCAGGTTACCCACGAATGGGTCGGTAGCAATTTTGAACGCCAGTGCAGAGAACGGCTCGTCGTCGCTTGCGTGACGCTCAGCCGGAGTATCTTTACCGTCGTCCAGGATGCCGTTGATCGCAGGAACGTCAACCGGGGATGGCAGGTAGTCAACTACCGCATCCAGCATCGCCTGAACACCTTTGTTCTTGAACGCAGAACCACAGGTTACCAGGATGATTTCGTTGTTCAGAACACGCTGACGCAGAGCTTTTTTGATCTCTTCTTCAGTCAGTTCTTCACCACCCAGGTATTTCTCCATCAGCTCTTCAGAAGCTTCAGCAGCGGATTCGATCAGGTTCTGGTGCCATTCGTCAGCCAGGTCCTGCATCTCAGCCGGGATATCTTCGTATTCGAAGGTAACGCCCTGGTCTGCATCGTTCCAGTTGATGGCTTTCATTTTCACCAGGTCGATAACGCCGGTGAAGCCTTCTTCAGCACCAATTGCCAGCTGCAGCGGAACAGGGTTCGCGCCCAGACGGGTTTTGATCTGACCAACAACTTTCAGGAAGTTAGCACCCATACGGTCCATTTTGTTAACGAACGCGATGCGTGGAACTTTATATTTGTTCGCCTGACGCCATACGGTTTCAGACTGTGGCTGAACACCACCAACTGCGCAATAAACCATTACCGCGCCGTCAAGAACACGCATGGAACGTTCTACTTCGATGGTGAAGTCAACGTGCCCTGGGGTGTCGATGATGTTTACGCGATGCGGTTCGTACTGCTTAGCCATACCTGACCAGAATGCAGTAGTCGCTGCGGAGGTGATAGTAATACCACGCTCCTGCTCCTGTTCCATCCAGTCCATGGTGGCTGCGCCGTCATGAACTTCACCGATTTTATGGTTTACACCGGTGTAGAACAGAATACGTTCGGTAGTAGTGGTCTTACCGGCGTCGATGTGCGCACTGATACCGATGTTACGGTAGCGTGCGATGGGTGTTGTACGAGCCATTTGATTCCTCGTTTGTTTCTTTAGGCGTTCAGTTAAGTAACCCAGAGCGGGCAGCTTCTCTGAAGCGCCCGCCTGGTGACTAATACTCCGAAGGGATTACCAACGGTAGTGTGCGAACGCCTTGTTGGCTTCTGCCATACGGTGAACGTCTTCACGTTTCTTAACTGCAGTACCTTTGTTTTCTGCAGCATCAGAAAGTTCGTTCGCCAGACGCAGAGCCATGGATTTATCACCGCGTTTACGAGCAGCTTCAACGATCCAACGCATTGCCAGGGCATTACGACGAACCGGACGAACTTCAACTGGAACCTGATAAGTAGAACCACCAACGCGGCGGGACTTAACTTCTACAGTTGGGCGAACGTTGTCGAGAGCGACTTCGAAAGCTTCCAGTTCATTTTTACCAGAACGCTGAGCCAGGGTCTCCAGCGCGCTGTATACGATTGCTTCTGCAGTAGATTTTTTACCATCTACCATCAGGATATTTACAAATTTTGCCAGCAGTTCTGATCCGAATTTCGGATCTGGAAGAATTTTACGCTGACCAATGACGCGACGACGTGGCATGGGAATACTCCGTTGTTAATTCAGGATTGTCCAAAACTCTACGAGTTTAGTTTGACATTAAGATAAATCAGTTTGGCCTTACTTAACGGAGAACCATTAAGCCTTAGGACGCTTCACGCCGTACTTGGAGCGAGCCTGCTTACGGTCTTTAACACCTGAGCAGTCCAGCGCACCACGAACGGTGTGGTAACGAACACCCGGAAGGTCTTTAACACGACCGCCACGGATCAGGATCACGGAGTGCTCCTGCAGGTTGTGACCTTCACCACCGATGTAGGAAGTCACTTCGAAACCGTTAGTCAAACGCACACGGCATACTTTACGCAGTGCGGAGTTTGGTTTTTTAGGAGTGGTGGTATACACACGAGTACATACACCACGTTTCTGCGGGCATGCTTCCAGCGCAGGCACGTTGCTCTTTGCAACTTTGCGTGCACGTGGTTTGCGTACCAGCTGGTTAACTGTTGCCATTAAATAGCTCCTGGTTTTAGCTTTTGCTTCGTAAACACGTAATAAAACGACCTCATACAATATGAGGACGCGAAATTTTAGGGCTACGTCGAAAAGGTGTCAAGAAATATACAGCGATCTCAAATCACCAGTTCATTTGACTGGCGTGCGTCACAGTAAGATTGACGAAATCAGTATAGCCAACCACGTCAATTTTGGCTGAAATTTGACCAGAAAGACCCCGCGCATCCAGATCGTCCTTTAGCGCAGAGACAGTTATGGGGGCATTCGTGAGGATTTCAACGAAACGGCTGCCTTCCAGCGCAGCAAGTACGCCATCCTGAATCAGCAGCAGGTCATCACCTTCGCGCAGCATGCTCAGTAGCGTGTCGATATCACATTGCCACGGTGAGCGGCTCAGGGTATGGAGCATGGCAGCCTCAGAAAGTCAGAACAGTGTCGTAGTGAGAGAGTTGTTCGCGCAGCGCAGCAGAAGACAGGCACGTGACATCCAGAACAAAAGGCGTCTTCTCATCTAATCCGCGAGCGGCCAGCGAGTCGGCACACACATAGAAGGTTTCAATGTCGTACAGCGGCAACACTTTAAAGGTGGCGATGTAATCCCGCATCAAAATCGCCTGCGGTTGCTGGCCCGCCAGAAGCTGAAACACCCCGTCCCCTAAAAAGAAGACGCCGATCTCCTCGGTCAATGCAGATGTCGCGAGCAGCGCATCCAGCCCTTCTCGGCCCGATGCGCTACCGTGCGGGGCAGTGGTAAAAACAAACGCGATGCGTTTCATCAGAATTGCACCACTCGGTCACAGGTGAGCGCAGCCTGCGCCAGCGCGCCCAGACCACTTAGTGAAAATCCGGGCTGCAGGTTGGAACCGGCTAAATCAAGACGCGCGGCTTCGGTTGTATCAGCGACACCGCGACGCAGGGCCGCTGCCACGCAGATATGCAATTCAACACCCTGCGTCTCATTTAACGCCTGCCAGGCGCGCACCAGATCAAACTCATCGCTGGCCGGCGACGTAAACTGGTTCGCGTTATAGACCCCTTCCCGATAAAAGAAGACGCTCACCAGTTCATGTCCGGCTTTTAGCAGCGCCTGGGCAAATTGCAGTGCGCTGCTGGCCTGCTGAGTGCCATACGCCGGGCCTGTCACCATTAACGCAAAACGCATTACTTATCCTGCCCCAGGAAATCACCGCTTTTGAACTGGCGAATATAGAGGTAGACCGTATGTTTGGAAATGTTCAGGCGGTCAGCCACCTGATTGATGGCGTCTTTGATATCAAAAATGCCTTTTTCATAGAGATTCAGCACGATCTGACGGTTCTTGGCGTTGTTCGATACGTTGCGATCGGCATTCACCTCTTCAATCGTGAACTCCAGCGTCTGCGTGACGAGATCCTCAACTGAAGAGGCAAAGTTAACAGAAGAGCCCACGTCTGGCGTTTCAGGCGGAATAAAGGTGCTCATGATTTGCGAGAATGGCACATCAAGGTTCATGTTGATGCACAGCAGTCCGATCACACGATGCTCGCGATTTCGAATAGCAATGGTTTCTGATTTCATCAGCACGCCGCTTTTGGCGCGAGTGAAATAGCATTTGGAGACGCTGCTGTCCGCGCCGGTCATGTCATGCAGCATACGCAATGCAAGGTCGGTAATTGGCGAACCAATTTTACGGCCAGTATGCTCACCATTAGCAATGCGGATGGCGGAACACTTCAGATCTTGCAGGGAGTGCAATACGATTTCGCAGTGGGACCCAATGAGCATCGCTAACCCGTCCACCACCGCTTCGTAGGATTTCAGAATATCGAAGTCGGTCTGGTCGAAAGGACGTTGATCCAGCAAATCAAGTTCACTGGTTTCGTTGGTTAAAAGCGACCTGGACATGAAAAAAACACTCCTTTTCAGGAGCCTGTCGTTAGGTTTTCAGGGCAGGCTCATTATCTACACGGACAACTAAATTAATACAGCGTACCTGGCACTTTCCAGTGTTAATTATATCTGCCCCACAATAAAAAAAACCGCCGCCTTAAAGGCGGCGGTTTTCATCACATTACTTCTTCGCGTCTGCGGCAGCTTTTTGATCTGCCTGCGCTTCTGGTTTCGCATCGGCTTTCGGTGCCGGTTTGATATCCAGCAGCTCTACGTCAAACACCAGCGTAGAGTTGGCAGGGATACCCGGAACGCCGGTTTTGCCATAAGCCAGATCCGGTGGGATAACCAGCTTGATCTTACCGCCTTTCTTGATGTTTTTCAGACCTTCGGTCCAGCCTGGGATCACACCATCCAGACGGAAGGAGAGCGGCTCACCGCGGGTGTAGGAGTTATCGAACTCTTTACCGTCGATCAGCGTACCTTTGTAGTTCACCACGACAGTATCGCTGTCTTTCGGTGCATCACCGGTACCTTCTTTCTCAACTTTGTATACCAGACCGGTAGAAGAGGTTTTTACGCCCTTCTCTTTAGCAAAGGTATCGCGGTAGGCTTTGCCTTTCGCTTCGTTGTCTTTCGCGTCCGCTTCCATCTTCGTCTGAGCGGCACCTTTCACACGCGCTTCGAACGCCTGCAAAGTCTGTTCAATTTCCTGGTCAGACAGTTTGCTCTTATCAGCAAACGCATCCTGAACACCCGCGATCAGCTGAGCTTTGTCCAGTTTGATGCCCAGTTTCTCTTGTTCTTTCAGAGAATTTTCCATGTAACGACCCAGAGATGCGCCCAGTGCGTAGGCAGATTTCTGGTCGTCATTTTTGAACGCCGCTTTGCTGTCTGCAGTTGCAGCAGGCTTCGCAGCAGTATCAGCAGCGAAGGACAGCGGCGCGTTCAGCGCAACAGCCATCGTCGTCGCCAGCAGCGTTACTTTAAACAGTGATTTCATCCATATCTCCAGGGCCTGGGGACTCTCACCCCAGCATTAAACGTAAATGAGCTACGTACTATAAAACGTTGTGGAAGAAATCTACAGACAGACTCTCCCGATTCTCGCCACTTTTAAGACTATTTTTGTTTAAATAAGTTTCTTGCCAAAGGGATGGATACTGCACTAAGGAACAAACTCAGTTAAACTTCGCCGCCGCTGGCCCATTATGGCGAATCAGAAACAGACGAGGTGAATGATGAAGGACACAACGATTGAAGCGAGACTGGCTGAACTGGAAAGCCGCCTGGCTTTTCAGGACATCACCATCGAAGAGCTTAACCAGACCGTGACCGCGCATGAACTCGAAATGGCGAAACTGCGGGATCATATGCGCCTGCTGACGGAAAAGCTGAAGGCTACGCAGCCGTCAAACATCGCCTCACAGTCTGAAGAGACGCCACCACCTCACTATTGAGGCGAAAAAAAAGCGGGATAATCCCGCTTTTTTATTTTCCGTTATACGGAATTAGTGGCAGCCACAGCCGCCGTTACCGCAACCACCTTTACCGTGGTCGTGACCATGGTCGTGACCGTGGCCACCGCAGCAGCCGTCATGGCCGTGATCGTGGTCATGGTCGTGACCGTGCGCACCGTGAACGTGGCCATGAGCCAGCTCTTCTTCGGTTGCTTCACGGATAGCGACAACTTCTACGTTGAACTTCAGGTTCTGGCCAGCCAGCATGTGGTTGCCATCAACCACAACGTGGTCGTCTTCAACTTCAGTAATTTCAACCGGAACCGGGCCCTGGTCAGTTTCCGCCAGGAAGCGCATGCCAACCTGCAGTTCGTCAACGCCCATGAACACGTCTTTAGGAACGCGCTGAACCAGGTTGTCGTCATACTGGCCGTATGCGTCGTTCGCGCCTACAGCAACGTCAAATTTATCGCCAACTTCATGACCTTCCAGCGCGTTTTCCAGGCCGGAAATCAGAGAACCGTGACCATGCAGGTAGTCCAGCGGCGCACTCACCGGAGACTCATCAACCAACACACCGTCTTCTGTACGTACCTGATAGGCCAGGCTGACCACCAGGTCTTTTGCTACTTTCATGATATCTCCTGAGCGTGGGAAAATTGCTGGCGCAGATTGTAGCGGAAATCTGCACCCGTGTACCCTTTAGCTTAAAAAAACTCAGGGCATATCGCTAGTCCGGATGAAAAATGCCGATCACTTGCTCTTCTTTGCGCACATGATCGCGTGCTTCTTTGTCGGCCTCACGCATCTGGTGGCCGCACTTAACACACTCAACAACATCAATATTATTTTCACGCCACATTGCCAGAGTATCTTGCGCCTGGCAGGAGGGGCACTTTGCGCCCGCAATAAAGCGTTTACGTACAGCCATATTTGGTTACCCTTTATTCAAATTCGTCCCAGCCGTCCAGCTGGCGTCGTTCCTGCTGCATCTCGCGCTGGAAAATCTCCTCCAGCTCGCGACGCGCTTCCCGCACGCGGGAAATCTGCGCCGTATCCGTGTGTACGGGCATCAGCTCGCGCAGCATTCGCATATCCAGCCGTCGGAAGTGCATCTGGGCCCGCTGCGCCTGATGCGGGTGCATACCCAGCGAAATCAACGCTTTGCGCCCCAGCTCCAGCGCACTGGAAAACGTCTCACGCGAGAAGTGTTTCACACCCGCCTGCAACAGTTCGTGCGCTTCAACACGACCCCGCGCACGCGCCAGAATATGCAGATGCGGGAAATGCTGCTGGCAGAGTTCGACCAGCTTCATCGTATCTTCCGGATCGTTACAGGTTATGACGATCGACTCCGCCGCCTCCGCACCTGCGGATCGCAGCAGTTCGAGCTGCGTCGCATCGCCGTAGTAAACCTTGTATCCATATTTGCGCATCAGGTTGACCGCGCTGATATCCCGCTCCAGCACCGTGATGCGCATTTTGTTCGCCATCAGCAGACGACCAATCACCTGCCCGAAGCGGCCAAACCCCACCACAATCACTTGCGGCTTATCGTCTTCCACCCACGGGGCTTCGTCTTCATCATCAGCCGGGTTTAAGCGGCGCGACAGCAGTTGATCCACCAGCTTCATCAGCAGCGGTGTGGTCATCATCGACAGCGTGACCGTCACCAGCAGAAGCGCCATCTGATCGTCTTTGAACAGTTTCTGGGACGATGCCGTAGAGAACAGCACAAACGCGAACTCTCCCCCCTGGCTTAGCACGCTGGCAAACTGCATACGTTCCGAACTGCGCAGCCCGGATATACGCGCCAGGACATACAGCACCAGCGTTTTCACCGCCACCAGCACAGCCACGCTCACAATAACCCACAGCAGATGGGTATAGAGCACACCGAGATTGAGCGCCATGCCCACCGAAATAAAGAACAGCCCTAACAGCAGCCCTTTAAAGGGTTCGATCGCAATTTCCAGTTCGTGGCGGTATTCGCTCTCGGCGAGCAGCACCCCGGCGATAAACGTACCCAGCGCCATCGACAGCCCCAGCGCGTCCATAAACAGCGCAGAGCCTAATACCAGCAGCAGCGTTGCAGCGGTAAACACCTCGCGCACGCCTGACGCGGCGATAAAGCGGAACACCGGCCGCAGCAGAAAACGCCCCCCAATCAGCATGCCCGCAAAAGCCAGCACCTTCATGGAGACTTTTGCCCAGTCAAAGTGATCGTCACCCGGCCCGGCCAACAGCGGCACCAGCGCTAACGCCGGGATCACCGCTAAATCCTGAAACAGCAGCACCGAAAAGCCCAGTTGCCCCGACTCACTGCGGTTCATGCCCTTATCCCGCATCAGCTGCAATGCCATCGCCGTTGAGGACATGGCAAGGCCAATACCGCCGATGGTCGCCGCCTGCCACGAAAAGTCAGTGAGCATCAGCAACCCGGCCAGAATGGCCGCGCTGAACAGCACCTGCGCCGCGCCAACGCCAAAGATAGAGCGCCGGAGCTGCCACAGCTTTGACGGATTAAGCTCCAGGCCAATGATGAACATCAGGAAGACCACACCCAGCTCGGAGAAATGGAGAATTTCATCGACATCGCTGATGAATCCCAGCCCCCAGGGGCCAATCGCGATCCCCGCCAGCAGATACCCGAGTACCGCGCCAATACCGAGCCGTGCGGCCAACGGTACAGCCACCACCGCGGCAAACAAAAACAGCACCCCGGCGAGGAGTAAATTCGATCCTTCCATTAACGCCCTCCTGCCGGAATCGGTGATGCCAGCCATTCGCCATACGCTCTGGCGTGGCTCGCCAGCGCCTTCGGATCCTGACGCCGTGCCCAGTAGACAATAATCGGGCTCATCCAGTGCATTCGGCACATCGCCGCCGTCAGTTCAAACGGTCGCAGGATATCGCTCATCGGATAACGGTTAAGGCCATCGTAGCGGTAGGCGCTCTCCGGCTCACCGGTGGTAATCACACTACGCCAGTACTTTCCCGCCAGTTGGTTGCCCCCCACCCCGCTGGAAAACCCCCGGCTCAGCACCCGATCCAGCCACTCTTTCAGCAGGGCCGGACAGCTATAGGTATAGAGCGGATGCTGGAACACAATCACATCATGCTGACGCAGCAATTCCTGCTCGTACGGAATATCGATAAAGAAATCAGGGTAGTGCGCGTAGAGATCGTGCACCGTCACGTTACTGAGCTGAGTAGCCGGCTTAAGCAGGACGCGGTTTGCCACCGAGTCCTGAGATTCCGGATGGGCATACAGCAGCAGCACTTTTGCTGTCTGAGACATCACTCCCCTCCCGGTTCTGTTTCTGTTTTTGTGTATCGTCGTTGTTTTGGGCTACCATGGCGGCCCGGTGCGGAAAATGGCCCACACCTTACATTATCATAATGACAAATTAACATAGTCGGAACATACGGCGCTTCTATGATTGTTTTCTCCTCGTTACAAATTCGCCGCGGCGTGCGCGTCCTGCTGGATAACGCCACCGCCACCATTAATCCAGGTCAAAAAGTGGGTCTGGTCGGCAAAAATGGCTGCGGTAAATCCACCCTGCTGGCGCTGCTGAAAAACGAGATTAGCGCGGATGGCGGTAACTTTACTTATCCGGGAAACTGGCAGCTCGCCTGGGTAAACCAGGAGACGCCCGCCCTGAGTGAGCCGGCGCTCGACTATGTTATTGATGGCGATCGTGAATACCGTAAGCTGGAAGCGGAACTGAACGCCGCCAACGAGCGCAACGATGGCCACGCCATCGCCACTGTCCACGGCAAGCTGGACGCCATCGACGCGTGGACCATTCGCTCCCGCGCTTCCAGCCTGCTCCACGGCCTGGGGTTCAGCAACGAACAGCTTGAACGTCCCGTCAGCGACTTCTCCGGTGGCTGGCGTATGCGTCTTAACCTGGCGCAGGCGCTGATCTGCCGCTCCGATTTGCTGTTGCTCGATGAACCGACCAACCACCTCGATCTCGATGCGGTCATTTGGCTGGAGAAGTGGCTCAAGAGCTATCAGGGCACTCTGATTCTGATCTCCCACGACCGCGACTTCCTCGATCCGGTGGTGGATAAAATCATTCATATCGAACAGCAAAATATGTTCGAGTACACCGGTAACTACAGCTCTTTCGAACGCCAGCGCGCAACGCGCCTCGCTCAACAGCAGGCGATGTACGAAAGCCAGCAGCAGCGCGTGGCGCATCTGCAGAGTTTTGTTGACCGCTTCAAGGCCAAAGCCTCGAAGGCCAAGCAGGCCCAGAGCCGCATCAAGATGCTGGAACGCATGGAGATGATTGCCCCGGCGCATGTGGATAACCCGTTCCACTTCAGCTTCCGCGAACCGGAGAGCCTGCCAAACCCGCTGCTGAAGATGGAAAAAGTGAGCGCCGGATACGGCGATCGCATCATCCTCGACTCCATCAAACTCAACCTGGTGCCGGGTTCGCGCATTGGTCTTCTGGGGCGTAACGGTGCCGGTAAGTCAACGCTCATCAAACTGCTGGCGGGCGAGCTTAACCCGGTAAGCGGCGAAATCGGTCTGGCGAAAGGCATCAAGCTTGGCTACTTCGCCCAGCATCAGCTGGAATTTTTACGCGCGGATGAATCCCCTATCCAGCATCTGGCACGTCTGGCACCGCAGGAGATGGAGCAGAAGCTGCGCGACTACCTCGGCGGCTTTGGCTTCCAGGGTGATAAGGTCACTGAAAACACAGAGCGTTTCTCCGGCGGCGAAAAAGCGCGTCTGGTGCTGGCGCTGATCGTCTGGCAGCGCCCGAACCTGCTGCTGCTCGATGAACCGACCAACCACCTAGACCTTGACATGCGTCAGGCGCTGACCGAAGCGCTGATAGAGTTTGAGGGCGCGCTGGTTGTGGTCTCGCACGATCGTCACCTGATCCGCTCCACCACGGACGATCTCTATCTGGTGCACGACGGTAAAGTCGAGCCGTTTGACGGCGACCTGGAAGACTATCAGCAGTGGCTGACGGACGTGCAGAAGCAAGAGAACCAGCCGGAAGAGTCGGCGAAAGAGAACGCCAACAGCGCGCAGGCGCGTAAAGATCAGAAGCGTCGTGAAGCTGAACTGCGTACTCAGACTCAACCACTGCGTAAAGAGATTGCCCGTCTCGAAAAAGAGATGGAAAAGCTCAACGCCACGCTTGCCGCCGTTGAAGAGAAGCTGGGCGACAGCGAACTGTATGACCAGAGCCGTAAAGCGGAGCTGACCGACTGTCTGCAAACCCAGGCGAAGACCAAATCCAGCCTCGAAGAGTGCGAAATGGCATGGCTGGATGCCCAGGAACAGCTGGAAGCAATGCTGCAGGCTGACTGACACGCCGGGAGGGTTATGGGTTTCGATATCACGAGCGACATTACATTCCGTAAGCTCAGCATCTTCATGACGTTTATGGAGAAGGGCAATATCGCGCGTACTGCCGAAACGCTGGGTCTGAGCGGCGTCAGCGTGCATCGTGCACTGCATACTCTGGAAGAGAACGTTCGCTGTCCGCTCTTTACCCATAAGGGACGTAACCTGATTGCCCTTCCGTCCGCCTGGACGCTGCTGGAGTATTGTCAGGAGGTTATGCAGGTGATGGAGCGCGGGCTGGAAGAGTCCCGTAAAGTCGCCGGTATTGGTCAGGGACGGTTGCGCGTCGGCACGCTCTACTCGCTGACGCTGGAAACCGTGCCGCGCCTGATCATGGGCATGAAGCTGCGTCGCCCGGATCTGGAGATGGATCTGACGATGGGCTCTAACGATACGTTGCTGCATATGCTTGATGACGGTACGCTGGACGCGATCCTCATCTCGATTTCCGAAAGCAATATCGACCGCAACAGCCTTGAAGTCCTGCCCCTGTTTCATGATGACATTTTCCTGGCCGCGCCTGCCTCTGCCACGCTGAATACCAGCGGGCTGGCGGATTTACGCGATTACAAAGATCAGAAATTTGTCTCGCTGGCAGAAGGGTTTGCCACCTATGCGGGGTTCCAGGAAGCATTTCATATCGCCGGATTTGAACCGGAAATCGTCACCCGCGTGAATGACATTTTCTCAATGCTCAGCCTGGTTCAGGCGGGGGTCGGCTTTACGCTGATGCCGGGCAGGATGAAGAAGGTCTACGAAAATTCGGTGCAGCTACTGAAGTTGGCAGAACCGTACCAGATGCAGCAGCTTATCGCGATTGTGTTCGCCCGCAACCGCGAGCAGGACCCGAGCCTGCGGGCATTAGCCGCCGAAGGGCGGATGTATGCGCGCAGCCTGCAGGAAAGTGTGTGATACAAAACAAGGCAACCGAACCCGTAGGCCCGGTAAGGCGTAGCCGCCACCGGGCTAAAAATTCACGCACGAAGCCTTCCTGCCAGATGCACCGCCACATCCACACCGCTGCGCTCGAATGAAAGGGTCTCCCCTTCCCACGCCGCCTGACGTGTCAGGCAGGTCAGGACGCCACCGGGCGGCATCTCGATCGCCAGCCGGGCTTCGCGTTCGTTAGCGGAAATCATCGCCTCCTGCCAGCGCACCGTACGCGCCATGTTCATGGCCAGATCGTCCGCGATCTTTTCCGGCTGCCAGAGCACGCGCCCGGTGCTGCCGCTCAGGTACGCACAGCGTGGACGAGCCAGCGTGACGGACTCAAACGCCGCCGCCAGCTTTTGTGCCGGCTCCGCCAGCAGTTCACAATGGGATGGCACGCTGACTGCCAGCCTTTGCACTTTGCTCGCCCCCTTTTCCAGGGCGCGTTTTGCCACCTGCGCCATCCCTTCATCGGATCCGGCAATGACGATCTGCGTTTCGGCATTCAGGTTAGCAATATACGTTCCGCTACCCTCGATAAGCTGTTCCACCTGCGGCAGGGTTAAGCCCATGATGGCCGTCAGGCCGTAGCCGTGGGGCCAGGCCTGTTCCATCAGATCGCCACGCAGCGCCACCAGCTTAAGGGCGTCCGTAAATTCCAGCGCCCCTGCTACTACCGCCGCGGGATAAGCACCAATCGATAAACCGCTGACGATGTCAGGCGACACGTCACGTCGCTCCAGCTCGCGCGCCCAGGACACGCCAGCAATCAGCAGGGAAAGCTGAACCGCACGGGTATGGGTTAACGAGGCGGCACTATCCAGCGTATCAACTTCGGCACCCAGCACCTCACGCGCCTGAGCCAGTTCCGTTCCCGGCAGGTTTTGCAGCATACCTTCATGCTGCGTACCCTGCCCCGGAAAGGTAAACAGTATTTTCATCACTCCTCCCTGCGCCATGGGTCTGCCACCAGGCGTGGCCCACGGCGGGTTTTCAGCAGCGTTTTGCCATCGCGCAGCCACTCCGCCAGCGCGAATCCGCCCTCTGGTGTATCCACCTGGGTATCAGCCCGGCACAGCGCACCACTCAACTGCGACTGCCAGGCGGTAAACGCGTCGGGTGATATCGGCTGCGGGGCGCGGATCAGCAGATCAAGATCGCTGTCGGCATGGATCACCGGAATGCCGGTCGCCAGCGCATAGCCGGTGCTGCCGGTTATGCCCCACGTCCACGGCCACGACTGCTGAGCAAGCTGTAACGCCACCTGAACCGGTGGTTGGGTGACAAACGGCGAACGCAGCAGATCGGCGGTGACGCACAGCTCTTCAGGTGACACCACGCGTAACACATTCCCGGGCTTCACCCATCCAGCCGCCCGCTGGTCGCGGCGCAGTCCGCGCACGCCAACGGGGATTCGGTCATCGTTATCAACATCACGCCGCACCACCACCGGCAGGCCGGTATGCCAGGCGGCATCCACCCAGGTTTCAGTAATACCTTCCAGCGCGTCGCGCGAGGTAAGCCAGATGAGGTCGTGGGGGCGTAATGTTGTGGTCATGATTACATTCCTGAAGTCAGCGAGATAAACAGCGGCAGCGACAGGATACACAGGACTGAGCTTAACAGCAGTACCGCTTCTGCATCCGGTGACTGCACGCCAAAGCGGTTACCAAACACGACCCCGAAGAAGCCCGCAGACAGCGCAATCATCAGAATGGCGGTGATCGCCACGGAGCCGTGCAGACCGAAGATTAAAACGATACCCCAGGCAATGGCTGGCTGGATAAGCAGCTTAGCGATGGTGGAAGTGATCACCATGGTGTTGATCTGCAGCTTACGGGCAGAGAGGATCACCCCAGTCAGGAACAGCGCCGCAGCGGTGGCGGACAGCCCCAACGGTTTAATTGCAGAGAGGACCAGTTCCGGCATTTTGATGCCGATGGCGGATAAAATCACACCCAGCAGAGGCCCCATCACGATCGGTTTTTTAATGGATCGCCACATCAGCACCGGCAGCATAGAGAGGGTTGAGCCGGAGGTATTGCCCTCAGCGCGCGCTTTTTCCCGCTCCAGGATCAGCAGACAGAACGGCGTCATCAGCACGGACCCGCAGGCAATAGAGACCGCCACAGACAGAGACGTGGTAGATCCTTCACCCAGCACGCTGCCCAGAATCGGCAGACCAAGCGCCGCATAGTTTGGCAGCGCGACGGTGAGCGTCAGGACGGCCGCATCCTGAGGGGATTTTTTAAAGACCTTCGTGGCAAGAAAATAGATGGCTGCGTAGGTGACCCACATCGCCAGAGTCAATACCAGGATCAGTGGCGACTGCGCCACGATACCGGTCCACGGGTTTTGCACGGTCGCGCTGAACAACGCAGCAGGCAGCGCAAAATCCATGACGAAGATATTGAGCAGGGAAACATTTTTGTTATCGACCATCTTTGCCTTACCGGCCCAGAATCCCAGCAGCATGATGACGAAAATCGGTGCGAGAGCATGAACAATTACGTAAGTCATAAATCACCTGTGATTAAAAAGAAGTAGCACTGGCGCGATGATTATTATTTTCAGGATGCAGTTTCCCGCACGGGCGTAACGGATACGCCCGTGAGGTTGTGCATCTGGCAGGTCTCTTTTTACTTACCAGCTGGCGCGCATACGTTCGCGTACGAGCGCCGAGCTGCGGCGATTGTCAGCACCCAGACGGCTTTTCAGCGTCGGATCCTGACGAGCGTCACTGATGGCCTGTTGCAGGGTGGTTTTCACCAGCGTCAGGTCGCTATCGGATGGGGCATCCGGGTTGCTGATATCCAGCAGGCTCGAGAGCAGCCCCAGCGTGGCGTAGTTGCTGATGTCATACGCCATAGGTGGAATAGTGGCGGCCAGTTTTTCCAGCGCCTCCACGCTGCGCAGGGTGATCCGCGCGGCAGACGCTTTCCCCATGGCATGGATGAGCACGCCTTTATCGTTAAAAGCAATCAGGCGGTTGGCCTGGTAGCCATGCGCCAGAAACGCGCCGGACATGGCTTTACCCACAATCAGGCCAATTACCGGATGACCCGCCAGGCGCGCGTTGGCGTAGGCGGCCGCAGCGCCTGCCAGCGCCTGGTGGATACCAAACGCCTCTTCGCGACGGCCATAAGCCTGGCTTGGGACGTCGATCACCGCCACAATCGGGCGTTTAACGGCTTTATCAGCATCTGCCGCGACGGTTTCGCTGACCACTTTCGCCAGCGTCCAGCCTTCAAGCAGGCCGACTTCCCCTTTCGCCGCGCGCGGGAAGTGGTTGTTGGCATCCGGCACTACGGCGATAAAACGCACCGTTTCACCGTTCAGCTCGCCGTCTGCCGCCTGCACGGACGGGCACAGCCCCTCAATACGTTTGGCGTTCGGGGCGAGGGTTTCCAGCCAGCGTGCGCCACGGCTCATTGCGTTACTCATCATTTCACCTCCCGGGCAAAAAGCGCGTTAATCTGTTCGGCATCGGCCTGTTTGCGGGTGTCGAAATTCATCAGGCGGTTCAGGTAATCGTCGTAGTTATCGGTGCGATGTTTTGCCGGTACGCCTTTGGCGATGGCCTCGTTCATCGCGGCTTTCACCGCATTCACGCCATCGCCGACCAGCGCGTCCACCAGCCCGCTCTGATAGCGCACCTCGCCGCCGGTCATGCTCCAGATAAACGGACGGTCGCGGGAGTCGTACTCTTCAATGCCCGCTTCCTGCTCAATAACCTGCGGACCGTTTAACCCCAGACGCGCTTCGCGGGTCACAATCAGGTAGCTGCAAAGCGCCGCCGCGATGGACATGCCGCCGAAGCAGCCCACGGTTCCGGCCACAATCCCGATAACGGGCGTGTAGCGACGCAGGTCAACAATCGCCGCGTGGATATCGGCAATCGCCGCCAGGCCGAGGTTGGCTTCCTGCAGGCGTACGCCGCCGGTTTCGAGGCACAGCACCGCCTGAGTCGGAATGCCGTTGCGGTTATCTTCCGCCGCCAGCTCCAGCGCTGCTGCCATTTTCGCGCCGGAGACCTCGCCCATGCTGCCGCCCTGGAACGCGCCTTCAATCGCCACGACGACCGCAGGCTGGCCGTTGATAGTCCCTTTCGCGACCACCATGCCATCATCGGCCTGAGGCACAATGCCCTGTGGCCCCAACCACGGAGAGATAATGCCTGCAAACGGATCCAGCAGTTCGCGGTAGGTGCCCTCGTCGAGCAGCGCCTGCGCACGCTGGCGCGCTTTTAATTCGATAAAGCTGCTGTCATCACGCATGGCTCACCCCTTCAAAAACCTGTTCGATACGAATGCGCGCCACGCCCGGCGTCGCGCCAAAGTCGTGGATGGTCAGTTTGCCTGCGGGCAGACTGCTGACGGTCTCCAGGCGGCTGAATAATGCCTCCCAGCGTCCGCGGCTGTTGTCGACGGAGGTGGTGATATCAATGGTTAAGGTCTGGCCCGGTTCGGCGGTAAACAGCACCTCCATATCCCCGGATCCAACTACCCCTGCCAGCGCCCGGCCGCGTAACGTGCGGCTGGCTGGCATGGTCAATGTGATTTTTTCCATAACATCCTCTTAATGCTTTGAATAGGGCGTTTCGACACGGTCAAGAAACAGCGTGGCGGCAAGCAGGTCGGCGGCACCGCCCGGTGAGGCATTGAGCGTCAGCATCTGGCGATCTAACCGCGCCAGCGCCTGCTGCCCCGCGAGCGTTGCGCATCCTCCGGCGTTCAGTACCGCCCGGGCGCCGTTCTGCATGGCGTCCAGCCCCTCCATTCCAGCGCGCGACAGCACGCAGGTATCGGTGAGCGAGGTCATGATTGCCATCAACGCGTCGAGTCTGGCGTTTGTTTCGCTGCTGCCGTTGAGACGGCTCAGGCGAAGCTGCGGCAGCGCGCGCTGCATGATGTG
This sequence comes from Enterobacter sp. A8, assembly GCF_004296595.1. Taxonomy (NCBI): domain Bacteria; kingdom Pseudomonadati; phylum Pseudomonadota; class Gammaproteobacteria; order Enterobacterales; family Enterobacteriaceae; genus Enterobacter; species Enterobacter sp. A8. The sequence goes on from NZ_SCMF01000006.1 coordinate 45,131, forward strand.
CGGAAACGCCTGCTGAGCCTCTTCCCGCGCGCCCGGTACGCGGTAGCGGTGCGTGGCGCGTAACCCCTTACTGAACACCTTCGGTGCCGCGTCGTCCGGGAGTTTCGCCAGCTGTGCGGCGGTGTTAGCGACGGTTTGCGCGCGGGCATCGCCGCCCAGCATCGCCACCGCGCTCACCAGCAGTCCCAGCGCCCAAATTGCGCCACGGTGCGTATTCACGCCGTCGGTGGCGATCATCATCTGCCGTTCGCCTTCACGGCCAAGGCGGCCAACGGTTTGCCGTAGGGCAATATCCGCCGGACGCTGCCAGCTCTGCTGCGCCAGCGCCTGAAACGTGGAGGTCAGGCTGTGCGCGGAGCGCTCCATCAGCGCAAGCGATAAATCGTGGTGCGCGCCGTTCCCCCGACTGTCCACCAGACCGGGTTTCGGGCTTAAGCGTGCTTCGTCAATCAGACACTGCGTGGCGGTTCGCGCCAGCCATTCGGCACCGCCTTCAACCTGAATCTGGGGCAGTAGTGTCATTACCAGCTCCGGAATTTCGCAGGTGGGTTGTAGAGACCGCCGGACCACTCAACGAGGTCAGCCACGCTGCCCGCCGCCAGCAGAGAGCGGGTGGCATCGGTACGGCGAATCCCCATATCTTCCGGGTACACGACCTTGCCGCTCTGGCGCAGTTCCGCCACGCGTCTGGCATCCACGCCCAGACCGATATCGGTGATACCGGCCACGGCTGCGACCATGGCGCGACGCTCTTCCAGATCTTTTGCCCGGTAGAGGTAGGCAATCCCCTCTTCCGTCAGCACGTGGGTGACGTCATCGCCGTAAATCATCACCGGTGCCAGCGGCATGCCGGAGGCTTTCGCCACGTCAACGGCGTCCAGTTTTTCCACGAAGGTGGGCTTCACGCCCGCCTGGAAGGTTTCCACCATCTGCACAACCAGTTTTTTACCGCGTTGCATCGGGTCGGGTTCGGTGATCATGTTCAGCCAGGCCGGAGTGGCGTGGCGACGGCCGTGTGGATCATGGCCCATGTTCGGCGCGCCGCCGAAGCCGGAGAGACGACCGCGGGTCACCGTTGAGGAGTTGGCGTAACCATCCACCTGCAGGGTTGAGCCGATAAACATATCCACGGCGTACTGGCCCGCCAGCTGGCAGAAGGCGCGGTTGGAGCGCATGGAGCCGTCAGCACCGGTGAAGAACACGTCCGGACGGGCGCGGATGTACTCTTCCATCCCCAGTTCGCCGCCGAAGCAGTGCACGCTCTCCACCCAGCCGCTTTCAATTGCCGGGATCAGCGTCGGATGCGGGTTCAGCGTCCAGTGTTTACAGATTTTGCCCTTCAGGCCGAGCTGTTCACCGTAGGTGGGCAGCAGCAGCTCAATTGCCGCGGTGTTAAAACCGATCCCGTGGTTCAGAGACTGCACCTGGTGTTCAGCGTAGATGCCTTTGATGGCCATCATCGCCATCAGGATATGTTCCTGTTTGATCAGGCGCGGGTCGCGGGTAAACAGCGGTTCGATAAAGAATGGCTTGTCGGCCACCACCACGTAGTCAATCCAGGAGCCTGGGATATCAACGCGCGGCAGGTCGCATTCGTCGTCCACCAGCTCGTTAACCTGTGCGATGACGATGCCATCGTGGAACGCGGCGGCCTCCACCAGCGCCGGGGTATCTTCGGTACTTGCCCCGGTGTAGAGATTGCCTTTGCGGTCTGCTTTAAACCCGGCGATCAGCGCCACGTTTGGTGAAAGGTCGACGTAGAGACGTGAATACAGTTCGATATAGGTATGAATAGCACCGATTTCGAGTTGACCATCCTCCAGCAGCTGGGAGATGCGTAGGCTCTGTGTGCCGGAGAAGGAGAAGTCCAGCTTACGGGCAATGCCCTTCTCAAAGATATCCAGATGTTCACTGCGGCCAACGCTTGGCATGATCATGTGCAGGTCATGCACAATTTGCGGGTTTACTTCGGCCAGCGAGCGGGAAAGAAAATCCGCCTGCTTCTGGTTGTTGCCTTCCAGAACGACCTTATCGCCTGGCGCGATCAGCTTTTCCAGCATGGCGACAAGGTCGCCGGTTGGCAGAACCTTGCCCTGCACCGGTACGGAGGCCAGACGACGCGCTTTTTCGCTGCGTCGGGTGTTCCATTGCCGGGTGGGTATTTGCCCAGATAACATTATTAACCTCCTGATTCAGCACATCATTTTGATTTGCTTAACGCTGAGTAAAGTCTGCACCCTGGCGGAAAAGGCATCAATTAAGCGTAGAGTGGAATCATTAGCCTGAGAGTAATAATCAAGGTAAATATTTGTGATCGGGATCAGTTCATGCTTCGGAAAACCAGGCTAAACGGGGTACAATTCGGAAGGTATAGTAAATTTCTGACAAGAATCAGCATCGCCCTTATGACCCAAATCATTCCCTCAGACTTCGACCTCACCGCCGAAGACAGCACTGATTTCGTGCCCATGCGCGGCGTGGCCAACTGCCACCTGCAGACCATGCTGCCGCGCCTGATCCGCCGCAAGGTGCAGTTCACTCCGCACTGGCAGCGGCTGGATTTGCCGGACGGTGATTTTCTGGATCTCGCCTGGAGCGAAGATCCCGAACAGGCGCGCCATAAACCCCGCCTGGTGGTGTTTCATGGTCTGGAAGGCAGCCTGCACAGCCCGTATGCCCATGGGTTAATCCAGGCGGCAAAAGCGCGCGGCTGGCTGGGCGTGGTGATGCATTTTCGGGGATGCAGCGGCGAGCCGAATCGTCAGAAACGTATCTATCACTCCGGCGAAACCGAAGATGGCACCTGGTTTTTGCACTGGCTGCGGGATAATTTCGGCACTGTGCCGACGGCGGCGGTGGGCTATTCGCTCGGCGGAAATATGCTGGCCTGTCTGCTGGCCAAAGAGGGAGACGCGGTACCGCTGAATGCCGCGGTGATTGTCTCTGCCCCCTTCATGCTGGAACAGTGCAGTTACCACATGGAGAAAGGCTTTTCCCGGGTCTATCAGCGCTATCTGCTCAACCTGCTAAAAGCCAATGCGGCGCGCAAGCTGAAGGCCTATCCGGATACCCTGCCAGTAAGCCTGCGACAGTTGAAAAAGGTCCGCCGCATTCGTGAGTTCGACGACCTGATCACCGCCAAAATTCATGGGTTCGCCGATGCCATTGACTACTATCGTCAGTGCAGCGCCATGCCGCTGCTCAGCAAGATCACTCAGCCGACGCTGATCATTCACGCGAAAGATGACCCGTTTATGGATCATCACTCCATCCCTGCACAGGAATTTCTGCCCGACAACGTTCACTATCAGCTGACCGAGCACGGCGGCCACGTGGGGTTTGTCGGCGGAACGCTGCGTCGCCCGAAAATGTGGCTGGAGACGCGCATTCCTGACTGGTTAACCCCTTACCTGGACGGTGCAACATGATTATCCCCTGGCAGGATCTGGCGCCCGAAACGCTCGATAATCTGATCGAAAGCTTTGTCTTGCGTGAAGGCACCGATTATGGTGAACATGAACGTTCGCTTGAGCAAAAGGTCAACGATGTTAAACGTCAGCTTAAGAGCGGCGACGTGGTGCTGGTGTGGTCTGAACTGCATGAGACGGTCAATATCATGCCCCGCAACGCGTTTCACGGCTGATCTTTCAACCTTTCCAGTCAGGGAGTTGCTATGTCTGCCAGACATCCGGTTATTGCCGTTACGGGGTCGAGTGGTGCGGGAACCACCACCACCAGCCTCGCGTTTCGCAAGATTTTCGCCCAGTTGAATCTCCGCGCGGCGGAGGTCGAAGGCGACAGCTTTCACCGCTATACGCGCCCGGAGATGGATATGGCCATCCGCAAAGCGCGTGATTTGGGCAAACACATCAGCTACTTCGGCCCGGAGGCCAATGACTTCGGCCTGCTGGAGCAAACGTTTCAAGAGTACGGCCTAAGCGGCAAAGGCCAGTCCCGCAAATATCTGCACACCTACGACGAAGCCGTTCCCTGGAATCAGGTCCCGGGCACCTTTACCCCCTGGCAGCCGCTGCCGGAACCTACCGACGTGCTGTTTTACGAAGGATTGCACGGCGGCGTGGTGACGCCGCATCACGACGTGGCGCGACATGTGGACCTGCTGGTCGGCGTGGTGCCAATCGTTAACCTGGAGTGGATCCAGAAGCTGACGCGAGACATCAGCGAGCGCGGCCATTCACGCGAGGCGGTGATGGATTCGGTCGTGCGCTCAATGGAAGATTACATCAATTATCTGACACCACAGTTTTCCCGCACCCACATCAACTTCCAGCGTGTGCCGACGGTGGACACCTCCAACCCGTTCGCGGCCAAAAGTATCCCGTCGCTGGATGAGAGCTTTGTGGTGATCCATTTCCGCAATCTCGACGGCATCGATTACCCCTGGCTGCTGGCGATGCTGCAGGGCTCGTTTATTTCTCACATGAATACGTTAGTGGTGCCCGGCGGAAAAATGGGGCTGGCGATGGAGCTGATCATGACGCCGCTGGTGCAGCGGTTGATGGAAGGGAAACAGATCGCATAATCATATTCCCTCTCCCGGTAGGAGAGGGTTAGGGTGAGGGCATCAACACGCACGATGCCCCATTAATCACGCCTCGATCACTTCATACGAATGGGTAATTTTTACCGCTTTCTCCAGCATTAACGCCACAGAGCAGTATTTTTCCGCAGACAGATTCACCGCGCGTGAGACGGCAGCATCTTTCAGCGCGTTCCCGGTGACAACAAAATGCAGGTTAATGTGCGTGAACAGGCGTGGCGCCTCTTCGCGACGTTCTGACGTGAGCTTGACTTCACAGTCGGTCACATCATGACGGCCCTTTTGCAGAATCGACACCACGTCAATCGCGCTGCATCCCCCTGCCGCCATCAGCACCATCTCCATTGGGCTGGGTGCTTTATCGCCGGAGTTACCGTCCATCAAAATCTGGTGTCCCGACGAGGACTCGCCCAGGAACGTTAAACCTTCTACCCATTTCACGCGCGCTTGCATATTCATTAGCTCCAACGTTGCATTTTTGGTGACAGATTACGCGTGCGTTACATTTCTCGCAATGGAAGGCGACCTGCGTCATGCTGAAGCGAGACACCAGGAGACACGCGGCGAAAGCTATGCTAAAACACTCTGGATGCTACAGTAATACATTGACGTTACACATGTATGCAGAGGACATCAAACTTTACTGGCTGCGAAACGTTACGACAGCCGACTTCCCAGGTATGGGTAAGAATTCGATTGCAACCCCAGAGTCCGGATGCATCTTATGACTCTGGTGACAGCTTATAACAGAGGATAACAGCGCATGGTGCTTGGCAAACCGCAAACAGACCCGACTCTCGAATGGTTCTTGTCTCATTGCCACATTCATAAGTACCCATCGAAGAGCACGCTGATTCACCAGGGTGAAAAAGCGGAAACGTTGTATTACATCGTCAAAGGCTCGGTGGCAGTGCTGATCAAAGATGAAGAAGGGAAAGAGATGATCCTTTCTTATCTGAACCAGGGCGATTTTATCGGTGAACTGGGCCTGTTTGAAGAAGGCCAGGAACGTAGCGCCTGGGTTCGTGCAAAGACAGCATGTGAAGTGGCTGAAATTTCCTACAAGAAATTCCGTCAGTTGATTCAGGTTAACCCTGACATCCTGATGCGTCTTTCTTCGCAGATGGCTCGCCGTCTGCAGGTGACATCAGAGAAAGTGGGTAACCTCGCCTTCCTGGACGTGACCGGCCGTATCGCGCAGACCCTGCTGAACCTGGCGAAACAGCCAGACGCTATGACCCACCCTGACGGCATGCAAATTAAAATTACCCGCCAGGAAATTGGTCAGATCGTCGGTTGCTCCCGTGAAACAGTGGGCCGTATCCTGAAAATGCTGGAAGATCAGAACCTGATCTCCGCCCACGGTAAAACCATCGTGGTTTACGGAACCCGTTAATCCCGATAAAACGGCGTGCCATCGCAAGGTGTCACGCCGTTTTTGTCTCTACTCCCCATGTGGCGCAGGCTGATTTATCACCCGGAAGTTAACTACGCACTGCGACAAACGCTGGTGTTGTGCCTTCCTGTGGCCGTGGGCCTGATCCTTGGGCATCTTCAGCAGGGGCTGCTGTTTTCACTGGTTCCCGCCTGCTGCAACATTGCCGGTCTCGACACCCCGCATAAGCGTTTTTTCAAACGTCTGATTATCGGCGGTTCGCTGTTTGCCGGGTGTAGCCTGGCCGTGCAGCTTTTGCTGGCCCGCGATATTCCGCTGCCGCTGATCCTGAGCGTGCTGGCGATGACGCTGGGGGTGACCGCCGAAATCAGTTCGCTGCACGCGCGTTTACTGCCCGCCTCACTCATCGCGGCCATCTTTACCCTGAGTCTCGCAGGTAACATGCCAGTGTGGGAGCCGCTGCTGATTTACGCCCTCGGTACACTATGGTATGGCCTGTTTAACTGGTTCTGGTTCTGGCTGTGGCGGGAACAGCCGCTGCGTGAATCCCTGAGCCTGCTCTATGTCCAGCTTGCGGAGTACTGCGAAGCCAAATACACACTGCTGACCCAGCATACCGACCCGGAAAAATCGCTGCCGCCGCTGCTGACGCGCCAGCAGAAGGTGGTGGATCTGATAAGCCAGTGCTACCAGCAACTGCATATGCTGGCCGCCAACAAGAACCACGAATATAAACGGCTGCTGCGCACCTTCCAGGTGGGGCTGGATCTGCAGGAGCATATCTCCGTGAGCCTGCACCACCCGAAGGAGGTGCAAAAGCTGGTGGAGCGCAGCCATGCCGAAGCGGTGATCCGCTGGAACGCGCAGACCGTGTCCGCACGCCTGCGGGTACTGGCCGACGACATTCTTTATCACCGTTACCCCACCCGCTTTAACATGGACAAGCAGCTCGGCGCACTGGAGAAAATCGCCCGCCAGCATGAGGATAACCCGGTAGGCCAGTTTGCCGCCTGGCACTTCAGCCGTATTGCCCGCGTGCTGCGTACCCAGCGCCCGCTCTATCCCCGCGATCTGATGGCGGATAAGCAAAAGCGCCTGCCGCTGCTGCCTGCGCTTAAAAGCTATCTCTCGTTTAAATCTTCCGCCCTGCGCAACGCCGCCCGGATTAGCGTGATGCTGAGCATCGCCAGCCTGATGGGCATGGCGCTGCATCTGCCCAAACCCTACTGGATATTAATGACGGTACTGTTTGTCACTCAGAACGGCTACGGCGCCACGCGAGTGCGTATTCTGCACCGGGCGGGCGGAACCATGGCGGGGTTGATTATCGCGGGCGTAACGCTGCACTTCCACGTGCCGGAAGGCTATACGCTGGCAGGCATGCTATTGATTACCCTGGTGAGCTACCTGATCATCCGCAAAAACTACGGCTGGGCGATGGTGGGCTTTACGGTCACGGCGGTATACACCCTGCAGTTGCTTACGCTCAATGGCGAACAGTTTATTGTCGCCAGGCTTATCGATACCCTGATTGGCTGTCTGATTGCCTTTGGTGGTATGGTCTGGCTGTGGCCACAATGGCAAAGCGGCCTGCTCAGGCAGAACGCCCACGACGCGCTGGAGGCCGACCAGCAGGCTATCCGCCTGATCCTGAGCGACGATCCGCAGCCCTCCCCGCTGGCGTATCAGCGGATGAAGGTCAACCAGGCGCATAACGCCCTGTTCAACTCGCTGAATCAGGCGATGCAGGAGCCCGGCTTTAACTCGCACTATCTGGCGGATATGAAGCTCTGGGTGACGCACAGCCAGTTCATCGTCGAACATATCAACGCGATGACCACGCTGGCGCGTGAACATACCATGCTAACGCCAGACCTGGCGCAGCGCTATTTGCAGTCGTGTGAGATTGCCCTGCAGCGGTGTCAGCAGCGTCTGGAGTATGACGCGCCGGGTGAATCGGGGGATTCGAACATTCTGGAAGCGCCGGAAACGCTCACCCACGGGCCAATGAGCACGCTGGAGCAGCATCTGCAACGCATTCTGGGGCATCTGAACACCATGCACACCATTTCGTCGGTGGCATGGCGTCAGCGTCCGCATCACGGCATCTGGTTAACGCGGCGGTTAAAACGAACCGAGTATTAGCCTTTAACGATCTTCGCGACCGCCGCAGCAAAGCGGGTTAATCCATCTTCAATATCGTTCTCTTCGACCACCAGCGACGGCGCAAAGCGCATCACGTCCGGGCCGGCGTTGAGTACCATCACCCCTTCGTGAGCAGCGGCGTGCAGGAAATCGCGTGCGCGGCCTTTGTACTGCGGCTTCAGCTCAGCGCCAATCAGCAATCCCATGCCACGGATCTCGCTGAAGACGTCGTACGTTTCGTCGATCTGCTGCAGATGTTTCACGAACAGCTCGCGCTTCGCCTGAACGCCGCTTAATACCTCCGGCGTATTGATGATATCAAACGCCGCACCGGCGATGGCGCAGGCCAGCGGGTTTCCGCCGTAGGTGGAGCCGTGTGAGCCGACATGGAACGCGGAAGCGATCTCCTGGGTGGTGAGCACCGCGCTGACCGGGAAGCCGCCGCCGAGCGCTTTGGCGCTGGTCAGAATATCCGGCGTCACGCCGTAGTGCATATAGGCGAACAGGGAGCCTGTACGCCCCATCCCGCTCTGGACTTCATCAAACACCAGCAGCGCCTGATGCTGATCGCACAGCGCGCGCAGCCCTTTGAGGAATTCCGGCGTTGCCGCCGTCACGCCACCTTCACCCTGAATCGGCTCAACCACGACCGCGCAGGTATGGTCATCCATCACCGCTTTCACCGCATGCAGATCGTTAAAGGGCACATGAATGATATCGGCGGGTTTCGGACCAAAGCCGTCGGAATACTTCGGCTGGCCGCCAACGGAAACGGTAAACAGTGAACGACCGTGGAAAGCGTTATGGAAAGCGATGATTTTGGTTTTGTATGGGCTGTGGCGTGTGGAAGCGTAGTAGCGCGCCAGCTTGAAGGCGGTTTCGTTGGCTTCGGTCCCGGAGTTCATAAACAGCACGCGCTCGGCGAAAGTCGCGTCAATGATCTTGCGCCCCAGGCGCAATGCCGGTTCGTTGGTAAAGACGTTGCTGGTGTGCCACAGGGTTTCGCCCTGGGTTTTCAGTGCCTCGACCAGTGCAGGATGGCAATGCCCCAGCGCCGTCACCGCAATCCCCCCGGCGAAATCCACGTACTCTTTCCCCTGCTGATCCCAGACGCGGCTGCCTTTTCCCTTTACCGGGATAAACTCGGCCGGTGCATAAATCGGCAGAATGACTTCATCGAATGTCGCGCGGGTAATTGCAGATTGTTCAGTTGCCATGTCATGACCATCCATTTTATGTCACATTGATTGTGAAAATATAATCACAAAATATGCATAAAAAATCACAGCAAGGCAACAGATATTCAGCGATTGAGGAAATTAGCCAGCAGCTGGTGCCCCTGTTCGCTGAGAATACTCTCCGGGTGGAACTGCACCCCTTCGAGATCCCATTCACGATGGCGAATGCCCATGATCTCCTGCGTCTCGCTCCAGGCGGTCACCTCAAAGCAGTCGGGCAGCGTCGGCGGGTCAATCACCAGAGAATGGTAGCGCGTGACGGTTAACGGGTTATTTAACCCGCTAAACACGCCCGTGCCGGTATGGGTAACCGGGGAGGTTTTACCGTGCATCACCCTGGCAGCACGGACGATGGTGGCGCCAAACACCTGCCCGATGGCCTGATGGCCAAGGCAGACGCCAAGAATCGGCAACCTGCCGGCGTAGTGGCGGATCACATCCAGAGAAATACCCGATTCCGATGGGGTACACGGCCCCGGCGAGATAACGATTTTCTTTGGGGCCAGCGCGTCAATCTCGGACAGGCTGATGTCGTCGTTACGGCGGACAACCACCTCTGCACCCAGTTCACAAAAATACTGGTAAAGGTTCCAGGTGAAGGAATCGTAGTTATCAATCAGCAGAATCATGGCGGCTCCCGAAAAAAATGCCGCCCTATTCTACTCAGATTCCCGCGCTTCGCTCACTACTTTGGCAAAGATAGCGTTCAGGGCGGACAAATCTCCCGTTGCGCCGCTCTGATTAGCCGCGACCCACTGCTCAGGATCGATATCGCGCCAGTCCAGCAGGTAACCCGCATGGATCGCCAGCTGTTCAAAGAAAACACGTTGCGCAATGCCATTACCGCTGGCAAAAGGATGCAGCATATTGATTTCACAATAGTAATGGCTTATCCGCTCGATAAACTCCTCTTTCTGAAGACCCACCAGGTACCGGTCGCTTTCCAGTGCCGACATCAATTCATTGCCCATCTTCTCAATGTATTCGAAATGGCAAAAAGGAATCTCCCCTTTGAAAATATCGTCCGTACGGTATTCACCTGCCCGTTTCATCTCTCTGCGATACAGATGGCGGTGAATAAGGCACAGATGGGGCAACCCAGGCGCTGAAGGCCCAAGTTCCAGCGTCTCAATCTGGGGATCTGAAGGACCATGACCCTTTTCAAGGAGACAACTGGCCTGAAAATTGACGTTACGCTGCTGCTCCCAGAGACGGGATTTTTGCTTATCGGTGAGTTTTTTCACTTAACGCCTCCCTGAATATGTCCGTTTGCCAAAGTATAAGCAGCAAAACGCGCTTTCGCAGGGAGGGCTAACAACACGGGCGAGACGCGCCCGTGTCAAAGAGGATTACGGCAGTACTTTTGCAGAGAGGATCACGACCGGTTTGGATGGTACATTCTGGTATGGCCCAACGTCGTGGGTCTGTACCTGAGAAATCTTGTCCGCCACGTCCATCCCTTTTACCACTTTACCAAACACCGCATAGCCGAAGTCACGCTGGCCGTGGTCGAGGAAGGCGTTATCCGCCACGTTGATAAAGAACTGGCTGGTAGCGCTGTCTTTATCCGCCGTACGCGCCATGGCGATGGTGCCACGGGTGTTCAGCAGGCCGTTGTCCGCTTCGTTTTTGATCGGTGGATTCGGCTGTTTCTGCTGCATCTGCTCGTTGAAACCGCCGCCTTGCACCATAAAGCCTGGGATCACGCGGTGGAAGGTGGTGTTGTTGTAAAAGCCGCTGTTTACGTAGTCGAGGAAGTTTTTCACAGAAACCGGGGCTTTCTGGCTATTCAGTTCCAGCTCAATATTCCCTGCGGAGGTGGTCAGCAGAACATGAGGGTCCCCTTTTGCTGCCAGCGCAGCCGGGGAAACGGCAGAAAGAGCAAACACAGCTGCGACAGCCGCCAGTGTTGATTTGAGCATGAGAATTCCTTAACAAAGCGCAGTATAAAAAGCGAATGGCTTGATTCTAAAGAGCAGTATGAACGGAGACCAGCCTTTTACCTAATTTTACGAAATTGAAACAGTTGTTACCGCGCAAACGATTGGTTATGACGCAATTTTATGTGATCGCGATCACATAAAAACCTGCAATGAAGCTCATATTTTCTTTAAAAGATATGAATGGATCACTTTCGCGACTAAAATCTGCCCGCTCTCAGCGCCTATCCGGCGCTTTTCTTTTCCTGAACAGGCCAGACATGACTAACAGCAATCGTATCAAGCTCACATGGATCAGCTTCTTCTCCTACGCCCTGACCGGCGCGTTGGTGATCGTCACCGGGATGGTGATGGGAAATATCGCAGACTACTTCCAGCTGCCCGTTTCCAGCATGAGTAACACCTTCACCTTCCTCAACGCGGGGATCCTGATCTCCATTTTCCTGAATGCCTGGCTGATGGAAATTGTTCCGCTGAAAACGCAGCTGCGTTTTGGTTTTGTGCTGATGGTCGCCGCCGTGGCGGGTCTGATGCTGAGCCACAGCATCGCCCTGTTCTCCGCCGCCATGTTCGTGCTCGGTCTGGTCAGCGGGATCACCATGTCGATTGGTACCTTCCTGATTACCCATATGTATGAAGGCCGTCAGCGCGGCGCGCGCCTGCTGTTTACCGACTCCTTCTTCAGCATGGCCGGGATGATTTTCCCGATGGTCGCGGCCGTTCTGCTGGCGCGCAGCATTGAGTGGTACTGGGTCTACGCCTGTATCGGCCTGGTTTACGTGGCCATCTTCATTCTGACCTTCGGCTGCGAATTCCCGGTTCTGGGTAAAAAAGCACAGACCACGGCAGAGCCTGTGGCGAAAGAGAAATGGGGTATCGGCGTACTGTTCCTCTCCATTGCCGCACTGTGCTACATCCTGGGTCAGCTGGGCTTTATCTCCTGGGTGCCGGAATACGCCAAAGGTCTGGGCATGAGCCTGAACGACGCGGGTAAACTGGTGAGCGATTTCTGGATGTCTTACATGTTTGGCATGTGGGCGTTTAGCTTCATCCTGCGCTTCTTCGATCTGCAGCGCATCCTGACCGTGCTGGCAGGCCTGGCTACCGTGCTCATGTATCTGTTCATCAACGGTTCCCCGGACCACATGCCGTGGTTCATTCTGACCCTGGGCTTCTTCTCCAGCGCCATTTATACGTCGATCATCACTCTGGGCTCCCTGCAGACCAAAGTGGCCTCGCCGAAGCTGGTGAACTTCGTCCTGACCTGCGGCACCATCGGCACCATGCTGACCTTTGTGGTGACGGGCCCGATCGTCGCCCACAGCGGTCCGCTGGCGGCGCTGCACACCGCTAACGGCCTGTACGCCGTGGTGTTCATCATGTGCTTCATCCTGGGCTTTGTAACCCGCCACCGCCAGCATAACGCTGCAGCGGCGTCGCACTAATCCCTGCGCCCCTCTGCGCTACGCAGAGGGGCTGTTTCTGGCAAAACTTATCTCTTCTCCCCCGCTATCCATCTGGATCCAGGTCTGCGCCAGCTGCGTGGTGGCAATAATCCGCCCCTGCCGAATGGACCAGCGCACCGGCACCTGACAGCGTACCGCCTCAAACCCACTCTCTGCAGGCAAAATCACCAGGTTCGCCGGGTTACCCGTCTCAATACCGTAATCGCTCAGGCCAAAGGTGCGGGCGCTGTTATGGGTGATCAGGTTCAGGCCGCTGTCAATTTGCGGGTAGCCCATCATCTGACAGACGTGCAGCCCCATATGCAGCACCTGCAGCATATTGCCGGTACCGAGCGGATACCATGGATCAAACACATCATCATGACCAAAGCAGACGTTAATGCCCGCCGCCTGTAGCTCCTTCACGCGGGTAATGCCCCGACGCTTCGGATAGTCGTCAAAACGCCCCTGCAGGTGGATATTCACCAGCGGATTCGCCACAAAGTTAATGCCCGACATCTTCAGCAGGCAGAACAGCCGCGAGGTATACGCGCCGTTGTAGGAATGCATGGCGGTGGTGTGGCTGGCCGTGACCCGCGCGCCAATGCCAGCTTCATAGGCCAGCGTGGCGACCGTCTCCACAAAGCGGGACTGCTCATCGTCGATTTCATCACAATGAATATCCAGCGGACGGTCGTATTTCTTCGCCAGGTCAAAGGCGATATGCAGGGACTGCACGCCGTATTCCCGGGTGAATTCGAAGTGCGGGATGGCACCCACCACATCCGCGCCCAGCGTTAATGCCTCTTCCAGCAGCGCCGCGCCGTTCGGGTAAGAGAGAATGCCTTCCTGCGGGAATGCCACGATTTGCAGCGTCACCCACGGGGCGACCTCCTGTTTAACCTCCAGCATCGCCTTCAGGGCGGTAAGTGTCGGGTCGGAGACATCCACGTGGGAGCGGACAAACTGGATCCCGTTGGCAATTTGCCACTTCAGCGTTTTCCATGCGCGCGCTTTGACATCTTCATGGCTGAGCAGCGCCTTACGCTCCGCCCAGCGTTCAATCCCTTCAAACAGCGTGCCGGACTGGTTCCAGTGTGGCTCGCCCGCCGTCTGCGTGGTATCCAGGTGAATATGCGGCTCAATAAACGGTGGAATAGCAAGTCCGCCGCGGGCATTCAAGACCTCATAGCTTTCGCTGTGAGTCTCGTCCATGGGCGTGATAGCACCAAACCGACCGTTCTCGATGGCGATCTGCCACAGCCCTTCGCGATCCGGTAAACGAACATTCTGCACAAGCCAAAGCGGTGTTGTAGACATACCTTTCCCCTGAAAAACGCGGCTGAAATTAAGGAGTACCTGTTTTTCCAAAAATAGCCACTCTTTTTGTACATAAAATCGACGACAACGAAAAGCCAGCGATTTCCATAACTTATAAAAATCCTGACAAATCATACATCTACCACCTAGGGAGTAGGCGAAGGCGTATTTGATTTGCATCAATAAGTGCCCCTGCTGAATCGTTAAGGTAGGCAGTAATAGAAAAGAAATCGAGGCAAAAATGAGCAAAGTCAGACTCGCTATCATCGGTAACGGCATGGTCGGCCACCGCTTTATTGAGGATCTTCTCGATAAAGCCAGCGCTGAGCAGTTCGATATTACCGTGTTCTGTGAAGAACCCCGCAAGGCGTACGACCGTGTGCACTTGTCTTCCTACTTCTCCCATCATACCGCCGAAGAGCTCTCTCTGGTGCGTGAAGGTTTCTATGAGAAGCATGGCGTAAAAGTGCTGGTGGGCGAACGCGCTATCACCATCAACCGTCAGGAGAAAGTGATCCACTCCAGCGCTGGCCGTACGGTTTTTTACGACAAGCTGATCATGGCGACTGGCTCATATCCGTGGATCCCGCCTATCAAAGGTTCGGAAACGCAGGATTGCTTCGTTTACCGTACCATTGAAGATCTCAACGCCATCGAATCCTGCGCACGTCGCAGTAAACGCGGCGCGGTGGTCGGGGGCGGCCTGCTGGGTCTGGAGGCAGCCGGAGCGTTGAAAAACCTCGGCGTTGAAACGCACGTCATCGAATTTGCCCCGATGCTGATGGCCGAACAGCTGGACCACATGGGTGGCGATCAGCTGCGCCGTAAGATTGAAAGCATGGGCGTGAAAGTCCATACCAGCAAAAACACCAAAGAGATTGTGCAGGAAGGCACCGAAGCGCGTAAAACCATGCGCTTTGCCGACGGCAGCGAGCTCGAAGTTGACTTTATCGTCTTCTCCACCGGTATTCGTCCACGCGACAAGCTGGCCACCCAGTGCGGTCTGGCGGTTGCCCAGCGCGGCGGGATCATGGTGAACGATACCTGCCAGACCTCCGACCCGGATATCTATGCTATCGGCGAATGTGCCAGCTGGAATAACCGCGTGTACGGTCTGGTGGCGCCGGGCTACAAAATGGCGC
Source organism: Enterobacter sp. A8 (assembly GCF_004296595.1). Classification (NCBI taxonomy): domain Bacteria; kingdom Pseudomonadati; phylum Pseudomonadota; class Gammaproteobacteria; order Enterobacterales; family Enterobacteriaceae; genus Enterobacter; species Enterobacter sp. A8. Next base: position 60,318 of record NZ_SCMF01000006.1, read on the forward strand.
AGGTCGCCGTTGACCATATTCTCGGAAACGAAAACGCCTTCGAAGGCGCGGACTTGAGCGCCAAGCTGAAGCTGCTGGGCGTGGACGTGGGCGGCATCGGCGATGCGCATGGCCGCACGCCGGGCGCGCGCAGCTACGTTTATCTCGACGAGAGCAAAGAGATCTATAAACGCCTGATCGTCAGCCAGGACAACAAAACCCTGCTCGGTGCGGTGCTGGTGGGCGACACCAGCGACTACGGCAACCTGCTGCAACTGGTGCTGAACGCCATCGAACTGCCGGAGAATCCGGACGCGCTGATCCTCCCGGCGCACGCTTCCAGCGGCAAGCCGTCTATCGGCGTCGATAAACTGCCGGACAGCGCGCAGATCTGCTCCTGCTTCGACGTCACCAAAGGCATGTTGATCTCCGCCATCAACAAAGGCTGTCACACCGTTGCGGCGCTGAAAGCGGAAACCAAAGCCGGAACCGGCTGCGGCGGCTGTATTCCTCTGGTCACTCAGGTGCTTAACGCCGAACTGGCGAAACAGGGCATCGAAGTGAACAACAACCTGTGCGAGCACTTCGCGTACTCTCGCCAGGAGCTGTATCACCTGATCCGCGTGGAAGGCATTAAATCCTTCGACGAACTGCTGGCCAAGCACGGCCAGGGCTATGGCTGCGAAGTGTGTAAACCGACCGTCGGCTCCCTGCTGGCCTCTTGCTGGAATGAGTACATCCTCAAACCAGAACATACGCCGCTGCAGGACACCAACGACAACTTCCTGGCAAATATCCAGAAAGACGGGACTTACTCCGTTATCCCACGCTCTGCGGGCGGTGAAATCACCCCGGAAGGGCTGGTGGCCGTGGGCCGTATCGCGCGTGAATTTAACCTCTACACCAAAATCACCGGTTCCCAGCGTATCGGCCTGTTTGGTGCACAGAAAGATGACCTGCCGGAGATCTGGCGTCAGCTGATTGAGGCGGGCTTCGAAACCGGTCATGCGTATGCCAAAGCGCTGCGCATGGCGAAAACCTGCGTGGGCAGCACCTGGTGCCGCTACGGCGTGGGCGACAGCGTGGGCTTCGGCGTCGAGCTGGAAAACCGCTACAAAGGCATCCGTACCCCGCACAAAATGAAGTTCGGCGTCTCCGGCTGTACCCGTGAATGTGCCGAAGCGCAGGGGAAAGACGTGGGGATCATCGCCACCGAGAAAGGCTGGAACCTGTACGTCTGCGGTAACGGCGGGATGAAACCACGCCACGCTGATCTGCTGGCGGCCGATCTTGATCACGACACGCTGATTCAGTATCTCGACCGCTTCATGATGTTCTACATCCGTACCGCCGACAAACTGACCCGTACCGCTTCCTGGCTGGATAATCTGGAGGGCGGCATCGACTACCTGAAGTCGGTCATCATCGACGACAAGCTGGGGCTGAACGAACATCTGGAAGCCGAGATGGCGCGCCTGCGCGCGGCGGTGATTTGCGAGTGGACGGAAACCGTCAACACGCCAGCGGCACAGACACGCTTCAAACACTTCATCAACAGCACCCAGCGCGACCCGAACGTGCAGGTAGTAGCAGAGCGCGAACAGCATCGTCCGGCGACACCTTATGAACGTATTCCGGTCACGCTGGTGGAGGAAAACGCATGAGCCAGTGGGTAAACATCTGCAACATTAACGACATTCTGCCGGCAACCGGCGTCTGTGCGCTGCTGGGAAACGAGCAGGTCGCGATTTTCCGCCCTCGCCACGACGAACAGGTTTTTGCCATCAGCAATATCGACCCGTTTTTTGAGGCCAGCGTCCTCTCCCGCGGGCTGATTGCCGAGCATCAGGGTGAACTGTGGGTCGCCAGTCCGCTGAAAAAACAGCGTTTCCGTTTAAGCGACGGACTGTGCATGGAAGATGAAAGCTACTCGGTGAAGCACTACGACGTTCGCGTGAAGGACGGCCAGGTGCAGTTAAAAGCCTAACCCCCCGCCTTTCCTATAGGAAAGGCTTATGACCCCTTATGGGTAACGGCAGGAAAAACCGTATGTTTCCGGCGATTCCTGCTGTTATTCTGACGTCAATTCTTACCCCCTCCATGAATGCTGTGAGGTAATGTCGTGGACCACCTGCCGATTTTCTGTCAATTACGCCATCGCGACTGCCTGCTTGTGGGTGGCGGCGATGTGGCTGAACGCAAAGCCCGCTTGCTGTTAGAGGCAGGTGCCCGTCTTACGGTTAACGCCCTCGCCTTCGCACCACAGTTTGAAGCCTGGGCGAAGGAAGGGATGCTCACGCTGAATCAGGGGGAGTTTAACGAGTCCCTGCTGGATACCTGCTGGCTGACTATTGCCGCGACGGATGACGATGAAGTGAATCAGCGCGTCAGCGATGCCTGCGAAGCGCGCCGTATCTTCTGCAACGTGGTGGATGCGCCGAAAGAAGCCAGCTTTATCATGCCGTCGATAATCGACCGTTCACCACTGATGATTGCGGTGTCGTCAGGTGGCCGCTCGCCGGTTCTCGCCCGCCTGCTGCGGGAAAAACTGGAAGCACTGCTGCCGCAACATCTTGGGCAAATTGCCCATTATGCAGGGCAACTGCGTTCACGAGTGAAGCAAACCTTCGCGACCGTGGGCGAGCGCCGTCGCTTCTGGGAAAAATTCTTCGTCAATGACCGGCTGGCCCAGTCGCTGGCCAATCAGGACGTGAAGGCGGTTGAAGAGACGACCGAGCAGTTACTCTCTGAACCGCTGGATCATCGTGGCGAGGTGGTGCTGGTAGGCGCAGGTCCCGGCGATGCGGGATTACTGACGCTGAAAGGACTCCAGCAGATCCAGCAGGCCGATACCGTTGTGTATGACCGTCTGGTCTCCGATGAGATCATGAATCTGGTACGTCGCGATGCGGACCGGGTGTTTGTGGGTAAACGTGCGGGTTATCACTGCGTGCCGCAGGAAGAGATTAATCAGATCCTGCTGCGGGAAGCGCAAAAAGGAAAACGTGTGGTGCGCCTGAAGGGCGGGGATCCGTTTATCTTTGGTCGCGGCGGCGAGGAACTGGAAACCCTGTGCAACGCAGGCATTCCGTTCTCTGTGGTGCCTGGCATTACGGCGGCATCCGGCTGTTCGGCGTACTCCGGTATTCCATTGACCCATCGTGATTACGCGCAGAGCGTGCGTCTGGTAACGGGGCACCTGAAAACCGGCAGCGAACTGGACTGGCACAACCTGGCCGCCGAAAAGCAGACGCTGGTCTTCTATATGGGGCTGAATCAGGCCGCTACGATCCAGGCGAAATTACTGGAACACGGCATGGAAGCGGATATGCCCGTCGCACTGGTGGAAAACGGCACCTCCATTAAGCAGCGCGTGGTAAATGGCGTGCTGACACAGCTGGGTGAGCTGGCGCAGCAGGTTGAAAGCCCGGCGCTGATTATTGTCGGCCGCGTGGTCGAGCTGCGCGATAAACTCAACTGGTTCTCAAATCACTAGCGCATATTCTCCCTTCTTCGAGTAGTCCTTAACCGGACTACTCCCCTGTTACTGCTGTCGATAACATACCTCCCGCAAAATGGAACTTTTCCATTTATTCCCTCGTGTTACATCCAATTTAGTTTTTTTAAGACAAGGAATGCGTATGTTCAAACTGGCTAAAGCTGCCGTTCTGGTAGGCCTGTTATCGACTCTGACGGCCTGCACTGGCCACGTGCAAAACACCAAAAATAACTGCAGCTACGATTATCTGCTGCACCCGGCGATCTCTATTTCGAAGATCATCGGGGGTTGTGGCCCGGCGGCACAGCAGTAAGCTGTTTTACAGGTGTAAAAAAACCGGGGATTCCCCGGTTTTTTTGTTTAGAAAAGTGCAGCGTGATGCCCTCACCCTGGCCCTCTCCCTGTGGGAGAGGGTACAAACCCTAAAAACGGTAACGCCGTTACCGTTTTGCTTTTACCTACGGCTTACCCACAAACCCAATCGCTTCATACACCGCTTTCAGGGTTTCTGACGCGCGCGCGCTGGCTTTTTCAGCGCCCTCTTTCATCACCTTCTGCAGGAAGGCTTCATCGTTACGGTAGCGGTGATAACGCTCCTGCAGCTCGGTCAGCATACCGGAAACGGCATCCGCCACTTCGCCTTTCAGGTGGCCGTACATCTTGCCTTCAAAGTGCTGTTCCAGCTCAGGAATGCTCTGGCCGGTCACACCGGAGAGGATATCCAGCAGGTTGGAGACCCCCGCTTTGTTCTGCACATCGTAGCGCACAACAGGCGGCTCGTCGGAGTCGGTCACGGCACGCTTGAGCTTTTTAACCACCGATTTCGGATCTTCCAGCAGGCCAATAACGTTGTTGCGGTTATCGTCAGACTTGGACATCTTTTTGGTCGGCTCCAGCAGCGACATCACGCGTGCACCGGATTTTGGAATAAATGGCTCTGGCACTTTGAACACTTCGCCATACAGGGCGTTAAAGCGCTGGGCGATATCACGGCTCAGCTCAAGATGTTGCTTCTGGTCTTCACCCACCGGCACCTGGTTAGTCTGATACAGCAGAATGTCAGCCGCCATCAGCACCGGATAGTCAAACAGACCGGCGTTGATGTTCTCGGAATAGCGCGCGGATTTATCCTTGAACTGCGTCATACGGCTCAGTTCACCAAAGTAGGTGTAGCAGTTCAGCGCCCAGCCAAGCTGTGCATGCTCCGGCACGTGAGACTGAACGAAGATGGTGCTCTTTTCAGGATCGATCCCGCAGGCCAGATAGAGCGCCAGGGTGTCCAGCGTGGCTTTACGCAGCTTCTCAGGATCCTGACGGGCGGTAATAGCATGCAGATCCACAATGCAGTAAATGCAATGGTAGTCATCCTGCATGCTAACCCACTGACGTAACGCACCCATGTAGTTACCAATGGTCAATTCACCTGACGGCTGGGCGCCACTAAAAACGATGGGCTTAGTCATTTTTCAATTCCTGATGTTCACTGTATGAAAGCCCGAGTGCGGGCAACAAATCTTTGAAGCGATCGAACACGACGTCCGGCTCACTCAGGGTAATGGCCTCACCGTAGTTGTAGCCATAGGTTAACCCCACGGAGGGACAACCCGCCGCTCTGGCAGCCAGAATATCATTGCGTGAATCACCGACAAAGAGCAGCTCAGCAGGTGTTAAGGATAATTTTCCTGCCACCAGCAACAGCGGTTCCGGGTGCGGCTTTTTATTCTGTACGTCATCACCGCCCACAATCACGGTGAAGTATTTCGCGATATCCAGCGCGTCCAGCAATGGCGCAACAAACGGCGTCGGCTTGTTGGTAACCAGCCCCAGCGGAATGCCTTTCGCATGCAGCGCGCTCAGCGTTTCCTTCACGTCCGGGAACAGGAAGCTGCCTTCTTCAACGGTTTCTTCGTAGAAACGGTCAAACAGTTTGCGCAGAATCCGTAGCTGTTCTTCCTGCGGGATATCCGCGTGATCAACGCTCGGTTTACCCTGTGCGGAACGTTGTGACGCACGCTCCTGCCGAGCCCACGTCAGGGCGCGCTCCATCAGGACATCTGCGCCATTACCAATCCACGTCACGACGCGATCTTCGCCCGCGACGGGCAGTTCAAGGGCGTACAGCGCCTGGTCGACGGCGCTCGTTAAGCCCGGCGCGCTGTCAACCAGCGTGCCATCGAGGTCAAATGCAATACCCCGGGTTGCCTGCAATTTATCCATGACTTACCTTCGCCAGCTCGCGGCGCATTTCATCTATAACTTTTTTGTAATCCGGTTGGTCGAAAATTGCCGAACCGGCAACGAACATATCCGCGCCCGCAGCCGCAATTTCGCCAATGTTATTCACCTTCACGCCACCATCCACTTCCAGACGGATGTCATAGCCTGACTCATCAATACGACGGCGCACTTCACGCAGTTTATCGAGCGTGTGAGGAATGAATGACTGCCCGCCAAAGCCCGGGTTAACGGACATCAGCAAGATAACGTCCAGCTTATCCATCACATAGTCGAGATAGCTCAGCGGCGTTGCCGGGTTAAAGACCAGGCCCGCTTTACAGCCGTTTTCTTTAATCAGCTGCAGCATGCGGTCAACGTGTTCAGACGCTTCCGGGTGAAAAGTAATGATACTGGCGCCCGCCGCGGCAAAATCAGGCACGATGCGATCAACCGGTTTCACCATCAGATGGACGTCAATGGGCGCGGTAATACCGTAGTTACGCAGCGCCTTGAGCACCATGGGGCCAATGGTCAGATTAGGAACGTAGTGGTTATCCATAACGTCGAAATGGACGACATCCGCACCCGCGGCGAGCGCGTTAGCAGTGTCCTCACCCAGGCGGGCAAAATCGGCCGACAGAATTGAGGGAGCAATCAAAAACTGTTTCATCCGCATCTCCTTGAAATGTGTTTACCGGCGGGCAAAACGGCTCAGGGGCGATAAAGAGCCAGGAGTTCGTCCACCTTTTTACGTGTGCCGCCGTTGCTGCTAATGCTACGCCGCACTTTGACCTGAAAATGCTTCGCGGCTTTGTACCATTCGCGCGTATCAGGGGTATCGTGATTCGAAATTAACACCGGAATTCTTTTGCTGACCAGCTTTTCCGCCATCTCCGCCAGACGGGCCTGCTCGGCCGGACTGAAGCTGTTGGTGTGATAGGCGGTAAAATTCGCCGTCGCAGACAGCGGGGCGTAAGGCGGATCGCAGTAAACTACCGAGTCTACGCCCGCCAGTTCCATACACTCTTCATATGAGAGGCAGTGGAATTCTGCATTTTGCGCTTTTTCAGCAAAGTGATACAGCTCATCCTGCGGGAAGTAAGGGCGCTTATAGCGGCCAAACGGCACGTTGAATTCCCCACGCAGATTATACCGGCACAGGCCGTTGTAACCATGGCGGTTGAGATAGAGGAACAACAGCGCCCGACGGAACGGATCCTGGCTCTGGTTAAACTCAGTGCGCAGCTGGTAGTAAACATCCGGGTGATTGTTCTCGGGCGTAAACAGCTTGCGCGCCTCTTCCACATACTCATCGGTACGCAGTTTGACGATGTTATAGAGGCTGATGAGATCGCTGTTGATATCCGCCAGGATATAACGAGAAAAATCGGTGTTCAGGAACACCGATCCTGCGCCCACAAAGGGCTCGATAAGACACTCGCCTTTAGGCAGGTGCTTTTTAATATCATCAAGCAGGGGGTATTTCCCCCCTGCCCATTTCAGAAAAGCGCGATTTTTTTTCATGCTGACTAACTGATTACACCTTCTCCGGCTGTGGAGAAAGCTCCGACAGCATCCTGCGCTTTAAACATTACTTAAGATCGGCCTGAACCTGATGAATGGGCTTCGCCCACGGGTTTTTCGCCCGAACGTCTGCTGGCAGTGTCGCCACGGCACGTTTCGCTTCATCTTTAGAAGCATACACACCGCTCACCAGCACATACCACGGCTGCCCGTTACGGGTCGTCTGATAAACCACGTAGTTTTTCAGATTCGATTTCTTCGCCCAACCGTTTAGGTTGTCATAGTTGGACGAACTGCTCAGCTGCAGCGTGTAGTTACTGGATGGCGCAGATTTCAGTGAACCGACGTTGCCCGTCGTTTTACCGGTTGTGCCAGCCGATGCAGTGGCGGTTGCAGCTGGAGCCGTTGTCGCCGCAGGTGCAGTGGTGGTCGCCGTGGCTTTCGGTGCAGTCTGCGTCACTGGCGCTTTTGCGGGCTCGCTTGCCGCAGCGGTTTCAGTCCGTTTCGGCTGCGCCGGGGTCGCTTTGACTTCTGGTGCTTTTACCACAGCCTGAGGTTTGGTTTCACGCTTAGGTTCAATGACCGCCTGCTTACGTTCCTGACGTGGTGCAGTCTGAGTCTGACGCGGCTTGCTTTCCGTTGCTGCGGTTTGTGGCTGAGCGTTGCCACCGCGAACAGGCGCAACGGTTGCAGGTTCAGTTGGCAGCGTAGAGTTCACCACGACGTTATCCACCTGCTGCTGGTTTTGCGGCTGCATCAGCGCGTTGTTCAGATCGCCCTGAACTTCTACACGCTGCTGGCCTTCTGGCGTGGCAGGTGCCTGATTCTGAGCGGGGGTAGAAGAGACTGGCGGCAGGGAAACATCCTGCGCCGTCGTTGTGTTACTGGCGGTCTGCTCTGCGGAGGTGGTCCCCGGCGCTGGCTGTGCACCATTTGCCTGATCTGCCGCATCGTTACCGGAGAGGTTGATGCTCTTCTCAGTGGAAGCCGTTTGCTCGCCAGAATTCGTGGAAGGCGCTTTCAGCGCGGAGCCAATGCCGACAATCAGCAGCACAAGCACCAGAACGCCCAGTCCCATCATGATGTACTGGCGGGAGGCCGGTTTCTGCGCGGCCGCTTTTTTACGTTTACGCGGGCGACGCTCTACTGGCTCTTCGTCCATTGAATCTTCTTCGGACTCATAATCCTCTTCTTCTCGCTCATCACGCGCATTGCGGCTACGTGAAGGGCGACGATCGTCTGCATCCAGATCAACATCGTCAAAGTTGATCTGCGGCTCGTTATCACGTTCTGAAGATTGACGAGAACGACCAGTACGACGATCGCTGGGATCGGGTTTCAGCTCGTCTTCTGGTTTGAATTCATCCATTTAACACCCCACTCAAAGGCTTATGCCTACGACTTTGCATTTCGCCTGAAGCTAAACGACCACCGGTAACAGTGGCCTGACCTTTCTAGTTGTTACGCCTGCTGACAATCAGCGATAGCGCCAAGAACGACATCGTGCGGCACTCCGCCGCGCACTTCACTCTTCCCTATTGCAAGCGGGAGTACAAGACGCATCTCACCTGCCAATACTTTTTTATCGCGCATCATGTGGGGTAAATACGCTTGCGCCGACATCTCCTGCGGCCCGGTTACCGGCAAGCCAGCACGTTCCAGCAGTGCGATGATACGTGCCGTCTCTTCCGGTTTGAACTGACCCAGACGTTCGGAGGTACGGGCAGCCATCACCATGCCAGCAGCGACAGCTTCACCGTGGAGCCAGTTTCCGTAACCCATTTCGGCTTCAATCGCGTGGCCAAACGTATGCCCAAGATTCAGTAAAGCACGTAAGCCCGTTTCACGCTCGTCTGCTGCAACAACTTCTGCTTTCAGCTCACAACAACGGCGAATGCAGTATGCCAGTTTAGCCTCATCCAGGCGCAGCAGCGCATCCATATTCTCTTCCAGCCAGTTAAAGAACTCACCGTCGAGAATAATGCCGTATTTGATCACTTCAGCCAGGCCAGAGGCCAGTTCGCGTGCTGGCAGGGTTTTCAGACAGTCGAGATCCACCACCACCGAAGCAGGCTGGTAGAACGCGCCAATCATGTTTTTGCCGAGCGGATGGTTGACCGCGGTTTTGCCGCCAACGGAAGAGTCGACCTGAGACAGTAAGGTGGTCGGAATCTGAATAAAACGGACACCACGTTGATAGCTTGCTGCCGCAAAGCCCGTCAGATCGCCCACAACACCGCCGCCGAGAGCAAGCAGTGTCGTATCGCGACCATGGGGTTTTTGCAGCAATGCGGTAAAGACGGTATCCAGTACCGTCAGGCTTTTATACTGCTCGCCATCGGGCAGAATTACACTGTCGACTTTCACGCCCGCCTGCTCAAGCAGGTGGCGAACGCGGTCAAGATAAAGCGGAGCCAGCGTCTCATTGGTGACCAGCATCGCCTGATCACCCGCTTTCAGTGGTAAAAAGGAAGCTGGGTCGTTAAACAAACCAGCCGCGATGGTGATAGGGTAACTACGTTCCCCGAGAGTAACTGTAATCCTCTCCATGACGCGACATCCACCTTTAATGCTTTTACCCGCAGGCGAGTGTATATAAAGCCAGAATCAGTTGCTTTCCAGCATATGAATAATCTGGTTTGCAACCACTTTAGCGCTCTGATCATCAGTACGAATGGTCACATCAGCAATCTCTTCGTACAGAGGATTGCGTTCATCGGCCAACGCTTCCAGAACTTCGCGTGGTGGCGTTTCAACCTGCAGCAGCGGGCGCTTTTTATCGCGCTGCGTACGTGCCAGCTGTTTTTCAATGGTCGTCTCAAGATAGACCACTACGCCACGGGCGGAGAGACGGTTGCGGGTTTCGCGAGATTTTACAGAACCGCCGCCGGTCGCCAGCACGATGCCCTGTTTTTCCGTGAGTTCGTTGATCACTTTTTCTTCTCGGTCACGGAAACCTTCTTCGCCTTCTACATCGAAGACCCAGCCCACATCAGCTCCGGTTCGTTTCTCAATCTCTTGATCAGAATCGTAAAATTCCATATTGAGTTGTTGAGCTAACTGACGCCCAATAGTGCTTTTGCCGGCACCCATAGGCCCAACCAGAAAGATATTGCGTTTCTCTGCCATTTTTTCGGTACTACTAAGACTATTCGTTAATGGTAATCCCCGCTTCGCAGACACCCGGCGTAGCAGGACATGAACTGAAACCTCATATGCAATAGAGCGAGAGTCAGACTAAAAATTATCTCAATACTCCGGCTTGTTTGGCAACTGATTAAATCACCGCACCAGACGCATAAGACAACAAGACGTCAGTCCAACTCAAATCGGTACTCCTTGTATGCTAATTCATGCCCCACGTCAAACATCTGCAACAAACTGAATGCAAAATCATTGCGGGGATCGTTACCCGTCAGTGAATAGCCACCAGACGTGGTGTTATAAACACCACTAACTCACGCCGTTCGTTGTCTTTACCGTCATGACGAAAAAGCTGCCCAAGCCAGGGGATTTTACCGAGCCCGGGTACGCTATCACTCCCGGTTTTATTCTTTTGCGAGAAAATACCGCCCAGCGCCAGCGTTTCTCCACTTTTTACCTCCACCTGAGTCTCTATTTCTTGTTTGTCGATAGCCAGCGTTTCGCCATCAGCCTGTTGCAACACCTGCCCCGGCATATTTTCACTGATATGTAATTTCAGGCGCACGCGCCCGCCCGGTAGCACCACTGGGGTGACCTCCATACCTAATACCGCCTCTTTGAACTCCACAGAGGTGGCCCCACTCTCCCCGCTGGAGACCTGGTATGGGATCTCACTGCCCTGTTTGATACTGGCTGGCTGCATGTGTGAGGCCAGCAGTCGCGGGCTGGCGATGATATCGACCTGCTGTTTTTGCTCCAGTGCTGACAGCTCCAGATCCAGCAGCCTGCCGTTAATACGCCCGATGTTAAACCCCACATGGCTGGTGGCGCTGGCCACGGACAAATCACTGCCAAGAGTTGTCATTTGCCCAACCTTGCCCACTTCAGTGGCCTCGGCAAGATTCCATTTCACCCCCAGCTCCCGCAGACTTTTTTCGTTGATGGTGACGATATGCGCCGCCAGTTCGACCTGCTCGACGGGAATATCCATCTGTGTTGCCCAGCGCTGTAGCGTCTCCAGTACGGCTTTATTATCCCTGACCAGCAGCCGGTTGGTGCGTTTATCAAGAGACAGACTGCCCTTCGGACTGAGCAGTTTTTCCGCTGCGTTTTGCAGCTCCCCGGCATCTGCGTATGAAAACGAAATGCTTTGCGAGAGCAGCGGAGCCTCAAGCTGCCTGCGGGCCCGGTCCTGTGCGTTACGCTCCTGCTGTTCGCGCTGCCAGGCCGCCGTATGGACATAGAAAATGCCGCCCTCCTCGCGCATAACCAGCCCTGCGCTGGCGATCACCGTCTGTAATGCCTGTCGCCACGGAACATGCGTCAGACTGAGCGATAAAGTGCCGCTTACGTCGGGTGACACCACCAGATTACGATTCTCCTGCGCCACCAGCGCCTGCAGGACCTGAACCACAGGAACGTCATCCACCACCAGCGTGACCGGCTTCGGTGCGGCGGCCAGCGGAGTGACGATCGTCAGTAACAGCAGCGTTATCCTTAAATTCATATTTTTTCGTTCCTTCTCGTTGCCATGTCCATTGCGCTGGCTCACAGGTTTCACCCACGTTTATGACGAGTTGCGTCTCATTCATTGCGCTGACCCGCCAGCCCGCCGGTAAACGTTCCTCTAAGTGCAGGCGATACCAGCGCTGTTTCCCGTCCTGCAACAGGCCAACCCCGCCGACCATGCCGCGATAGTGCCACTGCGTCAGCTCGCCAACGGCACAGGGATCGTCGGGCGGATGAAACGGATCGCGCATCCCGGTGAGTAACAGCACTGAGCAAACCAGCAGGTAGCGCAGGCTATTTCGCATGGTCTAGCTCCAGTTGCACTCGCAGACGTAACGCCGCGCCCTGGGGCGCAAGCGTAAAGGCGGCAATCCGGACATCTTGCTGCGCCAGCCGGGCGAAAGCCGTCAGGATTGCTGGCCACTCGGCATCCAGCGCCAGCTCTCCACCGCCCGGAAGGGGTTTCCAGTGCACCAGCGTTGCGCCATCAGCCTGAAAATCCAGCGGGGAAAAGCGCACCACCGGGCGTGCGTCAGGCTCTGGTGTCCGGCGCGGCGCGTTGCTGGCGACAGGCCAGAGCGTCGCATGGCGCTGGACGGCGTCGGTCATTTGCTTCTGAAGCGCAGCAAGCTGTGAATTAAGCGGCCTCAGGAACAGGCCCCATGCGGTTCCCCACAACAAGGCAACGCCCAGCCCACCGCACAGGAACCGGTACCGGCGACGGCTCTCACACCAGCGTTCAAATATTCTGTTCACACGTTACCCCTGGCCTGTGAGCTGAAAAGTGAACATCCAGCGCCCGTGATTATCCTGCCGTATCTCCCCTGCTGACCCTGGGGTAAAACCCGCTATTTGTCGCAGAGCATCACCCATTGCCGACAGGGCGGGCAGTGCTGAGGCATAGCCGTTAATCATCAAAGAGGGCGGTTGGTAACGAAGCTCAGTGAACCAGGCCTGCGCCGGAATGGCATCGGAGAGTGACGCCAGTACCGGGTGCCACGCCATACGCTGTAGCTGGCGCGTGGGAGCGGGTGTGGCAAGAGGTAGACGAGAAGACAGCGTGCGCTGCACGGTTTGCATGCCCGCCAGTTCAGCCTGTAGGGCGTGCAGTTTCAGGTGGGCGTGCATGCTCAGACTGAAGACCGTTGCCAGCGTCAGAATACAGGTGGCCGCAGACAGCCCTCCCCAGAACCGCAGGCGGCGCGCGCGTCGTTGCTGTCGCCACGGAAGAAGATTGGTCATGCTCATTCAGGCACCTCGCTCATGGCCAGCGCCAGCGCGACGGCATAATCGGCACCGCACTCCGGCAGCGGGGGCTGACAGCGAGAGAGGATTTCCCACGGGTCGCGCTGGCTATCAAACAGCGCGATATCGTCCGGCGCGAGAGCCAGCAGTGCCGCCAGTTCAGCCACGCTTTTGGCCTCGGTAGCGAAGCGGCGCCCCCACTGGTGGCGCATTGCCCACAACCACTGATGTTCGTCTCGCCACGCGACACACTGCGCCGGTGCCACCGCAGGAAGAAAATTTGCCAGCGCGCTGGCATCCGGGGTAATCGTCACCAGCCGTAAATGCAGCGTTTTCGCGAGCGTCAGTAGTGTTTCAACCTCTTTGTTTTGCGCAGCGGTGACATGAAATGTGTTGCTGAACGTGTCCTGTGCGTAATCGAAGCACAGCGCATCAGGGGACATCTCCAGCTCACGCGAGAGCGCAGCCCCTAGCCAGGAGAGCTGTTCGCTGTCGCGCAGGGCGATAGCCGGGCGGGGCAACGATCTTTGCAGGGTACGCGCCGCCGGAAATGAGAGAAACACCCGGTGCTGATGCGGCAACGTACGCCGCCAGCCGCGTAATGCGTCAAGCAATTGTTCTGGCTGACAAATTTTCCCGTCGAGGATGATGCCTTCCGTCAGCGGTATCGCCCACCAGCGGCGCAGACACCAGCTGAGACGCTCACGAACCAGCGCGACAATCAGCACCCTATCTTGTTGAATATGAACGCCCGTTTGCCATGTTTTGAAAGCCATGCTTCACGATCTCCTTATCGCCCGTCGCCGTGACGGCTATATCAATGAATCAGGCTTGCCTTTATACTACCGCGCGATTGTTTAGAAACTGCCCAAGTGAAACCAGATGGGAAATCTCCGGTGAAGTTCGTAAAGTATTTATTAATCCTTGCAGTGTGTTGCATTCTGCTGGGAGCAGGCTCGATTTATGGTTTGTACAAATATATTGAGCCGCAGCTACCTGATGTCGCTACGCTTCGTGATGTGCGGCTCCAGATCCCAATGCAGGTCTACAGCGCCGACGGCGAGCTGATGGCGCAGTACGGCGAAAAACGCCGTATCCCGCTGACCTTAAACCAAATTCCCCCTGTGATGGTGAAGGCCTTCATCGCCACAGAGGACAGCCGTTTTTACGAGCACCACGGCGTTGACCCGGTGGGGATTTTCCGTGCCGCAAGCGTTGCGCTGTTCTCCGGGCATGCCTCTCAGGGGGCAAGTACCATTACGCAGCAGCTGGCGCGTAACTTCTTCCTCAGCCCTGAAAAGACGCTGATCCGTAAGATAAAAGAGGTGTTCCTCGCGATCCGCATTGAGCAGTTGCTGAGTAAAGACGAAATCCTTGAGCTTTACCTCAACAAGATCTATCTCGGTTATCGCGCCTATGGCGTGGGTGCTGCGGCACAGGTGTACTTCGGCAAGCCCGTGGAGCAACTGACCTTAAGCGAAATGGCGACCATTGCCGGCCTGCCTAAAGCCCCGTCCACGTTTAACCCGCTCTACTCGCTCGATCGCGCCACCGCACGTCGCAATGTCGTTCTTTCACGTATGCTGAGCGAAGGCTACATCAGCCAGAGTGAATATGAGCAGGCACGCAACGATGTCATCGACGCCAACTACCATGCGCCGGAGATCGCCTTCTCTGCCCCGTATCTGACCGAAATGGTTCGCCAGGAAATGGTCAGCCGCTATGGGGATAAGGCCTATGAAGATGGTTATCGCGTATACACCACGGTTACCCGTAAAGGGCAGCAGGCGGCACAGGATGCGGTGAGAAATAACGTGATGGACTACGATATGCGTCACGGCTATCGCGGCCCGTCCAACGTGCTGTGGAAGGTGGGCGAAAGCGCCTGGGACAGTAAAAAAATCACCAGTACGCTGAAAGCGCTGCCTACCTACGGCCCGCTGCTGCCTGCGGTGGTGACGCAGGCCACGCCTCAGGAAGCCGTTGCAACGCTTGCGGATGGCACCTCAGTCTCCTTGCGTATGGACGGGATCCGCTGGGCGCGTCCGTACCGCTCTGACACCTTGCAGGGACCAACGCCACGCAAAGTGACCGATGTCGTACAAACCGGACAACAAATCTGGGTGCGTCAGGTGGGCGATGCCTGGTGGCTGGCGCAGGTGCCAGACGTCAACTCCGCGCTGGTCTCCATTAACCCGCAAAACGGTGCCGTGCTGGCGCTGGTGGGTGGGTTTGATTTCAACCAGAGCAAATTCAACCGCGCGACGCAGGCGCTGCGTCAGGTCGGTTCGAATATCAAACCGTTCCTCTACACGGCGGCGATGGATAAAGGCTTAACGCTTGCCAGTATCCTCAATGACGTGCCGATCTCTCGCTGGGATGCCGGTGCCGGTTCCGACTGGCAGCCGAAGAACTCGCCTGCGGAATACGCAGGTCCTATTCGCCTTCGTCAGGGGCTTGGTCAGTCGAAAAACGTGGTGATGGTGCGTGCAATGCGTGCGATGGGCGTCGATTACGCGGCAGAGTATCTGCAACGTTTTGGCTTCCCGGCACAGAACATCGTGCGCACCGAATCGCTGGCGTTAGGCTCGGCATCGTTCACGCCGCTGCAAGTGGCGCGGGGGTATTCGGTCATGGCCAACGGCGGCTTCCTGATCGACCCGTACTTCATCAGTAAAATCGAAAACGACCAGGGCGGTGTGTTGTTCGAAGCGAAACCGAAAATTGCCTGTGCGGAGTGCGATATCCCGGTGATTTACGGCAATACGCCGAAGTCTGACGTGCTTGAAAACAAGGACATGGAAGATGTCGCCGTGTCGCAGGAGCAGCCGAACGGCGTGGTGCCGCAGCCACAGCTGGAACAGGCAAACCAGGCGCTGGTGGCGCAGAGCGGTGCGCAGGAGTATGCCCCACATGTGATCAACACCCCGCTGTCATTCCTGATCAAGAGCGCGTTGAATACCAACATCTTCGGTGAACCGGGCTGGCAGGGTACCGGCTGGCGTGCCGGGCGTGATTTACAGCGCCACGATATCGGCGGTAAAACCGGGACCACCAACAGCTCGAAAGATGCCTGGTTCTCCGGCTACGGTCCGGGCGTGGTGACTTCGGTCTGGATCGGTTTTGACGATCACCGCCGCGATTTAGGCCGCACCACGGCGTCTGGCGCGATTAAAGATCAGATTTCCGGCTACGAAGGTGGGGCCAAAAGTGCGCAACCGGCCTGGGATGCCTATATGAAATCCGTTCTTGAGGGCGTGCCGGAGCAGCCACTGACGCCACCGCCGGGCGTGGTCACGGTCAATATCGACCGCAGCACCGGGCAGTTAGCCAACGGTGGCAATAGCCGTGAGGAGTATTTCATCGAAGGTACGCAGCCAACCACGCAGGCGGTACATGAGGTGGGTACAGAGATTATTGATAACGGCGAGACGCACGAGCTGTTCTGACTCCAAAGCAAAACGGCAACCTCGGGTTGCCGTTTTTGTGTTTGCTCCCTCTCCCACGGGAGAGGGTTGGGGCATCAGGCCACTACAGCCGCCCCTGCCCCTTCAGCCATTCCCGCACCAGGAACAGCGCGCTCACGTTACGCGCCTCATTGAAGTCAGGATCTTCCAGCAAATCCATCAGGTGCGCCAGTGGCCAGCGAACCTGGGGCAGCGGCTCCGGCTCGTCACCTTCCAGCGATTCAGGGTAGAGATCTTCAGCCACCACAATGTTCATTTTGCTGGAAAAATAGGAGGGAGCCATGCTCAGTTTTTTCAGGAACGATAGCTCTTTCGCGCCAAACCCAACCTCTTCTTTCAGCTCGCGGTTTGCTGCTTCAAAGACCGTTTCACCCGGATCAATAAGCCCTTTCGAGAAACCCAGCTCATAAGATTCCGTGCCCACTGCATATTCGCGGATCAAAATCAGATGCTCATCAACAATGGGGATGATCATCACCGCTTCACGCGATGAGGGACGCATACGTTCATAAACGCGACGCACGCCGTTGCTGAACTCCAGGTCCACACTTTCGACATTAAACAGCCGGGATTTCGCGACAGTTTCAACACTCAGAATGGTGGGTTTTTGTAGTGGTTTGCTCATCTTGACGGGTCTTTGAAGTGTGAACTGACTTTATTGTGCGATACGCCGCACGGTTTCGGCAATGTCAATTGTTCTTTATTTACATTTGTGCAACCTGACAGGAATCAATCCTCAAATCAAAACAAATGTCAAGAGGTTGAAATGTTTCCAGGAATTTGCTGATATCGCGCCATGACAGGCTTTGCTATCATCATCGGTCACTGGGATGCGCTGCAGAATGCTCAAGTTCGACTCCATGCTTGCCGATAGCCAACCACAGACTCTCATTCATTGTTAAAGGTGCACTGACTACACCTGTAAGAAGATAAAGTAAGATGGGGAAAGCATGAGCACCATTTTGATCGTTCTCGCTGCTATGCTGGCCGGCGCTTTAGTTGCAGGGTGGGTATACAGGCGTCGCGTACAGCGTCGTTTCAGGCTGCCCTTTTTAACGGCCTTTGCCGGTGCCACAACGCGTAAACTCACGCAAGAAGAGCGCGATGCTGTTGAGAACTATCTCGAAACCCTCAACCGTTCCCAGTTAACGCCCGGGCCAACGGGGGCTACTGCTGCGCCGGTCACCCTCAATCTGAACGCACAAAGCGACACCGTGCTCTGCGTGACGCGCTCCATCACCCGTTATGGCATCACGACGGACGATCCCAATAAATGGCGCTACTACCTCGACTCCGTTGAAGTGCATCTGCCCCCCTCCTGGGAGCAGTACATTAATGACGAAAACAGCGTTGAGCTTATCCATACCGATTCGCTGCCGCTGGTCATCTCCCTGAACGGCCATACGCTGAATGAATACATTCATGAAGCACCGCGCTTTGCGCTGGAACGCGCGAGTTCAAAGCAGGCCTCCATTCGCGGTGAAGAGACCGAGCAAATTGAACTGCTGAACATTCGTCAGGAGACTCATGAAGAGCACGCCCTGAGTCGTCCGGATGGCATTCGCGAGGCGGTCCTGATTGTGGCCGCCTTCCTGCTCTTTTTCTTCTGTCTGCTGACGCCGGATGTGTTTGTCCCGTGGCTCGCGGGCGGTGCGCTGCTAATGTTAGCCGCCGGGCTGTGGGGGCTGTTTGCGCCTCCAGCCAAAACCTCTTTGCGTGAAATTCACTGCCTGCGCGGCACCCCTAAGCGCTGGGGCCTGTTCGGTGAGAACGATCAGGAACATATCAACAATATCTCCCTCGGGATTATTGACCTTATCTATCCGCGCCACTGGCAGCCATGGATTGCACAGGATTTGGGGCATAAAACCGATATTGATATCTACCTTGACCGCCATGTTGTGCGTCAGGGGCGCTTCCTCTCCCTGCACGATGAAGTGAAAAACTTCCCGCTTCAGCACTGGCTACGCAGTACGGTTATCGCCGGGGGCGCAGCGCTGGTCTTTGCTCTGTTGCTGCTGTTCGTGCCGCTGGATATGCCCATCAAATTCACCCTGTCGTGGATCAAAGGGGCACAAACCGTAGAAGCCACCAGCGTTAAGCAGCTGGATGACGCTGGCGTGCGGGTGGGTGATACGCTCCGTCTGAAGGGTACCGGGATGTGTAACATCCACACCCCAGGGGCCTGGAATACCCGTCAGAACTCGCCGTTCATGCCGTTCGACTGCTCGCAAATCGTCTGGAACGATGCGCCGCCGTTGCCGCTGCCAGAATCGGATGTCGTCAATAAAGCCACTGCGCTCACCCAGACGCTCAACCGCCAGCTGCACCCGAAAACCGAAGATGATTCACGCGTCAGCCCTGCCCTGCGTTCTGCCATTCAGAAATCCGGAATGGTACTGCTGGATGACTTTGGCGAAATCGTATTGAAAACGCAGGATTTATGTTCAGCACAGGATGAGTGCGTTCGCCTTAAAAATGCGCTCGTGAACCTGGGTAACAGCAAAGACTGGGACTCGCTGGTGAAGCGCGCCGAAGCGGGTCGTCTGGACGGCGTGAACGTGCTACTGCGCCCGGTGAGTGCCGAATCGCTGGATAACCTGGTGGCGACCTCTACCGCGCCGTTTGTGATGCGTGAAACCACCCGTGCGGCCCAGGCGCTGAATAGCCCGGCGCCTGGCGGCTTTGTGATTGTCAGCGATGAAGGCAGCGACCTGGTCGATCAGCCTTATCCGCAGATTGCCCTGTACGACTACCCGGCTCAGGAACAATGGGGGCAGTTCCAGCGTCTGGCGCAGATGCTGATGCAAACGCCATTCAGTGCCGAAGGGATTGTGACCAGTATCTTTACCGATGCCAACGGTACGCGCCATATCGGCCTGCACCGGATGCCTGACAGCGCGGGTTTATGGCGTTATATCGGTACATCACTGCTGATGATCGCCATGCTGGTGTCTATTTTCTGGAACGGCATTATGGCCCTGCGCCGTTACCAGCGTTCGCGCACCCGGCTTGCTGAGATCCAGCAATACTACGAAAATTGCCTTAATCCTAAGCTGGTCCCCTCCTCTGAGAGCCTGATCGGATAACTTCGCTGCGCGACAAGTTGTGCTACCCTGTCGCGCACGTTTCTTCTGGCTGGAGTTCCCCTATGCATCTTGATATCGCCTGGCAGGAGGTTGATACCGTCCTGCTGGATATGGACGGCACGCTGCTCGATCTCGCCTTCGATAATTACTTCTGGCAAAAGCTGGTCCCGGAGACCTATGGCGAACAGCAGGGTATCTCCCCGGCAGAAGCGCAGGAATTCATTCGTTCGCAATATAGCGCGGTGCAACATACGCTAAACTGGTACTGTCTGGACTACTGGAGCGAACGACTCGGTTTGGATATTTGTGCCATGACTACCGCCCAGGGCCCGCGCGCCGTACTGCGTGAGGACACCGTGCCCTTCCTGGATGCGCTGAAAGCAAGCGGCAAGCGCCGTATTTTGCTGACCAACGCCCATCCTCATAATCTGGCCGTGAAGCTGGAACATACGGGTCTTGCGTCACACCTTGATTTATTACTTTCCACCCACACATTTGGTTATCCGAAAGAGGATCAGCGGTTGTGGCATGCGGTGAAGGAAGAGACCGGTTTACAGCCGGAACGCACGCTGTTCATTGATGACAGCGAGCCCATTCTGGATTCCGCTGCGGCGTTTGGCATTCGCTACTGCCTGGGCGTGACCAATCCTGACTCCGGCCTGGCGGACAAAAGCTATCTGCGGCATCCGGGGCTGGGCGACTATCGTCAGATGATCCCCTCACTGACCGTGAAGGAGACGCCATGAAAGAAAAACCCTCAGATGGGGTAAGACTGGATAAATGGCTGTGGGCAGCCCGTTTTTATAAAACGCGCGCCCTTGCCCGCGAGATGATTGACGGCGGAAAGGTGCATTACAACGGCCAGCGTAGCAAGCCGAGTAAGCTGGTTGAACTGAATGCCACCTTAACGCTGCGTCAGGGCAACGATGAACGAACGGTGGTGATTAAAGCCATTACCGAACAACGACGGCCCGCATCTGAAGCCGTACAGCTTTATGAAGAGACGGCTGAGAGCATTGAAAAGCGCGAAAAGACCGCGCTGGCGCGCAAAATGAATGCGCTGACCATGCCCCACCCGGACCGGCGACCGGATAAAAAAGAGCGCCGCGATCTGATGAAATTTAAACACGGTGAGACCGAGTAACCCTCACCTGCACGAGAGACTATTATGGCCCAACACGACCAATTACACCGCTATCTGTTTGAACAATTCGCCGTGCGTGGCGAGCTGGTCACCGTATCCGAAACCTGGAAACAGATTCTGGAAAACCACAACTACCCGCTGCCGGTGAAAACCCTGTTGGGCGAACTGCTGGTTGCCACCAGCCTGCTGACCGCCACGCTGAAGTTTGCCGGTGATATCACCGTGCAGCTGCAGGGTGATGGCCCGATGTCGCTGGCCGTGATCAACGGTAACAATCAGCAGCAGATGCGCGGCGTCGCGCGCGTTCAGGGCGACGTTCCTGAAAATGCCGACCTGAAAACGCTGGTGGGGAATGGCTACCTGGTGATCACCATCTCCCCGGAAGAAGGTGAACGCTATCAGGGCGTGGTCGGTCTGGAAGGCGATACCCTGGCCGCTTGCCTGGAAGATTACTTCATGCGTTCAGAACAGCTGCCAACTCGCCTGTTCATCCGTACCGGTGAAGTAGACGGGCAACCCGCTGCAGGCGGTATGCTGCTGCAGGTTCTGCCCGCACAGGATGCGCAGACCAATGATTTTGAGCACCTGGCGACGCTGACCGAAACCATCAAGGCGGAAGAGCTGTTCAACCTGTCGGCGACCGATGTGCTGTGGCGTCTGTATCATGAAGAAGAGGTGACGGTTTACGATCCACAAGCCGTGGAGTTTAAGTGCACCTGTTCACGTGAACGCTGCGCTGGCGCACTGAAAACCCTGCCGGATGAAGAGATCGACAGCATTATGGCTGAAGACGGTGAAATCGATATGCACTGTGACTACTGCGGTACGCACTATGTGTTCAACTCGATGGATATCGCTGAGATCCGCAACAACGCCTCTCCGGCGGATCCGCAGGTTCACTGATCATAAAGCAACGGCTCCACAAGGAGCCGTTTTGTTAACGCACCAGTGCATTATCGTAGTTTATCTCTACGCGTTCACCGAAGATCTCAATATCTGCCCACGGCTTCACAACGGGTTTCACCTTCCCCTGCTGCACTGCGCGTTCCAGCTCTTCCCGTGATAAACCATCAGGCATTTTCCAGGTATCGCCTGCCAGCTTCCAGCCGGTACCGGTTTGCGTGTACACCACAATCGTGCGGTCGCTAAACTGATAAATCACCGCTTCAGGCTTGCCGTCGCCGTTCAGATCCAACGACATCAGTAAACAGGTTTTCCGCTCGCGACTGCAGGAATCAAATCGATACTGGTTATTCAGCATCGCCTGCCATAACCCCTTGTCGGGACGAGACGTACCCGGTGCGAGTGTGAACTGCTTCTCAAGCATCCCGGCTGTCATCTTCCCTGCTCCGTCCCGGTTTCCGCTGAGAAGGCCGTACAGCTCACGCTGGCGCTTTGGCTCAGCCATAAACTGCCGATCGTATTGCAGCGTCTGCATGGCTTCGCGTCCCTTACGCCCGCTGTTGCTGAGCATATACAGGCTGACCTGATCCGCGTTGATGCGTCCGTCGTGGTAGCGCGCCATATGGCTTTCAACGCTGATACGCCACGGATCAAGCACCGGCGTATGAATCAGGATCAGGAGAATAAGCGCAAGTGACCCCGTTAGCGGGATAACAGACGCCTGCAGCTTTTGTGCCTGGCGGCGACAGAAGACAACGCTTATGCAAAATCCTACCGCCCAGACCAGCGCTACCAGCGTAATGAGCACGCCATACAGACGCTCCGGCGACCAGCCATATTGCGAAATGCGCAGCCATAACGCCCATCCTGCTAACACCGGATAGGCGGGAACGATAGCGATGGCGAGACGAACCATCCCGTTGAGAAGCGCATAGTAAGGTAGCGTCTGACGCTGCGGATGCCAGACAATCGTCACCAGAAAAAGGAGCAGTAGCGCTAAGGCGGTCAGCAGGCCCGCCGCGGATATCCGTGCGGAAATGGCCTCAAAGCCCATCACGGGCAATGCGCCAATAAACAGCAGGGCTAAGGCCGCCATCAGAGGCAACAGGCCGGTGGCGATCAGGGTAAGTAGGTTTTGTAATGCGCGCATCAAGCGCACCTGCATACGCGCCAGCACGGCGACACTGGCAGAAACCACGCCAATCGCCACTGAAATAAACCAGTCAGACTGGAAGAAAAGGCGATCAAAAAACTGAATGCCAATGAGTTTGAAGAGTTCAGCCCAGAGGAAAAGCACCAGCCAGAAGAGGCCGTTGGAGATAAAAATAGTGAGTATAGTCAGCGCGTTGTGCCAGTGCTTATCGTAAAAATCACTGTAGAACGAGGCCGTCGTCGCAGGCGACAGACACCTTTGCAGCCATGGCAACATCAATAGCATCATCAACAGAAGATGAAAGCCCCAGACAAGCACGGCCTCTTTAATTTCCCAGTGTTCAAGCCCGGACACGCTCCACTTAAGCCAGGCGCCCATACCGGCGACAACAGCGCCAACGATCGCGAGCGCCAGCCAGAGTAACGGTTTTCTGAATGACGTCACGGAAAGCGCGACAGTGGCGGTCATCGCCACCGTTGCAGGCATCACGCACAAAGACCACACCGTATAGGATGGCAATTTCGCATACGCGATGTACTCGCTGATCCCGTAGCAAATCAGCCCCTGTAAAGCGCCCACCAGCACGATGGCCAGGCGCGTTGAAGGGGATAACGTTTCACTGTTTTCCATCTCTCATCCCTTTTCCAGAAAAGCGTATTGTTTCATCAATCCGCGGACGACATGAATCGTTTTCATACTGTAACCCTTACGTAATTTTCTTACGTGTATGCGATTACATTCACATTCTTTCCGATAAAATCACCAGCCATTAACCTTTTCGGAACATTTTCCCCAACAAAAAAGCGATTCCTGCGATAATCCGCCTGCCCTGTGACTGGAGTCGCAGCGTTTTCCGTTAGTAAGGGTTTTGACCAGATACGTAAATCTATGAGCCCCGTCGCGGTTAACAACCTCAGAAAAACCCTACAATTTCAGGCAGTACATATTGGCTAAGGAGCAGTGATATGCGTGTTACTGGTTTAACCCCGCAAGATCTCAAGGCTTATGGTATTCACGACGTCCAGGAAATCGTCTACAACCCCGATTACGATACGCTGTATCAGGAAGAGCTCAATCCAGCACTGGAAGGATACGAGCGAGGTGTGTTGACTAACCTTGGTGCTATCGCCGTCGATACCGGTATCTTTACCGGTCGTTCGCCGAAAGATAAGTATATCGTCCGAGACGAAACCACCCGCGACACGCTGTGGTGGGCTGACAAGGGTAAAGGGAAGAACGATAACAAACCGCTCTCCCCGGAAACCTGGCAGCATCTGAAAGGGCTCGTCACCCAGCAACTTTCCGGCAAGCGTCTGTTCATTGTCGACGCTTTCTGCGGCGCTAACGCCGACACCCGTCTTTCCGTGCGTTTTATCACCGAAGTGGCCTGGCAGGCGCATTTCGTGAAAAACATGTTTATTCGTCCAACCGACGAAGAGCTGCAGACGTTCAAACCCGATTTCATCGTGATGAACGGTGCCAAATGCACCAACCCACAGTGGCAAGAGCAGGGCCTGAACTCCGAGAACTTTATCGCCTTTAACCTGACCGAGCGTATCCAGCTGATTGGCGGTACCTGGTACGGCGGCGAGATGAAGAAAGGCATGTTCTCGGTCATGAACTACCTGCTGCCGCTGCGCGGTATCGCCTCTATGCACTGCTCAGCGAACGTCGGTGAAAAAGGGGATGTGGCGGTGTTCTTCGGCCTGTCCGGCACCGGTAAAACCACCCTGTCTACCGATCCAAAACGTCGGCTGATTGGGGATGACGAGCACGGCTGGGATGACGACGGCGTGTTTAACTTCGAAGGAGGTTGCTACGCGAAGACCATTCGTCTGTCTGAAGAAGCTGAGCCGGATATCTTCCATGCCATCCGCCGCGATGCGCTGCTGGAAAACGTCACCGTACGTGCCGACGGCTCTATCGACTTCGACGACGCATCCAAAACCGAAAACACCCGCGTTTCCTACCCGATCTACCACATCGACAACATTGTGAAGCCGGTGTCGAAAGCGGGTCATGCGACGAAGGTGATTTTCCTGACGGCGGATGCGTTCGGCGTGCTGCCGCCGGTTTCCCGCCTGACCGCCAGCCAGACGCAGTATCATTTCCTCTCCGGTTTTACCGCCAAACTGGCGGGCACCGAGCGGGGCGTGACGGAGCCAACCCCAACGTTCTCCGCCTGCTTCGGCGCGGCCTTCCTGTCGCTGCACCCGACGCAGTACGCAGAAGTGCTGGTAAAACGCATGCAGGCCTCCGGGGCGCAGGCGTACCTGGTTAACACCGGCTGGAACGGTACCGGCAAGCGTATCTCCATCAAAGATACCCGCGCCATTATCGACGCCATTCTGGATGGTTCTCTGGATAACGCTGAAACCTTCACCCTGCCGATGTTTGATCTGGCTATTCCAACGGCGCTGCCGGGCGTGGATACGCATATCCTTGACCCGCGTAACACCTATGGATCCCCGGAACAGTGGCGTGAGAAAGCGGAAACGCTGGCGAAGCTGTTTATTGAGAACTTCGAGAAGTATACCGATACCCCGGCGGGTGAAGCGCTGGTGAGTGCGGGACCGAAGCTGTAGGTAAAAGCAAAAAGGCAACGAAAGTTGCCTTTTTTAATGGTTTCTCCCTCTCCCCGTGGGAGAGGGCCGGGGTGAGGGCATCAGGCCGCACCCCGATTACCCCTCTTTCACTTGCCCCCGCGTCACCGGCACCGGCAACCAGGCGCGAATGCTCAACCCACCCCGCTCGCTGGTACCAATCTCCAGCAACCCGTTATGGTTATCAACAATACGCTGCACAATCGCCAGGCCTAAACCGGTTCCGCTGGTGCTGCGCGCGCTGTCGCCGCGCACAAACGGCTGGAACAGATGCTTACGCTGCTCGGGCTTGATACCCGGACCGTCATCTTCCACCTGGAACCAGGCGCGGTTGAGTTCCGATCCGCTGCTGACTTTAATCCAGCCATTACCGTAGCGGGCCGCATTCACCACCATATTTGCCACCGCGCGCTTGATGGAGAGCGGGTGCATACGAACCTGAATTTCACCGGCCTGAAGGTCGGTATCAATCTCACGCTCGTAGCCGCTTTCAGCCGCCACCACTTCGCCCAGCACCGCGTTCAGGTCAGCCATCTCCATCGGCATCTCCTGCCCGGTACGCAAGTAGTCAATGAACTGCTCAATGATGGCGTTACACTCTTCGATATCCTTGTTGATGGACTCGGCGAGATAACCGTCCTCTTCGCCCATCATCTCCGTCGCCAGTCGGATACGCGTGAGTGGCGTACGCAGATCATGGCTGACGCCCGCCATCAGCAGCGTACGGTCATCCGCCAGCTGTTTGACGCCAGCCGCCATATGATTAAACGCGCGCGTCACCGAACGCACCTCCGATGCGCCATATTCACGCAGCGGCGGCGGAATGATCCCTTTACCGACCTGGAGCGCAGCGTGTTCCAGGTCGACCAGTGGCCGGTTCTGTATACGGATAAACAGCCACGCGCCGCCTATCGCTAACAGCATGATGGCAAGGGTGTAGCGGAACAGCGGCGAGAAGTCGCCCTGGTGGATTTCGGTCAGCGGAACGCGCACCCAGATATTGGGCGACAGCCAGGTTTTCAGCCAGACAACCGGCGAGCTTTTGTTGACCTCAACACGCACCTCCGTCGGGCCACCCAGCTGCTGCGCCATCTGCTGGCTGAGGAATTCATAGTGCTGTGCCCAGCGCAGACCCGCGTCTTCCGCCGCTTCATTCGAGTAGAGCGAAATGCCCAGTTCACGGTAGATTTCACGGCGAAACGCCGGAGGAACCACTAACTGCGTGCCGTCCTCCAGCTGCAGTTTATCGGTCATCAGCATACGCACTTCGTACGCCAGGACCTTATTAAACTGCTGAAGGCTCGGCAGGATCGCAAAGTTCAGCACCACCAGGTAGGTTGTCACCAGGCTGACAAACAGCAAGGTGACAATCAAAAGCAGGGTACGGGCAAACGAGCTTCGCGGTGAGAAGCGCATTCGCCTCATGCTTTAGCGCCGTCCGGGACGAACACGTAGCCCAGACCCCATACGGTCTGAATATAACGAGGATGCGCCGGATCTTCTTCCACCATGCGGCGCAGACGAGAGATCTGCACGTCGATGGAACGTTCCATTGCCGAGTATTCACGGCCGCGCGCCAGGTTCATCAGCTTGTCACGGGAGAGCGGCTCACGCGGGTGGCTGACCAGCGCTTTCAGTACCGCGAACTCACCGCTGGTGAGCGGCATTGGCTCGTCTTCACGGAACATCTCACGCGTACCGAGGTTCAGCTTGAACTTCCCGAACGCAATCACCGCTTCTTCCTGCGACGGTGCGCCTGGCAGTTCGTTCGCCTGACGGCGCAGCACGGCCCGAATACGCGCCAGCAGTTCACGCGGGTTAAACGGTTTAGGAATGTAGTCGTCAGCGCCAATTTCGAGGCCCACGATACGGTCGACCTCTTCCCCTTTCGCCGTCACCATAATGATTGGCATGGGGTTGCTCTGGCTGCGCAGACGGCGGCAGATAGAGAGCCCGTCTTCGCCCGGCAGCATCAGGTCGAGGACCATAAGATGGAAGGATTCACGGGTCAGCAGGCGGTCCATCTGCTCAGCGTTCGCGACGCTACGAACCTGGAAGCCCTGCTCGGTCAGATAACGTTCCAGCAGCGCACGCAGGCGCATGTCGTCATCTACGACCAGAATTTTGTAGTTCTCTTGCATTGTGTGTACTCCCAAAGGTTCGGATAGTCTAATAACAGCGTATTCTAAAAAAGTGCACGGGTTCGACCAGCGAATTCTGGTATAAATTCTAGTCGAAATTGTTACAAAGCATATTTAACAGCAGCTTATCTGCACAATTCATCACATAAATGATTATTAACGCTGTCTGATAGACTACGTGATACGTAATGTGCGCAATGTTTGCAATGAAGTCGAGTCTGAAGGTCACAGTATGAAAACGCCCCTGATCACCCGCGAAGGGTACGAAAAACTCAAAAAAGAGATGGATTACCTGTGGCGCGAAGAACGTCCGGAAGTGACCAAAAAAGTCACCTGGGCGGCAAGCTTGGGCGACCGCAGCGAAAATGCTGACTACCAGTACAACAAGAAGCGGCTGCGTGAGATCGACCGTCGGGTACGCTATCTGACCAAATGTCTCGAGAATCTTAAAATTGTCGATTATTCACCGCAGCAGGAGGGCAAAGTCTTCTTCGGCGCGTGGGTTGAGATCGAGAATGATGATGGCAATACCCTGCGCTTTCGCATTGTCGGGTACGACGAAATTTTTGGCCGTAAGGATTACATCTCCATCGATTCGCCGATGGCCCGCGCGCTGCTGAAAAAGGAGGTGGGTGATTTAGCCGTCGTCCAGACGCCTGCCGGAGAAGCGAGCTGGTACGTCAATGAGATCACCTACGTAAAATAGTCCGAGAGCGCCCTCCACGGCTGGCATTTTACCGTGTCAGCCCGTATAACTATCCCCTGATTTTTGACCCACAAGATGATAAAGCCATGATGAAAGATTCGCTCTGCCGCATTATTGCGGGTGAACTTCAGGCCAGAGCCGAACAGGTAGAAGCTGCCGTTCGCCTGCTTGATGAAGGGAACACCGTGCCGTTTATTGCACGTTATCGTAAGGAAGTCACCGGCGGTCTGGATGACACGCAGCTGCGTAACCTGGAGACCCGTCTGGGCTACCTCCGTGAACTGGAAGACCGCCGTCAGGCAATCCTCAAATCCATCGGCGAACAGGGCAAACTGACCAGCGATCTGGAAAAGGCCATTAACGGCACCCTGAGCAAAACTGAACTCGAAGACCTTTATCTGCCCTATAAACCGAAGCGCCGTACGCGCGGGCAGATTGCAATTGAAGCAGGTCTGGAGCCGCTGGCCGAGCTGCTGTGGAACGAACCGTCACACGACCCGGAAACCGAAGCGGCCAAATTTATCGATGCTGACAAAGGCGTGGCAGACGCCAAAGCGGCCCTTGATGGCGCACGCTACATTCTGATGGAGCGCTTCTCCGAGGATGCCGCCCTGCTCTCCCGTGTGCGTGATTATCTGTGGAAGAACGCCCACATCGTCTCTACCGTGGTGGCAGGCAAAGAAGAGGAAGGCGCGAAATTCCGCGACTACTTCGATCACCACGAACCGATTTCAACCGTGCCTTCTCACCGTGCGCTGGCCATGTTCCGCGGCCGTAATGAAGGCGTGCTGCAGCTCTCTCTCAACGCCGACCCGCAGTTTGATGAGCCGCCAAAAGAGAGCCACTGCGAGCAGATCATCACCGATCACCTCGGCCTGCGCCTGAATAACGCCCCGGCAGACAGCTGGCGTAAAGGCGTGGTGAGCTGGACATGGCGCATTAAGGTGCTGATGCACCTCGAAACCGAACTGATGGGCACCGTGCGCGAGCGTGCGGAAGACGAAGCAATCAACGTCTTTGCCCGTAACCTGCATGATCTGCTGATGGCCGCACCTGCTGGCCTGCGTGCGACCATGGGCCTCGATCCGGGTCTGCGTACCGGCGTAAAAGTGGCGGTGGTTGACGGTACCGGCAAGCTGGTGGCAACCGACACCATTTACCCGCATACCGGTCAGGCGGCGAAGGCCGCTGTAGTGGTGGCCGCGCTGTGCGAGAAATATAACGTTGAGCTGGTGGCTATCGGCAACGGTACGGCCTCCCGCGAAACCGAACGTTTCTACCTCGACGTGCAGAAACAGTTCCCGAAAGTGACGGCGCAGAAAGTGATCGTCAGCGAGGCCGGGGCGTCCGTCTATTCTGCGTCAGAGCTGGCGGCCCAGGAGTTCCCGGACCTGGACGTCTCCCTGCGCGGTGCGGTCTCTATCGCCCGTCGTCTGCAGGATCCGCTGGCGGAACTGGTGAAGATCGACCCGAAATCCATCGGTGTGGGCCAGTATCAGCACGACGTGAGCCAGACGCAGCTGGCGCGTAAGCTGGATGCGGTGGTGGAAGATTGCGTAAACGCCGTGGGCGTGGACCTGAACACCGCCTCCGTTCCTCTGCTGACCCGCGTGGCAGGCTTAACCCGCATGATGGCGCAGAACATCGTTGCCTGGCGTGATGAGAACGGTCAGTTCCAGAACCGCCAGCAGTTGCTGAAGGTAAGCCGTCTGGGGCCGAAAGCGTTTGAGCAGTGTGCGGGCTTCCTGCGCATCAACCACGGCGATAACCCGCTGGATGCCTCAACCGTTCACCCGGAAGCCTACCCGGTGGTTGAGCGCATACTGGCAGCGACCCAGCAGGCACTCAAAGACCTGATGGGCGACAGCAACGCGCTGCGCAACCTGAAAGCGGTCGATTTCACCGACGAGCAGTTCGGCGTGCCGACCGTAACCGACATCATCAAAGAGCTGGAAAAACCGGGCCGCGATCCGCGTCCTGAGTTCAAAACCGCGACCTTTGCCGACGGCATCGAGACCATGAACGACCTGCTGCCGGGCATGGTGCTGGAAGGCGCCGTCACCAACGTCACTAACTTTGGCGCTTTTGTCGATATCGGCGTGCATCAGGATGGCCTGGTGCATATCTCATCGCTCGCCGACAAGTTCGTTGAAGATCCGCATACGGTGGTCAAAGCGGGCGATATCGTGAAGGTGAAAGTGCTGGAAGTGGACCTGCAGCGCAAGCGAATCGCGCTGACCATGCGTCTGGACGAGCAGCCAGGTGAAACCAATGCGCGCCGCGGCAGTAACGGCGGTAGCCGTGAGCAGCAGCGCCCTGCCGCCAAAGGCGCGAAGCCGCGCGGGCGTGATGCGCAGCCTGCGGGTAACAGCGCAATGATGGATGCGCTGGCGGCCGCGATGGGTAAGAAACGCTAAGGTTGTAAATGCCCCTCACCCTAACCCTCTCCCCAAAGGGGAGAGGGAACTTGAACACCCTCTCCCTTGGGGAGAGGGCCGGGGTGAGGGGACAAATTATATCGCAAAAGATGAAACCGATTGCATATCCATATTTAAACCACCATTTATCACTCCGTTAACAAATACATTTATTATTCCCTGCCCCGTAATTCAGCAAATATTGA
The DNA here is from genome assembly GCF_004296595.1 of Enterobacter sp. A8. NCBI lineage: Bacteria > Pseudomonadati > Pseudomonadota > Gammaproteobacteria > Enterobacterales > Enterobacteriaceae > Enterobacter > Enterobacter sp. A8. The sequence continues at coordinate 91,264 of NZ_SCMF01000006.1, forward strand.
GCAAGGTCAAACAGGCCGTAAATTAATACGCTTAACAACATTCCGTCACAGTTTTCATATTGCTGATAAAAACTATTCTCATTATCATCCCATAGTAGATAATTTAACCTTCCGTGGAATCAGGCATTATGCAATTCACTCCAGACAGTGCATGGAAAATTACCGGTTTTACCCGCGAAATTAGCCCGGCCTATCGGCAAAAGCTGCTGTCGCTGGGCATGCTCCCCGGCTCGTCATTCCAGGTAGTGCGCGTGGCCCCGTTAGGTGATCCCGTTCATATCGAAACCCGGCGCGTGAATCTGGTACTGCGTAAAAAAGACCTCGCATTAATTGAAGTCGAAGCCTTATCCCAATAACAAGCCAGCGGTTTCAGTGAGTCGAAAACAATGAAAAAATTAACTATTGGCTTAATTGGCAATCCTAATTCCGGCAAGACAACGTTATTTAACCAGCTCACCGGTGCACGCCAGCGTGTGGGTAACTGGGCGGGCGTAACGGTTGAACGTAAAGAAGGCCAGTTCACCACGACAGACAATCAGGTCACCCTGGTGGATCTGCCCGGCACCTACTCCTTAACCACCATTTCGTCACAAACCTCGCTCGATGAGCAGATTGCCTGTCACTATATTCTGAGTGGCGATGCGGACCTGTTAATCAACGTGGTCGATGCATCTAACCTGGAGCGTAACCTCTATCTGACGCTGCAGTTGCTTGAGCTGGGGATCCCCTGCATTGTGGCGCTCAACATGCTCGACATCGCAGAGAAACAAAAGCTGCGTATCGACGTCGACGCCCTCTCCGCGCGTCTGGGCTGTCCGGTAGTGCCGCTGGTTTCTACCCGTGCCCGCGGAATTGACGCACTGAAGCTGGCCATTGACCGCCACGCGGGCAACGCCGGCGTTGAGCTGGTGCACTATGCGCAACCGCTTCTGCACGAGGCCGGTCTGCTGGCGCAGGAGATGGACGACAGCATGCCCGCCAGACAGCGCCTGTGGCTCGGCCTGCAGATGCTGGAAGGCGATATCTACAGCCGCGCCTATGCGGGCCATGCCGCAGACAAACTGGACGTGGCGCTGGCGCGTCTGAGCGATGAGCTCGATGACCCGGCCCTGCACATCGCCGACGCGCGCTATCAGGCCATCGCCGCCATTTGCGACGTGGTCAGTAATGCCCTGACGGCCGAGCCAAGCCGCTTTACGGCCGCCGTGGACAAGATTGTGCTTAACCGCTTCCTCGGTTTGCCGATCTTTTTACTGGTCATGTACCTGATGTTCCTGCTCGCTATTAACATCGGTGGCGCGCTACAGCCTATTTTCGATGCTGGTTCTGTGGCGATATTTGTCCACGGTATTCAGTGGCTGGGCTACACCCTGCACTTCCCGGAATGGCTGACCATTTTCCTCGCCCAGGGGATCGGTGGTGGTATCAACACCGTTCTGCCGCTGGTACCGCAAATCGGCATGATGTACCTGTTCCTCTCGTTCCTTGAGGACTCCGGTTACATGGCGCGTGCGGCTTTCGTGATGGATCGTCTGATGCAGGCCCTGGGTCTGCCGGGTAAATCCTTCGTCCCGCTGATTGTCGGCTTCGGCTGTAACGTGCCGTCGGTAATGGGTGCGCGCACGCTTGATGCACCCCGCGAACGTCTGATGACCATCATGATGGCGCCATTTATGTCCTGCGGGGCGCGACTGGCTATCTTTGCGGTCTTTGCCGCTGCCTTCTTTGGGCAGGAAGGGGCGCTGGCGGTCTTCTCGCTGTATGTGCTGGGCATCGTGATGGCGATCCTGACCGGGCTCATGCTTAAACACACCATCATGCGCGGGGAAGCGTCGCCGTTTGTGATGGAACTGCCGGTGTATCACGTGCCGCATCTGAAAAGCCTGGCGATCCAGACCTGGCAGCGCCTGAAAGGTTTTGTGCTGCGCGCCGGTAAAGTGATTGTTATCGTCAGCATCTTCCTGAGCGCGCTGAACAGTTTCACCCTGAGCGGGCAGGCGGCGGATAACATCAACGACTCCGCCCTCGCCTCCGTGAGCCGCGTCATTACCCCGGTGTTTAAACCGATTGGCGTGCATGAAGACAACTGGCAGGCGACCGTTGGCCTGTTCACCGGCGCGATGGCAAAAGAGGTGGTGGTCGGCACCCTGAACACGCTTTACACCGCTGAGAATATCCATGAAGAAGAGTTTAACCCGGCGGCGTTCCACCTCGGTGATGAACTGCTCGGCGCGGTGGAAGAGACCTGGCAGAGCCTGAAAGACACCTTCAGCCTGAGCGTACTGGCGAACCCGATTGAAGCCAGCAAAGGCGACGGCGAAATGGCCACCGGTGCCATGGGCGTGATGAGCGAGAAATTTGGCAGTGCGTCAGCGGCCTACAGCTACCTCATCTTTGTCCTGCTCTATATTCCGTGCATCTCGGTGATGGGGGCGATAGCCCGTGAGTCCAGCCGCGGCTGGATGGGGTTCTCCATCCTGTGGGGCTTAAACATCGCCTACTCGCTGGCGACGCTCTTTTACCAGACCGTTAACTTCAGCCAGCATCCGCGCTACAGCCTGGTCTGCATCCTGGCGGTTGTGCTGTTTAACGTGCTCGTTCTCGGTCTGCTACGCCGGGCACGCAGCCGCGTCGATATCAACCTGCTGGCAAACCGTAAAACCGCCGCGACCTGCTGCAACAGCCCGGCGGGCGACTGTCACTAGGGGGAGCCATGGCATCGTTGATTCAGGTTCGTGATTTACTGGCGTTGCAGGGGCGTATGGAGGCAAAACAGCTAAGCCTCAGCCTGCATACGCCGCAGCCGATGATCGATGCCATGCTGGAAAGACTGGAAGCGATGGGGAAAGCCATACGTATTCAGGAAGAGCCGGACGGTTGTCTGTCCGGCAGTTGTAAACATTGCCCGGAAGGGAAAGCCTGTCTTAGGGAGTGGTGGGCACTTCGTGACTGAAGGCGATCAACGCTGAACAAAACTCGGCAGGATGCGAGATAAACGGCGCATGGGCCGCTTTGGCGATTGTCAGCGATTGACTCGCTGGCCACAGTTCATCCAGCAGTGGTACCACTTTACGTGGAACCAGCCCATCCAGATAACCATAAATGCGCAGGTGCGGCACCGCCAGCGCGGTCAGCGGCTCACGCAGGTCGACCGTTTTCAGTAATTCGAGTCCCCCGTTCAGCACCTCCACATCCGGCATCGGCAGCGACAGCACGGTCTGCTTCAGCAGACGGGCATCCTTACGGGCGCTCTCTGTCCCCATCGTCTGCAGGGCCAGGAAGCGTTCTACCGTTCGCTGGTAATCTTCGCTCAACTGCCGCTGGAAGTTGCTCAGTACGTCCGGCTTAATACCCGGCCACTCCTCCTGCGCACTGAAGTTCGGCGACGAGGCCACCGTTACCAGCGCCTGCACGCGTTCAGGGTTCGTTAATGCAATCTCACTTGCCACCAGCCCGCCCAGACTCCAGCCGAGCCAGATGGCCTGTTGCGGTGCGGCGGCCAGAACCTGCTGCGCCATCTCTTCAAGCGACATCGCCCCATAGCCGCGGCTGCGGCCAAAACCGGGTAAATCCACCAGATGCAGCGTGAAATGCGAGGCAAGTTCCTCATTTACGCAATGCCATACTTCCGCATTCAATCCCCATCCGTGCAGCAGCACAAGATGGCGATTTCCCGTCCCTACGGTCTGCCACCACAGCGTCTTCATCAGTTACTGTTCTCTTTTTTTACATGGAGGTTGTCTATGCTAACAGTGCCCGGCTTGTGCTGGCTATGTCGAATGCCACTTGCGCTGAGCGCGTGGGGAGTCTGTTCCGTCTGCACGCGTTCGCTGGCAAGCCGCATCACGACCTGCCCGCAGTGCGGTTTACCGGCGTACAGTCCACAGTTTCCCTGCGGTCGCTGCCTGAAAAAGCCACCACCGTGGAGCGCCCTGGTGGCGGTCGATGATTACGTTCCACCGTTAAGCAGGCTTATCCACGCGCTGAAGTTTTCCGGCCAGATTGCGCTGGCTCGCCCTCTCGCCCGCCTGTTATTGCTAGCGGTGTTGCAGGCACGGCGCACGCGCGCGCTGCCGAAAGTGGATATGGTGCTGAATGTGCCCTTATACCGGCGCCGTCACTGGCGACGCGGCTACAACCAGAGCGACCTGCTCTGTCGCCCGCTCGCCCGGTGGCTCGGCTGTCAGTACCCAGCCGCTGCGCTGACGCGCCGCCATGCCACCGCCATTCAGCATCAGCTGAGCGCCCGGCTGCGCAAAAGGAACCTCAAAAACGCCTTTCGCCTTGAATTCGCCGTCAAAGGGCTCCATATCGCGATTGTGGATGATGTCGTCACCACAGGCAGTACCGTTGCTGAACTTTCCCGACTGCTTTTGCAAAGCGGCGCCGCGTCGGTTCAGGTATGGTGTCTGTGCCGTACCTTGTAGCCCTTCTCCAATGGGCGTATGATTATACCCAGGTAATTTAGTCAACTATTAGGCCAAAGCTATGATCCGTATTTCCGATTCTGCACAAGCGCACTTTGCCAAACTGCTGGCAAATCAGGAAGAAGGGACGCAGATCCGCGTGTTTGTGATCAATCCAGGCACTCCGAATGCAGAATGTGGTGTCTCCTATTGTCCGCCAGACGCGGTGGAAGCAACTGACACTGCCCTTAAATTTGACCAGCTCACGGCATATGTTGATGAGCTGAGCGCGCCGTATCTTGAAGATGCGGAGATCGACTTCGTCACCGACCAGCTGGGCTCGCAGCTGACGCTGAAAGCGCCAAACGCCAAAATGCGTAAAGTATCTGACGATGCCCCGCTGATGGAGCGCGTAGAGTATCTGCTGCAATCCCAGATCAACCCGCAACTGGCCGGCCACGGTGGTCGCGTTTCCCTGATGGAAATCACCGACGAAGGCTACGCAATTCTGCAGTTTGGCGGCGGCTGTAACGGTTGTTCCATGGTCGATGTGACCCTGAAAGAAGGGATCGAGAAGCAACTGCTGAACGAGTTCCCGGAACTGAAAGGCGTGCGTGACCTGACCGAACACCAGCGCGGCGAGCACTCTTACTACTGATTCATTGCCCGTCTGTATTGCCCGGTGGCGCTGCGCTTACCGGGCCTACAAAAATAGTGCGGTCTGATGCCCTCACCCCGCCCTCTCCCACGGGAGAGGGTGAAAACATTAAAAACGGTAACCTTGCGGTTACCGTTTTGCGTTTACCTCCATATGTTGACCTGCGTCTCATAATTTAAATTTTGCCCTCCAGGGTGATTCTCAATCACGTCATGTTACCCGTATCATTCTCATGGGCACTAAACACACTCATAACAGCCGACTAAACTAAATAGTTTCCAAGGTATCAGTATTAGTGCCGTTAACCACTCTGTTCCCAGTTGGGACAACCGGAACGTGTCGTTGAAACAATGACGTTACCCATAACAATTCAAAGGCCAGGTAAATCATGCCATTAGTCATCGTTGCTATCGGTGTTGTGTTATTACTGCTCTTGATGATCCGTTTCAAAATGAACGGGTTTATCGCTCTGGTTCTGGTGGCACTTGCAGTCGGTCTGATGCAAGGGATGCCGCTGGTCAAAGTTATTAGCTCCATTAAAGCGGGTGTCGGCGGTACGCTCGGCAGCCTGGCGTTGATCATGGGCTTTGGCGCCATGCTCGGCAAAATGCTGGCGGACTGCGGTGGTGCACAGCGTATTGCCACCACGCTTATCGACAAATTTGGTAAGAAGAACATCCAGTGGGCAGTTGTGTTAACCGGTTTTACCGTCGGTTTCGCACTGTTCTATGAAGTGGGCTTCGTGCTGATGCTGCCGCTGGTCTTCACCATTGCGGCGGCGGCGAGCATTCCGCTGCTGTATGTCGGTGTGCCAATGGCAGCAGCGCTGTCCGTGACGCACGGCTTCCTGCCACCGCACCCGGGCCCAACCGCTATCGCCACCATTTTCCACGCCGATATGGGTAAAACCCTGCTGTTCGGTACGATTCTGGCCATCCCAACCGTGATTCTGGCAGGCCCTGTTTATGCCCGCTTCCTGAAAGGCATTGATAAGCCGATTCCGGAAGGTCTGTACAGCGCGAAAACCTTCACCGAAGAAGAGATGCCTGGCTTTGGCGTCAGCGTCTGGACCTCTCTGGTCCCGGTGATCCTGATGGCGATGCGCGCCGTGGCTGAGATGGTTCTGCCGAAAGGTCACGCGTTCCTGTCCGTTGCTGAGTTCCTCGGCGACCCGGTGATGGCCACGCTGATTGCGGTGTTGATCGCGATGTTCACCTTCGGCCTGAACCGCGGTCGTTCCATGGATCAGATCAACGACACGCTGACCTCTTCCATCAAAATCATTGCCATGATGCTGTTGATCATCGGCGGTGGCGGTGCGTTCAAGCAGGTTCTGGTCGATAGCGGTGTGGATAAATACATCGCGGCCATGATGCATGAAACCAACGTGTCGCCGCTTCTGATGGCCTGGTCTATCGCCGCAGTTCTGCGTATCGCGCTGGGTTCTGCAACCGTTGCGGCAATCACCGCGGGCGGTATCGTTGCGCCGCTGATTGCCACCACGGGCGTCAGCCCTGAGCTGATGGTTATTGCCGTCGGTTCCGGTAGCGTGATTTTCTCACACGTGAACGATCCGGGCTTCTGGCTGTTCAAGGAGTACTTCAACCTGACTATCGGTGAAACCATCAAGTCCTGGTCCGCGCTGGAAACCATTATTTCGGTGTGCGGTCTGGTCGGGGTGCTGCTGTTGAATATGGTGGTCTGATGCCATAAGTCGGGTGGCGGCTTCGCCTTACCCGACCTACTCGCTCCATGTAGGCCCGGTAAGCGTAGCGCCACAGGGCAATAAAAAACCCGCCACTGGCGGGTTTTTTTATCACTTCTTCGCGACTGCTTTTCGCCGCTTATCCAAATCCTTAATCAGCCTGTTCACCCCGTCATCAGCAAACATCGTCTCAAGCGTGGTGGATAACTTGCGGCGCCAGTTCTTGTACTGATAGCTGGTGCCCGGGATGTTCACCGGCTCCGCCATATCAATCCAGTCTTCCGGCTGCAGGCCCAGCAGGGCGCTGTTGCTGTCGGCAATGTAGCGCTGCAATCCGCGGTTGAGCGTCGGCGTCATCGACATCAGCGACGCTTTATGCCCGGCGCGTTTCGGCAGACAGCCGTGCTTATGCAGTGCATCCAGCAGACCCTGCTTCGCCAGCTCGCGATCCTGATACAGGCCGCGAAGGACATCTTCATCCGGATAGAGACCCAGGGTTTTACCGAGCGTCAGATCGCCGCTTTCCCAATAGCCACGAAGCGTAGGAAGGTCATGCGTCGTCGCGACTGCCATTGACTGTTCAGGGTACGCTTGCGGCGCGCGGAAGGTTTTCTCATGGTCGTTTTCAAAATAGAGCACTTTATAGGAGTAAACGCCGCTGTCGCGAAGCTTACTGACGATTTCTACCGGCACGGTACCGAGATCTTCGCCGATCACCATACACTGATGGCGCTTGCTTTCCAGCGCCAGGATCGACAGCAGATCGTCAACCGGATACTGAACATACGCCCCGTGATCGGCCGTCTCACCGTAGGGGATCCACCACAGGCGCAGCACGGACATCACGTGGTCGATACGCAGCGCGCCGCAGTTCTGCATGTTGGCGCGCAGCAGGTCGATAAACGGCTCGTAGGCACGCGCCGCCATCACGTGCGGATCCATCGGCGGCAGGCCCCAGTTCTGGCCGAGCGGGCCCAGAATATCCGGTGGTGCGCCTACGGAGGCCTTCAGGCAGTACAGCTCACGGTCACACCAGGTTTCCGCCCCGCCTTCTGCCACGCCAACGGCCAGGTCGCGATACAGACCGATCGGCATCTTATAGCCCTGGCTCACCTGCCAGCAGTCGGCAAACTGGCTGTACGCCAGCCACTGCAGCCACAGGTAGAAGTCCACTTCATCGGCGTATTTTTTACAGAACGCTTTGACTTCAGGCGTGTCGACGGATTGATACGCCTCCGGCCAGACCGGCCAGCCCCAGCGCATTTCGTCCTCTTTCACCTGATACGCATGCAGCGCATCGAACGCCGCCTGCCAGTAGAGGCTCTCGCCCTCCTGCGCCACAAACTGACGGAAGGCGGCCATCTCCTCGTCATCACGCTGAGAAAAGCCTTTCCACGCCAGACGCAGGGCAGCCATCTTCAGCGCCGTCACGGTGGAATAGTCCACCCAGTCTGCTTCGCGCGCCTGCTTCAGCGCCTGCTGAGTGGTGCTAAGTGCCCACCACGCCTGCGCTTCCGGGCTGTTTTTGAAATCGTCTAACGCATTCACGTCGATGTAAATCACGTTCAGCCAGCGACGGGACGACGGGCTGTACGGGCTGGCACTCTCCGGGTTAGCCGGATAGAGGGCGTGGATCGGGTTGAGGCCGATAAACGCGCCGCCGCGCTCCCCCACCGATGCCAGCATCTTTTTCAGGTCACCAAAATCGCCGATGCCCCAGTTGCTGTCAGAGCGCAGGGTGTAGAGTTGCACGCAGGCACCCCACAGCTTTTTGCCTTCGAGCAACGCCTGCGGCTCATAACAACGTTTTGGCGCCACGATCAACCGGCAGTGAAAGCGCAGCTCGTCCTGGGTGAGCGTTAGGGTGTGGTAACCCTCCGGCAGCTTCGCCGGAAGGGTGAGTGCTTTGCCGCCGGTGGCGTGGCCTTTGTGCTGATGTCCCTCTTCGGTGGTCAGCAGCCAGGTAAACTCGCCGCGTCCTTCCACCGCCAGCGACATCTTTTTGCCCGCGGTGAAGACTTTAACGTTCGGTACCGGCGTGGCCGACGCTTTCGCGTCGGTTTTGTGCATGGCATCCAGCAAACGTCTTTTGGTGTCGGCGCCAATAGACTGTGGTTTGCCGTGAGCATTAATGTAACTGAGGCTGATCCCCGCCGCCTGCGCGGCACTGTCCAGACGTTTACTCTCCATCGCGCTTCCTTAGCGTTTTGCCTGCCAGATACGAGCCTGATAATCACGGATTGAACGGTCAGAGCTGAACATTCCGCAGCGGGCGGTGTTCAGAATGCACGCCCGGGTCCACGCTTCCTGGTCACGGTACAACACGTCGACCTGTTTTTGCGCTTCCAGGTAGGCCGTGAAGTCCGCCATCACCAGATACGGGTCGCCTCCGTGTTTGTCCATGCTGTGCAGCATCTGGTCAAACGCGTGCTTATCGCCATCGCTGTATTTACCGCTTTCCAGCTCTTTCAGCACCGCATCCAGCACTTTGTCCTTCTTACGCCATTTCACCGGATCGTAGCCTTTGGCCTTGAGGGCTTTCACTTCTTCAACGGTATGACCAAAGATAAAGATGTTCTCTTCTCCAACCTTCTCGGCAATCTCTACGTTCGCACCGTCTAGCGTACCAACAGTCAGCGCGCCGTTCAGCGCCAGCTTCATGTTGCCGGTACCGGACGCTTCTTTACCCGCGGTCGAGATCTGCTCGGAGATATCCGCCGCCGGGATCAGCATCTCTGCGGCAGAGACGCAGTAGTCCGGCAGGAACACCACTTTCAGCTTGTCGCCCACTTTCGGATCGTTGTTGATAGCCTCCGCCACTTTATTGATGGCGAGGATAATGTTTTTCGCCAGGTAGTAGCCCGGTGCCGCCTTCGCGCCGAACAGGAACACGCGCGGCACGCGGTCAGCCTGCGGGTTCTCGCGGATCTCTTTGTACAGCGCGAGGATATGCAGCAGGTTCAGGTGCTGACGTTTATATTCGTGCAGACGCTTAATCTGGATGTCGAAAATGGCGTTCGGGTTAATCTCGATCCCGGTACGCGCTTTCACAAACGCCGCCAGACGCACTTTGTTATCCCGCTTGATGGCGCGGTACTGTTCGCGGAATTTCGCGTCGTCCGCGTATTTTTCCAGGTTGATCAGCTGGTCCAGATCGTTGGCCCACTCTTTCTTCAGCGTTTTGTCCAGCAGACCGGCCAGCAGCGGGTTGCACTGTTTGATCCAGCGACGCGGCGTGATGCCGTTAGTTACGTTATGGAATTTGGTCGGCCACAGCTGGTGATATTCCGGGAACAGGTCTTTCACCACCAGATCCGAGTGCAGCGCCGCCACACCGTTCACCGCAAAGCCGCTCACCACGCACATATTTGCCATGCGCACCTGTTTGTCATGCACCACGGCCAGCTTCGCCCAGACCGCTTTGTTGCCCGGCCAGGTTTTATCCACCAGCGTTTTAAACTGGTCATTGATCTTGTTGATGATCTGCATATGGCGCGGCAGCAGCGTTTTCACCAGCTTCTCGTCCCAGCACTCCAGCGCTTCTGGCATCAGGGTGTGGTTGGTGTAAGCAAAGGTGCGGCTGGTGATCGCCCAGGCATCATCCCAGCTCAGCTGGTGCTCGTCGATCAGCACACGCAGCAGTTCAGGAATAGCGATGGTCGGGTGCGTGTCGTTAAGTTGAATCACTTCAAAGTCAGGCAGCTGTGCCAGCTTGCGGCCCGCCAGGTGGTGACGACGCAGAATATCCGCCACGGAGCAGGCGCACTGGAAGTACTGCTGCATCAGACGCAGTTTCTTGCCCGCCAGATGGTTGTCGTTCGGGTAGAGCACTTTGGTCAGCTTCTCGGCGTCGATGCCCTGCTGTTCAGCACGCAGGAAATCGCCGTCATTGAATTTGGTCAGGTTAAACGGATGCGCATGCTTCGCCTGCCACAGACGCAGCGGTTGCGCCACGCCGTTACGGTAACCCAGCACCGGCAGGTCCCAGGCTTCGCCGATAAACGTAAATGCCGGTTCCCAGAGACCCTGTTTTGATACTTTACCGCCAATGTTCACCTGCACATCCAGCTGCGCGTTGTGGCGGAACCACGGGTAGGTGTTACGGTGCCAGTCGTCCGGCGCTTCCATCTGATGCCCGTCTGCAAATGACTGACGGAACAGACCGTATTGATAGTTCAGGCCGTAACCAATGGCCGACTGCCCAACCGTTGCCATCGAATCGAGGAAACAGGCCGCCAGACGTCCCAGACCACCGTTGCCCAGCGCCGGGTCAATCTCTTCTTCCAGCAGGTCGGTCAGGTTAATGTCGTGTTCTTTCAGCACATCCCCAACCTCCTGATACCAGCCGAGGTTCAGCAGGTTGTTGCCGGTCAGACGACCGATCAGGAATTCCATCGAGATATAGTTGACGTGGCGCTGGCCTTTTACCGGTTTTGCCAGAGGTTGAGCATCCAGCTGCTCTGCGAGCGCACCGCTCACCGCCTGCCACCACTGGTGAGGCGTCATCTCGTTTGCAGCATGAAGGCCAAAACGCTGCCACTGACGCGTCAGGGCAGCCTGGAATTGAGCTTTGTTGAAGGTAGGCTGTGACATAGGGGATCGGCATCCTTTAGAAAGAAAACACAAGTTGGCGCTAGTGTGCCTGGCTCATTTCTCCTCTTCCTCCTCCCGCAGGGGATTAGGCAGGGAGGAGTAGCGGGGATGAGCATAAAAGTGTGATCGAGGCCACTCTGAGAGCATAGTCGGAGTGTGTCAGGAAGATAAAAAGATAACCGGGAAGCGTGTCAGGAAAATGAAATGCAGTTTCGGGTGAAATTAAAACGCGCTGAAATGATTACTTACGTAGAATAATATTTCTGCAACCGGGTCAGACGAAGAAGATTATTAATTTCACTAAACTTTACCCCGCGTTTATTAAATTTGACGTCACTATACCTTTCTGAAACCAGTTTCAGCGCAGCCGCAGCACAGCCATACAAGCCAGCATTGACGCGGCATCACAGCCCTTTCCAGAAAGTTCCATCATCTGTCTGAATGTTTTGTGACAGAGTGCAAATTCAGAGCCACCAAAACCAGACATAACTTGCAATAGTTCTCTTTCTGGCCGACCTTATATCTATTAATTACGAAGCGCAAAAAAATAAATTCTCTCGTTCCCCACAGTGAAGTGAAACCTATGTTGATTCCGTCTAAATTAAGTCGCCCGGTTCGTCTTGACCATACAGTGGTCCGCGAGCGTCTGTTGGCTAAACTTTCCGGCGCGCATAATTTCCGACTGGCGCTGGTTACGAGCCCTGCAGGTTATGGAAAAACAACGCTCATTTCGCAATGGGCCGCAGGTAAAAGCGATCTTGGCTGGTACTCCCTTGATGAGGGCGATAACCAGCAAGAACGTTTTGCCAGCTATCTGATTGCCGCCATTCAGCAGGCCACCAACGGGCACTGCGTGGCCAGCGAAGTGATGGTGCAAAAGCGCCAGTACGCCAGCCTGTCCTCCCTTTTCTCTCAGCTGTTTATTGAACTGGCCGAGTGGCACCGCCCGCTTTACGTGGTCATTGATGATTATCATCTGATCACTAACCCGGTGATCCATGAGTCCATGCGCTTCTTCCTGCGCCATCAGCCGGAAAACCTGACCCTGGTGGTGCTGTCGCGTAACCTGCCGCAGTTGGGCATTGCCAACCTGCGCGTGCGCGATCAGCTGCTGGAAGTGGGTAGCCAACAGCTGGCCTTTACCCATCAGGAAGCCAAACAGTTCTTCGACTGCCGCCTGAACTCACCGATTGAGGCCGCTGAAAGCAGCCGCCTGTGCGACGATGTCGCCGGTTGGGCGACAGCGCTGCAGCTGATTGCCCTCTCCGCCCGGCAAAATAACAGCCCGACGCATCAGTCCGCGCGTCGCCTGGCGGGGATCAACGCCAGCCATCTTTCTGATTACCTGGTGGATGAGGTGCTGAACAGCGTCGATCCTTCGACCCGCCATTTCCTGCTGAAGAGCTCCCTGCTGCGTTCCATGAACGACGCGTTGATTGTGCGCGTCACCGGCTGCGAAAACGGTCAGCTGCAGCTTGAAGAGATTGAACGCCAGGGGTTGTTCCTGACGCGGATGGACGATCCCGGCGAATGGTTCAGCTATCACCCGCTGTTTGGCAGTTTCCTGCGCCAGCGTTGCCAGTGGGAGCTGGCGACTGAATTGCCGGACATCCACCGGGCTGCCGCTGAGAGCTGGATGGCGCAAGGCTTCCCGAGCGAGGCTATCCATCATGCGCTCGCCGCCGGTGATGCCAGCATGCTGCGCGATATCCTCCTCAACCACGCGTGGGGGTTGTTTAACCACAGCGAACTGACGCTGCTGGAAGAGTCGCTGAAAGCGTTGCCGTGGGAGAGCCTGCTGGAGAACCCGCGTCTGGTGCTGCTGCAGGCCTGGCTGATGCAGAGCCAGCACCGCTACAGCGAAGTGAATACCCTGCTGGCGCGTGCCGAGCAGGAGATGGAAAGCGATATGGATACCACCCTGCACGGCGAATTTAACGCCTTGCGGGCCCAGGTAGCAATCAACGATGGCGATCCGGAAGAAGCAGAGCGGCTGGCAATGGTCGCGCTGGATGAGCTGCCGCTGGCCAATTTCTACAGCCGCATTGTGGCGACGTCGGTACACGGCGAGGTACTGCACTGCAAGGGTGAGCTGACGCGCTCCCTGTCGCTGATGCAACAAACCGAACAGATGGCCCGCCGTCATGATGTCTGGCATTACGCGCTGTGGAGCCTGATCCAGCAAAGCGAAATTTTATTTGCTCAGGGGTTCCTGCAGGCGGCCTGGGAGAATCAGGAAAAAGCGTTCCAACTGATTCGCGAACAGCATCTTGAACAGCTGCCAATGCACGAGTTCCTGTTGCGTATTCGCGCCCAGCTTCTGTGGGCGTGGTCGCGCCTGGATGAAGCAGAGAGCTGTGCCCGCCAGGGCGTAGAGGTGCTTTCCGGCTTCCAGCCGCAGCAGCAACTGCAGTGCCTGGCCCTGCTGGTGCAATGCTCGCTGGCGCGTGGGGATCTGGATAATGCCCGCAACCACCTGAACCGTCTGGAGAACCTGCTCGGCAATGGTCAGTATCACAGCGACTGGGTTTCGAACGCCGATAAGGTGCGGGTGATATACTGGCAGATGACGGGGGATAAGAAATCCGCCGCCAACTGGCTGCGCCAGACGCCAAAACCTGAATTTGCAAATAACCACTTCCTGCAAAGCCAGTGGCGAAACATTGCCCGCGCGCAGATCCTGCTCGGTGAGTTTGAGCCGGCTGAGATTGTGCTGGAAGAGCTGAACGAGAACGCCCGCAGCCTGCGTCTGATGAGCGATCTCAATCGTAACCTGCTGCTGCTTAACCAGCTCTACTGGCAGGCCGGGCGTAAAAATGATGCCCAGCGCGTACTGCTGGAGGCGTTGCAGCTGGCGAACCGTACCGGGTTTATCAGTCACTTTGTGATTGAGGGCGAAGTGATGGCTCAACAGCTGCGTCAGCTTATTCAGCTCAACACGCTGCCGGAGCTGGATCAGCACCGTGCCCAGCGCATCCTGCGCGAGATTAACCAGCACCATCGCCACAAGTTTGCCCACTTCGACGAGAACTTCGTTGAACGCCTGCTGAACCATCCGGAAGTACCTGAACTTATTCGCACCAGCCCGCTGACGCAGCGCGAATGGCAGGTGCTGGGGCTTATCTATTCAGGCTACAGCAATGAGCAGATTGCCGGTGAGCTGGCGGTGGCGGCAACCACCATCAAAACGCATATCCGCAATCTGTATCAGAAGCTGGGCGTGGCGCACCGTCAGGATGCGGTGCAGCATGCGCAGCAGTTGTTGAAGATGATGGGGTATGGGGTGTAGGTTTGTGCGGGCTGATGCCCTCACCCCGGCCCTCTCCCCGTGGGAGAGGGAGAATGGCTTCTCAACATAACTCTAACTGCACATTATTATCTTTAATCACCTGCATCACGCCCGCCGGTGGCATCACATCGGTATAAACCGCATTTACCATGCTGATGCTGCCCATGTTGACCATCGCGTTACGGCCAAATTTGGAGTGGTCCACCACCAGCATCACGTGACGTGAGTTTTCAATGATCGCGCGCTTGGTGCGCACCTCGTGATAATCAAATTCCAGCAGTGAGCCGTCGCTGTCGATGCCGCTGATCCCCAGAATGCCGAAGTCGAGACGGAACTGAGAGATAAAATCGAGCGTCGCTTCACCAATGATGCCGCCGTCGCGGCTGCGCAGTTCGCCCCCGGCGAGGATGATGCGGAAATCATCTTTCTGCATCAGGGTATTGGCCACGTTCAGGTTGTTGGTCACGATGCGCAGGTTTTCGTGATCCAGCAGCGCATGGGCGACCGCTTCAGGCGTGGTGCCGATATCAATAAACAGCGTCGCCCCGTTGGGGATTTGGCTCGCCACTTTACGGGCAATGCGCTCTTTCTCTGCCGTCTGCGTGGCTTTGCGGTCATGCCACGAGGTGTTAACCGAACTGGACGGCAGCGCCGCCCCGCCGTGATGGCGCAAAATACGGTTTTGATCGGCAAGATCGTTCAGGTCGCGGCGGATGGTTTGTGGGCTGACGGCAAACTGTTCCACCAGCTCTTCGGTGCTGACGTATCCCTGTTTTTTTACCAGTTCGATAATGGCGTCATGACGTTGTGTTTGTTTCATGAAATATCCCTGGGAATTATGTTCGTTTTCGCGCATGGAGCGTGTCGGCAAACGCCATTGCCAGCCCGACGGCAAGCCCGGTGACGTGTGCACCATTGGCGATAGACATACCAAACAGATCAAACCATCCGGCAATTAGCCATATTAACGCAAAGGTTATCAATCCGCGTTGCAGATAGATGCCACTTTCGGGGTCGCGCTCGCCTCTGAGCCAGACATAGCCCATCAGGGCATACACCACGCCGGATAAACCACCGAACCACGGGCCGCTGAATTTATGCTGCACATAGCCGCTCAGCAGGGCGCTGATAAAGGTGATAACAATCAGCTTGCCGCTGCCCAGACGCTTCTCCACCGCGCCACCGAGATACCACCACCACAGCAGGTTAAAGAGAATATGCATCACCGAGAAGTGCATCAGCGCGTGGGTGAAATAGCGCCAGACGTCAAAATCGAGAGACGGGTCGTACGGCCACGCAAGCGCGAGCATCACGCTCTGGTCGCCCACCACGTTCATAATGATGAAGACGATAATGCAGGCCGCCATCAGTAGCAGCGTAAACGGACCTGCGCGCTCGCGAATGGTGGCAAGGAAGGGGAAGCGCCGATAGTGCAGTCCGCTCCCCGTCTGCCCCGACTGCCAGCTCGCGGCCAGATAGCGAGGGTCGCCGGGATTTTCAAGAAAGCGGGCCAGTTCCGCATTCACGCGATCGGCCTGGCTTTCATCCGCCAGCCAGACATCGGTTTTCGTGTGCTGCTGAACGGTCAGGATGATGCCCTGGGTTGCCATATAGTCGACAAACGCCTGGGCGACGCGCGGATTGGTAAAAGAGGTGATCATCAACATGGGCGGCGGTCGCTTATTTCCACACAAAAGGGGACAGTATAGCGGGATCAGCGCTCAAAAGCGTATTCCACTTCTGCCGGGAAATGACGATGCCAGGCATCGAAACCGCCGTCGACGCTGTAGACCGCATCATAGCCCTGCTGAATAAGGTACTGCGCCGCACCTTTGCTGCTGTTGCCGTGATAGCACATCACCATCACCGGCGTATCGAAGTCGTTATCGCGCATAAACGCGCCCAGCGTATCGTTGGTGAGGTGGAACGCACCCGGGGTGTGGCCCATCGCAAAACTCTGCGGATCGCGGATATCCACCAGCACCGCCGTTCCCTGGTGCATCTTCTGGTGGGCTTCTTCTACGTTAATACATTCAAACTGATCCATGGTGTTCTCTTTCTGTTGTTCAGGTTGGGTGCGCTCTGATGCCCTCACCCCAGCCCTCTCCCACGGGGAGAGGGAGAAAAGTTAGTCGCACTATTTTACCCCGTAGTGTACGTCCTGGCGGCGGGTAAACGCCATTATGTTATCCATATCACTCTAAATTGTTTTTTTGATGTTACCAAAAGCGCGTTCCTTTGCTATTATGAGCGATATCGAACATTTCTGAGCTTTAACGAAAGTGCGTGAGGGTGTTATGGAAACCAAAGATCTGATTGTGATAGGCGGTGGCATCAACGGTGCCGGTATTGCGGCAGACGCCGCAGGACGCGGATTATCCGTACTGATGCTGGAAGCTAACGACCTCGCCTGCGCGACGTCGTCCGCCAGCTCCAAACTGATTCACGGTGGCCTGCGCTACCTGGAACACTATGAATTCCGTCTGGTCAGTGAAGCGCTGGCCGAACGTGAAGTGCTGCTGAAGATGGCACCGCACCTGGCCATCCCGATGCGCTTCCGCCTGCCCCATCGCCCGCATCTGCGTCCGGCGTGGATGATTCGAATCGGTCTGTTTATGTACGATCATCTGGGTAAACGCACCAGCCTGCCGGGTTCAAACGGTTTGCGTTTTGGCTCAGAATCGGTCCTTAAACCTGAAATCGTGCGCGGTTTCGAATATTCCGACTGCTGGGTGGACGATGCGCGTCTGGTGCTGGCTAACGCACAGATGGTTGAGAAGAAAGGCGGCGAAGTGAAAACCCGCACCCGCGCCACCGCTGCGCGCCGTGAAAACGGCCTGTGGATCGTCGAAGCGGAAGACGTAGATACCGGCGAGAAGTTCAGCTGGAAAGCGCGCGGTCTGGTGAACGCCACTGGCCCATGGGTGAAACAGTTCTTCGACGAGGGGATGCATCTGCCATCTCCGTACGGTATCCGCCTGATCAAAGGCAGCCACATTGTGGTACCACGCGTGCACACCCAGAAGCAGGCCTACATTCTGCAGAACGAAGACAAGCGCATTGTGTTTGTGATCCCGTGGATGGACGAATTCTCCATCATCGGCACCACCGACGTGGAGTACAAAGGCGATCCGAAAAACGTCGAGATCGACGAGAGCGAAGTGAACTACCTGCTGAAGGTGTATAACGCGCACTTCAAGAAACAGCTGTCCCGCGATGACGTGGTCTGGACTTACTCCGGCGTGCGTCCGCTGTGCGATGACGAATCTGACTCACCGCAGGCGATTACCCGCGACTATACGCTCGATATTCACGACGTGGACGGTCAGGCACCGCTGCTCTCCGTGTTTGGTGGCAAGCTCACCACCTACCGTAAGCTGGCCGAGCACGCGCTGGAAAAACTGGCGCCGTACTACAAAGGCATTGGCCCGGCATGGACCAAAGGCGCGGTACTGCCTGGCGGTGATATCGGCGACAACCGCGATGATTACGCCGCGAAGCTGCGTCGTCGCTATCCATTCATCACGGAAGGCATGGCGCGCCACTATGCCCGTACCTACGGCAGCAACACGGAATTGATCCTGAGTGACGCGAAAGAGATTGCCGACCTGGGCGAACATTTTGGTCACGAGCTGTACGAAGCCGAACTGCGTTATCTGGTGGAACATGAGTGGGTTCGCCGTCTGGATGATGCCATCTGGCGTCGTACCAAAGAGGGTATGTGGCTGAATGCCGAACAGCAGTCGCGTGTGGCGCAGTGGTTGCTGCAGCATGCGGGGAAGCGTGAGCTGTCGTTGGCGTCGTGATGTAAAAAAGCCGGGTGGCGGCTCCGCCTTACCCGGCCTACTCGATCCCGTAGGCCCGGTAAGCGCAGCGCCACCGGGCTTTGTTTTTACAATCGCACCGGATCAATATGCCAGATATTCTCGGCATACTCCTTAATGGTCCTGTCGGACGAGAAATACCCCATATTAGCGATGTTATGCATCGCGACGCAGGTCCACTTCTCCTGCTGACGATAAAGCTCGTCCACCCTGTCCTGACAATCCACGTAGCTGCGGTAATCCGCCAGCACCTGATAGTGGTCGCCAAAGTTAATCAGCGAATCCACCAGGTCCCGATAGCGCCCTGGCTCGTCTGGGCTAAACACCCCGGTGGCGATTTGCGTCAGCACCTGACGTAGCTCCTCATCCTCTTCGTAATACTCACGCGGCGAGTAGCCTTTCTTGCGCAGCGCCTCCACCTCTTCCGTGGTATTCCCGAAGATAAAGATATTTTCCGCCCCCACGTGCTCCAGCATTTCGACATTGGCCCCGTCCAGCGTGCCGATGGTCAGCGCGCCGTTAAGGGCAAACTTCATGTTACTGGTGCCGGACGCTTCCGTCCCGGCGGTGGAGATCTGCTCAGAGAGATCGGCCGCCGGAATGATCAGCTGCGCCAGGCTGACGCTGTAGTTAGGAACAAAGACCACCTTCAGCTTGTCGCCGATATCCGGATCGTTGTTGACCACCTTCGCCACATCGTTGATGAGGTGAATGATGTGCTTCGCCATGTAGTAAGCGGACGCCGCCTTACCGGCAAAGATCTTCACACGCGGCACCCACTCCGCCGTCGGATCGGCCTTGATTCGGTTATAGTGGGTGATCACATGCAGCACGTTCATCAGCTGGCGCTTGTACTCATGAATACGCTTGATCTGCACGTCGAACAGCGCTTTCGGGTTCGCCACCACGTTCAGATGCAACGCCAGCCAGACTGACAGACGTTTCTTGTTCAGCAGCTTGGCTTCTCGTACGGCTTTGTTCACCGCCGGAAAATCAATGTGCTGTTCAAGCTCGCTCAGCTGGCTGAGATCGGTTCGCCAGGTGCGGCCAATGTGCTCATCCAGCACCTCAGAAAGCGGCTGGTTTGCCAGCGCCAGCCAGCGACGCGGCGTGACGCCATTGGTCACGTTGCAGAAACGCGTCGGGAAGATCTTCGCAAAGTCCGCAAACAGCGACTGGACCATCAGGTTCGAGTGCAGCTCTGAAACCCCGTTCACCTTGTGGCTGATCACCACCGCCAGCCAGGCCATGCGTACGCGACGACCGTTCGATTCATCAATGATAGAAGCGCGGCTCAGCAAGCCGGTATCGTTCGGATACTGCTCCTGCAGCGTCTTGAGGAAGTAGTCATTAATTTCAAAGATGATCTGCAGATGGCGCGGCAAAATTTTGCCGAGCATATCCACCGGCCAGGTTTCCAGCGCTTCGCTCATCAACGTGTGGTTAGTGTAAGAGAAGACCTGACAAGTCACCTCAAACGCATCGTCCCAGCTGAACTTATGCTCGTCGATAAGCAGACGCATCAGCTCCGGGATCGACAGCACCGGATGGGTATCGTTGAGGTGAATGGCGGTTTTTTCCGCCAGATTGGCGTAGGTCTTGTGCAGCTGATAGTGACGGCTGAGGATATCCTGAATCGTCGCGGAGACGAGGAAATACTCCTGACGCAGGCGCAGCTCGCGCCCGGAATAGGTCGAGTCGTCCGGGTAGAGCACGCGGGAGACGTTCTCGGAGTGGTTTTTATCTTCCACCGCCGCGAAGTAGTCGCCCTGGTTAAATTTACCCAGGTTAATCTCGCTACTGGCCTGCGCGTTCCACAGACGCAGCGTATTGGTCGCATCGGTGTCGTAGCCCGGGACAATCTGGTCATAGGCGACGGCAAGGATCTCTTCGGTTTCCACCCAGCGGGACTTTTTCCCTTCCTGCTGAATACGTCCGCCAAACCGCACCTTATAGCGCGTATTGTGTCGTTTAAACTCCCACGGGTTGCCGTATTCCAGCCAGTAGTCCGGGGACTCTTTCTGACGTCCGTCCACGATGTTCTGCTTGAACATCCCGTAGTCGTAGCGAATGCCGTAGCCACGCCCCGGCAGGGCCAGCGTCGCCAGCGAATCGAGGAAGCAGGCGGCAAGTCGCCCCAGGCCACCGTTACCGAGCCCCGGGTCGTTCTCTTCGTCAATCAGCTCTTCTAAGTCCAGCCCCATCTCTTCCAGCGCGGTTTTAACGTCATCGTAAATACCGAGCGATAACAGCGCGTTAGAGAGGGTGCGGCCAATCAAAAATTCCATCGACAGGTAGTAAACCTGACGCGTTTCCTGCGATAGCTGGGCGCGGTTGGAGCGCAGCCAGCGTTCAACCATGCGGTCACGCACCGCAAACAGGGTGGCGTTGAGCCACTCGTGTTTGTTGGCGATGACCGGATCTTTCCCGATGGTAAACATCAGCTTATAGGCGATAGAGTGCTTCAACGCCTCAACGCTGAGCGTGGGGGAAGAGTAGCTAAAAGGAGCGTTCATATCAGTAACTTCGCCTCGTTACATCAAGCGTTGATAGAGATCGCGGTATGACTGCGCCGCAACGTGCCAGCTAAAGTCCATGGACATCGCCTGACGTTGAACGTAACGCCACAGCGACGGACGGGACCACAAGACGAAAGCACGCCGAATCGCCCGAAGCAGCGACCAGGCATTACTGTCCTCAAAGACAAACCCGCTGGCGATACCGTCCGCCAGGTTTTCCAGTGAGCTGTCAGATACCGTATCCGCCAGCCCGCCCGTGCGTCGCACCAGCGGCAGGGTGCCGTACTTCAGGCCGTAGAGCTGCGTCAGGCCGCAAGGTTCGAAACGGCTCGGCACCAGAATGACGTCCGCGCCGCCCATGATCCGGTGCGAGAACGCTTCGTGATAGCCAATCTGCACGCCCACCTGCCCCGGGTGTTCCGCCGCTGCCGCCAGGAAGCCTTCCTGCAATACCGGGTCGCCCGCGCCGAGCAGCGCCAGCTGTCCGCCCTGCTCCAGCAGTCCCGGCAGGGCCTCCAGCACCAGGTCCAGCCCTTTCTGGCTGGTCAGACGGCTCACCACCGCAAACAGCGGCACTTTGTCGTTGACCTTCAGCCCCATCGCAATTTGTAACTGGCGTTTGTTTTCCGCTTTGTCTTCCACGGAATCACGGCCATAGCGGGCCGCGAGCAGCAGGTCGGTCTCCGGGTTCCAGATCTGTTCATCGACGCCGTTAAGGATCCCCGACAAACGCCCTTCACGATGGCGCTGACGGAGCAACCCTTCCAGGCCGTAGCCGAACTCCGGCTGCGTAATTTCACGGGCGTAGGTCGGGCTCACGGCCGTGATGTGGTCGGCATAGTAAAGCCCGGCCTTCAGGAACGAGATCTGCCCGTTAAACTCCAGCCCGTGCATGTTATAGAACGACCATGGCAGATCGATGTCATTCATGTGATGGGCGTAGTACATGCCCTGATACGCCAGGTTATGCACCGTAAAGACCGATTTCGCCGGATGGCCGCGCGCCGCCAGATATGCCGGAGCGAGCCCCGCGTGCCAGTCGTGTGCGTGCACAATGTCCGGGCGCCAGAACGGATCCAGCCCTACCGCCATTTCAGCCCCAACCCAGCCGAGCAGCGCAAAACGCAGCACGTTGTCGGTATAGGCAAACAGGTTCGTATCGTGATACGGGCTACCTGGTCGGTCATATAAGTGCGGCGCGTCGATCAGGTAGATGCCCACGCCATTGTAATGTCCATACAGCAGGGTGATGCGTCCGGCGAAGGTGTCACGGCGCGTCACCACCTTTGCATCGGGAATGCCGCGCCGGATATCCGGGAAGGCAGGCAGCAGGACTCGGGTATCGACTCCGCCGGCGATTTGCGCCGCGGGTAATGCACCAAGAACATCCGCCAGGCCGCCCGTTTTTAACAACGGGAACATCTCAGAACATACGTGTAAAACCTGCATCATCGCTCCTGTTTGATCTGCAGCTTCCGCAACATTTCCCGTGTGACTAACACGATCCCCTCTTCAGAACGGTAGAAGCGACGTGCATCTTCTTCCGCGTTTTCACCAATCACCATTCCTTCAGGAATGACGCAGGCACGGTCGATCACGCAGCGACGCAGACGACACGAACGCCCGACCCAGACATCCGGCAGCAGCACCGCCGAATCGATATTACAGAATGAGTTTATACGCACGCGCGGGAACAGCACCGACTGCACCACCACCGAGCCGGAGATAATGCACCCGCCAGAGACCAGCGAGTTCAGCGTCATGCCGTGGCTGCCGGAGCGGTCCTGAACGAATTTCGCTGGCGGCAGGGATTCCATATGGGTACGGATCGGCCAGTTCTGGTCGTACATATCCAGCTCAGGCGTGACGGAGGCCAGATCGAGGTTGGCTTTCCAGTACGCTTCCAGGGTTCCCACATCGCGCCAGTAAGGTTCCGCATTCGGATCTGACTGCACGCAGGACAGCGGGAAAGGATGTGCATAGGCCATGCCAGCTTTGGTAATTTTCGGAATGATGTCTTTACCGAAGTCGTGGCTGGAGTGTTCGTCTTTGTCGTCTTCTTCCAGCAGCTCATAAAGGTAATCTGCATCAAAGACATAGATCCCCATGCTGGCGAGCGATTTGGTGTCATCTCCCGGCATGGTTGGTGGGTTGGCCGGTTTTTCAACGAAGTCGATAATTTTATCGTCCGCGTCCACGTGCATCACGCCAAACGCCGTCGCCTCGGCAACGGGCACCGGCAGACACGCCACGGTGCAGCGCGCCCCTTTCTCGACGTGGTCGATGAGCATGTGGGAGTAGTCTTGCTTGTAGATGTGATCCCCGGCGAGGATCACGATGTACTCCGCGTTGTAGCGGCGAATGATATCGAGGTTCTGGGTCACCGCATCAGCGGTGCCGCGGTACCAGTTTTCACCGTGAACACGCTGCTGGGCAGGCAGGAGATCGACAAACTCATTCATCTCTTCGCTGAAGAATGACCAGCCGCGCTGAATATGCTGCACCAGGGTGTGCGACTGATACTGCGTAATGACGCCAATGCGGCGAATACCTGAGTTCAGGCAGTTGGACAGTGCAAAATCGATAATTCGGAACTTACCACCAAAGTGAACAGCCGGCTTGGCGCGCTTGATGGTCAAATCTTTAAGACGGGTTCCGCGCCCGCCAGCGAGGATCAGGGCAACCGTTTTTAAGGGGAGCTGGCGTGCCAACATTAAGGGATCGTTCTTCTCTAATCTAACCATGACTAACTCCTTTTTTATCATCTTTGGAATACGCACACTCCGTGCGCAGGCCCGTGCCAGACAGCCATTACTACCGGATTATCCGCTCCGGCAAAGGGGGGAACGGCGCGCCATTCCCCGTCAGGTAAAACAATCTCAGCGACGTCATCCGTCGCGTTCAGCGTAACCAGCCAGCGATCCGAAAGCAGGATCTGCAGGCGCGGTACGCCGTGTTGCCACTCTTGCGCGCTTAACGGTTGCGCGTCTTTATTCAGCCAGCGAAC
Source organism: Enterobacter sp. A8 (assembly GCF_004296595.1). Classification (NCBI taxonomy): domain Bacteria; kingdom Pseudomonadati; phylum Pseudomonadota; class Gammaproteobacteria; order Enterobacterales; family Enterobacteriaceae; genus Enterobacter; species Enterobacter sp. A8. The sequence continues at coordinate 115,265 of NZ_SCMF01000006.1, forward strand.
GTTACCGTCGCCCTCCTCCCACCAGCGGTTGGCGGTGAGCGCGGGGATCTGCTGACGAAGGTGGATCAGCGCCGCGGTAAAGTGGATCAGGCCGCTGTTCGCTTCTCCCCAGTCGAGCCAGGTTAAGGTGTTGTCCTGGCAATAGGCGTTGTTGTTACCGTGCTGGCTGTGGCCATGTTCATCCCCTGCCAGCAGCATCGGCGTGCCCTGCGACAACAAAAGCGTCGTCAGCAGCGCATGCACGCTGGCGCGTCGCCGCTCAATAACATCCAGACTTCCGCCTAACCCTTCTATACCATGATTAAAGCTATGGTTATTGTTAGTGCCATCGCGATTCTCCTCGCCATTTGCCTCATTGTGTTTCTGATTGAAACAAACGCAGTCCCGGAGCGTAAAACCGTCATGCGCGGTCACCAGGTTGACGGTAGCAGACGGTCGTTTGCCATCACGTTTAAACAGATCGCTGGAAGCGGCAAAGCGTCCGGCGAACTCCCCCAGCGACAGGCTTCTCTCCAGCCAGAAGCGGCGTACGGCATCGCGATAGTGGTCGTTCCATTCGGCAAACAGCGGCGGGAAGTTACCCACCTGGTAGCCGCCTTCACCAATGTCCCACGGCTCGGCAATCAGCTTCACCCGCGAGAGCACGGGGCAGTTTTTGATCGCCTCAAACAGCGGCGCCTGCTGGCTGAACCCCGGCGTGCGGCCCATCACCGGCGCCAGGTCAAAACGAAAACCGTCGACGTGGAACGTTTCCACCCAATATTTCAGGCATTCATACGCAAAATGCGTCACCGCCGGATGGCTGAGGTTGAGCGTGTTACCGCAACCGGTCCAGTTGTGGTAATCACCATCCTCTCTGATCCAATAATAGCTACGGTTATCAATTCCGCGCATGGAGAGCGTCGGACCGTCAAGATCGCTTTCCGCGCTGTGGTTCAGCACCACGTCCAGAATCACTTCGATACCGGCCGCATGAAGCGCTTTCACCGCATCACGAAACTCGTCCCGCGCCTTGTCCGGGTGGGCGGCGTAGCGGGGGTCGAGCGCAAACATCGCCAGCGGGTTGTAGCCCCAGTAGTTGCTCAGCCCCAGTCGCTGCAGGCGAGGCTCGCTGGCGAAATGGGCGATGGGCAACAACTCCAGCGCGGTGATCCCGAGATGTTTCAGATAGGCGATCATGGTCGGATGGCCGAGCGCCTTATAGGTGCCGCGCATCTCTTTGGGAATAGACGGATGGAGATAGGTCAGCCCTTTAACATGGGCCTCGTAAATCACGGTGTTGCCCCACGGCGTGCCCGGCGGGGCATCGTCTTCCCAGTCGTAGCGATCGCCCACCACCACACTTTTTGGGGCCACGTGGGCGCTGTCGCGGTGGTCGGGTTCCCCGTAGCCGACGTGGAACAGCGGGTCGTCTTTAAACTCGCCTTCCACGCGGTGGGCACACGGGTCAATCAGCAGCTTTGCCGGGTTAAACCAGTGCCCCTGAGCAGGCGCCCAGGGACCGTGAACGCGAAAACCGTAATGCATCCCTGGCCGCCCACCGGCCAGGTAACCATGCCAGGTATCCCCGGTGCGCGCCGGTAAATCGTAACGATGTTCGTTACCTTCCCCATCAAACACACAGAGTTCGACCCGCTCCGCGTGAGCAGAAAAGAGGGTGAAATTCACACCCTTTCCGTCAAAGCTCGCCCCGAGCGGTTCGGGTTTACCTGCCGTAAGCTGCGTCATTCGCCCTCCCGCACCAGCCAGATGGTACCGAGCGGTGGCAGCGTCAGGCTCAGGGAGTTGGGGCGCCCGTGGCTTTCGATGGCATCGCTCTGGACCAGTCCGCCGTTACCAGCGTTACTGCCGTGGTAATGCATGGAATCGGTGTTGAGGATTTCGCGCCATTTACCGGCCTGATTAATGCCAAAGCGGTAATGATGACGTGGAACCGGCGTAAAGTTGCTGGCAACGATAATCTCGTTGCCCGCTTTATCCCGGCGCACAAAGACAAATACCGATCGCTCATGGTCGTCCACCACCAGCCACTCAAAACCGTACGGATCGAAGTCCAGCTCGTGCAGTGCTTTATGGTGGCGGTAGGTCAGGTTCAGATCGCGGACCAGCCGCTGCACGCCGTGGTGCCAGTTGTCAGCGCCCTCCAGCAGATGCCAGTCGAGGCTGGTATCGTGGTTCCACTCGCGCCCCTGGGCGAACTCGTTGCCCATAAACAGCAGTTTTTTGCCCGGGAAGGCGAACATCCAGCCGTAGTAGGCGCGCAGGTTGGCAAACTTCTGCCACGCGTCGCCCGGCATGCGGTCGAGAATGGATTTTTTACCGTGCACCACTTCATCGTGCGACAGCGGCAGCATGAAGTTTTCGGTGTAGTTGTAGAGCAGCCCGAAGGTAAGCTTATCGTGATGATACTGACGATAAACCGGGTCGAGCTTCATGTAATCGAGCGTGTCGTGCATCCAGCCCAGGTTCCACTTGTACCAGAAGCCCAGGCCACCCATTGACGGCGGACGGGAAACGCCCGGGAAGTCGGTGGACTCTTCCGCCATCGTCACCGCGCCCTCGACCTGCTCGCCAATAATGCGGTTGGTGTTGCGCAGAAACTCAATCGCTTCCAGGTTCTCGCGACCGCCATACTCGTTCGGGATCCACTCGCCCTCTTTGCGGCTATAGTCGCGATAGATCATCGACGCCACCGCATCCACGCGCAGGGCATCAATGCCGAAACGCTCGATCCAGTAAAGCGCGTTCCCGACCAGGTAGTTCGCGACTTCACGACGACCGTAGTTGTAGATCAGCGTATTCCAGTCCTGGTGATAGCCTTCGCGCGGGTCGCTGTGCTCGTACAGTTTTGTGCCGTCGAACTCGGCCAGCGCAAAATCATCCGACGGGAAGTGGCCCGGCACCCAGTCAAGAATGACGTTCAGCCCGGCGGCGTGTGCGGCATCAACGAAATAGCGGAAGTCGTCGCGCGTGCCAAAGCGGCGCGTCGGTGCGTATAACCCGGTAGGCTGATAGCCCCAGCTTCCGTCGAACGGGTGCTCGTTAACCGGCAGCAGCTCCAGATGGGTAAAGCCCATCCATTTGGCGTACGGTACCAGCTGGTCAGCCAGCTCACGATAGCTCAGCCAGAAATTGTCATCGGTGTGGCGACGCCAGGAGCCGAGATGCACCTCATAAACGGAGATTGGCGCGTCGAAGCGGTTAGCCTGCTTGCGCTCTTCCGTCTGGACCACCTTCTCCGGCAGGCCGCAAATAAGCGAGGCAGTATTCGGGCGCAGCTCCGCTTCAAAGGCGTACGGGTCAGCTTTAATGCGCAGCTTGCCGTTGGCATCGATCATCTCAAATTTATAGAGCTGACCGTTATGCGCGCCGGGGATGAACAGCTCCCAGATGCCGGTTTCCCGACGCAGGCGCATGGGGTGACGACGACCGTCCCAGTAGTTGAACTGCCCGACGACGGAGACGCGCTGGGCGTTTGGCGCCCACACAGCAAACCGCGTGCCGGTAATACCATCCATGGTATCCGCATGGGCACCCAGCGTTTCATAAGGCCGCAGATGGGTACCTTCGGACAGCAGCCAGGCATCCATCTCTTTTAAGAGCGGGCCAAAGCTATAGGGATCGTCAATCAGGTTTTGCTGACCGTGCCAGATGACGGCAAGCTGATAACGAAAGGGGTTTTTACGACGGGGCATGACGCCCGAGAAGAAGCCACGTGAGTCGAGGCATTCCAGATTACCCACCTTGCGGCCGGTTTTGGGTTCGATGACCCACACTTCTGTAGCATCCGGTAACAGCGCGCGAACTTCCAGCCCGGCCTCTGTACGGTGCATCCCTAGCACAGAAAAGGGGTCGGCAAAATGACCCGCAATAAGCGCATTAATCACGTCTCTCGAAATACGATCGGACATGGTATTCATCCTGTTTTTTTATGTCGCCCTTTTTATTCGCTCCGGGACGACTTTTAATGTGACCTAAACGGTGCAGCTCATCCTCTCTGCTCCGCCCTACCCTCAGGTGAGAAATAAATCTTCCTTAAAGCATAGCCAACGACGAGGTTCCTCCTGATAAAAAATAAGACATCTGCGTTTTACTCCATGTAGTACGCAAAAAAAGGGGGTGAAAATCACCCCCGGTAGTTAACAAATTATTACGCCAGCTGGCGCAGCATGCGGCGCAGCGGCTCTGCGGCACCCCACAGGAGCTGGTCACCCACGGTGAACGCGGAGAGGTACTCTGGCCCCATGTTCAGCTTACGCAGACGGCCAACCGGCGTGGTCAGCGTGCCGGTAACGGCCGCAGGCGTCAGTTCGCGCATGGTGATATCGCGATCGTTTGGCACCACTTTCGCCCACGGGTTGTGTGCGGCGAGCAGCTCTTCCACGGTCGGAATAGACACATCTTTTTTCAGTTTAATGGTGAAGGCCTGGCTGTGGCAGCGCAGCGCGCCGATACGCACGCACAGACCGTCAACCGGAATGGTGTTCGCGGTAGCGAGGATTTTGTTGGTCTCCGCCTGACCCTTCCACTCTTCACGGGTCTGGCCGTTATCCAGCTGTTTGTCGATCCACGGGATCAGGCCACCGGCCAGCGGTACGCCAAAGTTATCGACCGGCAGTTCGCCGCTGCGGGTCAGCTCGGTGACTTTACGCTCGATATCGAGGATCGCGGACGCCGGATTTGCCAGCTCGGTCGCAACGCTCTGGTGCAGCTGGCCCATCTGGGTCAGCAGTTCACGCATGTGACGCGCACCGCCGCCGGATGCGGCCTGGTAGGTCGCCACGGAGACCCACTCCACCAGGTCCTGCGCGAACAGGCCACCGAGGGACATCAGCATCAGGCTGACGGTGCAGTTACCGCCGACAAAGGTTTTCACGCCGTTGTTCAAGCCGTCGGTGATCACGCCCTGGTTCACCGGGTCGAGGATGATGATGGCATCGTCTTTCATACGCAGCGAAGAGGCCGCGTCAATCCAGTAGCCCTGCCAGCCGCTTTCACGCAGCTTTGGATAGATTTCGTTGGTATAATCGCCGCCCTGGCAGGTCACAATAATGTCGAGTGCCTTCAGCGCTTCCAGATCGTAAGCATCCTGCAACGTCCCTGTGGTACCACCAAAGGACGGTGCAGCCTGGCCGAGCTGGGAAGTGGAGAAGAAGACCGGGCGGATAGCGTCGAAATCGCGCTCTTCAACCATGCGTTGCATGAGTACAGAGCCGACCATACCGCGCCAGCCGATAAAACCAACGTTTTTCATAGCATTTGTTTCCTGCAGAGGGTGTGTGCTGTTTGTGCAAGCCAGTATTGAACTGGGATATGCTTCACATTACAAAATGCTGCCAAAGTCGCAAGCGAAATTAATCGATGATTGCCCGGCAATCAGAAAAAGAGCTAATCATCCTAATAACCATAGAGAAATTCAGGGCTAATTTACATGAGTGAAATCATTTCTGCGGCGGTTTTATTGATCCTGATAATGGATCCACTGGGAAACCTGCCGATTTTCATGTCGGTGCTGAAGCACACCGAACCCAAGCGCCGCCGGGCGATCATGATCCGCGAGCTGCTCATCGCCCTGCTGGTGATGTTTATCTTCCTGTTTGCTGGCGAAAAAATTCTCGCTTTCCTGAATCTGCGTGCCGAAACGGTCTCCATTTCCGGCGGAATTATTCTGTTCCTGATTGCCATTAAGATGATTTTCCCGAGCGCGGAAGGCAGCAGCAGCGGCCTGCCTGCGGGTGAAGAGCCGTTTATCGTACCGCTGGCGATCCCGCTGGTCGCCGGGCCGACCATTCTGGCCACATTGATGCTACTGTCGCATCAGTATCCCAACCAGATGAGCCATCTGGTGATTGCTTTGCTGATTGCCTGGGGCGGAACGTTCATCATTCTGCTGCAATCGTCGCTGTTCCTGCGCCTGCTGGGCGAGAAAGGGGTCAATGCGCTGGAACGCTTGATGGGGCTGATTCTGGTGATGATGGCGACGCAGATGTTCCTGGACGGGATACGTGCGTGGATGAAGGGCTAGGTAAAAGCAAAACGGCAATCTAAGATTGCCGTTTTTAGTGTTTGCTCCCTCTCCCCGTGGGAGAGGGAGAAAACCGGGGTTAGCTCAGCAGCGTAAACGCAATCATCCCGACAATCGCACCCGTAGTGCCGAGGATAGTTTCCATCAGCGTCCAGGTTTTCAGGGTTTGCGCTTCGGTCGCACCGGTAAATTTACCGAACAGCCAGAAGCCCGCATCGTTCACGTGCGACACCACAATCGAACCACCCGCGATACAGATAGACAGCGCCGCCATCTGCGCACCGGAGTAGTTCAGCTGTTCAATCACCGGCATCACCAGGCCAACAGCCGTTAAACAGGCAACGGTCGCGGAGCCCTGAATGATACGCACCGCCGCCGCCAGCACAAAGCAGGTGACCGCGATGGGCAGTCCCATTCCGGTCAGCGCTTCACCCAGCGCCGGACCGACGCCTGAATCCACCAGCACCTGCTTGAACACGCCACCCGCACCGATCACCAGCAGGATAATGCCCGCTGGCTGCAGCGCAGCACCGCAGATTTCCATCACGCGGTCTTTCGGCATCCCCTGACGCATCGCCAGGCCATAAATCGCCACCAGACACGCCACCAGAATTGCCGTGAACGGGTGACCGATAAATTCGAACCATTCGTACGCGGTAGATCCCACCGGTACAAAGCGCGCGGCAATGGTTTTCAAACCCACCAGCACCAGCGGCAGCAGGATCAGAGACAGGCTGAAGCCGAAGGACGGCATTTTACCTTCGCCCAGGTGCGGCTCGGTAATATCATCAGGAATATGCAGTTCAACGTAGCGGCTGATGAAGTTGCCCCACAGCGGACCGGCGATAATCATTCCCGGGATTGCCGCGCACAGGCCAATCAGGATCATCCAGCCAAAGTCAGCGTGCATCTGGGAAGCCAGCAGCATCGGCGCAGGCCCCGGCAGCAGAAACGCCGCGGCTGCCGCCACACCCGCAAACAGCGGAATAACCAGCTTCACAAGGTTAGTACCGGTATGGCGTGCCATGGAGAACGCCACGCTAATCAGCAGCACCACGGCCACTTCAAAGAACAACGGCAGCGCGCAGATCAGACCGGCCAGGCCAATCGCATAGTGTGCACGACTGTGACCAAACGATTTCAGCATCTTGACGGCAATCTGGTCGACCGCACCCGTCTCATGCAGGATCTTGCCAAACATCGCGCCCAGCGCGACCACAATAGCCAGGAAGCCCAGTGTGCCCCCCATCCCTTTTTCCATCGTCGCAGCGATCTTGTCGAGCGGCATACCGGAAAAGAGACCTGCACCAATAGAAACCACCATCAAAGCAACAAAAGCATGCATACGCGCTTTCATCACTAAAAACAGCAGCAGCAATACCGAACCCACTGCTGTCAAAACTAGCGTTAATGTACTCAAAACTTACTGCCTTTTATTAATGACCTCGATGGTGCTGGCAACAACACCCTCCAGTGACTGATCGATATCAACCACTAAGACGTCTTTTTCATCTTCACCTGGCTCCTGCAGCGCTTCGAACTGTGTGACCAGCATCTGGGTTTTGAAGAAGTGGCCTTTGCGCGCCTTGAGACGGCTTTCGATGACGTCGAAATCGCCTTTCAGGTAGATGAAAGAGAGGTTCGGGTTGCCGTCACGCAGCAGATCGCGGTAGGTTTTTTTCAGCGCAGAGCAGACGATCAGGGAAACTTTATTGGTGCGCTGCATGGCAAACGCGGCATCGTTCAGCGCCTGTAACCACGGTTTACGGTCGTCGTCGTTCAGCGGCTCGCCGGAGGCCATCTTCATGATGTTGCTGCGCGGATGGAGGAAGTCGCCATCAAGAAACGCCGCATTAAGTTGATGCGCCACTTCGCTTGCCACGGCAGATTTACCGCTACCGGAAACGCCCATCAGGACGTAAACGTGGTGATCATGATTAGTCGTGCTCAAAGGGTGTCCCTCAGTCAATTGTTACGGGTAACAGTTATCGGTAACATTGTCCTGCCGGGGCAAAAGAGAAGCAATATCCAAACGTGCGCGATGTGAATAAGTGTGAGCTACTTCAAATTTGTCGGATTAAATAGATCCACCCGGTGACAAGGTGAAACCTAAATCTAACATTTTTGGCGTAACCGCTTCACCGCGAATGCGCGCCAGCAGGCGTTCTGCGCCAATGCGGCCCATGCGTTCACGCGGTGTCAGGACGCTCGCCAGACGCGGCTCCATCACCTGGCCGATGTCATGGCCGTGGAAACCGGCTATCGCCATATCATCGGGGATCTTCAGCCCCAGACGCTGACATTCGAACGCTGCACCGACCGCAAGGTCATCGTTGGTACAGAAAATACCGTCCAGTTGTGGATACTCGCGCCGTGCCTGCCGCATCAGCTCAATACCCGACGTATAGGAAGAGGACTGCTCCACCATCACGCTGTACGGGGTTAAATTTGCGTCAAGCATCGCCTGCTCGTATCCCTTCTGTTTGATGATAGTACGTTCATCAAGACGCGCACCCAGGTAGGCGATATGACGATGACCGCGCGCGATGATCGCCGCCGTCATCTGCCGCGCCGCTTCGAAGTTGTCAAAACCCACGGCAATATCAAGGCACGGCGACTGGCTGTCCATCAGTTCCACCACCGGTATCCCGGCCACTTCGATCATCTTCAGCGTACGGGGGGTGTGAGTACGTTCAGTTAAAATCAGGCCATCGATGTTCCAGGAAAGCATCGATTCAAGACGTTCTTCTTCCAGTTCCGGTTTGTAGCCGTAGTGTGCCAGCATGGTCTGGTAACCAAACGCATCCGTGACGCTTTCAATACCGCGCAACACTTCGGCAAAGACCTGGTTAGTTAAAGAAGGCAGGAGGACGCCCACCGCACGACTGGTGGCATTGGAGAGAATATCGGGTGCGCGGTTAGGGATATAACCCAGTTCATCGAGAGCAGCGGCAATCTTGCCACGCAACGCTACGGAAACCTGTTCCGGGTTACGTAAAAAACGGCTGACCGTCATTTTGGTCACACCAACACGATCGGCGACATCCTGAAGTACGGGGCGTTTCTTTTTCATCGTCCTGAGAAATCTTGAAGAGAGAGATTTGCTCAGTTTATCACGGACAAAGCCCATCCTTCCCCTGTCAAAGGGAAGGATGGGCATTTATTTATGATTTATTACACCGGTGGCAGATCAAACAGCAGAATTTCACTTTCGCTGTCGGCATGCACGGAGAGCGCTTGCTCATCCCAGATGGCCAGACCATCTGCCGTTGTCGCTTTGGTGCCGTTGATGGACACTTCACCTTTCACCACCTGGATCCAGACGCGGCGGTTCGCGGCGATCTGGTGTACAGACTGTTCGTCTTTCGCCAGCGCCCAGCGGTACAGTTCCATATCCTGATGCACTTTTAGCGAACCTTCACGCGCATCCGGGGAGAGCACCAGCTGTTTGCCCTGTTTGGCGTCGAAGCGGCGCTGCTCGTAGCGCGGCGTGATGCCGGTTTCTTCTGGAATGATCCAGATTTGATACAGGTGCAGTTTTTCCGTTTTGCTCGGGTTGTACTCCGAGTGACGAACACCGGTACCCGCACTCATGATCTGGAACTCGCCCGCCGGAACCTGCTCTTTGTTGCCCATGCTGTCCTGGTGCTCAACCGCCCCTTCCAGCACATAGGTCAGGATTTCCATGTCTTTATGCGGGTGGGTACCGAAGCCCTGGCCTGCATCAATCACGTCATCGTTAATCACGCGCAGTGCAGAGAAGCCCATGAAGTTCGGGTCGTAGTAGTCGGCAAACGAGAATGAATGCCATGAGTCCAGCCAGCCATGATTCGCGTGACCACGTTCGTTTGCTTTGCGTAAGTAGATCATTGTTTTCACCCTCAGTTCGTTTCGATGGAGTAAGTGTGGACGCAAACCGCCTGGGATCATAGAGGGTGAAAATTGACTCCTCTGTTCAAAAATTATGAACAAGTGCAGAGGAGCCATTTTTGCTTATTTCGCAAGGGTTACCGTGGCAGGAGAAGCCTGTTCGAAGGCCCGTTCGAGGATTTCGAGGTTGGTCAGAACGTCAGATTCCTTGACGTAATTCGCCACGCCGCGGGTCAGGGTTGCATGCAGCGCGTCGTAGACGCGACCATAGTCGCCGGTTTCAGGCGTCAGCTCTTCTCTGACCGTCACACCTTCTGCGTTCATATACTCCAGTACGCCAACCGAATCATCCGCCGCAAAGCCCGGTTCACCCGGCATGATATTGGCCTTCAGGCTGGTCTCCTGCTGATCGATACCGTATTTGATAAACGAACCTTTCGTGCCGTGAACGATAAATTTCGGGTAGTCGATTTTCACCAGATGGCTGGTTTTAACGATGGCTTTCAGGTCGCCGTAGAACAGCTGCGCTTCAAAAGTATCGTCCGGGTTGGCTTTATTACGCAGGCTGCGAATGTCATACGCCACGTGGTCCGGGCGGCCAAACAGGGAGATGATTTGGTCCATGGTATGGACGCCAAGACCGTAGAAGGAACCGTCCTGCGGCAGGCCGGGCTTGGTCTCCGCCACCGGGCGGTAATAGTCAAAATGGCTTTCCATTTCGACGATGTCGCCAAGCTTGCCGCTCTCAATCGCCTTTTTCGCCGTCAGGAAACAGCTGTCGAAGCGACGGTTCTGATACGGCGTGACGGTCAGCCCTTTGCTTTTCGCCAGTGCGAAGAGGGTTTTCGCTTCAGCGATGGTCGGGGTGAAGGGTTTTTCTACCAGCACGTTTTTACCCGCCTCGAGCGCGCGTTTCGCATAGTCGAAATGGCTGTCGGCATGGGTACAGACGATGACCAGTTTAACCTGCGGGTCGCCCAGGACTTCATTGAGATCGCTGGTGAAATGAATATGGGAATACTGCGGAGACTGCTCTTCCGGCTTCGCGCTGCGGCGGTAGATATGCGCCACATGCCAGCTGTCTTTACGGTTGAGAACATACGGAAGGTGATAGCGGGTCGTACTTTTACCAAATCCAATAAATGCGCAATGTAAGGTCATAGCTCAGTCCTTTTGGAAGGTTACTGGGTTTTACCATAGCGCATGTTTTGCCCTCACCCCAGCCCTCTCCCACGGGGAGAGGGCGAAAAAGGACAAAAAAAAGCCAGCTAAAAGCTGGCTAAAGTAATACTGGAAGCAATGTGAGCAATGTCGTGCTTTCAGGTTCCCGTAGTGGTCTTCCTGAATGCAGAGCAATAATAATCATTCTCATTCGCACTTGTCCAATACTTTTTGCAAAAAATAGCGGTTGACTCAAATTTCAAAGTCACTGATGTTGGAAAGGATGTTTAACTGACTGAGGAATAAGGAATGAGTGAGATAGTGATACGCCATGCGGAACCGGGAGATGCCGAAGCCTTACGCCAGAACTACATGCATCCAGGGGTGTATCACGACACGCTACAGCTACCTCATCCTTCCCTTGAGTACTGGCAAGAACGTCTTATTGTAAAACCCGGGCAAAGACGGCTGGTCGCCTGCATTGATGAGCAAATCGTTGGCGATCTGATGCTTCAGGTGGAAGCCAGCCCTCGACGCAGCCATGTGGCCACGTTCGGTATCAGCGTTGCGGCGCACGCTCAAGGGCGCGGCGTCGGGAGCGCGCTCATGCGCGAGATGATCAACCTGTGCGATAACTGGCTGCGTATCGAACGTATCGAGTTAACGGTTTTTGCCGATAACCCTTCCGCACTGGCGCTGTACCGGAAGTTTGGCTTTGAAATCGAAGGCACCGGCAGAAAATTTGCCCTGCGCAACGGCGAGTATGTGGATGCGTATTATATGGCGCGAATGAAGTAGTTAGTTGCCCTCTCCCACCGGGAGAGGGAATTACACAACAGATTAATACCCCGCCGTTAAATCATCCACCGACCGCGGGTCTGACGCGCCAAACAGCGCCCCGTCCGGCCCCACCATAATGCTCTGGGTGCTGCCCATCGCCTCTTTCACCGCTACCTTCTGTCCGCGCTGCTCCAGCAGTTTGAGGGTGTCCGGGCTAAAGCCCTTCTCGACGCGCAGTTCATCCGGCAGCCACTGGTGATGGAAGCGTGGGGCGTTGGTCGCCTCCGCCACGTTCATACCAAAATCGATACTGTTCACCACCATCTGCAGCACGGTGGTGATAATCCGGCTGCCACCCGGGCTGCCGGTTACCAGCCAGGTTTTGCCGTCTTTCACCACAATGGTCGGTGACATCGACGACAGCGGACGTTTCTTCGGCCCCACCGCGTTGGCATCCCCACCGACCAGCCCGTAGACGTTCGGTACGCCCGGTTTGGCAGAGAAGTCATCCATCTCGTTGTTCAGCAGAATGCCGCTGTTGCCCGCCACAATACCGGTTCCAAAGGTGGTATTGAGCGTATAGGTCACCGCCACCGCGTTACCGTCTTTATCCACCACCGAGAAGTGGGTGGTCTGGTTACTTTCATACGGTGCCAGCTTGCCGGGGCGGATCTCGCTCGACGGCTTAGCCTTATTGATGTCGATCTGATCGGCAATGGATTTGGCATACGCTTTGTTGGTCAGCGCCTGCCACGGCACCTTCACAAAGTCCGGGTCGCCAAGGTATTCCGAGCGGTCGGCATAGGCGCGTTTTTCCGCCTCGGCCATCACCTGCATGGCATCGGCACTGCCGAAGCCAAACTTGTGCATATCGAAGTTTTCCAGAATATTGAGGATCTGCACGATGTGGATCCCGCCGGAGGACGGTGGCGGCATGGAGAAGACCTCATAGCCACGGTAGGTGCCGCTAATTGGCTCGCGCTCCATTGCCTTATACTCCGCCAGATCCGCTTTGGTGATGAGCCCGCCGTTCTTTTGCATCTCTTCGGCAATCTGGTCGGCAATCGCCCCTTTGTAGAAGGCGTCCGGGCCGTGCTCCGCAATCAGCGCCAGGCTTTTGGCAAGGTTCTTCTGCACCAGCTTATCGCCCTTCTTCAGCGGCTCTCCGTCTTTCCAGAAGATCGCCTTGCTGTTTTCATGGTTCGGAATGACTTCGCTGCCGTAGGTTTTAAGGTCATCGGCCAGGGCGTCGTTCACCACAAAGCCGTCGCGTGCCAGCTTAATGGCAGGCTGGACCACTTTGTTCAGCGGCATCGTGCCGTATTTTTCCAGCGCCAGCGAGAAGCCTGCGACGGTGCCCGGCGTGCCGGACGCAAGGTGCGAGGTCAGCGATTTTTTACTGTCCGGATTGCCCTGATCGTCAAGGAACATATCGCGGGAGGCCTGAGCTGGCGCCATTTCGCGGAAGTCGATAGCCGTCGTCTTCCCGTCTTTGGTGCGCAGCATCATAAAGCCGCCGCCGCCGAGATTCCCCGCCTGCGGGTGTGTTACCGCCAGCGCATAGCCGACCGCCACCGCGGCATCCACCGCATTACCGCCCTGTTTGAGAATATCGACGCCCACTTTCGTTGCCAGCGCATCCACCGAGGCCACCATCCCGTGCGTGGCCCGCACGGGATGAAACACATCTTCCTCCACGCCATAAGAGACCGGAGGAGCCGCAGGCGGGTTAGCCGCCACGCTAAATGTACCGCCTGCCATCAGCGCAGCGATGGCGACCCAGCGCAAAAGGGTTGGTTTCATCATTATTGTTCTCCAGGTGAAGGGAGCCATATTCCCCGCTTAAGCCTGGTTCACAACTCCTAAAAAATCATCGTCATGGTGAATTCGGGGTAAACTTAAGAGAAACCTCAAAGAAGGAGATGATCATGAAACGCTTCCTGATCCTTACGGCGTTGCTCCCGTTTGCCGCACTTGCACAGCCACTCAATACGATGAATAACCCTAACCAGCCGGGCTATGTCATTCCGAGCCAGCAGCGTATGCAGACGGAGATGATGAGTCAGCAGCAACAGCAAAAAGGGATGCTGAACCAGCAGTTGAACACGCAGACCCGAATGCAGCAGCAGAGCCTGCAAAATCAGATGAACACTAACACCCAGCGCGTGCAGCAGGGGCAGATGCGCGAGCAACCGCTGCCGAATAAAAACGGCGGGATGCTGGGAGGGATGAGTTCGTCAGGCAGCGGACAGCAGCATATGCTGCCGTCGCAGTCGAATGGCAGTATGCTTAATCCGCAGAACTAAAGTCCGGACCGATCAGGTCAATCGCATCGGTACAGATGCTGTCCACACCCCAGCGCAGCAGCTCAGCCGCACGCTGGGGTTTGTTGACGGTATACACCAGAATATGCAGCCCTGCCGCTTTCAGCATCTTAACCCTCGCCTCATCCAGCAGCTTATGATTGAGATGGATCGACACGCACGCTAAGCGGGTGGTCAGCTCACGCCAGTCCTCGCGCCACTCGTCCAGCAGCAGCCCGCGCGGCAGCTCCGGCACCGCAGCCTGTGCCGCTTCAAGGGCATCAATTTCAAATGACGACAGCAGCGGTGGCGTCATGCCTTCCCACAGCTCGCGCGCGGCCAGCGCAATCACGTTGCCCGTGAGCGGCCCGGTACCGGTCGTCGGTTTGATTTCGATGTTAGCCATCATCCCGTGTTGACGACAACGGTCGGCCACTTCCGCCAGCAGCGGCAACGGTTCGCCTTTGTACTCGCCGCTGAACCAGCTTCCGGCATCCACCTTCAGCAGATCGCGCCACGGCAGTTCCCCCGCCACGCCCCAGCCGTTGCTGGTGCGTTCGAGATTGTCATCATGCAGCAGGAAAATTTCGCCGTCTTTCGACAGCTTGGCGTCGAACTCAATCATCGTGTGGCCGTAGCGTGCGCCAACATCAATTGCCGCCAGGGTATTTTCCGGCGCCAGTTTACCGCCGCCACGGTGGGCGACGATGTGGGGATAAGGCCAGTTGCTCATACTCGTTGTCCTGTTTCACCGTCAAATAAGTGCAGGTGATTTTCCGGCAGGTGCAGCCACAGCGTGCTGCCTGCTTTCGGGCGTTCCTGATGCGGCAGACGCACCACCATTTTTTGCTCGCCCCAGCGTCCATGCGCCAGGTTATCTGCACCCAACATCTCCAGCGTGTCCATCACCAGCGGCACGCCACCGTCCGCCTGAGAGGTTAAACCAATATGCTCCGGGCGAATACCGAGCGTCATCTTACGCCCGGCGTAGCCACGATAGTACCAGTTGATGGGCAATGCCATCCCGCTTTCCAGCTCAAAGTGGGTGCCCGCGCTGCTGATCCGCCCTTCCAGCAGGTTCATTGCCGGGCTGCCGATAAAGCTCGCCACAAAACGGCTGGCCGGTTTTTCGTACACCTCCACCGGCGTGCCAATCTGTTCGGCAACGCCTTTGTTCATCACCATCACCCGCTGGGCAAGGGTCATGGCTTCGACCTGATCGTGCGTCACGTACAGGGAGGTGGTTTTAAGACGGCGATGCAGTTGCTGCAGCTCCAGACGCATCTGCACGCGCAGCTTGGCGTCGAGGTTAGAAAGCGGTTCATCGAACAGGAACACCGCCGGATCGCGCACGATGGCGCGCCCCATCGCCACGCGCTGGCGCTGGCCGCCGGAGAGCTCGCGCGGACGGCGCTTAAGCAGGCCATCCAGCTCCAGAATGCGCGCCGCCTCTTTCACCCGCTCCTCGATATGCCCCTTGCCCATGCCGCGGATTTTCAGCCCCCAGGCCATATTCTCTTCCACGCTCATGTGCGGATAGAGGGCGTAGTTCTGGAACACCATCGCGATGCCGCGATCTTTGGGCTCCATCTCGGTCACGCGCTGGCGGTCAATCCAGATATCGCCGGAGGAGACGCGCTCAAGCCCGGCCACCATGCGCAGCAGCGTGGATTTGCCGCAACCGGACGGGCCGACCATCACGATGAACTCCCCGTCCGCCACGTCGAGGGTAAGCGGCTGAATCACCTGGGTTTTGCCATCCCAGCTTTTGGTCACTGCCTGAAGTTTTAAACCTGCCATCTTATTTCTCACTGTCCACTAAACCACGCACAAACGCACGCTGCATGGCTAAAACGATAACGACCGGGGGGATAAGGGTGAGCAGCATCGCCGCCATCACCTGGTTCCAGAGGGTGGTGCCTTCGCCGGTGGCGATCATGCCCTTGATGCCCGCCACGGCGGTGCCGAGGTTGACGTCCTGAATAATCAGCAGCGGCCACAGGTACTGGTTCCAGCCGTAGATAAAGGTGATCACAAACAGCGCCGCGAGGTTGGTTTTCGACAGCGGCAGCACGATGTCGCGGAAAAAGCGCATCGGTGAGGCGCCGTCAATGCGTGCGGCTTCAATCAGCTCGTCCGGCAGCGTCATAAAGAACTGGCGGAACAGGAAGGTGGCGGTCGCAGACGCCATCAGCGGCAGGGTTAAGCCCGTGTAGCTGTCGAGCATCTTCAGGTTGGCGATCACTTCCACCGTCGGGAAGATACGCACCTCCACCGGCAGCATCAGGGTGATAAAAATCATCCAGAAGAAGAGGTTACGCAGCGGAAAGCGGAACCAGACGATGGCGAAGGCCGAAAGCATCGACACCGTGATTTTGCCCACCGTAATGCCGAACGCCATGATGAAGCTGTTGAGCATCATCAGCCAGAACGGCGCGCTGTTGGCCCCCACCCCCTGGGTCCAGATGGTTTTCATGTTCTCAAAAAGATGCGTGCCTGGGATCAGCGTCATCGGCGTGTCGAACACCGCTTTGGTGTCCAGCGTGGCGGCGACAAACGCCACGTACAGCGGAAAGAGGATGACGATAATCCCCAGAATCAGCATGGTATGGCTGAAAATCGTCAGCCCGCGACGGTTCTCAATCATTGGTAGCGCACCTTACTTTCGACATAGCGGAACTGCACCACCGTGAGGATGATGACAAGGAACATCAGCACGACCGACTGCGCGGCGGAGGCCGAGAGATCCAGCCCGGCAAACCCTTCGCGGTAGATTTTATAAATCAGCGTCGTCGTGGCCTGCACCGGGCCACCGGCGGTGGCCGCGTCGATGACCGGGAAGGTGTCGAAAAAGGCATACACCAGGTTCACCACCAGCAGGAAGAAACTCACCGGGGCAATCAGCGGCAGCGACAGCCTGAAGAAGCGGCGGATCGGGCCTGCGCCGTCAATGGCGGCGGCTTCCACCAGCGAACGCGGAATGGACTGTAGCGCGGCAAAGAAGAACAGGAAGTTGTAGCTGATCTGCTTCCACACCGAGGCGAACACCACCAGGAACATCGCCTGGCCGCTATTCTGAGCGTGGTTCCAGTCGTATCCGAATTCCGCCAGAAAATGGGTAATTAACCCGCGTCCGGGGTTAAACAGGAAGATCCACAGCACGGCGGCGACCGCTGGTGCCACGGCGTAGGGCAGCAGCATCAGGGTCTGATACAGACGGCTGCCACGCACCACGTAATCCACCAGCGCGGCGAAGAACAGCGAGGCAACAAGGCCGCTCACGGTGACCAGCGCGCTGAATTTGATCGTCGTCCAGAAAGAATCCAGGTAGTAGCTGTCGTGGAACAGCGCGGTGAAATTGTCCAGGCCAACAAACTGGCTGGAGAGTCCAAAAGGATCAACGCTTTGCACCGAGTACCAGAGCGCTTCGCCCGCAGGCCAGATAAAGAAGATAACGGTGATGACCAGCTGAGGCGCGACCAGCAGATACGGCAGCCAGCGGGAACGAAACACCGGACGGGATGATGACATTGAGATTTGGTTCCTGAACAGTGCCGGGTGGCGGCTACGCCTTACCCGGCCTACATATGGCACGTCGTAGGCCCGGTAAGCGCAGTGCCACCGGGCATTTTTTTACAATTTGGTGGACTGCTCAAAGCGGCGCAGCAGCTGATTTCCGCGCTCTACCGCTGAATCCAGCGCCTGCTGTGGCGTTTTCTTGCCGGTCCAGACGCTTTCCAGCTCTTCGTCGACAATGGTGCGGATCTGCGGCATGTTGCCCAGACGCAGGCCTTTGGTGAACGGCAACGGCGGCTTGTTCAGCATCTGACGCGTCGCGATATCCGCACCCGGATTCTTGCTGTAGAAGCCCTGCTCGCGGGTCAGGTCATAGGCAGCTTTGGTGATCGGCAGGTAGCCGGTTTTCTGGTGCCATTCGGCCGCGTTTTCAGGTTTCGCCAGGAAGTCGAGGAACTCGGCCACTCCTTTGTAGGTGCCGGCGTCTTTACCCTGCATCACCCACAGGCTTGCTCCGCCGATGATGGCGTTCTGCGGCGCGCCTTTCACGTCTGCATCGTACGGCATCATGCCCACGCCATAGTTGAATTTGGCGTAGTGACGGATATCCGCCAGCGAGCCGGACGAGGCGGTGGTAATGGCGCAGTCACCGTTGTAGAACTTCTCGGTGGATTCGTCTTTACGTCCGAAGTAGCTGAAATCACCCTTCTTGTTCAACTCTTCCAGCAACGCGATGTGCTTCACCTGCTCTGGCTTGTTGAACTCCAGTACCGCGTCGGTGCCATCGAAACCGTTGTTTTTGGTGGCTACCGGCAAGCCGTGCCAGGCACTGAAGTTTTCAATCTGGATCCAGCCCTGCCAGCCGCTGGCGTAGCCGCACTTCATCCCCGCCGCTTTCAGCTTCGCGGTGTACTCCGCCAGATCCTGCCAGGTTTTTGGCGGCTGCTCCGGGTCTAAACCGGCTTTCTTAAAGGCGTCTTTGTTGTAGTACAGCACCGGCGTCGAGCTGTTAAACGGCTGAGACAGCAGATGGCCGGTTTTAGAATCGGTGTAGTAACCCGCTACGGTCGGCACAAACTGGGATTCGTCGAAGTTGATCCCCGCCTCTTTGAACACTTCGTAGACCGGTTTGATGGCTTTGGAGGCCATCATGGTCGCGGTGCCTACTTCGTACACCTGCAAAATGGCAGGCGCATTACCGGTACGGAAGGCGGCAATGCCCGCGCTCAGGCTCTGCTCGTAGTTACCTTTGTACACCGGCACAATTTTGTAATCCGGATGGGTGTCGTTGAAACGCTGCGCCAGGGAGTCAACCTCTTTACCCAACTCCCCTTCCATGGAATGCCAGAACGGAATGGTCGTCACAGCCATTGCGTTCGTCGCAAAAGCCAGACCCAGTGCCAGACCCAAAGCTGTGTGTCGTAACGATGTCATTGTCATCTCTCTTATTGTGCCGGATGCGCGATATCACGCGTTTTATGCTCGCGAGGTAACATGACATGCTCGAATGACAGAAAAATAACTGTTTGCTTACAGATAAGTGACAACAAAAGGTCAGCGGGATGATGGTTGTGTGAAGGGGTATATGTGAAAAAGCCGGGTGGCGGCTTCGCCTTACCCGGCCTACTCGATCCCGTAGGCCCGGTAAGCGTAAGCGCCACCGGGCAATACAGACGGCTCAGCCGCCTAAATACGCACTCCGCACCGCTTCATTGGCCAGCAGCGCATCGCCGGTATCTTCAAGCACCACGTGGCCGTTCTCCAGCACGTAACCGCGATCGGCGAGCTTCAGCGCCTGGTTGGCGTTCTGCTCGACGAGGAAGATGGTCATCCCCTCTTTACGCAGCTGTTCAATGGTGTCGAAGATCTGCTGAATGATAATTGGCGCAAGACCCAGCGACGGTTCATCCAGCAGCAGCAGGCGCGGCTGGCTCATCAGGGCGCGGCCGATCGCCAGCATCTGCTGCTCACCGCCGGACATGGTCCCCGCACGCTGAATACGACGCTCCCACAGGCGCGGAAAGAGTTCGTACACCCACTTGATACGGGAGTGATACTGGTCGCGGTCAGCGAAGAAGCCGCCCATCGCCAGGTTCTCTTCCACCGTCATGCGCGAGAAGACGCGACGCCCTTCAGGAACTATCGCCACCGCTTCACGCATGATTCTGGCGGTCTGCCAGTCGGTGATGTCTTTGCCATCAAACACAATCCGCCCGCTGGTGGCGCGCGGGTCGCCACACAGGGTACCGAGCAGCGTGGTTTTGCCCGCGCCGTTAGCCCCAATCAGGGTGACGATTTCGCCCTGATTGATATGCAGGCTGACGTCGTGCAGCGCCTGGATCTTGCCGTAGTGGGCACTTACCTTGTCAAACGTTAACATCGCTTTTTCCATCTTATGCCTCACCCAGGTATGCGCGGATCACGTCCGGGTTGTTGCGGATCTCATCCGGCGTGCCGTTTGCCAGCGGCGTCCCCTGGTTCACCACGTAGATACGGTCAGAGATACCCATTACCAGCTTCATATCGTGCTCAATCAGCAGGATAGTGGTGTCGTGATGATCGCGAAGCTCAGCAATCAGCTCGTCCAGCTCTTTGGTCTCTTTCGGGTTCAGACCCGCAGCGGGTTCATCGAGCATCAGGATTTCCGGCTGCGTTACCATGCAGCGCACAATCTCAAGTCGACGCTGGTCACCGTACGCAAGGTTACTTGCCTGGCGGTTGGCATGCGGCAGCAGACCGATACGGTCAAGCCATGTTGCCGCACGATCCAGCGCTTCGCTCTGCGCCCGGCGGAAGGCCGGCGTCTTCAGCAGGCCGGAGAACAGACCGGTTTTCAGCTGCTGATGCTGTGCCACCAGCAGGTTTTCAATCACCGTCATCTCGCGGAACAGACGCACGTGCTGGAAAGTACGCACCACGCCCATGCGGGCAATCTGCTGGCCCGGCAGCCCTTCCAGATGCTGGTCGCGCAGCATGATGGTGCCGCCCGTCGGCTTGTAGAAACCGGTCAGGCAGTTAAAGACCGTGGTTTTTCCCGCACCGTTCGGGCCAATCAGGGAGACGATCTCTTTCTTGTGCAGATCCAGATTCACATTGTTGACCGCCAGCAGGCCGCCAAAACGCATCATCAGACCGTTAACGGATAATAATGGCTGACTCATGCCTGCTCTCCTTTTGCTTGCCCGTTCTTCAGCTTCAGCTGTGGACGGGTCATCGGCAGCAGACCCTGCGGACGCCAGATCATCATCAGCACCATCAAACCACCCAGCATCAGCATGCTGTATTCGTTAAAGTCACGCATCAGCTCGCGTGAAACCACCAGCAAAATGGCGGCGAGGATAACAGCAAACTGCGAACCCATCCCGCCGAGTACCACAATCGCCAGCACAAAGGCGGATTCGGCAAAGGTGAACGATTCCGGGCTGACAAAGCCCTGACGCGCGGCAAACAGCGTGCCGGCAAAACCGGCGAACGCGGCGCTGATGGTGAACGCAGTCAGCTTAATGCGGGTCGGATTGAGGCCCAGGGAGCGGCAGGCGATTTCATCTTCACGCAGCGCTTCCCACGCGCGGCCCAGCGGCATACGCAGCAGGCGGTTAATCACGAACAGGGTGATGACCACCAGCAGCAGCGCCACCATGTAGAGCCAGATGACGCGGTCGGACGGATCATACTTCACGCCAAAGAAGTTGCTGAAGGTATCCCAGCCGCCTTCACGGGCGGTACGGCTGAACTCCAGACCAAAGAAGGTTGGTTTCGGGATCTGGCTGATGCCGTTCGGGCCGCCGGTCACCTCGGTATTGTTGAGCAGCAGGATACGGACGATTTCGCCGAAGCCTAAGGTCACAATCGCCAGGTAGTCACCGCGCAGGCGCAGCACCGGGAAGCCAAGCAGGAAACCTGCCGCGGCAGAAACCAGCCCCGCCAGCGGCAGGCACGTCCAGAAGCCGAGACCGTAATAGTGGTTCAGTAGCGCAAAGGTATACGCGCCAATGGCGTAGAAACCGCCGTAGCCCAGTACCAGCAGGCCAGAGAGCCCCACCACCACGTTCAGGCCCAGACCCAGAATAACGTAGATCATGGTCAGGGTGGCGATATCTACCGTGCCGCGCGAGACCACGAACGGCCACGCCACCGCAGCCACCAGCAGCGCCACGAGGAACAGCTTCTGCTTAACGGTGGAGCCATCGATAGCCGGCAGGACAAACTTCGGTCCCGAGACGCCTTTCAGCGTTTTCTGGAACAGCGGACGCAGCAGCTGGAACAGGAACACCACGGCGGTGCCGATAAAGACCCACTGCCAGCGAATGTCAGCGGCGGTGTCCACCACAAGCTTTGTGCCGTTCAGCTCTAACTGAACGCCCATAAAGACGCCCGCCAGCACGAAGAACATGGCGGCAGAGAGCAGCGCCATTGCAAAATGCATCGGTTTCATACTTTCTCTACCTCCGGACGACCCAGAATACCGGTAGGCATCACCAGCAGAACCAGAATCAGCAGGGCAAACGACACCACGTCTTTATACTCGGTACTCAGATACGCTGAGGAGAGCGCTTCTGCCACGCCCAGAATCAGGCCGCCAATCATCGCGCCTGGAATACTGCCGATACCGCCCAGTACCGCCGCGGTAAAGGCTTTCATCCCGGCCATAAAGCCGATGTACGGATTAATTACGCCGTAGAACTGGCCGAGCAGGACGCCTGCGACGGCCGCCATCGCCGCGCCGATCACAAAAGTGAGCGCAATCACGCGGTCAGTGTTGATCCCGAGCAGGCTCGCCATCTTCAAATCTTCCGCACAGGCGCGGCAGGCGCGTCCCATGCGCGAGTAGCGGATGAAGAGCGTCAGGGCGAGCATCGCAATAAAGGTCACCACCCAGATCACCAGTTGCATGGTGGTGATAGAGGCAGAGAAGTTTTCGCTGGCACCGACAATCCACTGGCCGTTGAACAGACTTGGCAGCGCCACATCGCGCGAGCCTTCGGTCAGGCTGACGTAGTTTTGCAGGAAGATAGACATCCCAATCGCGGAGATCAGGGCAATCAGGCGCTTGGAGCTGCGTACCGGCCGGTAGGCCACCCGCTCGATGCTCCAGCCGTAGGCGCTGGCAATCACAATCGCGCCGACAAACCCGGCGGCGACCAGCAGCCAGCTGCTGTCGATACCCATCATCATCAGGGCGGCGATAATCATAAAGGAGACGTAGCTACCGATCATGTACACCTCGCCGTGGGCGAAGTTGATCATGCCGATAATGCCGTACACCATCGTATAGCCGATGGCAATCAGCGCGTAGGTGCTTCCCAGCGTGACGCCGTTAAACATCTGCTGCAGGAAATAGAGAAACTGCTCGGACATATGCAAACCTTTTTATACCCGCCCGGCGGTCCGGGCGGCGGGATAATTATTTGGCGGCCGAAGACGAACCGTCGGCGTGCCACTTAAAGACACCAAATTCAAATCCCTTCAGATCGCCTTTCTCATCCCAGTTCAGCGGCCCAATCACGGTGTTCGCCCCGTGTGCTTTTAAATCTTTCACCAGATCCAGCGGTTCTTTGCTGCCAGTACGGTCCAGCGCGGTGGCCAGTGACTGCACGGCGGCGTAGGTGATCCAGACGTATGGACCACTTGGATCTTTCTTCTGCGCCTTGAGCGCATCCACGATAGCCTTGTTCGCCGGATCCTGGTCATAGCGTTTTGGCATCGTCACCAGCATGCCTTCAGCGGCATCCCCGGCGATGTTAGACAGGGAGGCGTTACCCACGCCTTCTGGCCCCATAAACTGGGTTTTCAGACCGACCGAGCGCGCCTGGCGCAGCATCTGGCCCATTTCCGGGTAATAACCACCGTAGTAAACGAAGTCGATATTCTCTTTTTGCAGACGGGCGATCAGCGCAGAGAAATCTTTCTCACCCGCGGTAATCCCGTCGAAGAAGACGATGTTTGCGCCGCCTTTTTTCAGCCCGTCCTGAACGGAACGCGCCAGGCCTTCGCCGTACTGCTGTTTGTCATGAATAATGGCAATGCGCTGCGGTTTAACCGTCTCGAGGATGTATTTCGCCGCGGTTGGCCCCTGGGAGGAGTCCAGACCGGCGGTACGCATAATGTGCTGGTAGCCGCGCTGGGTCAGCTCCGGGTTGGTGGCACCAGGGGTAATCATCAGAATACCTTCGTCTTCGTAGATATCAGACGCAGGCTGAGTGGACGATGAGCACAGATGGCCGATCACATACTGGATGCCATCGTTCACGATTTTGTTCGCCACCGCGACGGCCTGTTTTGGATCGCAGGCATCGTCGTATTCCACGCCCACCAGCTTGTCGCCTTTGATGCCACCTTTGGCGTTGATGTCTTTAATTGCCTGACGTGCGCCGTTGAACTCCATGTCACCCCACTGGGCAACAGGCCCGGACATGGCACCGACCACCGCAACTTTAATCTCTTCCGCCATGGCTGCATGCGAGAGAGACAATGCAACCATGCCCGCGATTAACGTCTTCGCGTTCCTTTTCATCTCTGAATCCCCATTCGTGATGTCGTGTATATATTTTGTTTTATTATGGTTAAAAAGCATTCTGTACTTTTAATGCACAACGCTATTTTTACCAGTGCCTTTAATGGTTTAGCGCAGGTTTTTATCAAAAACCAGACTAAAATCTCTATTTTTCAGGCGATTAAGCAAAGATAATATTCTGAAATCAGGCAGAGATAAACAAATAAAAGTGCAGTTTGCAGCATAAAATAACGGTACAAAGCGCCGAATAAATCACTGCCATTCAGGTTAAAATTCTGCTTGTTTTTCGATCCATGTGTTTTCAAACTGCACTTCGCCCTGGCAAAAAACTAATCACCTGGTAACGGGGAATAAAAAGAGGAAGCCGCTGAGCGAATAAATTGAGTACACTGCCTCTACTCAATTTGATTTGGACAAGCAGCTAATGAAACTGACTATCGTTCGTCTGGTGACCTTTAGCGACCAGGATCATATCGACCTGGGCAAGATCTGGCCGGAATATTCCCCTTCGTCGCTGAGCGTTGACGAAACCCACCGTATTTATGCCGCGCGCTTCAACGAGCGTCTGCTGGCTGCTGTGCGCGTGACGCTGAGCGGCACGGAAGGGGCGCTGGACTCTCTGCGCGTGCGTGACGTCACCCGTCGTCGCGGCGTAGGACAGTACCTGATTGAAGAAGTGATCCGTGAAAACCCGAGCATTAACTCCTGGTGGATGGCCGACGTAGGCGTGGAGGACCGTAGCGTGATGGCGGCGTTTATGCAGGCGTTAGGGTTTACGGCGCAGAAAAATGGGTGGGAGAAGCGCTAGATTTGTGCGGCCTGATGCCCTCACCCTAACCCTCTCCCACAGGGAGAGGGCATTGCCCGGTTTTCTCCCTCTCCCTGTGGGAGAGGGCCGGGGTGAGGGGGGTATCAACCCGCACCAGCATTATTTTGCGTCAGTAGCAGTACCGTTGGCATGCCAGTCAAACACGCCGAACTCGAAGCCCTTCAGATCGCCCTTCTCATCCCAGGAGAGCGGCCCCATCACGGTATCAACAGAGTTCGCTTTCAGCCAGGTGGCAATCTCAGCCGGATCGGCTGACTGGTTCAGACCCGCCTGCAGAGACTGCAGTGCTGCGTAGGTTGTCCAGACGAACGCGCCGCTTGGATCCTGTTTCTTCGCCTTAATGGCATCTACAATCGGTTTGTTCGCAGGGACCTGGTCGTAGTTCTTCGGCTTGGTCACCAGCAAGCCTTCCGCAGACTCACCGGCAATATTAGACAGGGAAACGTTCGCCACCCCTTCCGGCCCCATGAACTGGGTTTTCAGACCCGCTGCACGAGCCTGACGCAGGATCTGCCCCATTTCCGGGTGGTAGCCACCGTAGTAAACGAAGTCGATATTCTCTTTCTTCAGACGCGCCACCAGGGTAGAGAAGTCTTTCTCACCGGCGGTGATACCATCAAAGAAGACGACGTCAGCATTCGCTTTCTTCAGGTTGTCCTGCACGGAGCGCGCCAGACCTTCACCGTACTGCTGTTTGTCATGAACGATCGCGATACGCTTCGGCTTCACTTTTTCGACAATGTATTTGGCGGCCGTTGGGCCCTGATCGGAGTCCAGACCGGTGGTGCGCAGGATCAGCTTATAGCCGCGCGACGTCAGCTCCGGTGCCGTTGCCGCCGGGGTGATCATCAGGATGCCTTCGTCTTCGTAGATATCAGACGCAGGCTGGGTGGAAGAGGAGCACAGGTGACCGATAACGTATTTGATGCCGTCGTTCACCACTTTGTTCGCCACGGCAACCGCTTGTTTCGGGTCACAGGCATCATCATATTTTACGATCTGCAGTTTTTCGCCTTTGATACCGCCCTTCGCATTAATGTCGGCAACCGCCTGCTCTGCGCCCGTAAATTCCTGGTCGCCATACTGTGCTACCGGACCGGACATCGCGCCCACCACGGCCACTTTAATATCGGCCTGCGTCATGGTGCTGAATGCCAACGCGATACATCCTGCCAGTAACGCTTTACCCTTCATGTTCATCCTGAGATTCCCCATTATTATGGTTATTACGATTGTTGTGATGTTGTTGTGTAGCGCTTTATTTCAGTTATAGGTATACCAGTCGCGCTTTTTCAGCATACTCTGCTAAAACATACCCCATTTTTATGATTTTGGAATAGCAAATTTGAAATGAATATATGATAAGCCCGGCAGGAATTTCACCGGGCTTCTGGCTTTAACGAGTCAGCGACGCAGAAATAATGTCCAGCGCTTTACGGAACTGCACTTCAGGGATTGTGAGCGGATAGAGGAAACGGATGACGTTACCGTACACGCCGCAGCTCAGAAGCAGAAGGCCTTCCTGCAGGGCTCGCTCCTGAACCTGACGGGTGAATTCCGGTGATGGCAGCCCGGATTGCGGATCGTTAAACTCCACCGCCACCATTGAGCCTTGCGCGCGGATATCCGCGATATACGGACAATGTTCCTTCGCTTTGTTCAGTACTTCCACCAGATGATGACCCAGGTGCGCCGAGCGCGTGCAAAGATCGTCTTCATCAATCACGTCCAGCACGGCATGTGCGGCGGCGATCGCCAGTGGGTTACCGGCGTAGGTACCGCCCAGTCCGCCAGGCGCAGGCGCGTCCATCACCTCGGCGCGGCCCGACACCGCCGAGAGCGGCATGCCACCCGCCAGGCTTTTCGCCATGGTGATCAGATCCGGCTTCACGCAGTGGTGTTCCATCGAGAACAGTTTTCCGGTACGCGCAAAACCGCTTTGCACCTCATCGGCGATCAGCAAAATACCGTGGGTATCGCACAGGGCGCGCAAGGCCTGCATAAAATCCGCCGGTGCAATGTTGAAACCGCCCTCACCCTGAACCGGTTCAAGAATAATGGCTGCCACCTGGTCCGGGGCAATGTCCGCTTTGAAGATACGCTCCAGGCTTTTTAATGCCTCCGCCGTACTGACACCGTGCAGTTCATTGGGGTATTGGGCGTGATATACCGAGCCAGGAAACGGCCCGAAACCCAGCTTGTAAGGGGCAACTTTCCCCGTCAGCGCCATGGTCATCGAGGTGCGTCCATGAAAAGCACCGCCAAAGGCGATCAGGCCAGGGCGTCTGGTGTATGCGCGGGCAATTTTTACCGCGTTTTCGACGGCTTCTGCCCCCGTTGAGAAGAAGGCGGTTTTGGCCGGGCCGTCAATCGGCACACGCGCGTTGATTCGCTCGGCAAGCGACACATAGCCTTCGTACGGCACAATCTGGTACGCCGTGTGGGTGAAGGCATGAAGTTGTTTTTCAATGGCGGAAATGATTTTTGGATGGCGATGCCCGGTGTTCAGCACCGCTATTCCGGCGGCGAAGTCGATATACTCGTTGCCCTCGACGTCCCACACCGTGGCGTTTTCAGCTTTATCGGCATAGAAGTTACACATCACGCCGATGCCGCGCGGCGTCGCCTGTAAACGCCGGTCGTTCAGTTCGTTATTTTTCACCCTGTCCCCCTGAGAAAGTCGCCTGCTTAGCGCATCAGTAAGTGTTTGCCAGGGGGGAGAAATTCGCCAGAGCGGGCGCTAAAAAAACAAAACCCCCGGATTCGCATCCAGGGGCTCTCGTCATACTTCGCGGAAATTACGCTTCAATCGCGGCGCGAAGTTTTTTCATGGCGTTCTTTTCAAGCTGACGCACACGTTCAGCGGACACGCCGTAGCGGTCGGCCAGCTCCTGCAGCGTGGACTTGTTGTCTTCGTCCAGCCAGCGGGCACGGATAATATCCTGGCTACGCTCGTCAAGGCCTTCCATCGCATAGCTCAGCTTGTTCGCGGCCTGATCTTCCCAGTTGTCCTCTTCAATGCCGTCAGCAAAGTTAGAGGTCTTATCCTGCAGATACAGTACCGGCGCCATTGGCTGGCTGTCGGACGCATCGTCATCGGAAGACATGTCAAAAGTCATGTCCTGCGCGGCCATACGGGATTCCATCTCACGCACATCTTTGCTGGAAACACCCAGCTCGCGCGCCACCATTTCTACTTCATCCTGATTGAACCAGCCCAGACGCTGCTTGGTTTTACGCAGGTTGAAGAAGAGTTTGCGTTGCGCTTTTGTCGTGGCGACTTTCACGATACGCCAGTTGCGCAGCACGTATTCGTGAATCTCTGCTTTGATCCAGTGCACAGCGAAGGAGACCAGTCGTACACCCACTTCCGGGTTAAAGCGACGTACAGCCTTCATCAGGCCGATGTTACCTTCCTGAATCAAGTCCGCCTGCGGCAGGCCATAGCCCGCATAATTACGAGCAATGTGAACAACAAAGCGCAGGTGAGACAGGATCAGCTTTTTCGCTGCTTCCAGATCGCCCTGGTAATGCAGCTTTTCAGCAAGCTCCTTTTCTTCCTCGGCCGTTAACATCGGCCAGGTGTTCGCAGCCCGGATATACGATTCCAGGTTACCAACAGGGGCTAAAGCTAAAGTTTGCATTTCTTTGGTCATTCATTCCTCTCAATGTTTCTTCTGGTCCAGGTTGTCCCCATCAGGCAACAACCATGCCAAAGCGTTTGAGCAACGAGATTAGCATTCACTCTTTTATCAGACAGTGATTTTATCCACAAGTTCCAGGTGCAACGGTGAATAAATTACGCACAAAATGTGACATGGAGATGATAACAGGGGAAGAGACAACAGGGACGCTTTCCCTGCAGAGCGAACATCTCGGTGCAGGGAAAGATTATATCACGCTTTTCTTAGTCGGGAGTAAAGTGGCGTAAATGTTGAACCGTCGCCAGCCATGCTGCCACCCAGCCAATCATGGAGCAGACGAGCAGCAGAAGAAGGCACTCATCGAACCCTAAGCCACTGATATCAAACTTAGTTCCGAAGACCTGCGCCACCTCGGTCACGGCGGAGGAGAGCCGCATCACCAAAATTTCTGACAATATCAGTGAAAGAAATGCGCCGGAAAAACCGAGCAATGCGCCGCCGTAAAGGAACGGACGCAGGATGAAGCCATCCGTCGCACCAATCAGCTTTTGCACGTTGATGGTATCGCGGCGGGCGAAAATGCTCAGGCGCACGCTGTTACCGATGACGAGGAACACCGCCGCCACCATCAGCACGCCAATCATCGCCGACACGCGCCCCACCAGCCCGGTCAGTGCGGCAAGACGCGCAAACCAGCTGTCGTCCATGCGCACTTCATCAATGCCTTTAATGGTAGAGATGCGGTCGCGCAGCGTATTAAGCGAATCCGTTCCCTGGAAGTCGAGCTTCGGGATCACCACCGCCACGGCCGGCAGCGGGTTCTCTTCGAGCATATCCAGCGCGCCGCCAAAGCCTGACCAGTTACGGAACTCACCCAGCGCTTCTTCGCGGGAAAGGTAGTTCACCTTCTCCACGCCCTTCTCGGCCTGGATTTGCCCCACCACCTGCGCCGCGGCGTTATCGTCGAGCGCTTTGTCCAGATAGACCGTGATCTGCGGAGACGGATAATACTGCGACGCCGCCTGATTCACGTTCTTATAGACCATATAGCAGACGCTTGGCAGCGTCAGCGAAATGGCGATAACCATCACCGTCAGGAACGTCGCCAGCGGTTTACTTTTCAGATCCTGCAACGCGCCGTGGAAGGCGTAGCGTACCTGTTCATTGAACACGTTGGTTTTGCGGGAGTTTGGCTTCGGCGCGGCTTTCGCCCGCTTCGGCGCATTACGGTTACCGTCACCACCACCCTGCGGCTTACGGAAACGGTCAAACCGGTTCCCGAACTGCCGAATCTGGTTCATTGCATCACGCTTGTTCACCGTGGCCTCCATGCAAATGCCCGTCGCTCAGGGTCAGCATGCGGTACGAACGGCGGGAAATGAGCCCGATGTCGTGCGTCGCCATCAATACCGTCACCCCAACGCGGTTGAATTCCTCAAACAGACGCAAAATCCCTTCAGAAAGGGCGTCGTCCAGGTTACCGGTCGGTTCATCCGCCAGCAATACCGCAGGCTTGTTCACCACCGCACGGGCAATGCCCACACGCTGCTGTTCACCGCCGGAGAGCTGGATCGGAAAGTTCTTCGCTTTGTCCAGCAGCCCGACCTTATCCAGCGCCGCAGAGACGCGACGGCGGATATCATCATAGCTGGCACCGGCAATAATCAGCGGGATCGCCACGTTATCGAAAACGGTGCGATCCATCAGCAGGTGGTGATCCTGGAAAATCATCCCGATCTGGCGACGCAGGAACGGCACTTCGCGGTTCTTAAGACGGCTAATCTCATGGCCGCTGAACCAGATTTTCCCGGCGCTTGGCCGTTCAATCCCACAGATAAGCTTGAGCAGGGTACTTTTCCCCGCGCCAGAATGGCCGGTCAGGAATGCCATCTCGCCTGGCTGCAGGTGGAAGGTCACCCCCTGCAGCGCTTGTCTCCCACCGAGATAGGCCTTGCTGACGTGTTCAAAGCGAATCATTGTTAGTCCTCTCGGGCAAATAATGCCTCAATAAAGTCGTCCGCCTTAAACGGACGCAAATCCTCAATACGCTCGCCCACACCGATGTAACGAATAGGAATGCCGAACTGATCGGCCACGGAGAAGATCACCCCGCCTTTCGCGGTGCCGTCCAGTTTGGTCAGCGTGATCCCGGTCAGTCCTACCGCTTCATGGAACAGCTTCGCCTGGCTGACGGCGTTCTGTCCGGTGCTGGCATCGATGGTCAGCATAATTTCATGCGGTGCGTCTTCGTCCAGCTTCTTCATGACGCGGACGATTTTCTTCAACTCTTCCATCAGGTGCGATTTGTTCTGCAAACGCCCTGCGGTATCGGCAATCAGGACATCCACATTTCGCGACTTCGCCGCCTGGATGGCGTCAAAGATCACGGACGCGGAATCTGCACCGGTGTGCTGCGCAATCACCGGAATGTTGTTGCGCTGGCCCCACACCTGCAGCTGTTCAACCGCCGCCGCGCGGAAGGTATCACCCGCCGCCAGCATCACCGATTTACCCTGCTGCTCGAACTGACGCGCCAGTTTGCCGATGGTGGTGGTCTTCCCGACACCGTTAACGCCAACCATCAGAATAACAAATGGCGTTTTGCCTTCAATATTAAGCGGTTCGTCAACTTTTGCGAGAATTTCACCCATCTCGTCTTTCAGCAGGCCGTACAGCGCTTCGGCGTCGCGCAGCTGTTTGCGGCTCGCCCCTTCGGTCAGGTTGGCGATGATCTTACGGGTGGTTTCCACCCCAACGTCCGCAATCAGCAACTGCTCTTCCAGCTCTTCAAACAGATCGTCGTCGATCTTTTTGCCGCGGAACAGACTGATAAATCCGGAACCTAAATTTTCTTTGGTTTTTAACAGGCTGCGTTTCAGGCGGGCAAAGAAACCTTCTTTGGTCGGTTTTTCCTGCTCCTGAACGATCTCCTCTTCGGCCTGCTCTTCCACGGGCACGACGATAACCGCTTCTTCAGCCGCCTGAGCGGCCAGCGCCTGGGCTTCCAGCTCTTCGTCGGTCAGCTCCGGCTCATGTGCCGCTTCTTCTTCCACCGCGTCGACAATTTCCACGGTTTCCGCTTCGGCCTGCCACTCTTCAGGGGAAACGTCCTCCGCTTTTACCTCTTCCGGCAGCGGCAACTCTTCATGTTCAGTAACGGCCTGCGGCGCTTCAGTAACCGCTTCAACAACAGGTTCTGGCTTTTCGCTCTCCTGAACCTGTTCGGTGACCTCAACCACCTCTTCAGCAAAGGCTTCAGTCTCTTCTTTGCTGTGCGCATGCTCTTCCGCTTCGACAACCGCGGCGGTTTCTACAGGCGTTTCAGGCTGAGACTGCTCTTCAACGGCTTGTTGTTCTTCGGTTTTCTGTTCTGTTTCTTGCTCTTTTTCGCCGAAACCCAGCCAGGAAAAGAAGCCACGTTTTTTTTGTTTTGCCATCTGCGACTACACTCCTCGCGGCGCTATATACATGGAAGCTAAAAAAATGATGAAATAGTCTAACACTTTACTTAATTGACATCACCGCCCGCAATCGCAGGCCAATTGTTAACAGAGCTTTCCTGAGATGAAGAAACCCAACCGCGCCCCAGCCGGTCAAATTCGTATTATCGGTGGCCAGTGGCGAGGCCGGAAACTCCCGGTGCCGGACAGCCCCGGTTTACGCCCAACCACCGACCGCGTGCGTGAAACGCTGTTTAACTGGCTGGCCCCGTCAATGGTAGACGCCCACTGCCTCGACTGCTTTGCGGGCAGCGGCGCATTAGGGCTGGAAGCCCTCTCGCGCTACGCCGCCAGCGCCACGCTGCTGGAGATGGAGCGCGGCGTCGCGCAGACGCTGCAGCAAAATCTGGCGACGCTGAAAGCCACCAACGCCAAAGTGGTGAACACCAATACGCTCAGCTTCCTCGCGCAGCCAGGCACGCCGCACAACGTGGTGTTTGTCGATCCGCCGTTCCGTAAGGGGCTGCTGGAAGAGACGTTATCCCTGCTGGAAAGCAACGGCTGGCTGGCGGATGACGCGCTGATTTACGTTGAAAGCGAAGTAGAAAACGGGCTACCGCCAGTGCCGGTTCACTGGGATTTACACCGCGAAAAAGTGGCGGGTCAGGTCGCTTATCGTCTGTATCATCGTCAGGCACAAGGAGAATCCAATGCCAGTACTGATTAATCTGGGACGTTTGCTGATGCTGTGCGTCTGGGCGTTTTTACTGCTCAATCTGGTGCATCCGTTCCCGCGCCCGATGAATATCTTTGTGAACGTGGCGTTTATCTTTACCACGTTCATGCATGCCCTGCAGATGGTGATGCTGAAAAACGGCCTGCCGAAAGACGGCCCGCAGATGACCGGCTGGCAGCAGCTGCGCGTGTTTATTTTCGGCGTGTTTGAACTGCTGGTGTGGATGAAGAAGTTTAAGGCGCAGGTGAAGAAGTAAGGTGCGGTCTGATGCCCTAACCCTCTCCCACTGGGAGAGGGGACCGTATTATTCAGCCCTGAACCCTTCAAACCGCGACCCTTTGTAACTCAGCATCCCTTTCTCACCTACCGTCAGCTGATGGTACTGCTGCGCCTCCAGGCGGAAGGTCATCTCCAGGCCGCCCGTTTCCGGCTTAAAGCTCGCTTCATAGCGCATGGTCGTTCCCGCAGGGGTAACCTGTTGCTGGCGCGAGCGCCGGTCATTAAGGGGTTTTTCACGTTTATTGCTCACCACCACGCGCTTTTGCATCAACGGCGCGGCGTCGTTATCCGCTTTCTCGCGGCGCTGCTGCACAAAACGGAACGAGGCGGCAATGACGATAATCGCCACCACGATAATGAAAAACAGCGGCATCTTGCTCATTCAACAATCCCATAAGATTATGCGGAATTCAGGATACCCTGACTCCCCCGGCATTGCCAAACGCCTGCCCGCATCACTACACTGA
Organism: Enterobacter sp. A8; assembly: GCF_004296595.1. Taxonomy (NCBI): domain Bacteria; kingdom Pseudomonadati; phylum Pseudomonadota; class Gammaproteobacteria; order Enterobacterales; family Enterobacteriaceae; genus Enterobacter; species Enterobacter sp. A8. The sequence continues at coordinate 148,829 of NZ_SCMF01000006.1, forward strand.
AGATGAAACTGATTATTCAGCCTTAACAGATACAGGGAGTTAATATGCTTTGGTCATTTATCGCTGTCTGTTTTTCCGCATGGCTTTATGTCGATGCGTCATACCGCGGTCCGGCCTGGCAGCGCTGGTTGTTTAAACCCGTCACGCTGTTGCTGCTCCTGCTGCTTGCCTGGCAAGCGCCGATGTTTAACGCCATCAGCTACCTGGTCCTCGCCGGGCTGTGTGCTTCCCTGATTGGCGATGCCTTAACCCTGTTGCCGCGTCAGCGTCTGCTGTATGCCGTGGGGGCGTTCTTCCTGTCGCATCTGCTTTACACCATCTATTTTGCCAGCCAGATGACGCTATCCTTCTTCTGGCCGCTCCCGCTGGTGCTGCTGGTGATCGGCGCGCTGCTGATCGCGGTGATCTGGTCACGCCTGGAAGAGATGCGTCTGCCCGTCTGCACGTTTATTGCCATGACGCTGGTGATGGTGTGGCTGGCCGGTGAACTGTGGTTCTTCCGCCCAACATCACAGGCGATGTCCGCTTTCTTTGGCGCGGCGCTGCTGTTAATCGGCAATATCGTCTGGCTGGGCAGCCACTATCGCCGTCGTTTCCGGGCTGATAACGCGATTGCCTCCGCCTGTTACTTTGCCGGGCACTTCCTGATTGTGCGTTCGCTGTATATCTAAATAAGCCTTGACTCTGGAGTCGACTCCAGAGTGTATGCTGCGGTTAATGAGAAAATTATCATTACCGGAGAGTGCCATGTCGACTCCAGAAACACCTAAAAAAGCCTCACAATTTTCAGCATTTAAGCTCAGCCCGGTGCCAGCGAAAGATGACTGCTGCTGTGAAGGGGCGTGCGAAACGCAAAACGCGCCGCCGCTGCCTGAAAGCGGAAACCATTACAGCTGGGTGGTTGACGGCATGGATTGCGCGGCCTGCGCCCGCAAAGTTGAAAACGCGGTAAAACAGATCCCCGGCGTCAGCCACGTGCAGGTGCGCTTTGCGACAGAAAAACTGCTGGTCAGCGCCGAGAGTGACGTTAGCGAGCAGGTTGTGTCCGCCGTCAGCAATGCCGGTTATTCCTTGCGTAGCGAAACGGCCCCCGCCGAAAAAACCGCTCCGCTGCGTGAAAATCTGCCCCTTATCGCGCTCGTGATGATGATGGCCCTGAGCTGGGGTCTGGAGCAGATCAACCACCCGTTTGGCAATCTGGCGTTTATCGCCACCACGCTTGTCGGGCTGTATCCCATTGCCCGCCAGGCGCTGCGGCTGATGAAAAGCGGCAGCTGGTTCGCCATCGAAACGCTGATGAGCGTGGCGGCTATCGGCGCGCTGTTCATTGGTGCCACAGCGGAAGCGGCCATGGTGCTGCTGCTGTTCTTAATTGGCGAACGTCTTGAAGGCTGGGCGGCAAGCCGGGCGCGTAAAGGGGTCAGCGCCCTGATGGCGCTTAAGCCCGAAACCGCCACACGAGTAACCGGAAACGAACGCCAGACGGTGGCCATTAACGCGCTGCGTCCGGGCGATGTGATTGAAGTCGCTGCCGGAGGGCGCCTGCCTGCGGACGGTACCCTGCTCACCGCCACCGCGAGCTTCGACGAAAGTGCCCTCACCGGGGAGTCGATTCCGGTTGAACGCGCGGCCGGTGAAAAAGTACCTGCGGGCGCCACCAGCGTCGACCGTCTGGTCCAGCTCACGGTACTTTCCGAACCCGGTGACAGCGCCATCGACCGTATCCTGAAGCTGATCGAAGAGGCCGAGGAGCGTCGCGCCCCCGTCGAGCGATTTATTGACCGCTTCAGCCGGATTTACACCCCCGCCATCATGCTGGTTGCCCTGCTGGTCACTATCGTTCCGCCGCTGTTCTTTGGTGCGCCGTGGGAAGGCTGGATTTACAAAGGTCTGACCCTGCTGCTGATTGGCTGTCCGTGTGCGCTGGTGATCTCCACCCCGGCGGCCATTACCTCCGGTCTGGCGGCAGCGGCACGTCGTGGTGCCCTGATAAAAGGCGGCGCGGCGCTGGAACAGTTAAGCCAGGTGCAGCAGGTGGCATTCGATAAAACCGGCACCCTGACCGTCGGCAAGCCGCAGGTCACTGGCGTGTATCCGCAGGATATCGGTGAAGATGAACTGCTGGCGCTGGCCGCCGCCGTTGAGCAGGGTTCCACTCACCCGCTGGCGCAGGCGATTGTGAGTGAAGCGCAGTCGCGCGGGCTGGCCATTCCGGCGGCAACGGCACAGCGGGCGCTGGTTGGGTCCGGGATTGAGGCCGACATCGACGGTAAAAAGGTGCTGATTGTCGCGGCGGGTAAGTCTTCTAACCCAGAGGTTGAGGCGTTAGAACAGACCGGACAAACTGTCGTAACCGTCATGCAGGACGGCATCGCCAAAGGCATGCTGGCACTGCGCGATACCCTGCGTGATGATGCGAAAGAGGCCGTCGCGGCGCTCCATCAGCTGGGCGTAAAGGGTGTGATCCTCACTGGCGATAACCCACGCGCCGCCGCCGCGATTGCCGGAGAGCTGGGGCTGGACTTTAAGGCCGGATTACTCCCTGCGGACAAGGTCAGTGCCGTGACGGAGCTGAACAGCCATGCTCCGCTGGCGATGATCGGCGACGGAATCAACGATGCGCCAGCGATGAAAGCATCCACCATCGGGATTGCCATGGGCAGCGGTACCGACGTGGCGCTGGAAACCGCCGATGCCGCGCTCACCCATAACCGCCTGACCGGGCTGGCGCAGATGATTTCCCTGGCACGCGCCACGCGCGCCAATATTCGCCAGAACATCAGCATCGCCCTGGGGCTGAAAGGGATTTTCCTCGTCACCACCCTGCTCGGCATCACCGGGCTGTGGCTGGCGGTGCTGGCGGATACCGGCGCGACGGTGCTGGTGACGGCCAACGCGCTCCGCTTACTGCGACGCAAATAACACGCAATGCACGCCTGGCCGGGTAAAGCGTAACGGCAACCCGGCCTTCCCTTCTCAAAAATCTAAACCAGCGTTTCAGAAATTCACGCTTTTGTGAGGCGCTTCACCTCCGTTTTCCAGGCCATAGTGTAATTTTTAAACGTACAAAACTAAAACACCGTTTTAACACTTACCTCACTACCCTGGAGTTGACTTGATGAAAACGACCCTCAAGCCGTTACTGGCCGCTCTGTGTCTGTCTGCTTTTGCCTGCTCCGTTTCTGCGCAAACCATTAAAGCCGCCGATGTGCATCCTGAAGGCTACCCGAACGTGGTAGCCGTACAGCACATGGGGGAGAAACTCAAACAACAAACCGACGGCAAGCTGGAGATCAAGGTCTTTCCCGGCGGCGTGCTCGGGGATGAAAAGCAGATGATTGAACAGGCGCAGATGGGGGCGATCGACATGATCCGTGTCTCCATGGCTCCGGTGGCGGCGATCCTGCCCGATATCGAAGTCTTTACCCTGCCCTATGTGTTCCGCGATGAAGACCACATGCACAAAGTCATCGACGGCGATATCGGCAAGCAGATTGGCGACAAACTGACCGCCAACCCCAAATCGCGGCTGGTGTTTCTCGGCTGGATGGATTCCGGCACCCGTAACCTGATCACCAAAACGCCGATCGTCAAACCGGAGGATCTGAAAGGCAAAAAAATCCGCGTTCAGGGAAGCCCGGTGGCGCTGGCGACACTGAAAGACATGGGGGCTAACTCGGTGGCGATGGGGGTCAGTGAGGTTTACAGCGGCATGCAGACCGGCGTAATCGACGGCGCTGAGAATAATCCGCCGACCTTCATCGCCCATAACTATATGCCGATCGCCAAAAACTATACCCTCAGCGGCCACTTCATTACCCCGGAAATGCTGCTCTACTCGAAAGTGAAATGGGACAAGCTCAGCGCAGACGAACAGCAGAAAATCCTGACCCTGGCGCGCGAAGCGCAGTTCGAACAGCGCAAGCTGTGGCAGGCCTATAACGCCGAGGCGCTGGCGAAGATGAAAGCCGGTGGCGTGCAGTTCCACGAGATCGACAAATCGGTATTTATCAAAGCCACAGAGCCGGTGCGCGCGCAGTATGGCGAAAAGCATCAGGACCTGATGAAAGCCATTGCTGACGTTCAGTAAACGGAGAGCGTATGTCCGAACTCTACCTGAAGTGGATGGACCGGCTGTATCTGCTCGCCATGGGCGTAGCGGGATGCGCGCTGCTGGTGATGACGGTGGTGATCCCGATTGGCATCTTCTCGCGCTATGTGCTGAATCGCGGTGAATCCTGGCCGGAGCCGATTGCCATCATCTGCATGGTGACCTTTACGTTTATCGGCGCGGCGGTGAGCTACCGTGCCGGGTCACACATCGCGGTGAACATGCTGACCGACCGACTGCCGGACATGCTGAAAACAGCGTGTGCGCGCGTGGTGGATCTGCTGATGCTGCTGATCTCGCTGATTATGTTCTGGTACAGCTACTGGCTGTGTGTCGAGCTCTGGGAGCAGCCGGTCGCCGAGTTTCCGATCCTGACGTCAGGGGAGAGTTATCTGCCGCTGCCGATTGGTTCTGCGGTGCTGATCCTGTTTGTCATTGAACGTCTGCTGTTTGGCTCACAGGAAAACCGTCCTGTGGTGCTGATCGGCAACCACAGTTAAGGGGTGAACAATGGATGCATTCGTTTTGTTATTCACCCTCGCCATTTTGCTGGCGCTGGGTATGCCGGTGGCGTTTGCCGTCGGCTTAAGCGCCGTCGCGGGCGCGTTGTGGATCGAGTTACCGCTCGAAGCGCTGATGATCCAGATCACCAGCGGGGTTAACAAATTTACCCTGCTGGCGATCCCGTTTTTCATCCTGGCGGGGGCGATCATGGCGGAAGGCGGCATTGCCCGACGGCTGGTGAATTTCGCGTATGTCTTTGTCGGTTTTATTCGCGGCGGGCTGTCGCTGGTGAATATTGTGGCCTCCACCTTTTTCGGCGCGATTTCCGGTTCATCGGTGGCGGATACGGCCTCCATCGGCAGCGTGATGATCCCGGAGATGGAGAGAAAGGGGTATCCCCGCGAGTATGCGGCGGCGGTCACCGCCAGCGGGTCGGTGCAGGCGATTTTAATCCCGCCCAGCCACAACTCGGTGATCTACTCGCTGGCCGCAGGCGGTACGGTCTCCATTGCCACGCTGTTTATCGCAGGCGTGCTGCCGGGGCTGCTGCTGGGGCTGTGCCTGATGACGCTGTGTCTGCGCTTTGCCCATAAGCGCGGCTATCCAAAAGGCGAAAAGATCCCCTTTAAACAGGCGCTGAAGATTTTGCTGGACGCTCTCTGGGGGCTGATGACGGTGGTAATTATCCTCGGCGGGATCATGTCCGGGATATTCACCGCCACCGAATCCGCGGCGGTCGCCTGTCTGTGGGCATTCTTTGTCACCATGTTTATCTACCGCGACTACACGTGGAGCGAACTGCCGAAGTTGATGTGCCGGACGGTGAAAACGGTCACTATCGTGATGATCTTGATTGGCTTTGCGGCGGCGTTTGGCGCGGTGATGACCTACATGCAGTTGCCTGTGCGCATCACGGCGTTCTTCACCTCGCTCTCGGATAACAAGTACGTGATCCTGATGTACCTCAACATCATGCTGCTGCTGATTGGCACCCTGATGGATATGGCGCCGATCATTCTGATCCTGACGCCGGTGCTGTTGCCGGTGACCCAGTCGCTTGGGATCGACCCGGTCCATTTCGGGATGATCATGATGGTGAATCTGGGGATCGGGCTTATCACGCCGCCAGTGGGTTCGGTGCTGTTTGTGGCCAGTGCGGTAAGCAAGCAGAAAATCGAACATGTGGTGCGCGCGATGCTACCGTTTTACGGCATGCTGCTGCTGGTGCTGGGAATGATAACGTACATCCCGGCGATTTCGCTGTGGCTGCCGGGATTGTTAGGCATGCAGTAAGGGGTTACCCCTTGCGGATCAAATACCGGTACGGCAGCGCTTCGGTCTGCTGTGCCACCAGTTCATGCTCCATAAAGGTACAAAAACCGGGGATATCGCGGGTGGTTGCCGGATCGTCAGCGATGATCAGCAGCGTTTCGCCGGTTTGCATATTGCGCACGGTTTTGCGCACCATCATTACCGGCTCAGGGCAGCGGAGGCCCTGCGCATCAAGGGTGTGGTCTGGAGTGGAAAACAGATCGGTCATGGTGTTCTCGGTCAGATAAAAACGGCTGTAGTTTACGCCCCGTAGCCAGCAATGCAAACCAGGTTAACGGTTGCGTAAAAACTAACCATTGCATTGTCCTGCCAAAGCAGTATCATGCTGCGGTTTTTATTGGGTTCCCTCACCCCAACGTATAAAAAGGTCACAATATGACGCCGTTTTCTGAATCGCAGCGCGTAAAAGCGTTGTTCTGGCTTTCGCTTTTTCATCTGCTGGTGATCACCTCCAGTAACTATCTGGTGCAGCTGCCGATAGCCATCTTTGGTTTCCATACCACCTGGGGCGCGTTCAGCTTCCCGTTTATTTTTCTCGCCACCGATCTGACCGTGCGTATTTTCGGCGCACCGCTGGCTCGCCGCATTATTTTTGCGGTCATGCTGCCGGCGCTGTTCGTGTCGTACGTCATTTCCTCCCTGTTTTACATGGGAAGCTGGCAGGGCTTTGAGGCGTTAACCCACTTCAACCTGTTTGTTGCCCGAATCGCCACGGCAAGCTTTATGGCTTATGCGCTGGGGCAGATCCTCGACGTGCACGTATTTAACCGCCTGCGTCAGAATCACCGCTGGTGGATGGCCCCCACCGCCTCGACGCTGTTCGGCAACGTCAGCGATACGCTGGCCTTCTTCTTCATTGCCTTCTGGCACAGCCCGGATGCGTTTATGGCCGAACACTGGATGGAAATTGCGCTGGTGGACTACTGCTTCAAGGTGCTTATCAGCATTGTCTTCTTCCTGCCGATGTACGGCGTGCTGCTGAATATGCTGCTGAAAAGACTGGCAGATAAATCTGAAATCACAGCATTGCAGGCTGGTTAAGGGTTCGCTTTATCAGTTGTGATAAGATGGACAAATGAGCCGTTATGGCCGTTTATCGAAAGGAAGAAGTCAATGCGCAATCTGGTTAAATATGTCGGGATTGGCCTGCTGGTTGTCGGCCTTGCAGCCTGTGATAACAGCGACACGAAAACGCCTGCTCAGGGCGCGTCTGCAGAGAGCAACGCAACCGGTCAGCCGGTGAACCTGCTGGACGGTAAACTCAGCTTCTCTCTGCCAGCGGATATGACTGACCAGAGCGGCAAGCTGGGTACCCAGGCGAACAACATGCACGTCTATTCCGATGCAACCGGGCAGAAAGCGGTGATTGTGATTGTGGGCGACGATACCAGCGAAGACCTGGCTGTGCTGTCCAAACGTCTGGAAGATCAGCAGCGCAGCCGCGACCCGCAGCTGCAGGTGGTGACGAACAAGTCCATCGAACTGAAAGGCCACACGCTGCAGCAGCTGGACAGCATTATCTCTGCAAAAGGTCAGACAGCTTACTCTTCCGTGGTGCTGGGTAAGGTTGATAACAAACTGCTGACCCTGCAGATCACCCTGCCAGCGGAAGATCAGCAGAAAGCGCAGACTGCCGCTGAAAACATCATCAACACCATCGTGATTCAGTAACACGTCAGGATGATGACGTGGCCTCCGGTGCCTGCACCGGGGGCCATTTTTTTAGCCGCCACGTGAGCATCAGGGCCATCACCACCAGACCCGCAGCCGCAAGATAGATAACCGGCACACCTGCCCAGGCCATGACCAGCCCTGCCAGCGGCCCGGTAATGCCCAACGACATATCCATAAACACCGTGTAGGTTGCCAGCGCCGCCCCCTGATTCTGCGGCGGCACGGCTTTCACCGCCACCACACCCAGCGCCGGGAAGACCAGCGAAAAACCGGCTCCGGCGAAGAACACGCCAACTTTTGCCATCCACGGCGCGGTCGCTATACCGGTCAGCAGCAGCCCGACAATCTCAACCGCAAAGCAGATCATCGCCACATTCAGCCCACCCAGGCGGTTAATACCGTTCGGGAAGAGCAAACGGGCACCCACAAACGCACAGCTGAACAGGGTTAACGCAAAGGCCGCCCCATCCCAGCCTTTGGCGTCATAAAACAGCGTGATAAAGGTGGCGATCACCCCAAAGCCGGTGGTTGCCAGCGCCAGTGCCATACCATACGGCCAGACGCACCCCAGCACTGCCCGGAACGGCAGCGGTTTACCTTTGCTGGCCTTCACTTTCGGACGCGGCAGGGCAAACAGGATCGCCACCAGCGCGACCACCATAATGGTGCCCGCCAGCCCGTACAGTCCGCCATACGCATAGCACATCACCCCAAGCGGGGCGCCAAGCGCCATTGCCCCGTAGGTGACAATGCCGTTCCAGGAGATGACCCGGCCAATGTGCGGTGCCCCGACCACGCCTACTCCCCACAGCGTCGAGCCGGTTCCTGCCAGGCTTTGCCCAATACCGAGGATCACCCGGCCCAGGCACAGCAGCACCAGGCTGACCAACGGCCAGTGGCTGGTCGTTGCCGCCAGCAGGTAACTCAGGCCACTGAGAAAACAGCCGCATAATCCTGTGATCACAATGCTCTTCGGCCCGAACAGATCCGCGTAGCGACCCGCATGCGGGCGGCTCAACAGCGTGGCGAAGTACTGCAGGCTAATCACCAGCCCCGCCCAGAATGCGCTAAACCCCATCACGTCATGCACATAGCCCGGCAACACCGCCAGCGGCAGGCCAATCGTCAGATAACTGGCAAAGTTAAAAATCACAACGGAGACAATGCGCAGATTAAGGCGTAATCCGCTTAATGCCGGTTCGGCGGCGGGTTCGGGCATGAGGTTTTACCTGGATTTTTGCAACAGTGTTTCACTATTACCACGACGCCAGCAGAAAATCAGCAGCGACTTTCAGATTAACGGTGCCAGACGAAGCGGAACCCGCGCACTACACTTAACGGGCAATCACATTAAGGAACACGAATGACCCCTAACCCGCCCGACAAAGCAGGACTCCACATCCTGTTAAAACTCGCCTCCCTGGTGGTGATCCTCGCCGGTATCCATGCTGCCGCCGATATTATTGTCCAGCTTCTGCTGGCGCTCTTTTTTGCCATTGTGCTTAACCCGCTGGTGACCTGGTTTTTGCGCCGGGGTATCAGCCGCCCGGTGGCCATAACCATTGTGGTTATCGTGATGCTGATTGCCCTCACCGCCCTTTTCGGCGTGCTGGCCGCCTCGCTGAGCGAGTTCTCCACGATGCTGCCGCAATACAACAAAGAGCTGACGCGCAAGATCGTGGCGCTTCAGGAGATGATGCCGTTTCTGAACCTGCATATTTCGCCGGAACGGATGTTGCGCCGGATGGATTCCGAAAAAATCATGACCTACGCCACCACGCTGATGACCGGCCTGTCCGGCGCCATGGCCAGCATTTTGCTGCTGGTCATGACGGTGGTGTTTATGCTGTTCGAAGTGCGCCACGTGCCCTATAAGCTGCGTTTCGCGCTGAATAATCCGCAAATTCACATCGCCGGTTTACACCGCGCGTTAAAGGGCGTCTCCAAATATCTGGCCTTAAAAACCCTGTTGAGCGTCTGGACCGGCGTGATTGTCTGGCTGGGGCTGATGCTGATGGGCGTGCAGTTCGCGCTGATGTGGGGAGTGCTGGCGTTTTTGCTGAACTACGTGCCCAACATTGGCGCGGTACTTTCCGCCGTGCCGCCCATGATTCAGGCGTTTCTGTTTAATGGCTTCTATGAGTGCATGCTGGTGGGGGCGCTGTTCCTCGTGGTGCATATGGTGCTGGGGAATATTCTTGAGCCACGGATGATGGGCCACCGGCTGGGCATGTCGACGCTGGTGGTGTTCTTATCCTTACTGATTTGGGGATGGCTGCTGGGCCCGGTTGGGATGCTGCTGTCGGTACCGCTCACCAGCGTCTGTAAAATCTGGATGGAGACCACCAAAGGCGGCAGCAAACTGGCGATACTGCTGGGGCCGGGCCGACCCAAGAGTCGGCTTCCCGGTTAATCGTCTGGGGTGAGACGGAACATGACGCTACGGGAAATTTTTAGGAGAAACGTTATTCGCAAGCCTGCGACAACACTGTACGATGTACGCTGTAACATCGCGCTTGCGAAGTAAAAATCACAGAAACAGGTTTATCGCGGACGCGCGTAGATGAAATTTACCCTCACCATTATCGACTGGCAGGCCAGAGCGCCAGGACTCAGCGATGCCGGCGCGTGGCAGGCATGGTCGCGCCAGTCTGACGCCATCGATCCCGCCGCGCCGCTTGCAAAACTGACCGACCTGCCGATGATGACCGCCCGCCGCCTCAATTCGGGCAGTAAGCTGGCGGTGGATATTGGTCTTGCGATGCTGCGCAAACATCGTATCGATGCCGTGGTCTACAGCAGCCGCCATGGCGAGCTGGAACGCAACTACCGTATTCTGCAAGCGCTGGCGACGGAGCAACCCGTCTCCCCCACCGATTTTGCAATGTCTGTTCATAACGCCGCGGTCGGCAATCTTACGATCACTGCAGGTCAGCCGATTGTCTCATCCTCGGTCTCCGCCGGGATGGACACCTTCCAGCAAAGTTTGTGCGAAGTGTTGAGTCTGCTTCACGCGGGCTATTCCCGCGTTTTGCTGGTGGATTTTGACGGCGTCCTGCCCGCGTTTTATCACGCCGGGCTCCCGCCGCAGATGCCCGTCTGGCCTTACGCCCTTGCGCTGGTGATTGAAGCCGGCGACGCACTCTGCTGTGAAACCCATCGCGAAAGCACAGGGGAAGAGCCCGCGCTGCCGCAAAGCCTTCAGTTCCTGCGACATTACCTGAGCGACGCGCGGCAATTTGCCCTGGTGGGCGAGCGTTTGCAGTGGCAGTGGACGCGCCAATGAGCCAGATCCTCTCCCGCCTCGATCGGTTATGGCGCATGCTGATGACCGGGTTTTGCTTCGCCCTGTTTGGCCTTGGCGGGCTGCTGCTGTCGCTGGTCTGGTTTAACCTGCTACTGATTTTTCAGCGCGATCGCACGGCACGCCGCCGACTGGCGCGACGCAGCATCTCCGCCAGTTTTCGGCTGTTCCTGGCGGTCGTTCGCGGAACCGGCGTGCTGGATTACCGCTTTAACAATCTGGACGTTCTGCGCGCCGAGCGCGGCTGCCTGGTGATAGCCAACCATCCTTCGCTGCTGGACTATGTGATCCTCGCCTCGGTGATGAACGAAACCGACTGTCTGGTGAAAAGCGCGCTGCTGCGTAACCCCTTTGTCAGCGGCGTGATCCGTGCAGCCGATTACCTGATCAACAGCGAAGCAGAAACGCTGCTTCGTGCCAGCCAGCAGCGTCTGGCGCAGGGCGACACCCTGCTGATTTTCCCGGAAGGCACCCGCACCCGCGTGGGCGAAGCCATTACCCTACAGCGGGGAGCGGCGAATATTGCCGTTCGTTGCAACAGCTCTCTGCGCGTGGTGGTGATCCACTGTAGCGAACGCATGCTGGATAAACAGAGTCGCTGGTACAATGTGCCGCCCAAAAAACCCATTTTTACCGTGGATGTTCGCGAACGCATCAACATTCATGATTTTTACGATGCGAGCCAGCACGAACCTGCGCTGGCGGCAAGGCAGTTAAACCGGCATATGCAGCAGCAATTAACATCCGGTCTTCAATCTTTGTCAGGAATGAAAGATGCAAGCGCTCTATCTTGAAATTAAGAATCTCATTATCTCTACGCTGAATCTGGAAGAACTTACCCCAGAGGATATCGACACCGACGCTCCGCTGTTTGGTGACGGACTGGGTCTGGACTCTATTGATGCCCTGGAGCTGGGGCTGGCTGTGAAAAATCAGTACGGCGTAGTGCTTTCTGCCGAGAGCGACGAGATGCGTCAGCACTTCTATTCCGTTGCCACGCTCGCCGCTTTTATTCATCAACAACGCGCCTGAGAATGACCCGCTATGACAGAACAAGAAACCCTTTATCAGGAAGTCTCTGCGCTTCTTATTAAACTTTTTGAACTCGACCCTGAGCTCATTACGCCGCAGGCCCGGCTTTACGAAGACCTGGATCTCGACAGCATTGATGCCGTAGATATGGTGGTTAACCTGCAGAAGAAGACGGGGCATAAAATTAAGCCTGAAACCTTCAAAGCGGTGCGTACCGTTCAGGACATCGTCGACGTTGTGGAACAACTCCAGCGCGACGCCTGACGTGCCTGCCATTCCGCTCATCCCGATACTGACGGGCCTGATGCTGCTGGCCTGGCCGTTTTTGATTGGCTATGGCCTTGCAAGTCACCATTTGCAATGGATATTGCCCCTGATGGCGCTGGTGTTGCTGCTGCGTGTCTGGCAGACGCGCCAGCAGCGCGGCCCCTTGCGCTACGTTTTCCTGAGCGTGACGCTGGCCGGGGCAGTGCTGTGCGTGGCGAGCCTTTTTCACGCTCACCTGTGGGTGCTGTTTTATCCGGTGGTCGTTAATCTGGTGATGCTGGTGGTCTTTGGGGGCTCACTGTGGACATCCATGCCGATAGTGGAACGGCTGGCGCGGATACGGGAGCCCCAGCTGTCTCCTGCCGGGGTTCGTTACACGCGTAAAGTGACGAAAGTCTGGTGCGGCTTTTTTATCGGCAATGGCGCAGTCGCGCTGTTTACCGTGCTGTACGCCGACCTGCGCCTGTGGACGCTGTGGAACGGGATGCTTTCCTACATCCTGATGGGAACGTTAATGGCGGGTGAATGGCTGGTGCGACAACGGGTAATAAAAAACGATGGATAAACCGCTTCCTCTGAGCCAGTGGCTAAACGCCCCGCGTCCTGATGAGACGCCTGTCGCCTGGCTTGACGATCGTATCTGGACGCTGGGCGATCTGCGCCACGATGTTACGCAGCTGGTCGACGCGCTGCGTCAGGAAGAGGGCGAGCGCTGGGCGCTCTGTTTTGAAAACGGCTATCTTTTTATCGTCGCCCTGCTGGCGGCGCTTCATGCGGGTAAAACCCCCGTGCTCCCCGGGCACAGCCGGGGGGCGCAGCTTAACGAACAGCGGGCCATGTTCAGCGGCGTCCTGAGCGACACCACGCTCGAGTTTTCAGGGCGACTGCGGTTGGTCACCGCCACTGCGCCGACAAACACCCCCTTTTCCCCCTTGCCTGCCATTGACGAGACGCGCGTTATCGAGCTCTTTACCTCTGGCTCCACCGGCACGCCGCAGCGGGTGATTAAGCCGGTGATCGGCCTGGATCGGGAAGCCCGTCTGCTCGCCGATCGGTTTGGCGAACGGCTGACAGGCTGTCACGTCGTGGCCTCCGTGGTGTTGCATCATCTGTATGGCCTGACGTTTCGTGTTGTGTTACCCATGGCGCTTGGCCTGCCGCTGCACGCCTCCCTGCTGCAGTATGCAGAACAGCTGTCAGCGCTGCCGCAGGACAAACGGTACCTCTTTATCAGCAGCCCGGCATTCCTCAAGCGGCTCGACACCTCGCTTGTGCCGCCTCCGGTTGCCCTGCTGATCTCAGCCGGGGGCGAACTGCCCTGGCGCGACATCATCCCTTGTCATGACTGGCTGAACGTCTGGCCTGATGAAATTTACGGCAGCACCGAAACGGGCGTTATGGCCTGGCGTCACCGTCTGGATGAGACAACGCTCTGGCAGCCGTTTCCCGGCGTAACGTTCCACGGCGATCGGGTGACATCGCCACTGATCCGCGAGGCTGAAGGAGTCGTGCTGGATGATATCCTGCATTTCGCGGCTGACGGGCAGTTCAACATCATCGGACGCCGTGGCCGGGTGGTCAAAATTGAAGATAAACGCATTTCGCTCGATGAGATTGAGCAGCGGTTACTGGCGCTGGACGGCATCTGCGACGCCGCCGCGCTGGCGGTCACTCGCCGTGGTCGTCAGGCCATTGGCGTGCTGCTGGTACTCAGTGACGCGGCGCGCTTGCACAGAGACAACGGGGGTAAAAATGCCCAGGAATCCGCGTGGCGTCGCGCCCTTCGCCCCTGCCTTGAACCGGTTGCCGTGCCCCGCTACTGGCGCATTGTCGATGAAATCCCGGTCAACAGTATGAACAAGCGTGTGACTGCACAGCTACAGGAGTTATTTCATGAAGATTCATGAAATCGAACGCCACCAGACTCATCCGGAGCATCTGGAGATAACGCTTTATCTTGATCCTGACCTGCTCTGGTTTAAGGGACATTTTGCTGTCCAGCCCCTGCTCCCTGGCGTTGCACAACTCGACTGGGTGATGCATTACGCTACCACCCTGATGGCACCGGGCTACCGTTTTCACAGCATTCAGAATGTGAAGTTTGCGGCCCCGCTGTTGCCGGACAACACGGTGACGCTGATCCTTGACTGGCACACTGCCCGTCAGATGCTCAGCTTCAGCTACCAGCGCCATGCGGGCAGTGAACGCCATACCGCCAGCAGCGGGAAGATTCGCCTATGTCAGTAACGTTCCGCCCCTGCGTGTTGATCCCCTGCTACAACCACGGTGCGATGATGGCCGCGGTGCTCGCACGTCTGGCACCGTTTGACCTCCCGTGCCTGGTGGTTGACGATGGTAGCGAAGAGAGCACGCGCCACACCCTGGCGCACTTAGCGGAGCAGCATCCGCAGGTTACGCTGCTGCGTCTGGCGAAAAACAGCGGCAAAGGCGCGGCGGTAATGGCGGGGCTGAAAGCCTGCGCAGAGCGTGGCTTCACTCATGCAATCCAGGTGGATGCCGACGGCCAGCACGCCATTGAAGATCTCCCCCGTTTTCTGGCGCTGGCGCAACGTCACCCCGAGGCGCTGATTTCCGGTCAGCCCGTTTACGATGACTCCATACCCCGTTCGCGCCTTTACGGACGCTGGATAACGCACGTCTGGGTCTGGATTGAAACGTTGTCCCTGCAGCTTAAAGACAGCATGTGCGGCTTTCGGGTCTATCCGATCACGCCGGTGATGCAGCTTGCCGCACGTACCCCGCTCGGCAAGCGCATGGACTTTGATACTGAAGTGATGGTCCGCCTCTACTGGCAGGGCACGCCCAGCTATTTTCTGCCCACCCGCGTCACCTACCCGGCAGACGGTGTATCCCACTTCGATGCGCTAAAAGACAACGTGCGCATCTCGCTGATGCATACCCGTCTGTTCCTGGGGATGCTGCCGCGCATCCCTTCCCTGCTGATGCGCCGTCGCCCGCAGCACTGGGCGCAACAGCAGGAGGTCAAAGGGCTATGGGGTATGCGCCTGATGTTACGCGTCTGGCAACTGCTTGGGCGCAAGGCCTTCACCCTCCTGCTGTGGCCGGTCACCGCCGTTTACTGGCTTACCGCCCGTTCGGCGCGTCAGGCGTCGCGGCAATGGCTTAGGCGGGTTAAAGAGGTCATGGCACAGCGACAGATCCCACCGCCCCCCCGGCTGAACAGCTTTTTTCACTTCCTGCGTTTTGGTCATGCCATGCTGAACAAGGTGGCCAGCTGGCGCGGCGAGATGAAGCTGCATCGCGATCTGGTGTTTGCACCGGGTGCCCGCGAGGCGCTGGGGCTGGACGATCCACAGGGTAAACTGCTGCTGGCCTCGCACCTTGGCGACGTGGAAGCCTGCCGGGCGCTGGCGCAGCGTGAAGGGGGGAAAACCATCAACGCCCTGGTCTTTAGCGATAACGCCCAACGCTTTAAGCAGATTATGGAAGAGATGGCTCCGCAGGCGGGCATTCACCTGATGCCCGTCACTGACATCGGCCCGGAGACCGCTATCCTGATCAAAGAAAAGCTGGATCGCGGCGAATGGGTGGCCATCGTGGGCGATCGTATCGCCGTCACGCCGCAGCGCGGCGGCAGCTGGCGCGTGATCTGGAGCGCGTTTATGGGCCAGCCCGCGCCGTTCCCACAGGGGCCGTTTATCCTGGCCTCCATTCTGCGCTGTCCGGTGGTGCTGATTTTTGCCCTCAGCCAGCAGGGGACGCTGACCCTGCACTGCGAACCGTTCGCCGACCCGCTGCTGCTGCCGCGCGGTGAACGTCAGCAAGCGCTGCAACATACCGTCGATCGCTACGCGCAGCGGCTGGAACATTACGCCTTACTGTCACCGCTCGACTGGTTTAATTTTTTCGATTTCTGGCAGTTGCCCGAAATCAGCGAGAAGGAGTAAAGGGTGCTGACCGATCCCCGCTTTACGACGGAAGTTGAAATCACCGTCCCGTTCCACGACGTCGACATGATGGGCGTGGTCTGGCACGGCAACTATTTCCGCTACTTTGAAATAGCCCGCGAAGCGCTGCTCAATCAGTTCGACTACGGCTATCGCCAGATGAAAGCTTCCGGCTATGTCTGGCCGGTGGTCGATACGCGGGTGAAATACCGCGATGCGGTGACGTTTGAACAACGCATCCGGGTCCGGGCGCAGATTGAAGAGTATGAAAACCGCCTGCGCATTGCCTATCAAATCTTCGACGCGCAGACCGGTAAACGCACCACCACCGGTTACACCATCCAGGTGGCGGTCGACGCAGCCACCCGCGAAATGTGCTTCGTCAGCCCGGGGATCTTGTTTGAACGTATGGGAGTCACGCCATGAAATGGTTGCCTTTGCTGGCACTGATGTTTAGCCCGCTGGTCAGCGCCGTGACGCTGGATGAACTGCAGCAGCGGTTTACGCAACAGCCCGTGGTGCGCGCCCACTTCGAGCAGGTTCGTACGATTAAAGATATGCCGCAGCCGCTGCGTTCGCAGGGCGAGATGGTGATCGCCCGTGACAGCGGCCTGCTGTGGGATCAAAAAGCCCCGTTCCCCATGACGCTGCTGCTGGATGACAAACGGATGGTGCAGACCATCAACGGCCAGCCGCCGCAGACCATTACCGCCGACAATAATCCGCAGATGTTCCAGTTCAACCACCTGCTGCGGGCGTTGTTCCAGGCCGACCGCAAGGTGCTGGAAGAGAATTTCCGCATCGATTTTCAAGACCTGGGAGAGGGCCGCTGGTCGCTGGTGCTCACGCCCACCACGACGCCGCTGAACACCATTTTCGCCACCCTCGATTTGGGCGGTGCGACCTTTCTGGAGTCTATTCGTCTTAACGACAAACAGGGCGACCGTACGGATATCACCCTCTCCAGTCACCGACTGACACCCGCCAGCCTGACCGATGACGAACGCCAACGCTTTGCCGCACCGTAAATCGCTGCGCCCGGCGCTGCTTTGGGCCGCGGGATGCCTGATTATGCTGGGCCTGCTGGTGTCGCTGCTGCCCGGCGCGCGCCTGAACAGCAGCGTGCTGGCCATGTTGCCGACACAGACGCTGGGGGCGATCCCTCCGGCGCTCAACGACGGCTTTATGCAGCGGCTCGACCGTCAGCTGGTCTGGCTGGTCAGCCCCGGCAAAAAACCCGATCCGCGCGTGGCGCAGCAGTGGCTGACGCTGCTGCAACGCAGCGGAGCACTGAGCGAGGTCAAAGGGCCCATGGACGCCACCGGGCAACAAGCCTGGGGCGAGTTTTTCTGGCAGCACCGCAACGGGATGATTGACCCTGCCACCCGCGCCCGCCTGCAAAACGGCGGTGAAGCGCAGGCGCAGTGGGTTTTATCTCAGCTTTACTCGGCCTTTTCCGGCGTGAGCGGCAAGGAGCTGCAAAACGATCCGCTGATGCTGATGCGCGGCGCGCAGCTCGCGCTGGCGCAAAACGGCCAGAAGCTGCGGCTGATGGACGGCTGGCTGGTGACGCAGGATGACGCAGGAAACTACTGGTATCTGCTGCACGGCGAGCTGGCCGGTTCCTCTTTTGATATGCAGCAAACCCACCGGCTGGTGACCACCCTGAACGCGCTGCAGGCGACGCTGAAAACGCATTATCCACAGGCGCAACTGCTGTCTCGCGGCACGGTGTTTTACAGCGATTACGCCAGCCAGCAGGCCAAACGGGATATCTCCACGCTGGGTGTCGCCACACTTCTGGGCGTACTCCTGCTGATTGTGGCGACATTCCGCTCCCTGCGTCCGCTGCTGCTGTGCGCGATCTCCATTGGCATCGGCGCGCTGGCGGGCACGGTCGCCACCCTGCTGTTCTTTGGCGAGCTGCATCTGATGACGCTGGTGATGAGCATGAGCATCATCGGTATTTCGGCCGATTACACCCTCTACTACCTGACCGAACGGCTGGTGCACGGTGGCGAAAACTCGCCGTGGCAAAGTCTGGACAAAGTGCGTAATGCCCTGCTGCTGGCGCTTCTGACGACCGTCGTGGCGTACCTGATTATGATGCTGGCCCCCTTCCCCGGGATCCGCCAGATGGCGCTGTTTGCCGCCGTGGGGCTGAGCGCCTCGTGCCTGACGGTGATATTCTGGCACCCCTGGCTGTGCCGTGGATTGCCGGTACGCCCGGTTCCGGCCAGCAGAGCGATGTCGCGCTGGCTGACCGTCTGGCGACGTAATAAAACACTCGCGGTTGGCCTGCCCGTCACGCTGGCGCTCCTTTCCGCCGCAGGTATTGCCACCCTGAAGGTGGACGACGATATCGCCCAGCTGCAGGCGCTGCCGAAAACGATTCTGGCGCAGGAGAAGACCATTACCGCCCTGACCGGCCAGCGCGTCGATCAGAAATGGTTTGTGGTTTACGGCACGTCAGCCCAGCAGACGCTGGAGCGGCTGGAGGCCTTTACCCCTGCGCTGGCGCAGGCGCAAAAAGCGGGTGAGCTGGCAAGCTGGCGAACCCTGCCGCTGAACTCCATGAAGCGTCAAAAAAGCGATCTGGCGCTGCTGCACCACGCTGCGCCTGCGGTAATGAACGTGCTGCACAGCGCCGGACTGAACACCGTCTCACCGGATCTGACGCCAATGCCTGTCAGCGTGGACGCCTGGCTTGCCAGCCCGGCCAGCGAAGGCTGGCGTCTGCTCTGGCTGACCCTGCCGGGCGGCGAAAGCGGCGTGCTCGTCCCGGTGGACGGCGTCAAAAACAGTACGGCGCTAAGTGAACGGGCGGCACAGCATGAAGGGGTCGTCTGGATCGATCGTAAGGCCAGTTTTGACAGCCTGTTTGCCCTCTACCGCACCCTGCTGACGGGGCTACTGTGCGTAGCGCTGGCGGCGATTGCCTGCGGCGCCATAATCCGACTTGGCTGGCGTCAGGGGCTTATCAGCCTGGTGCCGTCGGTACTGTCGCTCAGCTGCGGGCTGGCGGCGCTGGCCGTCGCCGGGCATTCCGTCAATCTGTTTTCACTGCTGGCGCTGGTGCTGGTACTCGGCATTGGCATCAACTACACGCTGTTTTTCAGCAACCCGCGCGGCACGCCGCTGACGTCGATGCTGGCTATCACCCTGGCGATGATGACCACGCTGCTGACGCTGGGCATGCTGGTGTTCAGCGCGACGCAGGCCATCAGCAGCTTTGGAATTGTGCTGGTAAGCGGTATTTTCACCGCCTTCCTGCTGGCCCCGCTGGCGATGCCGGCCAGGAACGAGAGAAAACCATGATGAACGCTTTTTACCGCGCCGCCGCGCTGGCTGCGACGCTGCTGCTGGCAGGCTGCAGCCATTCGACCGATACTGAAGAAACTCGCCCGCTGGCCTGGCTTCAGCCGGGCACGCAGGTGACGCTGCCACCGCCGGGCATTACGCCAGCCATCCGTTCTCAGCAGCTGCTGACCGGCCGGTTTAACGGTCAGACCCAGTCGCTGCTGGTTCTGCTGAACGCTGACGGGCAAAAAGTGACGCTTGCCGGGCTCTCGTCGGTGGGGATCCGCCTGTTTCTCGCGACCTATGACAACACCGGGATCCATACCGAGCAGTCGGTCGTTATGCCCCAGCTACCGCCCGCCAGCCAGGTGCTGGCGGATGTGATGCTCAGCCACTGGCCGCTCAGCGCCTGGCAGCCGCAGTTGCCGAAGGGATGGACGCTAAAGGATACTGGCACCCGACGCGAACTGCGTAACCCTGACGGCAAGCTGGTCACCGAGATTGTCTACCTGCAACGCAACGGTAAGCGCGAGCCGATCAGCATTGCGCAGCACGTCTTTAAATACCACATCACCATTCAATATCTGGGTGACTGAGATGATTTACATTTCTGCTGTTGGCATGGTCAACGCGCTGGGCAACTCGGCCGATGAGATCGCGGCCAACCTGAACGCCGGGATTGCGCCGGGTATGCGTCATCGCGCCGGATGGCTGCAAGGATTACCTGATGCCATGCTGGGCGGCGTTGAGGGTGAACTGCCGCCGATACCGGATAGCCTGGCAGCACACCGCAGCCGTAATAATCAGCTGTTGCTGGCGGCGCTGGCACAGATTCAGCCTGCCGTTGAGGCAGCCATCGCCCGCGTGGGCCGCGACCGCGTGGCGGTGGTGCTGGGCACCAGCACCTCAGGGCTGGATGAAGGCGATGAGTACGTGCGCCTCTCCCTGAACGGCGAACGCAGCCCACAATGGCAGTACCCGCAGCAGGAGCTGGGCGATCCCTCCCGCTTCCTCGCCAGCTGGCTGCAGCTGGATGGCCCGGCGTATACCATTTCGACTGCCTGCTCCTCCAGCGCCCGGGCGATCATCAGCGGACAGCGTCTGATTGAGGCCGGACTGGTTGACGTCGCCCTTGTAGGCGGGGCAGACAGCTTAAGCCGTATGCCGGTCAATGGTTTTAACAGCCTTGAATCGCTCTCGCCCACGCAGTGCGAACCGTTTGGCCGAGACCGCCGGGGGATCACCATCGGTGAAGCGGCGGCCCTCATGGTGCTGACCCGCGAACCGGATCAGGTTGCGCTGCTGGGGGCGGGTGAATCGAGCGATGCGTACCATATCTCTGCCCCACATCCCGAGGGAGAAGGCGCCATTCGCGCCATTACCCAGGCGCTGAAGGAGGCAGGCATGACGGCAGATGACGTGGGCTATATTAATTTGCACGGCACCGCCACTCCCCTCAACGATCGGATTGAGGCGCACGTGATTAACGCCCTCTTTGGCGACCGGGTACCGTGCAGCTCCACCAAACACCTCACTGGCCATACGCTTGGCGCGGCCGGGATCACTGAAGCCGCATTAAGCTGGCTGATCCTGACCCGTGACCTGCCGCTGCCGCCGCAGGATTTTTCCCGCTACGCGCCGGACGATACGCTGCCGCCCTGCGGCCTGCTGCATCAGCATGCGCCGCTGACAAAACCGGTGATTTTATCGAACTCATTCGCCTTTGGCGGTAACAACGCCAGCCTTCTGCTGGGGAGAGTGTCATGAGTTATTTATCCCCCGCCGACTACCTGCCTCACGACGCACCGATGATGCTGCTGGAGCGCGTTGAGCGTGTCACCGACAGCAGCGCGGTGTGCAGCGTCACGGTCGACGGGCACGGTGTGCTTGCGCCGTTCCTGAACGTTGACGGCGATCTGCCGGGCTGGTTTGCGCTGGAACTGATGGCCCAGACCGTGGGCGTCTGGTCTGAATGGCACCGTCTGCAAAAAGGCCTGCCCCACAGCCCGCTGGGCATGGTGCTGGGCGCGCGCGAGCTGGTGTGCAGCACGGGCCGCTTTGCTGCAGGCACTACGTTAACCATTACCATTGAGCGCCTGATGCAGGACGAACGCTTTGGCAGCTTTGAATGCACAATCCAGACGGATAACGTCCCCCTTGCCACGGGCCGTGTGAATACGTTCCAGCCCAGCGAGGACGAATTAACCTCACTTTTCTCTCAGGGAGCTTCATCATGACACGTTCCGTACTGGTCACGGGCGCCAGCAAAGGCATTGGCCGCGCCATCGCCTGTCAGCTTGCCGCTGACGGTTTCACCGTAGGCGTGCATTACCATCGCGATGCTGATGGGGCGCATGAGACGCTGGAGGCCATTGTTCAGGCTGGCGGAACGGGTCGTTTACTGACCTTTGACGTGGGCAACCGCGAGCAGTGCCGCGAGGTTCTGGAACAGGAAATCAGCACCTTTGGCGCATGGTATGGCGTGGTCAGCAATGCCGGGATAACCCGCGATGGCGCGTTTCCGGCGCTCAGCGACGAGGACTGGGATAGCGTCATCCACACCAACCTCGACAGTTTTTATAACGTTATTCATCCCTGCATCATGCCGATGATCACAACCCGCAACGGCGGGCGGATTATCACCCTGTCGTCCGTGTCAGGCGTGATGGGCAACCGCGGACAGGTGAACTACAGTGCCGCCAAGGCCGGTATTATCGGCGCCACCAAAGCGCTGGCCATTGAACTGGCAAAACGCAAAATTACCGTCAACTGCATCGCGCCCGGGCTGATTGATACCGGCATGATCGAGATGGAAGGGGCCGCGCTGAAAGAGGCCATGTCCATGATCCCGATGCAGCGCATGGGTCAGGCGGACGAGGTGGCCGGTCTGGCAAGTTATCTGATGTCGGACCGGGCAGGCTATGTGACACGCCAGGTGATCTCGATCAACGGGGGGATGTTATGACGCGTCGGGTGGTGATTACGGGAATGGGAGGCGTGACCGCCTTTGGCGAGGACTGGCCGACCATTTCACAGCGGCTGCTCGGCTACGAAAACGCCGTGCGCACCATGACGGAGTGGCAAGAGTATGCCGGTCTGCAAACGCTGCTGGCCGCCCCCATCGAGGATTTCACCCTTCCGGCACACTATACCCGCAAGCGCATTCGCGCCATGGGCCGCGTGTCGCTGCTCTCCACCCGCGCCACCGAACTGGCGCTTGAGCAGGCGGGCCTGATCGATGACCCGGTACTGACGCAGGGGCAAACCGGCATCGCCTATGGGTCGTCCACGGGCAGCACGGGCCCGGTAAGCGACTTTGCCTCCATGCTGATGGAAAAACACACCAACAACATCACCGGCACCACCTATGTGCAGATGATGCCGCACACCACCGCGGTCAATACCGGCCTGTTCTTTGGTCTACGGGGGCGCGTCATTCCCACGTCGAGTGCCTGTACTTCCGGCAGCCAGGCGATTGGTTACGCCTGGGAAGCCATTCGCCATGGTTATCAGACCGTTATGGTCGCCGGGGGCGCCGAGGAGCTTTGTCCTTCAGAGGCGGCGGTATTTGATACGCTGTTCGCCACCAGCCAGCGCAACGACGCGCCGAAAACCACGCCGTCGCCCTTCGATACCGCGCGCGATGGTCTGGTCATCGGCGAAGGGGCAGGCACGCTGATTCTGGAAGAGCTGGAACATGCCAAAGCGCGCGGGGCGACCATCTACGGCGAAATCGTGGGCTTTGCCACCAACTGCGATGCGGCGCATATCACCCAGCCGCAGCGTGAAACCATGCAGATTTGCATGGAGCAATCGCTGGCAATGGCCGGTTTAGGCGCCACGGACATCGGGTATATTTCCGCCCACGGCACCGCCACCGATCGGGGTGATATCGCCGAAAGCCAGGCCACTGCGGCCATCTTTGGCGACAGGGTCCCCATCTCGTCGCTGAAGAGCTATTTTGGCCATACGTTAGGTGCCTGCGGTGCGCTGGAAGCGTGGATGAGCGTGCAGATGATGCGTGAAGGCTGGTTTGCCCCGACGCTCAATTTAAGACAACCGGATGAGCAATGTGGTGCTTTAGATTATATTATGGGGGAAGCCCGTCAGATTGACTGCGAGTATCTGCAAAGCAATAACTTCGCGTTTGGCGGCATCAATACCTCAATCATTATCAAACGCTGGGCGTAACTATGTACCAGTTTATACTGGGAAAAATCTCCACCCTTTGCGCGGACCCGCTGGCGTCAACGCTCGCAGATATGGCACCTCAGGGTGCGCGAAACCGTTCCTGGCTGGCAGGCAGGACGCTGCTCGCCCGGACATTATCCCCGTCTCCGCTGCCCGACATTGTGTACGGTGAACAGGGGAAACCCGCCTTTGCGAAAGATCATCGGCTCTGGTTTAACCTGAGCCACAGCGGGGACGACATTGCCCTGCTGGTGAGCGATGAAGGTGAAGTAGGCTGCGATATCGAAGTGATACGCCCGCGTGAAAACTGGCAGGCACTGGCGAACGCGGTTTTCAGCGTGGCGGAGCATGCAGAGCTGGAACGCGAAGCGCAGGAAGCGAAGCTCCCGGCTTTCTGGGGGATCTGGACGCGTAAAGAGGCGATTGTGAAGCAACGAGGCGGCAGCGCCTGGCAGATTGTCAGCATCGACAGTACCTCTGAGGCCCACTCGGTCAGCCAGCTTCAGTTTGGCTCGCTGAGTCTCGCCGTCTGCACGCCCACTCCGTTCACCCTTACCCCCGGGGCGATTTTTCACCACGAGATGTCCGGGGCAGGAATATCACCAGCACGCCCAGCATAATCAACCCGACACCCGCCAGCCCCTGCCACGAGAACGACTCGCCCCAGCCGGGCAGCAGGATCGCCGCGCCCCACACCAGAATATAACTGAGGCTCAGCAAGGCGTACGCTTTGCTGAGCGCCATGCGATGCAGCGCCAGATACCAGCAGCCCATAGAGGCCACATAGCCCATCAGCCCCAGCAGCAGCGCGCCGGTACCGGACGAAAAATGCCAGAGAGCCCTGAAAAATGCCAGCGCCTCGCCGACGGGCGGAAGCGCCTGCATGGCACTGCGCAGCAGCAACTGCGCGGCACTGACTAACGCCACGCTGCATAACGCCCAGCACGCCCCTTTCACAGGCTTCCTCCCAGCAGAACAATCCCGATCATAATCAACCCTACGCCCAGCCAGTGATGTCGGGCCACCTTCTCATGCCAGAGCCCCTTCGCTGCCAGCGTCACCCAGACAAAATTAAGGCTCAGCATGGGATAGGCGACCCCGACGGGAAGACGCTGCAATACCACCAGCCAGACCAGCATGCCGCAGCCCAGCGCCAGCAAGGCGAGCCCCAGCCACAGCACAATATGCGCGCCACGCCGCCCGGTTTTCGCCGGACGGGTCGCTTGTTTCTGACAGAGCTGTCCCGCGCAGGTCAGCAGGCTTGCCAGCACCAGCCAAAGCCAGGTCATCATTGCGGCAAATACTGCAGGTAAGCCAGCCGCCCCTGGATATACAGGTAGTCCGGCTTTGGCAGGTTATCCCGGTTCAGATCGTCGTTCTTCGACAGCAGGATCACCAGCGACACGCTCCCCTGCTGGCGATGCCTCGCCAGCCACTGCGCAAAGTCATCTTTAGTGATAAAGCGGTCTTTCACGTCCGGATAATCCAGCCCGTAACGCAGCTCACCGCTCTGACCAAACATGATGATGTCATTACGTTTAAGCTCCCACGCCAGCCCTGCCGCCACGCCGACGTTATCGGCCAGCACGAACCGGCTCTGCTGGAGCGGGTCGCGCACGGTATCCACCAGCGACTGTGGCTGTTTGGAGTCCACCACCAGGTTGGGAATGGCAAAACCAATCAGCAACGCCAGCCCGGCAGGGCACAGCGCCGCCAGCCACCAGCGCTGCTGGCTCCGTCTGAAGCTAAACCAGCCCACCACGGCCCAGACGAGGAAGGCCACCACCGCGCAGAAGACTTTAAACAGCTCGACCGATGTCCAGACCGGGTGCTTAGCCAGCCCCCACGGCGACACGACTAACGCCGCGATGACACCGAGGGTACCGAACGCCAGGTTGATCCCGGCATTGATGCGTAACACGCTGGCCCCCTTTTCCGCAGCGAGGCAGGCATAGCGCGCCATCAGGATCGCCAGCGGGGCAAAACACGGCAGGATGTAGGTAGGCAGCTTGCCTTTGGCAATGCTGAAGAATAAAAACGGCATCACCACCCAACCGAGCAGATAAAGCCCGCCGCCTGCCGGATGTTTTTCACGCCAGCCCAGACGCAGCGCACCGGGCAACAGCGCCAGCCACGGCAGACTGCCCGCGACCAGGAATGGCAGGTAATACCAGAACGGGGCTTTGTGCTGGGCGTCGCTTTGGGCAAAACGCTGAATGTGTTCAACCCAGAAGAAGTAGCGCCAGAAATCGGGTTCACGCTGGGCAATCGCCAGCCCCCAGGGCAGGACAATAAGCACGCAGCTCAGGATCGCAAGCCCGCCAAAACTCAGCACCTCTTTCCAGCGCTTTTGGGTAATCACCCACGGCAGGACGCCAAGGACCGGCACCGCCAGGGCGAGAAAGCCTTTGGTCATCACCCCCATGCCGCAGGCCAGCCCCAGCACGATGTAGCCCCCCGCTTTGCCAGCCAGGGTCTGCGCCTGCGAGGCCAGCCAGAAACTGCACATCGCCGCCGCCAGCCACAGGGAGATGATGGGGTCGAGCACGGCATAGGTGCCAATGCCATAGACCAGAAACAGCGTCAGGAAGATAAGGCCGGAGAACAGGGCAACGCGTTTTTCGCGCCAGAGTTGCCAGGCCATCCAGATAACCAGTAGCGCCGTCAGGCCGGTGGAAAAGATGGCCCCTGCGCGCACGGCAAAGTTTGTATGGCCAAACAGCAGTTGCCCGAGGCTGTTGACCCAGTAGCCAGCAATCGGCTTTTCAAAGTAACGCAGCCCCAGAAAATGCGGCACAATCCAGTTGCCGGAGGCGAGCATTTCACGGCTGATTTCCGCATAGCGCGTTTCATCAGGCTGCCATAACAGACGGATATCAACCGGAATGAGATAGTAAACAATAAACAGGGCGAAAAGCCCTAAGCCATAACGGGCGACTTTCATGGTACCGGACTCACGGTTTGTTGATAGCCAAGCCAGCCTTCCCGGCCAGCCATTTCACTTCGCACAATTTTGCCGACGGGCAGCGTACTGAGATCGTCTGGCAGCAGGTCGATCAACGGGCAGAACTGAATCCCCTCCTGCGCCGCCAGCGTCAACAGCGCATCGAAATCATGCTGATACGCAATCCCTTCCACCTCGGCGTGGATGGTGTAGACCGGCGTGCCGGTGTCGCGATGTATACAGTCCAGAATGTAGCGGTTGAAGCCGTCGGCGGTCACCTCGCGCCCCACCACTTCATCCCAGGTGGGCAGTGTGACCGGGATTTGCACCGTGCCAACGCGGTTTTCACCGAGCTGCGGTAAAAATGGTCCGCTGCCCCGGCAATCGCTGTTGTAGCGAAACGCGAACGGCTCTTTGGCTTTCACGACGCGTTGATCCGCACGCCATCCGGCCACGGCGGAGCAACGCACCGACTGCCCGATAATGGCCTCCAGCTCCCGCAGACCACGCTCGATTTCCCGGGCCAGGCGAGGAATGTCCCAGACGCCCGCCCAGGCCTGCCAGGCATGGTGATCCCAGGCATGCAGGCCGACCTCATGGTGCTGAGCCGCTTCACGGATGATGGCTTCGTTACCCGCGCCGATACGCCTGCCGGGCCATGCGGTACCGGCCAGCAAAATATCCCAGCCGTAGAGCGATGCTGCGCGCGAGCGCAGCATTTTGAACAGAAATGCCGGTTTAACCAGACGCCATAAATGACGTCCCATGTTGTCTGGCCCCACGCTGAAGAAGATGCTGGCACGCACATCGTGCTTGCTCAGCAGCCTCAGCAGTCCGGCAACGCCGTCACGCGTTCCCCTGAAGGTATCGACATCAATGCGTAAACCGACTTTTTTCATGAGGCCTGTTCCGACAGCTCCACGGTGCGCAGGAAGAAATCGAGCGTCTCATCAATGGTCTGCTCCATCTTCACCGTTGGCGTCCAGTTCAGGCAGCGCTTCGCATTGCGAATGCTCGGCTTGCGGTGCTCAACGTCCTGGTAGCCTTTGCCATAGTAGCTGCTGCTTTCCACTTCGCGGAATCCTGCAAACGGCGGGAACTGGTTACGCAGCGGATGGCGCTCGAAGCTTGCCAGCAGCATTTCGGCCAGTTCACGAATGCTCGCTTCGTTATCCGGGTTGCCGATGTTGATGATCTCCCCGTTGCAGCGGCCATCCTTGTTTTCAATGATGCGGAACAGGGCTTCGATGCCGTCGCTAATGTCGGTGAAGCAGCGTTTTTGTTTACCGCCTTCAATGAGCTTAATGGGCGAGCCTTCCACCAGGTTCAGGATCAGCTGGGTAATGGCGCGGGAGCTACCAATGCGCGCCGCGTTCAGGTTATCCAGACGTGGCCCCATCCAGTTGAACGGCCGGAACAGGGTAAAGCGCAGCCCTTCTTTCTCGCCGTAAGCCCAAATTACGCGGTCCAGCAGCTGTTTAGAGACGGAGTAAATCCAGCGCTGCTTGTTGATCGGCCCGACCACCAGGTTAGAGGTATCTTCATCGAAGTTTTTATCAGTACACATGCCGTACACTTCGGAGGTGGACGGGAAGATGATGCGCTTATCGTATTTCACGCAGTCGCGGATAATCTTCAGGTTCTCTTCAAAATCCAGCTCGAATACGCGCAGCGGATTGCGGGTGTACTCAATCGGCGTGGCAATGGCGACCAGCGGCAGCACCACGTCGCATTTTTTGATGTGGTACTCGATCCACTCGGAGTGGATGCTGATATCCCCTTCCACGAAATGGAAGCGCGGACAGTCAAGGAAACGGCTGATGGCATCGGAGCCAATGTCGAGGCCATAAATTTCGTAGTTATCGTCTTTCAGCAGACGCTCGGTCAGGTGGTTACCAATAAAACCGTTTACGCCGAGGATCAGCACGCGGGTGCGGCGCTTAATTGCCACCACCGGGGCGCTGGTGATCAAGGCGCCGGGAACCAGTCCCAGAGACTGCGCCAGCTGCGCGCCCTGCACATAAATGCCGTTGTCGGTCTGACCGGTCACGATCTCCAGCGCCTGCTCGCCGCAGCTAACAATCAGCGGAGAGACAGAGACGATAGTGCCCGGTTTCGCGGCCGGGACATCGTCGCGCACGCGGGATTTCCAGACGATGAATTTGCTGACGCCGGCAAAGCTATACGCCCCCGGCCAGGGGTCGGTCACTGCGCGCACCAGGTTGTGCAGCTGGCGGGCGGGCTTGTTCCAGTCCAGACGGCCGTCTTCCGGCGTGCGGCGGCCAAAACAACTCGCCTTGCTCTCGTCCTGAGCGGTCTCGCTGAAGGTGCCGTTCAGGATGGTCGGCAGTGCATCGCGCAGCAGGCTTTGTGCCACCGAGCAGAGTTTCTGATGAAGCTGCAGCGCCGTCTCATCCGCATCAATGGCAACACGCTGCTGCGCGATGATGGCGCCCGCATCCGCGCGGTGCACCATGCGGTGCAGGGTCACGCCGGTTTCAGTTTCGCCATTCACCAGCACCCAGTTCAGCGGCGCGCGGCCACGGTAGGCGGGCAGCAATGAGCCGTGAAGGTTAAATGCCCCTTTCGTCGCCAGACGTAAAATATCGTCGCAAATCAGGTTGCGGTAGTAGAACGAGAAGATGACATCCGGGGCGGTGTCGCGAATGCGATCCACCCACAGCGGGTGGTTGATATCGTCCGGCGCGTAGACCGGAATGCCGCGCTCGGCGGCGATACGCGCCACGGAGCCAAAGAAGTTATTCTCGCCTGCGGCGTCCGGATGCGTGAAGATGGCAGCGATATCATAACCCGCTTCAAGCAGGGCAAGCAGGCCCGCGCACCCCATATCGTGATAGGCAAAGACAACAGCTTTCATGGGTGTTTTTCCTCTTGAGAGACTTTGTGTTCCTGGCGGACAACACGTTGAATAAAGTAGCGCGGACGTGCGCGAACATCGTTATAGATACGGCCAATGTACTCACCGAGCAGGCCCATCCCGACAAACTGGGCGCCGATGAACATGAACAGCACGGCAAAGAGCATGAACACCCCTTCCGCCGCCCACTGGGGGCCAAAGACCAGACGCAGGACGACCAGCAAAACGGAAAGCGTGAACCCGGCCAGCGCGATAATGCTGCCGAAGACGCTCAGCAGGCGCAGCGGCGTGGTGGTCAGGCAGGTGATGAGGTCGTACATCAGGTTGATAAGACGCATAAAGCTGTACTTCGACTCCCCATGCTCACGCTCGGCGTGCAGCACCGGGATCTCCGTCGCCTTACGGGCAAAGGTATTCGCCAGAATCGGAATGAAGGTGCTGCGTTCATGGCAGTGCAGCATGGCGTCGACAATATGGCGGCGATAGGCGCGCAGCATGCAGCCGTAATCGCCCATCGCTTTGCCGGTGGTGCGCTGGATCAGGCGGTTGATGGTGCGGGAAGCCAGCTTGCGGAACAGGCTATCCTGACGATTCTGCCGTACCGTACCCACCACGTCGTACCCTTCGTCGGCTTTGGCGACCAGCCGGGGGATCTCCTCCGGCGGGTTTTGCAGATCGGCATCCAGCGTGATGACCAAATCCCCCGTCACGTGGCTGAACCCGGCCATAATGGCCGAATGCTGGCCATAGTTGCGGTTAAGCAGCACCGCGACGATATGGCTGCCTTCGGCCTGCGCAGCCTCGGTCAACATCAGGGCGGAGTTATCGCTGCTGCCGTCATCCACCAGCAGGATTTCGTAGGCTTTGCCCAGCGTCTCGCAGGCGGCGGTGGTGCGGCGGATCAGTTCGGGCAGACTCTCCTGCTCGTTATAAACGGGGATCACCACAGAAACTTTTTGTACAGGCGGCGCACTGAACATATCAATGTCCTGCAAGCTGATGGAGCGCGGTAATGACGCGGGTTGTGTCGTCATGAGTCATGTCCGGGAAAAGTGGGAGAGAACAAATACGCGCGCTGTTCCATTCAGAATGCGGGAGCGATACATCAGGAAAACGCTCGCGGTAGTATTTTTGGGTGTGTGCCGCGCGGAAATGCAGGCCAGTGCCGATGCCCTTCTCCTTCAGGGCCGCCATCAGGTTATCGCGGGAGATCCCGCAACGGGCTTCATCCACGCGAATAATAAACAGGTGCCAGGCGTGCACATGCGGCCATGATGGAATAGTGAGCGGCTGGAACGGCGTGTCGGCCAGCTCGCGCAGGTAGCGTTCGGCGATGTCCTGACGTCGTTTATTGGCCTGTTTCAGTTTGCCCAACTGCACCAGCGCCAGCGCGGCGTTGATATCCGCGAGGTTGTATTTAAAGCCGGGCACGATCACTTCGGCCTGCGGCGCGCGGCCGTGGGTCTGGCGGTCATAGGCATCGACGCCCAGACCGTGGAATTTCAGGCTGCGGATTTTTTGTGCCAGCTGTTCGTCATCCGTCACCACCAGACCGCCCTCGGCGCAGGTCATGTTTTTAATGGCGTGGAAGGAGAAAATTGCCGTGCCCTGCCAGCCCACGTGACGGTCTTTGTAGTACGTGCCCGCGGCGTGTGCCGCATCTTCGATCACCGGAATACCGTGACGTTCCCCCACCGCGCGGATAGCATCGATATCACACGGCGCACCGGCGTAATGCACCGGGATAATCGCTTTGGTACGCGGCGTAATCGCGGCGTCTACCGCGTCCGGGGTGACCATCAGGGTATCTTTGTCCACATCGATCATCACCGGGTTTGCCCCCAGCAGAACGATCATATTCAGCGTGGAGACCCAGGTCAGGGAGGGGGTGATGACGTCATCGCCAGGGCCAATACCCAGCGCCATCAGGGTGACGTGCATCCCGGCCGTTGCCGAACTGACGGCAATGGCGTGGTGATTCCCGGTCTGCTGACAAAATGCCTCTTCAAGCGCCTGATTTTTCGGCCCGGTCGTGATCCAGCCAGAGGTTAATACCTCCTGCAACGCCGCGATTTCCTCATTACCCATTGAGGGGCGGGAAAAAGGCAAAAAATCACTCATCATTAATTTCCTTGCAATAAGAATGGCATGCTTTTGATATTAACCAATTAGCGGACCGTTTATTTCAACGGTTCATAAACTCATATCAAGGTAGCGCTCATTTCTTAGGGAAAAATTAAGAGAGGGAATTAAAATGTTTTCATATGAATATAAACACCTTTAAAAACATAAAGTTATAAAATTATGAATTATTTATTTTGTGACAGCACTCAATTTTTTCAAAATGTAACGTTTAAACCAAAGCTCAACAAACAAAAAAAATCCCGGTTATTTCTTTAAAAACAGAAATAACCGGGAACTTTTCTTTTTAGTTAATTGTCGCGCTTATTTTAAATTATTTGGGAAGTCAGCGGGCAATTCACTGGCCGCACACGCAATTACGCTGTCATCGTTGGCCCCACAGTCGCGCACGAAGGTAATGGTGGCAAATTCATCAATCACTTCTGTTGGATAGGCCGGACCTGCATCGCGATAGCTGTTCATCAGTGGAATGTGATCGTTCTGGAAGCAGACGGTTTTTTCCGGGTTGTTCATGACCCAACGCGGGAAGAAGATAGTGCCATGGAACAGTTTGTCCCCAAGGTTCACAATCAGGCTAACGTCGGTGCCGGTGGGTTCAGTCCAGGAAATTTTATAAATACTCTCACCTACGCGAACAACATACACCTGCTGATCTTTTACCCAACGATTCCCCACCAGGCCGCTGTGAATACGGTAGTCGATGGTATTTTCATTTTTGATATAAATCTCGTAGTTCCAGCCATTATCGTAGGTATAAACCAGATGTTTGCCGATGAAGCCGCTTAAGTCGTGTTTGTCGAAGGTGCTCATATAATGTCTCCTTTGTTTTGATGAGACGATCCTATCCCTTCAAAAAATGAATGAATAACGCTATTTTTGAATCAAATTCATCCAAATTTTAGATTGATTATGCACAAGACGACGCTCGAACAATGGTCCTTGCTGGAGAAGGTGGTGGATGCGGGCAGTTTTGCCAGAGCCGCGGAAGAGACGCACCGCAGCCAGTCTTCCGTCAGCTATAACCTGGCGCTACTGCAGGAACGGCTGGGGGTGGCGCTTCTGGTGCAGGAAGGCCGTCGGGCGGTGTTGACCCCTGCCGGGGAACTGCTGCTCAACCAGGTCAAACCGCTGCTGAAAGCCTTCGCGTACGTTGAGACACGTGCGCTTACCCTGCGTAACGGAATGCGCACGCGGCTGGATCTGGTGGTGGACAATATCTTCCCCCGCCGTCGTCTGTTCGCCATCCTGCGTCAGTTCCAGCAGCAGTATCCGCAGACTCAGGTCCGTCTCACCGAAGTGCTGGAAAATACCCGCGCCGATGCCATCAATGATGAAGCCGATGTGATGGTCTTAACCCGCCGCCAGGATATGACCGGGCTTGGCGAATGGCTGATGAATATCGACTTTGTTGCCGTGGCCCATCACCAGCATCCGCTCTTTCAGCTCGACGCGCCGCTGAACGACGACATGCTCCGCCCGTGGCCGCTGATTAAAATTGCGGACAACCAGACCGCGGCGCACTCCGCCAGTGGCTCGTGGACCTTTTCCACCATTGACGCGGCCATTGAGGCGGTGATGTCGCAGGTGGGTTACGGCTGGCTGCCGGAGGAGCGCATTCAGACTCAGCTGGAACAAGGGGTACTGAAGATGCTGCCGCTCAGCCATGGCGTGCGGCGAGCCACGCCGCTGCACCTGATTGTGAAGCGCTCGCTTAGCCCGCTGGACGAACAGGTTGAGTCGCTATTGCGCCTTTTTAGCCAGGAGCCGTCATCGTCACCTGCTACGCTTTAAGGTCCGAACGTTAAAACGATAAGGAGCAGAGGATGAAAATCGATTTTACGGGGAAAGTGGCGCTGGTCACCGCCTCAACGGGTGGAATTGGCTTCGCCATTGCCAGAGGGCTGGCAGAAAGCGGTGCGGAAGTGATCGTCAATGGCCGCAGTACCGAGTCGGTGAATAAAGGTATTCAGCAGCTGCAGCAGGTGGTGCCGGGCGTGCAGGTGCGTGCCGCGATAGCCGATCTCAGCACGCCGGAAGGGGTCGAGTCGCTGCTGAAGGTGGCGAATAACGTGGACATTCTGGTCAACAATGCCGGGATTTACGGGCCGCAGGATTTCTATGCCACCGACGATGACACCTGGGAACGTTACTGGCAGACCAACGTAATGTCCGGCGTGCGTCTCTCCCGTGCGCTGCTTCCCGGCATGGTGAAGAAAGGCTGGGGCCGAGTGGTATTTATCTCCTCCGAGTCGGCCTGCAATATCCCGGCGGACATGATCCACTACGGCGTGACCAAAACGGCACAGCTCTCGCTGGCACGCGGACTGGCGAAGTTCGTGGCGGGTAGCGGCGTGACGGTCAACAGCGTATTGCCGGGGCCGACGATGTCTGACGGATTCGCAGAGATGATGAAAGACGAGATCGAGAAGACCGGTAAGTCGCTGGAACAGCTGGCAAAAGAGTTTGTGATGGCCAACCGCCCCAGCTCGGTGATCCAGCGAGCGGCCACGGTTGAAGAGGTCGCCAATATGGTGGTCTATGTCTGCTCAGCGCAGGCCTCCGCCACGTCTGGCGCGGCGTTGCGCGTCGACGGTGGCGTGGTGGATGACATTATCTGAGTGGCTCAGGCCGCAAGAATGAGAAAAAAAGCGTGAGGTTTAAGGACTGTGGCGCCAAAGCAGGTAAACTAACGAGCAGAATGTGTATTTCAGCTAAGACGTATTTATGACCAATATGATTGCCGACGAGACCGTGGCCAAATCTAACGTGCTCTCTGTCTTCGACTTTGATGGAACGTTAACACACCACGATAGCTTCATCCCTTTCCTGCGTTTTGCCTTCGGGAAACGTTACTTCGCGGGACGACTGGTGCGTATGGCATTGCCGACGCTCCACTGCGTACGCCGCAAGCTAACGCGTGATGAGCTAAAAGAGGTGCTGATCAAAACGTTCCTGACGGGGGTGGATGAACACTGGTTACGTCAGCAGGCGGAAGCGTTTTGCGAAAAATACTGGAACAAGCTGATGCGCCCCGAGGGGGTGCTGGCGGTGGCGGCGGAGGTGAACTCTGGCGCGGAAGTGACCATCTGTTCCGCCTCTCCGGCACTGGTGCTCCAGCCGTGGGCTGACAAGCTTGGCATCAAGCTGATTGGCACACAACTGGAAGTGAAAGACGGTAAGCTGACCGGGCGCATTACCGGCAACAACTGCCGCTGCGCCCAGAAAGTCGCCAGACTGGAAAAGGTGTATGGCAATCTGAACGAGTACCACCTGCGCGCCTGGGGAGATACCCGTGGCGACCACGAACTGCTGGCCGCAGCGCAGGATCCACACTGGCGGCACTTCCACCCACCGCGCAAGCGCCGCAACTCACCGATTAAGGGTTAGGTGCGGTCTGGTGCCCTCACCCCGGCCCTCTCCCACAGGGAGAGGGAGAAGAGCGTTGCATCAGGCCTCACGTTTCCCCGGGAACATCACGCTCGCAATAATCCCCAGCGCCAGCACGCCTAATACCACGAACAGACTGGTCGTCGCGCCAATGCTGTAGCCGTGATGCCAGAAGTGATCTGTTGCATTCAACCCGAGCTTGAACGCCACGAAGAACAACAGCAGGACCACCGCCTTCTCCAGGTGAACCAGATACTGCTTCAGCGCTTCCAGTACGAAATAGAGCGTACGCAGGCCGAGGATGGCAAACATCATGGCGCTGTAGATAATCAGCGGCTCGCGGCTGACGGCGATAATGGCCGGTACGGAGTCAAACGCGAACATCACATCAGACAGCTCCACGACCGCCACGCAAAGTAATAATGGCGTCGCGTAACGTTTCGCTTTTTTGACGCGCCCAACCATTACGTCCTGGTTTTCTGGTTTTTCCAGTTCCGCATCCACCTCTTTCTGGGTCAGAATAAAGGCGTGGCTGCTGATTTTCGGCCAGACAGGATAGAAGCGTTTCACCAGGCGATAGGCCAGGTGTCCGGAGTAATCTTCAACCTCGTCGCTCTCTTCGTTACGCCTGAGCATCATTACCGCCGTCCAGCCAACGACCAGCGCGAAAATAACCTCCACGTACGGCCCCAGACTCAGCAGGCTGGTCCCAATAGCCACGAAGATACCGCGGAAGACAATCGCCCCCAGCACACCCCAGTAGAGTACGCGGTGACGGTATTTATCCGGCACGCCGAACCAGGCGAAAATCGCCATCATCACAAACAGGTTATCGACCGAGAGCACCTCTTCCAGCGCGTAGCCGGTGAGGAACAGGCTCGCCATCTCGGCACCGTGGTGAACATACAGGAACCCGGCAAACGCCATCGCCATCGAGAACCAGAAAACGGACCACATTGCGGCACTTTTCAGCGAGACAGGCTTATCGTGACGGTGCATGAAGAGGTCGATAAACATCGCCCCGACAGCCATCACCACAAAGACAACAACGGTTTCCGTCGGGAAACCGAGATGAGCAG
The DNA here is from genome assembly GCF_004296595.1 of Enterobacter sp. A8. NCBI lineage: Bacteria > Pseudomonadati > Pseudomonadota > Gammaproteobacteria > Enterobacterales > Enterobacteriaceae > Enterobacter > Enterobacter sp. A8. The sequence continues at coordinate 184,903 of NZ_SCMF01000006.1, forward strand.
CAGACATACACAACCCTTTTGTAGAGGCAAAACACAAAAACCATGCAGACTGGCATATGCCAGCAGAGAAAAAGATGGAACGGTTTTACAACGGTTCCCCCCTTCAAACCGCAGCTCTGTGTCTGCGCAAGGCGTGTACTTTACCTCACAACGTGGGGTGACGCATCTGCCGTTTAGGCGCTTTGCGTAACGCGCCTGATATGTGAGTCACCTCTTATTTACATAATTTAAACCTTCCATTCACTGGATAAAAATAACGCAACGTCGCTATAGTGGTTTTGTTAAATAAAACTGAGTTGTACCTGATAAAACTAAGAACAGACCCTGCGAGGACACAATGACAGAACAAACGCGTTATGGCGCTACCACCAGTGAGGGGATAGAAAAGGAGACGATGCGAAAGGTGATCTGGCGTATCCTCCCGTTTCTCATCGTCAGCTACCTGATCTCCATTATCGATCGCGGGAACATCGGCATGGCATCGCTGCAGATGAATGAGGATCTCGGTCTTAGCAAAGCGGCATTTGGTTTCGCCAGCAGTCTCTACTTTGTGGCCTATTTTTTGTTTGAAGTTCCAAGCAATCTGGCGATGCAAAAAGTCGGCGCACGACTGTGGATCCCGCGCATTATGATCAGCTGGGGCGTCGTTTCAATGTGTATGTCATTGGTTCAGAACACTACGTCGCTCTATATCGTACGTTTTCTGCTCGGCGCTGCTGAAGCGGGCTTTTTCCCGGGCGTCGTACTTTATCTGACCTGGTGGATCCCTTCCCGCTACCGCGCACGCATTATTGCGTCATTTATGGTTGCCATCCCGCTCGCCAACTTCATCGGCTCCCCACTCTCCGGGTTGATTCTGTCAATGGATGGCTGGTTGGGTCTTCGCGGCTGGCATCTGCTGTTTATTATTGAAGGCTTACCCGCCGTGCTGCTGGGCATTGCCGCCTGGTTTATTCTTCGCGATCGTCCTCATCAGGCGAACTGGCTCAGCAGTGAGCAGAAACAATGGCTGGAAAGCACGCTGGAGAGCGAGCGTAATCAGCAAAAGAACATTGGACATCAAACGACGTGGCAGCTTTTGAAGCATCGCCAAATCTGGCTGATGGCACTCATTTACGCGGGCGCATCGTCTGCAGGCACTACCATCAGCGTCTGGTCTCCTCAACTGCTTAAATCCTTCCACCTCGATAACCTGGAAACAGGCCTGCTCAACGCTATCCCTTACGGTCTGGCATCCGTTCTCATGATTATTTGGGGGCGAAACTCGGATCGTACCAACGAGCGCCGCTGGCACACCGCACTGACACTGTTCATGATTGCCGCAGGCGTGTTCGCTGCATTTGTGAGCGTGTCGCTGCCGGCGACTATTGTGATCCTCAGCATCATGTTGATAGGTGCGTATTCCATGAAAGGGCCTTTCTGGGCGCTGGCATCCAGTTGGATGAGCAGTACTTCAGCGGCTGCAGGGCTGGCTGCGATTGGCGCTATTGCTAACCTGATCGGCGGCGCGGTCATGGTCAATGCATACGGTATTATCAATGAGCGGACGGGCAGCTACACGCTGGCTATGCTTCCGCTGGCCACGCTGTGTGTGGCGGGAGGTATCGCAGTTCTCATTATGGGACGACAGGCCCGTAACGCTCAGCTACACGAAAAACAGGTCACGCATTAGTGATGACAAAAGCGGGACGCGTGTCCCGCTTTTCGTTAACCGTTTTCTTCCGCTGTATCGCTCGTTTCCCCGTAGAACTGCTGACAGAAGGGCTTGCTGGCCCCCATTTTCTGTGACAGGCGGCTGGCGGTATCGTGCATCAACTGACGAATACCTTGCTCCCTGCGATCTTCCGTCAGTCGCGAGATGGGGCCGGTCAATGCCAGCGCCGCAATCAGTTTGTCATGAACGCCGAAGACGGGCATCGCAAACGCCGCGGTATGGGGATCGCGGGCACCTGCCGTGTAGAGCGGAAGCGCAGGCTCACCGCCCGGCAGGGGCTCATTGAGGCCCCAATGGCGTAGAACCTTACTGATAGCAGAATCATCCAGCGGGAACTGAGTGCCGGGGAGATTGCTGTGTCGGAGCCCATGTGAGGCTTCTGCCCGAAACAGGCACAGACGTTGTCCGCCCTCTAATACATACCAGCTGGCGCTCTCCTGGGAAGCCATGGATAAGGCCTGAAGTTCAGGCTGCACCACCCGGGAAAGATGGAAAGACTGTTCATAAAGCTTACCGAGATAAAGCAGACGAGGACCAAGCGCATAATTGCCGTCATCATGTCTGACGACATAGTTCATCCGTTCAAGAGAGTTCATTAAGCGGTAAACCGTGGTTTTGTGGTAACCCGATAGCTGCGCCAGGGCGGTTAACGTCAGGCTTTCATCGCCAGGACGGAAGCAATCCAGTAAAGCCAGCGCCTTCTCAACCGCTACAACGCCTTCATTCCCCATCATTATCTCCTTTTCAGCCCGGCAGAGAGTGTACCTCAAATTTTGTGAGTCACTTCGTGTTTACATCACAAACCCCTTCTCAGGTCTGGCTAAAAGGAAAGCAACACCGCTATAGTTGTTTTGTATTGTACACCTTCATTGTACACAGTAAAACAACATGGAGAGAGTCATGTCCGTTTCTGAAAAATCATTGATAAACCGCCAGTTCGAACGCGTATCGGCTGAAGAGGTACGCCAGGCCGCCGAATATCAGGCAGCCATACTGGCGGATGTCGCCGGGCGCCGCGGTACGCTGCATGGACGAATCAAACCGTTGGCATCGCACATGTCCGTTGCGGGTCCGGCTGTTACCGTTGAGGTGCGTCCGGGAGATAATCTTGCCATTCATGCCGCGATGGCCGTTGCCCAGCCCGGCGATGTCCTGGTTGTCGATGGAAAAGGCGATCTGAGCTGCGCGCTACTGGGTGAAATCATGGCCACCCAGGCTCAGGCGAGCGGTATTGCAGGGATCATTATCGACGGAGCGGTACGTGACGCCGACACACTGGGCAAGGGTAACTATCCCGTTTTCTCTGCTGGTCTGAATCCCTGCGGCCCGACAAAGTCCATTTCTGGCCGGGTGAACCATCCCATTTCCGTTGCCGGGGCGACAGTGCATGCCGGAGATTTGGTAGTGGCCGATATCGACGGCGTGGTGGTGATCCCACGCGAGGAAGTTAAGCAGATTATCAGTCTGGCAAAAGGGAAGCTGGAGATGGAGACCAAACGTCTTGCTGCTATCCGTGAGGGCGATTTACGCCCACACTGGCTCAATGACGCGCTGCGTAAGGCGGGCATGCTGGCAGACGGGGAGACGCTGTAATGGCAAATAAGAAGGTAGTCCTGGTAACCGGGAGCGACCTGGCAGAGCAGGCCATGGCGATATTGCACGACTTTGAGGTGGTGTTTGCGGGTCGTCAGCCCACGGAGGATGAGCTGATTGCACTGTGTGAACAGCATAATCCGGTGGCAATACTGGTACGTTACGGCAAGATTAGCGCGAAAATCATGGATGCAGCACCAGCCCTGCAGGTTATTTCCAAGCACGGAAGCGGGATCGATGTGATAGACCAGGCGGCAGCGGCTGAGCGTAATATCGCCGTCCGCTCTGCACCGGGAGCTAACGCGGCGGCGGTGGCTGAACACACCTGGGCATTAATTCTCGCCTGCGCCAAATCGGTGGTGTCGCTGGATACGCGACTGCGCCAGGGGCACTGGGATAAAGCCACGCATAAATCCATCGAACTGGAAGGACTCACGCTGGGACTGATCGGGCTGGGGGCTATTGGCTCACGGGTAGCACAGATCGGTCACGTCTTTGGTATGCGGGTTCTTGCTTACGATCCCTATGCTCAATCAATGCCTTCCATATGCGAGCGTACTGATACTCTGACCGACCTACTTTCCCGTTCCGATGTGATTTCTTTGCATTGTCCGCTCACCGACGATAATCGGGGCATGATCAATACGAAAACGCTCGCATACGTTAAGCCAAACGCTATTCTGGTGAATACGGCACGCGGCGGCTTGATTGACGATCGGTCATTGCTCGCGGCGCTAGAGAATCGAACCTTGCACAGCGCGGGGCTGGACAGCTTTACCAGCGAACCACTGGCCGCTCCGCACCTCTGGCAGGGGGTCGAGAACGTCATTATCTCTCCGCATATTGGCGGCGTCAGCGCAGCATCGTATATCAAAATGGGCACCGTGGCGGCCAGCAATATTGTAGACGTTGTAAGTGAAGCTGAAGAAACAACGCTTACCGCGAGCCGCTAATCCAAAATGAACTCCCTCAGGGCTTCTCTGCTGTGTAGAGACATTAAAGTTGTATCCTTTAACCTGAAAAAGACTTTAAAGTTGTAAAGTTTTAAAAAAACACATACAAAACATGATGCTAAGTGTGTATCACACGCTGTTCCAACATTATGCCTTGATGTTCTTGCAGGAACTGCAATTTACAGGAGGAAAAAGGTGTTTTTGTAGTTATCTGGCGTTACGTGACAGTGTTGGTCAGATACTTCCACCTCTTCAGAGTTAAAGTTTGATATATGGGAAAAAAAACGCTCCCGGACGGGAGCGTAAGCCAGTGACTTCGGCGTCAAATGAGGGTCTAACAAGTGGAGCTGCGGGTTAATTCTGGGTGATCTGACTGCGATGCTTATCAGCCTGCTGCTGGTGAACAACGGAAGACTGACCATTATTCGCCTTCTCATGTACAGCTGCGGCCTTCTCATGCTCGCTCATTTCAGAAAATGACTTTGCTGTTTCGTTGGTAGCTCCGGGTTTAGCTTTCATCATTTTTTTATGCATTTCAGCCATGTCCTGGTGGGCAGCAGAATTGCTGTTTTGCATCATGTCATGGGACATTGCGGCCTGATCGTGACTGCTCATATCCATCATTGTCATGCTGTCTCCCTGAATTGCACTTTTTTCAGCAGATGACTGCATCTGGTGGGCAGGTGCCTGTGCATTATTTACCTGGTCATGCATGTTCATTGTCTCTGCAGCCATGGCAGATGAAGCGGCAGCCATAATGGCAACAAATGATACGAGAATCTTTTTCATGGTTGGGTCTCCGGTGTTTACATACCCAAACAATCAATGGCTTATAACAGAGAAAGCAGTTGATCTCAGGGCGGGTTAATCATCACTCCAGGAACCAGGTGATTGTGTTATCACGCTGCTCCTGATTTATGAATAATTATAAAAAACCGCCTCTGTTTATCGCGTGACTGAATGATGACAATTTTGTCACCTTCCAGGTTTCTCCTGAACAACGGGATTAATCCATTAACAGGCGCACTTTGAACACAATTTCACGCCCCTGCTGTTCTGCTGACAGCTCGCCGCCGTGAGCATGAATGATCGACCTTGTAATTGATAATCCCAGCCCCGCGCCTTCCGTGTTGTAGAACCTTGATGAGTCTGCGCGATAGAACCGGTCAAACAAACGTTCCAGATTAGCGGGAACCTGGCCGGACATCGTATTCGTAATCATCACGTTCACACAGTCACTGTCACGCTCAAGGTGTATCGCTGTACAGGTGTTATCGGGAGAATACTTGATTGCATTGGAAAGCAGGTTACTGAAAGCACGTCGGAGCATATCGCTGTCTCCGGCAACAACGCCCTCTCCTTCAACCGTGATTGTCTTTCCTGTTTCGTCTGCCAGGGGCTCGAACAACTCACGTAATTCATTCAGTTCGGCTGCCAGATCCACATCATGTTTATCCAGCCGCAGCAGACCATGCTCTGAACGTGCCAGAAAAAGCATGTCACTGGTCATTCGTGACAACCTTTTCAGTTCTTCCAGGTTAGCGAATAAAATTTCGCGGTAATGCGAAACATCCCTTTCCTTAGCCAGTGCAAACTGCGTCTGCATCATCAGATTACTGACTGGTGTGCGCAGCTCATGCGCGATGTCAGACGAGAAATCTGACAGTTTCCGGAATGCCCCCTCCAGGCGATCAAACATATTATTGAACTCCTGCATGGTCTCAGAGATTTCCGGCGGAGCCAGATCGGGATTTAGACGCTGATCCAGGCTGTGTACGGTCATGGAGGAAGCCAGACTGGTCATTTCCCGTAGCGGTTTCAGACCAATACGTGTGGTCAGCCAGCCCAGAAAAACAGAAATAAAGACCAGACCGATATTGAACCAGAACAGCCAGGTACTGAGTTTGTCCATAAACAGGGTGTGATACCCAGTATCCGTGGCAACCGTAATGATGACATGTTTGCTTTTACCCTGTTCCGGCGTCACGGCAACCCGCCGCGAGATACTGCGGTACACGGTGTTATTTTCTTCCGTCTGGATCATATAGTCGAGAATATCACCCGACTTATTAAGCAGGACCGCTGGAACAACAGAATTTTTGGCATAGAGTTCAACAATTTTTTCATTTTCCATGTTTTTTATAGAAATGAATAAGCCATTGTGCCCCACCATCGCATCGTTTATTTTTTCTGATAATGACTTAATATCCGTTTTGTTCCTGAACGTCTCTGTTTTAAGAAACTCTTCGGTGAGCTGAAGTTTACCTGTCAGAAAATCGCGGTCCTGATTATCGAAATAGCCATTAAGGGTGCTAATCAGGATAAAACTTGATAACCACCATACCGTAAGCATCACCGCAGAAAAAATCAGGCTCAGGCGTGTGGTCAGGGAAATTTTGAACCTCACTCTTCTCTGATCTCCAGGACATATCCGGCACCGCGAACGGTATGGATCAGTTTTGGCTCAAAGTCATCATCAATTTTACTTCTCAGACGTCTCACGGCGACATCAATCACATTCGTATCACTGTCAAAATTCATGTTCCAGACCAGGGACGAGATAAGACTCCTGGGTAACACTTCTCCGGTGCGTTGCAGCAGCAACTCAAGCAGAACGTATTCTTTACCGGTGAGATGGATCTTCTTCCCCGAACGGATCACGGTCCGGCGCACCATATCAACGGTCATATCGGCGATGGTGCAGACTGTTGCGGCCTGCGAGCGTGCCCGGCGCAGTAGGGTTCTTACACGTGCAACCAGCTCCGTAAAATCAAAGGGCTTAATCAGGTAGTCATCTGCGCCAAGCTCCAGTCCTTTCACTTTGTCCCGCACGTTGTCCTTTGCGGTTAAAAACAGGACCGGTTCTTCGTGCCCGGACTCCCTCAGTGCGCTGATGATTTGCCACCCGTCGAGGAAAGGCAGCATCACGTCCAGTATTATCAAATCATACTGTCCCTTCGACGCGGCCCCGAGACCATCGCGGCCATTATTAAAGAGATCGGCCTGATAGCCTTCCTCAACCAGTCCCTGCTGCAGGTAACGACCTGTTTTTTGTTCGTCTTCAACGATTAAAATACGCTGCATGGTCAACTCGCTGATATGAAAGTAAAAATCTCACGCATGAGCTTTGGCTGTCCCCTAGCTGACCTGAGACGGAGCAAGCATTCCGAGCCACGCTACGGCGCCCAGAATGATAATCGCAACAACGAATTCTGTCAGGATGCTGTTTCGCATCAGGGCAACGCTGCGATCATAATTCCCTTCCCTGACCATAACTTCAAGCCGGGGACCCAGGTGAAACCGGTTTGCTGCAGCCAGAAGAAGCATCAGAACAAACAGAGCCGTCTTGGCAAGCAATATCCTCCCCCAGGAACTGTTGAATAAGGGAGTTAAGTTACCCTCAGCAATATACAGATAGTTGACCAGCGCACTCAGGATCAGGGCTACAACAATCACCGTTCCTGCCGTGGCAAATTTTGCCAGGGAGTCAGATATCACAATGACGCTCTGTGCATTATGCTCGTTTCTGCGCATCAGCAGGATAGCAAATGCAACCAGAGCACCTGTCCAGGCACCTGCAGCGCCGAGATGGGTCAGATCGCTCAGTAAATGGAGATAGTAATGCAGACCGTCATGCATAACGGCGTGTCCTCCCCAGGCAAGTGTAGCCAGCGCCACGCCCCCACTCATCGTCATCAGCAGGCAGGACAATACTCTCTTATTAGTGTAAAGGAACAAAGCACCGAGTGTGGTAAACAGGGCACAGAGCCTGACAATCCAGCTAATACCCACATCAGTTTCTTCTATCACCATCTCGATAACATGGATGGATAATTCTCTGAGGTCAGTTACTCCACTCATGGCATTAGATACCAGGAGCATATTAATGCCAGTAAGAATGATGCCTGTAACAACAGCAAAAGTTATAAACGACCTGAAATTAGTCAGGTTATAGGTTTCATGTCTGACACCGCTTATTCCATATATCTGAAAAAATGGCAATCCAAATATTACCATCAAATCCAGATAAAGAAGAAAACGAATAACAATCATAATCAGGTCGTTCATAATATTACTTCACTGTAAAGGTGTAATTACCGGTAATAGGGTGCGTATCTGAAGAAACCGCGCGCCAGTCAACACGATAAGTGCCAGCGGGTAAAGGCTCTCGCGGAATAATGACCATCGATTTAGGGTCAGCGCCTGGCGCCACTTTTGCCGCGACCGGCATCGGAGAATGTGATGACATGCCTTTCATACCCGTCATCGTTAATTTTGCACCTGAGAATTTCACGGTCAGATTTTCCGAGAAATTAAGCTGAATCTTTTCCGGGGCCGCTACGGCTGAATCAGCCTGTGGCACAGAGCTTTTTAATTCCGGATGGGCCATAGCAGAGAAAGCAACGCCCATAACGAGGCCACCTGTAAGAATGGCTTTATTTAAAATCGACATTTTATTTACCTGTTTAGTTGAGTGTTTTATATCAGTGCGTTAAAACCAGATTCTGGCTCCCGCCAGGAATACTACCTGATGGTCTTTCTCACCTTCTCTTTTCGCCATATCGGATGTTTTCCCGTAAAGTTGATTCCAGGAAACGCCTATATAGGGTGCAAACTCACGGCGTATTTCATAGCGCAGCCGGAGCCCCAGCTCTGTGTCAGTCAGTCCCCTGCCGCGACCCCGCGATTCATCATCCTGACTGTAGAAATTCACCTCATAGGATGGCTGGAGTATGAGCCGGTTAGTCAGTAAAACGTCGTATTCTCCTCCCAGACGAAGGGCTGCTTTTCCGCCATTACTGACAAAACCCGTAATTTCAGACTCAAAATTATAGAGTGCCAGCCCCTGAAAACCGACAGCAGCCCAGGTCCGGGCAGAAGCAGGTCTGAAATCCTGCCTGACACCCGCAACCAAATCCCACCATGGGCCAACCGCATGTCCCCAGAGTAACTGCGCTTCAGCCGCCTCCGTTTCCCCATTGCTTCGTTCACCTTCACTCTTTAGCCAAATCCGATCTGTGTCGCCTCCAATCCAGCTGTTAACACTCCAGCTGAAATTGTTGGTGTTATCCGACCGTTGCCATTCCAGTTGATCCAGCAGAACCAGATAATTAATCGCACTGTCGTGAATCGCATGCCCCTGTAAATTGCCGAATGCAGCCTTCCGGTCGGCATCGGTAACAGGCGGAATTGGCGTTCTGCTCTCAGTTACAATGGGCTCCATTGACGTCATCTCAGTGAAATTCTCATCTGCTGGCATCTGCATGGCAGACATGTCGTGCCCGGCGTGGGGATCTGCAGAGACGGAGCCCGCCGCAATAGAAAGCTGTGAGGTAAACAAACCGGCGACCAGAACAGGTATGGCCTTCAAATTTCTCTTCATTCGCATCATTCCTCCACCCGGACTTCACGAAACATTCCCATTTCCATGTGATAGAGCAAATGGCAGTGATACGCCCAGCGGCCAAGCGCATCTGCTGTCACTCTGTAACTGCGTTTTGTACCAGGGGGAACATCTATTGTGTGTTTACGAACCATGAAATTACCGTTTTCATCTTCCAGATCGCTCCACATACCATGCAGGTGAATGGGGTGAGTCATCATGGTATCGTTGATCAGCGTGATCCTGAGCCGCTCACCGTATTTCAGCAGCACCGGTGCGGCATCTGAAAACTTGATTCCGTTAAATGACCAGGCAAACTTTTCCATGTGGCCGGTTAAATGCAGTTCTATGGTACGGCCAGGTTCACGTCCGTCAGGATCCTCAAAGCGGCTTTTCAAATCCGCGTACGTGAGAACCTTTCTTCCGTTATTTCGAAGACCAATACCCGGATCATTTAATTTCGGAGAGACGCTCATCGCCTGCATATCAACCAGTGGGTTATCCGTTTCTGACGCAGGATGACTTTGCATACCCGGCATTCCGGCCATCCGGGAATGATCCATACCGGCCATGCTGCTGTGATCCATGGGCGCGGAGGATGTCCCGCTATCCGGAAGGTCAGCACCGTCCATAGACATCATCTCTCCGCTGTTATCCATGCCTCCCATCTGGCTGTGGTCCATTCCTGCCATATCATGTCCCATTCCCCCCATACCCATATCTTCCATGGTCAACAGAGGACGGGGATCGAGGGGGGGAACGGCAGCACTTAACCCCTCTCTCGTGGCCAGTGTCCCTCGAGCGTAACCGGTCCTGTCCATGGATTGTGCGAAGATGGTATAGGCCTCACCCTGAGGCTCCACAATGACATCATAGGTTTCGGCAACGGCAATCCTGAATTCGTCAACGGTAACCGGGTTTACATACTGGCCATCTGCAGCCACGACCGTCATTTTCAGCCCGGGGATACGGATATCGAAATAGGTCATTGCCGAGCCGTTGATAAACCGTAAGCGTATCTTTTCACCGGGACGGAACAGTCCGGTCCAGTTTTTCAGCGGGGCCTGCCCGTTCATGAGATAGGTGTAGGTGTAGCCACTGACATCCGCGAGGTCAGTCGGATTCATTTTCATTTCAGCCCACATTTTCCGATCGGCAATGGTGGCTGACAGCCCCCTGGTATTCACGTCGCGGAAAAAAGAGCCAACGGTTGGTTTATTGAAATTGTAGTAATCCGACTGTTTTTTTAATTTTTTCAGCAGGCTGTGAGGATTTTCATCGGTCCAGTCAGACAACATGACCACATGCTCACGATCGTAAGTAAACGGTTCTGGCTCCCCGGCATCGATGATAATGGCACCGTATACCCCCTCCTGTTCCTGCAGACCGGAATGGCTGTGGTACCAGTAAGTCCCGTTCTGCTTAACCTTAAAGGTGTAAACGTAGGTATCATCAGGCTCTATGCCCATAAAACTCAGCCCCGGAACACCATCCATATTGGCCGGAAGAATAATGCCGTGCCAGTGAATGGACGTCTGTTCATTAAGACGGTTTTTGACCTTCAGGGTAATGGTGTCACCTTCTTTCCAGCGAAGAACGGGCCCCGGCAGGCCTCCATTGATTGTTTTGGCCTGACGCTCACTGCCCGTGATATTGACGGCCGTTTCACCAATGGTCAGGTCAAACTGAGTACCCTGCAGGGATGCGGCAACTGGCAGGCTCAGACTGGAACGCGCATTGAAACTCCATACGCCAAGACTTCCGGCTACGCCAGAGAGGGTTAACCCCTTCAGGAAAGTTCGTCGAGACGTTTTCAACAGCATGCGCATTCCCTTATTTAAAGTATGGTTACTGACAGGATTCGAGAACCGATTTAAATTAAATTACTGGTTCATCCACTTACAATGAAATGAATCTAGCACACCTTAAGAAACAAATTCATTACAATCGTGTAATGTACATAGCTGTATTACATTTACGTCATCTTCCCCACAGGTTGATTATTTTTATATATGATCATAAGGACATCTTTTATGTACCTCAGAAGGTAATTACACATGAATATATTAATCACGACCACTGCGTTTACAGCTTTATTTTGTGGGGCAGCTTTTGCTCAGTCCAGTGATATTGCCCATGAAGCACATCGATTTGTTAATAATGCCTCAGCCGTCAGTCATGTGAATTCCTCGACGCATGAAAACTTACCGGACAGGGTTAATAAAAACAACACGCCCTCATTCTCTGAAATGAATGAACATGAAAGGGCCATTGTTGCTCATTCATTTATGAACAACAGCGCGTCCTATGCGCATCAGAAAATGATTGAGGAACATAAAAAAATGCTGTCCGGCAGTGATGCAAATTCAAAGACCTCGTCTTCTTCTTTTAACGAACTGAATGCCGGAGAAAAAGCCGCTCTCGTGCATGAGCAGGTCAATAATGCCGGTGCGGAAGCACATCAGACGCAGGCAAGAAAGCTTCGCGGGCTGTATTCGACCAGGTAACTGCAGGCGGGTTAGTGCTTAGCGTCAGGTGCGCAGCAGGGCTTTACTGACGGGTTACGTAGCAGGACATGAGCCCCATATTGCTCTGCCGTAACCTGTTTCAGTCCCGTTAATCATCACCGTCGGGCTGGTCATACAGTTCCCAGAGCTTCAGGAGCAAACGGGAAACAAGATATGTTACAAAAATGACGACCATCAACGGTGCTCCCGATTAACTGACAGATGACACGCCTCCTGAAAACCCCTAGCATACGCCGCAGTGTTCATGCTAACGGCGAATTCCAGTAAATGTATTCTACCGATGTCGTAAAAGAAAATGCCTACCTTTCAGCCACCCGCTCGGGGCTGGAATCGAACGAGATCGCTACTCTTCAGCGCTCCTTGCCTTCCCGGTTTAATCTGCGGCATTTGAAAAAAAATGAATCATTAAAACTCGTACTGCAAAAGAAAGCGGGAAAATCACGTGTCGTGGCCTATAAATTTACGTCCGGTTCATTTAATTACACGGCGTATCGTATATCAGATAAAAAGTTCTATAACCTTTCCGATACTTCCGGGAAAGGCAGTCTCGATTATCCGTTACCGGCCACAGCAAGACTCAGTTCGCCTTTCAATCCTGCAAGACTTAACCCGGTATCGGGAAAAGTGAGTCCCCATAATGGCATTGATTATTCCATGCCCATGAACACGAAAATAGTCAGCGTCATCGACGGAAAAATCACCCGGGCCGAATACAACAGTACCATGGGATATTTTGTTGAAGTAACGGGAAAAGCCGGTGTTAAAACTCGCTATCTCCACCTCAATAAAATACTCGTTACTAAAGGGGCCAGGGTTACACGGGGAGGTGCTATTGCGTTATCCGGTAACAGCGGACGTTCATCCGGTCCTCATCTGCATTACGAGCTGGTCATCAATAACAACCCTGTTAACTCTCTGGCGTTCCGGGCAGCGGCACCCGCTGATAACAAACTCGAACAGCATGCCTTTGCGCATGCCAGAGACTACGAACGATACCTGGACTGATAACGGGACCGCGACGCGGCCCCGTCTGCCGGATTAATTTTTTTTATCGTTTTCACTTCCGTGATGTTGATGATCTCCATGCCCTCCGTGGCCGTGGAAAAGATGCATTAGCGGGCAGACCAGCAATAACAGATATGGCCAGTAACCTGCCACATGTGACCAGTGTTCGCGCAGGAGGGCAAATGCCGCGATCGCGGCGACAGCAATAAGCGCATAGGTGGTACTTTTCATACTGGACTCCTTCTGTTCGTAACTGACCCTTCACTCAGTGTTATTTCCCGAGCCTGACACTTTTCAGACGCAACGCATTCACAATGACGCTGACGGAGGAAAGAGCCATGGCCGCCGCCGCAATAACTGGCGACAGCAGTATTCCATACACAGGATAAAGCAGACCTGCAGCCACAGGCACGCCAAGTGCGTTGTAGATAAATGCAAAAAACAGATTCTGACGGATATTTTTCATGGTGATCTCTGACAGATGACGGGCCCTGTTCAGTATCATCAAGTCGCCTTTGAGAAGGGTGACTCCGGCACTTTCAATTGCCACATCTGTACCCGTTCCCATGGCTATACCCACGTCAGCCGCTGCCAGCGCCGGGGCATCATTCACACCGTCTCCGGCCATCGCAACCACATGGCCAGACTCTTTCAGTCGGGTTATCACTGCTTTTTTGCCATCCGGCAGAATTCCGGCTTCAACCTCATCTATTCCCAGTTTCCGTGCGACTGCTTCAGCAGTAAGCTGGTTATCCCCGGTGAGCATAACGATGCGGATCCCCGCCTGACGCAAAGCTTTAAGCGCATCCGGCGTGGTTGTTTTCACGGGATCCGAGATAGCTATCAGGCCTGCAAGGTCCCCGTCTGTGGCCACATAGATAACGGTAGCGCCTTCCATCCGCAACGTATCCGCAACGGCCTTTTGATTATCAATAACTATACTGTTTTCCTGCATAGCCAGTTCATTACCAATAACAACCCGTTGACCTTCGACATCGCCTGAGACACCTTTACCCGACGGTGCATCGAAATGAGTGACTGCGGGTATTGCGATCCCCTTTTCCTGTGCTGCTTTAACTACTGCCATACCCAGCGGATGCTGCGAGCCTTTTTCCACTGCGGCTGTTACACGCAAAAGAGATGTTTCCCCACCCGGATTGAGACTGATAATCCCTGTCACCGTAGGCGAACCTTCCGTGAGCGTGCCTGTTTTGTCGACAACCAGCGTGTCCACTTTTTCAAGACGCTCAAGGGCTTCGGCATTCCTGATTAACACCCCGGCCTGGGCTCCTTTGCCCACCCCCACCATTATCGACATCGGCGTGGCCAGCCCCAGCGCGCAGGGACAGGCAATAATCAGGACCGACACAGCCGCAATGAGACCGTGCGCCATCCTGGGCTCGGGCCCCCAGACAGACCAGATCACGAAAGCAACAACCGCGATAAGTATCACCAGAGGAACAAACCAGCCTGAAACGCTGTCAGCCATTCTCTGGATGGGGGCACGCGAACGCTGTGCATCAGCGACCATCTGAACAATTCGTGAGAGCATTGTTTCATCACCGACTTTCTCTGCACGGATGATGAGACTCCCTGTCTGATTAATGGTCCCCCCGATGACAGGGTCACCCTCCGTTTTGGTAACCGGCATAGATTCCCCGGTCACCATCGATTCATCAACGGTTGTTTTGCCTTCGATCACGATACCGTCGACCGGAATACTCTCTCCAGGTCTGATGCGGAGCTTATCGCCAGGCAGGACATCTTCCGCATTAATATCCGTTTCATGACCTTCATGATCCAGCCGTCTGGCGGTTTTGGGGGCAAGGTTCAGAAGCGCAGTAATGGCGCCTGAGGTTTGTTCCCGTGCCCGCAGCTCAAGAACCTGTCCCAGCAGAACAAGCACCGTAATAACTGCTGCGGCTTCAAAATAAACGGCCACCAGGCCATCCATGTTTCTGAACGATGCAGGAAACCAGGAGGGGAAGACGGTTGCAATGACGCTGTAAACCCAGGCTACGCCGGTCCCCATTGCAACAAGGGTAAACATATTCAGGGAGCGGTTACGTAACGACATTCCGGCCCGGGCGAAGAATGGCCAGCCACACCACAACACGACAGGGGAGGCCAGAAGCAGCTGCAGCCATGTGTTGTACTGTGGCGGTACTGTATTCCTCAACTCGGGAAACAGATGAGATCCCATTTCGAGTACCAGAACCGGAAACGCCAGCAACAACCCCAGCCAGAAGCGTCTTGTCATGTCGTGAAGTTCATCACTCGGCCCCGTGGATGCCGTAGCTACGAGCGGCTCCAGTGCCATTCCACAGACAGGACAGCTTCCGGGACCACTGCGGCGTATCTCCGGGTGCATCGGACATGTCCACACACCTTCAGAATTCTCTTTTTCCGCCTGGTGGTGAGGCTGTTTTATCTGATCAGGGCTGACTTCGTGATGATCGTGGTGATGGTGATGGGAATGTTCACTGGCATCTTCGGTAAGATAACGATCGGGATGGGCTTTAAATTTACTCTCACAGCTGGCGGAGCAGAAATAAAGTTGATGGTCCTGGTATCGAATGCTGCTGTGCGCCCTGTCGGGCAGGATGGCCATCCCGCACACGGGATCTCTCACCTTATGCAATACGTGGCCCTCGTCCGGGGATAATGTCTGCTCAGAAGCAGTCTGGTTGTTGTGTTGCACTGCATTGTCATTTTTCACAGTAACTCTCCTTATGCATACCGAAGCATCTTCTGTCTTCAGGGTATGTCATGGATGCGATTACCACGAATATCGCCGGCACAGGAGTGCCTGCTACCGGCGTCCCGTTATCAGCCGTTCCGCTGACTATTCGATTCGCTGGAAGACTTTTTTACTTCCATCCGGTGAGAATGCGATAACATCGTAAGCCTCTTTTCGGGCTCCCATCTCCATTCCAGGACTTCCTGCTGGCATACCGGGGGTGGCGAGACCGTATATACCTGAACCAGACTGCATTGCCTTATGTATCGTTGTCGCAGGCACATGGCCTTCAATGATCAAATTACCGGCAACCGCGGTATGACAACTTCGCAGTCCTGCAGGAATAGCATGCTTTTCTTTCAGGGCTGACAGCGCCTGATCATTCATGACGTGAGTTCGTACTTCAAACCCGTCTTTTTCCATCG
Source organism: Enterobacter sp. A8 (assembly GCF_004296595.1). NCBI lineage: Bacteria > Pseudomonadati > Pseudomonadota > Gammaproteobacteria > Enterobacterales > Enterobacteriaceae > Enterobacter > Enterobacter sp. A8. The sequence continues at coordinate 201,244 of NZ_SCMF01000006.1, forward strand.
CCTTGCCCCACAGGGAACAACAGCCACAGTTTTCAGATTTGTACATATCAATCACTTTTTCACTCGCCATCGCGGGCAGTGAAAGGCCGAGAGCCAGCGCCATCAGAACCACTTTTTTCATACTCACCTCTGTATATTATCGATTTAAACCCTGACGTCAGGGTGAATCAGTAAAGAAGGACACCCACAGGGGGTGCCCTTTCAGGTTCAGGACACGCTTTTTTTATGTCTGCGCAGCCAGATTAATTTGTAGGCGGCAGGAATAATGAACAGGGACAGCAGCGGAGCCGTGATCATCCCACCAATCATGGGTGCCGCGATACGGCTCATGACTTCTGAACCTGCACCGGTTCCCCAGAGTATTGGCAGCAGACCCGCAATGATCACCGCCACGGTCATGGCTTTCGGCCGGACACGCAGTACGGCACCATGATAGAGGGCTTCATCAAGGCCTTCCGGTGTGAACGTCTCTTTACGGGACAATTCCGGGTGCGCTTCAATGGCATGACGCAGATACATCAGCATGACCACGCCAAACTCTGCTGCCACCCCGGCCAGAGCGATAAACCCCGTTCCGGTTGCGACAGACATATGGAAGCCCTGCCAGTACAGGAACCATATCCCGCCAACCAGGGCGAACGGCAGGCTCATCAGGATCAGCAGGGCTTCATCAACCCGGCGGAATGCCAGATACAACAGGATGAAGATGATCATCACCGTCATCGGCACCATCAGCTTCAGTTTCTTGTTGGCATGCTCAAGCAGTTCAAACTGTCCGGAGAATGACACGCTGGTACCCGGTCTCAGTTTCACTTTCTGACTGATCGCCGTTTTAATGTCATTAACCACCGACACCATATCCCTGCCGCGCGCGTCAATGTAAATCCAGCTGGCTGGACGGGCATTTTCCGTTTTCAGCATAGTCGGCCCGGAAACGACCTTAATATCCGCAACATCGCCCAGCGTGATCTGCTGCTTCATCGGGGTCAGGATCGGCATCTGTTTCAGGGCCTGCGGGCTGTTCCGGTAATCCTGCGGATAGCGGATATTAATCGGGTACCGGGCCACGCCTTCAACCGTTTCCCCTACCGTCGCGCCGCCGATGGCTGATGAGATGAACAGCTGCACATCGCCCACCGTCATTCCGTAGCGGGAGGCTTTTTCCCGGTTGATATCCACATCAATGTAGCGCCCGCCTTCCAGTCGCTCTGCGAGAGCAGACACTACGCCGGGTACGGTTTTGGCGACCGCTTCGATACTCTGCGCCGTTGCATCGATATCGGACAGAACCGTTCCGGACACCTTGATACCTATCGGGCTTTTGATCCCGGTTGAGAGCATATCAATACGGTTACGGATTGGCGGCACCCAGAGGTTTGCCAGCCCCGGTAAACGGACGGTCCTGTCGAGTTCTTCAATAATCTTGTCAATCGTCATGCCTGGACGCCACTGATCCTCAGGTTTGAGCTGGATCGTGGTTTCAACCATTTCGAGCGGTGCGGAATCCGTGGCGGTCTCTGCTTTACCGGTCTTGCCAAATACAGAGGCCACTTCAGGAACGCTTTTGATTAACTTGTCCGTCGTCTGCAGGAGCGCTGCAGCTTCAGCCGGAGAGACACCCGGCAGGGTCGACGGCATATACAACAGGTCGCCCTCGTTAATCTTCGGCAGAAACTCACCGCCCACCTGGCTCAGCGGCCAGATAACGGTGAAAATGGACAAGGCCGCAACCAGCAGGGTTGTTTTTGGCCAGTGGAGAACCCGCAACAGCAATGGATGATACGCTTTGATCAGTACCCGGTTCAGGGGGTTACTGGTCTCTGCAGGAATTTTCCCCCGGATCCAGAATCCCATCAGAATCGGAATGACGATGATGGCCAGCGCGGCCGCGCCCGCCATGGAGTACGTTTTCGTGAATGCCAGCGGGCCAAACAGACGTCCTTCCTGACCTTCCAGGGTAAAGATAGGAATAAAGGACAGGGTGATGATCAGCAGGCTGATAAACAGTGCGGGTCCCACTTCAACGGAGGCATCGGTAATCACCTTCCAGCGGGTGGCGTTGTCAATCTGCTCACCCGGATGCTGATGATCCCACTCCTCAAGCCGCTTATGCGCATTCTCAATCATCACAATGGCGGCATCCACCATCGCACCGACGGCAATCGCTATCCCTCCCAGCGACATGATATTGGCGTTCAGTCCCTGGAAGTGCATGACGATAAAGGCGATACACAGACCAAGCGGCAGAGAGATAATCGCCACCAGGGCAGAACGTACGTGCCACAGGAACAGGGCACAGACGATGGCCACCACGATAAACTCTTCCAGAAGTTTGGAACTGAGGTTATCAATCGCCCGGTCGATGAGCTGGCTGCGATCGTAGGTGGTCACGATTTCAACGCCTTCCGGCAGGCTGGCCTTCAGCGTCTCAAGTTTATCCCTCACTGCCGTGATAACGTCGCGTGCATTTTTACCCGACCGCAGGATCACCACGCCGCCAGCGACTTCGCCCTGGCCGTTCAGCTCGGCAATACCACGCCGCATTTCAGGCCCGGTCTGCACGCGGGCAACATCCCGCAGATAAACCGGCACGCCGTTCTCGCCTGTTTTCAGGACGATGTTATTAAAATCATCAATGCTCTGAAGATAACCGCTGGCACGGACCATATACTCAGCTTCGGCCATTTCAACGGATGAGCCACCGGCCTCCTGGTTAGACGATTCAAGGGCCTGTTTCACTTCGGGCAGGCTGATACCATACTGAGACAATTTTACCGGATTGACCTGAATCTGGTACTGTTTCACCACGCCGCCAACCGAAGCGACCTCAGCCACGTTCGGGATGGTTTTCAGCTCAAATTTCAGGAACCAGTCCTGCAGAGAACGCAGTTCTGAAAGGTCGTGTTTTCCGCTGCGATCGACAAGGGCATATTCAAATATCCAGCCCACCCCCGTGGCGTCCGGACCGATTTCAGAACTCACACCGGCGGGCAGTTTTCCCTGTACCTGGTTCAGGTACTCCAGCACGCGGGAACGGGCCCAGTACAGATCGGTGCCGTCTTCAAAAATGACATACACATACGAATCACCGAACTGTGAAAAACCACGCACGGTTTTTGCGCCAGGCACGGACAGCATGGTGGTGGTAAGTGGATAGGTGACCTGGTTTTCTACAATCTGCGGGGCCTGGCCGGGATAGCTGGTTTTGATAATGACCTGCACATCTGACAGGTCAGGCAAGGCATCGACAGGCGTGTTAATAATCGTCCATGTGCCCCAGATGCTGAGAAACAGGGCCCCCATCATGACCAGGAAACGGTTGGCGACAGAGCGCCGGATAATCCATTCAATCATCGTCGTCTCCTCAGTGCCCTGAATGCATATTTACAGGCTGGTCAGACATTGCTGGCATACTGCTTTCTGTTTTTTCAGGGTGGCGCATACGTTCCAGTGCGCCCGTAATATTGGCTTCAGAGTCAATGAGGAACAGGCCACTGACCACCACGGTATCGCCTTCATTCAGGCCGGAGCCGATGCCGGACTGTTGCTGTGACTCATGCAGAACGTGGATCTGTTTCGGCACAAACTTGCCTTCATCATCAACAGTAATCACGCGCTGTTCTTTGCCGGTATCGATAACGGCCTGGCTTGGTATCAGCAGCATCTCCTGGCTTCTGGTATTCAGTTTCAGATAGGCATTCATGCCCGGCTTGAGAAACTCATCCTTATTAGAAACCTGGAGACGGACCTGAAGCGTACGGGTTGTCTGATCCACGCTGGGAAGAATATTCCATTTTTCGACATGGAATGTTTTATCCGGATAAGCCGGTACCGAAATTTCAAACTGCGACGTATCTTTCAGCAGATAGGCGATAGATTCTGGCACTGCAGCGCTGATCCAGACCGGGTCCATTCCCTGAATCTGAGCCACCACCTTATCTTTCGAAATATTCATGCCGGTGCGCAGGTCAAATGCAGTAATGACACCATCAATAGGTGCTTTAATGGTAAAACGGGTCTGAATGCTCCGGGTAGAACGCAGTCTCTGAATATCCTCTTCCGGCATACCTGCCAGGCGAAGCCGTTCCAGAACGCCTTTAATTTGCGTGGAAGTACCACCGGTGCTGGATAACAGAAGGAATTCACTCTGTGCTTCCACCCAGTCCGGAATGGTAATATCGATAAGTGGCGTCCCCTTCTTCACATGATCGCCAATCGTCATGGGGTAGACTTTTTCGACAAACCCGTCAGAACGCGCCTGCACAATAACAAACTGATACTCGTTATAGCTGACATTAGCCGGGATTGTCTGAGAATAATTCAGCATTCCTCGCGTGACTTTTTGCGTTTTTAATCCCAGATTCTGAACCTGGGTTGGGTCGATACGGATCCCGCCACTGCTTTTATCGCCACTGTCATCAGCATATTTTGGCACCAGGTCCATATCCATAAAGGGCGATTTTCCGGGTTTATCAAATTTGGTATCCGGTTTCATTGGGTCATACCAGAAAAGCACCTTTCGTTCCGGTGCCTTTTGTTCTGTTTTTTCTGTCTTTTGTGCTGAGTTTACATACTGCCAGGCAGTAACCGATATCAGCCCCCCTGCTATGAGGCTGCTGATAATTATTGCAGCATATTTTATCTTTAAAGAAGCCATACAATTTTCCGCTAAAAAATCAAAACACCTGGCATATGCGCCTGACGGTTAACTCACACATATACCTATGTGAATGTACAGGCGCACAGGATGTAATCGCTCCGGACAGCCAATCAGGACTGCGTCACGTTAATGCTTTTGAGTAAGGAGATATTGCCCTGCTGAATAAACGAGAAATCGACATGGTTGCCTGTTTTCAGGGCATTAATAGCATCGTCTGCATTAACAAAAGTAAAGCGCATGGTCATTGCAGGCCAGCCCACCGCTGGAATTGCTTCATGCGAAATGGTGATTTTCTTAGTATTCATATCAATGTCTTTAACGACACCGGTGCCCTTGATAACTTGCTGTACCGAAGCATCACTGGCAGTATTCATATCGCCATGCTGATGTGTTTCAGCATGAAGACCGGCAGAAAACATGACAGAGAAGGCACCAAATAAAACGGCTTTAAGTGAATTACGCATTTTAATTTCCTGATTAATTAAATAAATTTACTCTACCCAACCGCCACCCAGCGCGGTAAACAGATTAATTTCGTTAACCTGCCGGGAATAGGTAAGATCGAGAATGGTTTGCTGGGTAGCGAAGAGGGAACGTTCTGCATCCAGCACTTCGATGTAACTGACAGCACCACTTGCATACAATCCTCTGGCACGCTGGAGAGTTATCTGAAGTGAATCAAGATAACGCTGCTGTGACTCAAGTTGCTGGCTAAGGCTGTCGCGCAGCGCAAGCGTGTCGGAAACATCCTTAAAGGCTGACTGAATTTTTTGTTCGTAATTAACCACCGACTGTTGCTGGCGAATTTCAGCCAGCTTCAGATTGGCTTTATTCCTGCCAGCATTAAATATAGGAATTTCAATTTTAGGGATAAAATTCCACATTCCACTTCCTGACGTAAACAGGCTGGACAGCTCCGTACTGCTTGCGGAAAGACCACTGGTCAGGGTAATTGAGGGGAAAAAGGCCGCTCGCGCTGCGCCAATATTGGCATCAGCCGCTTTCAGCTGATATTCCGCTTCCATAATATCCGGTCGCTGCAGCAAAATTTGTGAAGACAGATTTGGTGGCAATTTTACTGGGGCTATCTCCCCGCCTTTCATCCCTTTTTCTGACGGAAGTGCGCGGTACGTTCCCAGCACCAGTTGCAGGGCATTGTTTGCCTGAGCCAGATCGCCTTCTCGTTTGGCTATTTCGGCGCGGGTACTTTCGATTTGTCCTCGCGCCTGTTCAAGTGCCAGAACGTTCGTACTCCCGGTCACGAGCTGCTGCTCAACGAAAGCATAGGACTGTTGATAATTTTTCAGCGTTTCCCGCGCAATACGAAGTTGTTCGTACGCCAGTTGCTGGCTGAAATAGCTTTGTGAAACGTTGGATACCAGCAGGATGTGTACGGCCCGACGGGCTTCTTCGCTGGCAAAGTAGTTCTGGCGATCAGCATCACTCATGTTCTTAAGTTTGCCGAAAAAATCGAGCTCATAGCTGAGCTCCAGTCTCGCGTCGTACTCCTGTGTGGTCGGCTTGTCACCTTTCAGACCACCGCTGTATGTTATCCCGGATGAGGCATTCAGCTGGGGATAACGATCTGCATCCGTGACGTTGAACTGGGCTCGGGCCTCTTCAACCTTCAGGGCAGCCATTCTCAAATCACGGTTATTAGTCAGAGCTTCACCGATCAACCGGGTAACCTGGGGATCGACAAAAAAGTTACGCCAGCCCGTATCCTGATAGCCATTTACCGCTGGCGTCAGGCTGTTATGGGACAGTGAAAACTGCTGGGGTACCGGTGCTGCGGGCCGCTGATATTCAGGCGCAAGCGACACGCAGCCTGCCAGGATGAATATCGTGCTAATGCTGAGTAATTTTAATTTGAACATAACGCTTCTCGTCCAGGCAGACCTGGTAAATGGTTCAAATGAAGTCCAGAGTATTGATAGGGGTACTTTACCTAACGCTCTCTGTTTGCCGGGTGACAGGATAATGACAATGTTGTCATTTTTGCTGTAATCCGTTGATAACGATCGTGGGCGCAATAGAATGACATTAGCAGCCAGCCGGGGAGCAAGATGAAAATATTGATCGTCGAAGACGAAATTAAAACAGGTGAATATCTCAGCAAAGGGCTTACAGAGGCAGGGTTCGTAGTGGATCACGCTGATAATGGTCTTACCGGATATCATCTCGCCATGACAGCCGAGTATGATTTAGTCATTCTGGATATCATGCTACCTGATGTGAACGGCTGGGATATCATCCGCATGCTGCGCACTGCCGGAAAGGGTATGCCGGTCTTACTGCTGACAGCCCTCGGCACGATCGAACATAGGGTCAAAGGACTGGAACTGGGTGCGGACGATTATCTGGTTAAACCCTTTGCGTTTGCCGAACTGCTCGCCCGGGTGAGAACCCTTCTGAGGCGGGGAAACACGATGATCACGGAAAGCCAGTTTAAGGTGGCTGACCTCTCGATTGATCTCGTATCCAGAAAAGTCAGTCGCGCCGGAAACCGCATTGTGCTCACCAGTAAAGAGTTCAGCCTGCTGGAATTCTTCATTCGCCATCAGGGAGAGGTTCTTCCCCGCTCCCTGATTGCCTCTCAGGTCTGGGACATGAATTTTGACAGCGACACTAATGCGATCGATGTCGCAGTAAAGCGACTCCGCGCTAAAATAGACAACGATTACGAGACAAAGCTGATCCAGACAGTCCGGGGCGTGGGCTACATGCTGGAGGTCCCGGATGCATAGCAAACCTTCCAGACGCCCTTTCTCACTCGCTCTGCGGCTGACCTTTTTTATCAGCCTGTCCACGATACTGGCTTTTATCGCATTCACCTGGTTTATGCTGCATTCTGTTGAAAATCATTTTGCCGAGCAGGATGTCAGCGATCTTCAACAAATCAGCACCACACTGAACCGTATACTGCAGTCCCCGGTGGATCCGGATGATAAAAAAATAAGCAAAATAAAGGAATCAATTGCCAGCTACCGCAACGTTGCCCTTTTGCTCCTCAATCCCAGGGGGGAAGTGCTCTTTAGCTCAGCTCAGGGGGCGGCACTACGCCCGGCAGTGAATTCAGCAGATTTTAGCGAGCACAGCCGCGCACGGGATGTCTTTCTCTGGACGGTGGAGGATCCTGCGGGACCGATGGATACCGGGTCCGAAATGAAGATGGAAACATACAGGATTATCGCCTCCTCTGGTCAGGCGATATTTCAGGGCAAACAGCAGAACTATGTCATGCTGACTGGCCTATCCATTAATTTCCATCTCCATTACCTCGATGCGCTGAAAAAGAACCTGATTGCGATTGCCGTCGTGATAAGCCTGTTGATTGTTCTGATCATTCGAATCGCTGTCCGTCAGGGGCACCTGCCCCTTCGTAATGTCAGCAATGCCATTAAAAACATCACCTCCGAGAATCTTGATGCGCGACTGGAACCGACACGCGTTCCCATTGAGCTGGAGCAACTGGTTATCTCGTTCAATCATATGATTGGAAAGATTGAGGATGTCTTTACCCGCCAGGCCAATTTCTCTGCCGATATCGCGCATGAGATCAGAACGCCCATCACCAATCTGGTGACGCAGACTGAAATCGCACTGAGTCAGGATCGAACACAGAGGGAACTTGAGGATGTCCTCTATTCCAGTCTTGAAGAGTATAACCGGATGACCAAAATGGTCAGCGATATGCTGTTCCTGGCACAGGCAGATAATAATCAGCTGATACCTGACAGGGTCATGTTTGACCTCAGAGCGGAAGTCATGAAAGTCTTCGAGTTTTTCGAAGCCTGGGCCGAAGAACGCAATATCACGCTCAAATTTAACGGGATGCCCTGCCTGGTTGAGGGAGATCCACAAATGTTCAGAAGGGCGATCAATAATCTGTTATCCAATGCCCTGCGTTATACCCCGGAGGGACAGGCAATCACCGTCTCAATAAGAGAGCAGGAGAGCTTTTTTGACCTTGTGATTGAAAATCCGGGGAAACCAATCCCTGAAGAGCATTTATCAAGGTTGTTTGACCGTTTTTATCGGGTGGATCCGTCCAGACAACGAAAAGGAGAAGGCAGCGGCATCGGCCTTGCGATTGTGAAGTCAATCGTGGAAGCACATCACGGAAGAGTGCAGGTGGAATCGGACGTACACTCAACGCGTTTTATCTTATCCGTGCCCAGACTGGAGAAAATGATTCCGGACACCCAGTGCTGGGAATAAAGATTTAAATGACAAAGATGTCATTAGCCTGTCATGCAGCAAACAGAAGCCATTCGATATAATTAGTGCAACTTATCAGGAAGGCTGGATTGCTTTATCAATATCCGGCGTCAGTGGACGCCAGGAAATGAATATCCAGTCCCCTCCCGGAGAAATAAACACTTCCGAACCTGTTTCAGTTATGGAACTGAAAACACCGGTTGTACTCCCCCGGACATCACTAATTAAGAAATGGAGAGTTATCATGAAAAATATCGTATTAGCATCCTTGCTGGGCTTTGGCTTAATTTCTTCGGCCTGGGCCACTGAAACCGTGAATATCCATGAGCGGGTCAACAATGCACAGGCACCTGCTCACCAGATGCAGTCTGCTGCGGCTCCTGTCGGGATCCAGGGGACTGCACCTCGTATGGCCGGTATGGACCAGCATGAACAGGCCATTATTGCTCATGAAACCATGACGAACGGGTCGGCGGATGCGCACCAGAAAATGGTGGAAAGTCATCAGAGGATGATGGGAAGTCAGACCGTTTCCCCTACCGGGCCGTCGAAGTCATTAGCGGCAATGAATGAGCATGAAAGAGCTGCAGTTGCCCATGAATTTATGAATAACGGTCAGTCTGGCCCACATCAGGCCATGGCCGAAGCGCATCGTCGCATGCTCAGTGCAGGCTGACGGCGAGGGAAGTATCTGTGCTGTCCTTATTTCCTTGATAGATTTTTCCGTAACCGGATATATGGCAACATCTTTGCCCCCTACAGGGGGCATTTTTATCAGATTCTGCTACAGTTAACGGGCATCAACGCTAAAAGGATATTTTTTATGAAAGCCAGAAACACTTTATTTGCAGTATTAATGTTATCCCTGCCAGCGATTTCAGCAGAACATTCAGAAATGAAAATGACTGATATGTCTACCTCGGCTTCGTCACAGGAATATATGGCTGGCATGAAAGACATGCATGACAAAATGATGGCTGCCGTAAATGAGTCCGATCCCGACAAGGCTTTTGCGAAAGGCATGGTAGCGCACCATGAAGGGGCAATAGCAATGGCTGAGACCGAGCTCAAATACGGAAAAGATCCGAAAATGAGAAAGCTCGCGCAGGACATCATTAAAGCTCAAAAAGGTGAAATTGAGCAGATGAATAAATGGCTTGATAGTCAAAAGTAAACATTGTAGAAATGTCACGACAAGCGTGATTTTACATCGTTCCTGGGCGCGGGAGTCGGTTAATCTTTATATAATTCAAACCCGATTAATTTCGGGTTTTTACTACTCTGTACTCCGGTCCTTTGTTGAGGACCGGAATATATGCACCTGAGATGCTTATTTAATACATTATCTCGTCATGGATACAATGTCGCTCAGGATCTCAACCAGCTCGCTTCTCTCCTGCGTTCCGTCATGATAGGTTGATCTTGAGATGATTCTTTCTGATGTCATCTGAGGCCAGAATTTATCTAGTACATTATCGGGTTTCATTCCCACAGCCCGGCCGATTATTTTTTTAGCGTCACAGGTGTCCGTAAACGTGACGGCTACACCAGTAATTTCCTCGATAAGATCCGGGCACAGATAGTTTTCTATCTCACGTTTGCGCGTAGCGAAAAATACCTTACCGGCCTCCTCTACTTCTTTTTTACGCTTCTGGATGGACAGAACCTGTGCAGGGTCTCCCCCAATATCGGAGTCCAGAAATACGCACCAGGGAAGCCCCAGATCTTTGGCCAGATTCAATGTAACCCAGTGTTTGACGCTACCACACCCTCCTATGAGGACTGGCACTATTTTCACGTCCTCCAGAGAGGCTGGCAGCGCACCTGACTGTTTTAATGAACTGGCCGCATGCCTCAGGAAAGTAACATCCGACTTTCCCTCTACCAGAACAATCCCCTGCGCCCTTTCCATACCGGTCTCTGGCAGCACCCCCAGGCTTTCAGTGGCTTCCTTCAGCACTGCGTCATCCGGCATTTTTACTACGGGTTCACCCGCCTCATTTCGGGTAACATAACGTACGCCTTCGACAGGGATTAATCCGGCCAGCGCCGGGACATGGGTGGTGACGATAATCTGACGGTGCGGCTGGCCTGCCAGTGCCAGTAACGCTTTCATCAGCATCATCTGATAGTTCGGATGCTGTGACGTTTCAGGCTCCTCTATGGCATAAATCACATTTCTGGGCGTCCCCGCGACATTCTTTTCAGCCTCAGCCCGAAAAAAATTCAACAGGATAAGCCTCCTTATCCCGCTGCCGCGCTTATTGATGGGGATGCCATTTTCCCCGTCCAGGGTGAAATTGAAGGTCCACTTGGGTTTCTCCTTAAATCGTGGAGTCAGTTCACTGGCGAGTTCGGGGGCCATTTCACGTAATTTATCCAGCGTTCTCTGTGCGACATCCAGGACGCTGTCCTGAATCTCATTTTCCAGCGCTGTAATTTTGTCCTGCAGCGCAGCCTGAGCGTCTTTTACGGCCTGCTGTAAGGGGTTTTTAGCTTCGGAATCCCCGTCGCTGCTTTCCCTGTCGGCTTTGAAAATCGCATACGTGGGCAGCAAATCGAGGATCTTACCCCATAATGATTTTGTGTCGGTTCCGAACTCTTTATCGACATCCAGCATAATTTCCGAACAGGTATAGGGGGCTGCGGCTTCCCTGATGGCCTGACGCCATAACGATGCAGTGCGTTTATCCGCCACATTTTTTTCAACTTCTTTTCCCACCGCCTTGAGCTCAGAAATTTTCATGCCCAGTAAATTTCTCAGGGGCTCCTCATCCGGGTGGATGCAGCGGATGCAGGTCTGCTCCGGTTTTCCTGAGGTCGTTGCTTTAAACGTTTTGACGATTTCAAAATTGCCGTCCTCATTCAGCAGATGTTCTGAGGCGAGCGTGGTCTGCACCCTGTCGTCGATCATGATAAAATCGGGCAGGTCATCAAATTCACAGGCTATTTCAAAACGGCCGTCCCCTTCTCTTAGGCTGAAACAGTTCATGTCATTCTTGTCAGCCTTCATTCCTTCTGTTTCAAAAAAAATAGCCAGCGCTTCCAGAAGCGTTGATTTCCCAAAGTCATTACGACCGACAATACCCGTCATGCTTTCATCAATAATGATTTCAGTAGAGTTTCTGTAGCCTCTGAAGTTTTTCAGTTTTAATTTTCTGAGCCGCATATGAAGTCCTGTGTGTAAGAAAGCGTTTTGCTGCAACCTGAATACAAAATATATTTTCAAATGCCTGCCAACAAGCAGGGATAACCGTTATTCAGAATATCTTAACGACATTTCGGGATTATGATCTGGTCGCGCTTTCAGAACTTTACTGCCCCTCAAAACACCGGAAACTAACTTGTGGTTGGTTACATGGCAAAGTTAAAACTCCAGAATCACGGGTAATGATTTCAATGCTTATTATATTTTTTGGAATTGACTCATGAGCTTTATAATTTAAATGATAATAATAACCATTCTTTTATGCGTAATATTTGCTACTGACACTGATGAATTTAAAAGAAGATAGATTTTCATTTACGGATTATTTCCTAAATTCATCGATAATGTGATCGACATAAAATTTTCACTGAAGAATGAAGAGATAATTTAAGGCCGAGCGAAATAGCTCAAAATGGTGTATTTAACATAACAGAAGAAATGAAAGGCTCTATCGCAACCTGATACTTCAGGCCGCTAAGGGGTTAATCTTGTTGAAGAAAAATTAGACCGGGAAGCGCCAGGCGTCACCATTTCTCCCGCCTGGCTGGAAGTGAAGAATAATTGTGCATAGCTCCGTATTCGGGCTTTGCATCTGACAATGGTTCCCTGGATGAAAGTACGATCTCCACTCCAAGGACGCTGAACACCCTAAACAAACGCTCAAAACCCGCACTTGCAGGGTTGGCCTCTAGTCGGGCATAAGTTTGCTGTGTTATACCCAAACGTTCAGAAACATCTTTTTGCGTCAGTCCATTGGCTTTGCGAAAGCCGATTAAAACAGGACGTAACTGATTCAAAGTCTTCAAAGCGTATTGAGTGTTCATAAGTGACCTTCCGTATCGACGAGTTAACAAGCATAACGCAGGGATTTACAGCATATAGGCTGTAATGCTCATTAACAGACTATAGGCTGTAATACGAATCCTGCCAAGATGCGGCATCTTTCAAATACAAGGCCGTATTGGGTAAGCAGTACACCGTTATATAGCACCCCTTGCCCCTTTGCTGGAGAGGGACCCACGTGATCGCAGGTCTTTTAGACGTTGTTGCTAACCGGCATCATACACAGGTGGTAACCCCCAGGGAAACTCTATGAGTGATAATTTATTCCTGCCCCAGTCAAAATATAAAACCTTATCTAACTAGCTTTCTTAGTATTTTATAAATGAAGTGAAATTAGCGAAAAAGTTTTACATTGTAAAGTGAGCAAAAATATTTACCATTCAACTGGCAAAATTTACAATCTGCAGCCCTTAGCCTGAGAAAATGCACATTAACAGAATAATCATCAAGTCCGATAGAGGCATAACTTACGTCCTCAAAAATATCAGAAATAAATGAGTTGAAATTACAAAAATTAACTTCACTTAACATCTTGAACACCGCAGAAATATATCTATCATGCATTATCTTGACTTCGATAACCTTAGATAAACTTGAATGCGACTTACATTTGAAGAGATCAAAGAGAAAGTAAATCAGCATATTTTTATTGTCCGAAATCCATTTTAAAATTTTATTACGTGCACATGGTAATATATACACTGGATTTTTGAAAGGGTTTGAAACGTCAACCACAAGGGAACAATAACCATGAGGATTTATTCCACTTATAATTAAGTCACTAAGTCCTTTCACTGCATTCAAATAGTTATCAAAACAAACCTCATATAAACTGGTACTATGAACTGCACATTTAGATTCAAACAACCATCTATGACGCAGATAACCAATGCCTTTAGAGTGTATATCTTCAACAATACATTTGTGACAGTAACGAATGTTTGAGATGTTTACCAATGGATATGAATTAGTTATGTGAAAATTTTTCCGACAGGCATCTTCAACAGCGTTAAAATACCCGTAAACACCAGAAGATAACGACACTATATTGGAAGTTAGTATATAACCATTTCTAGTGGCAAGAATGTCATATATATCCTGCAAGCTATGCAATTTGTACATATCAATCAGTTCGAAACGAGGAAAGGCATCGTACCTTAGTGCGCCATGCTTTGATATTATGTTCCTGCAATTGGATAAGTTATACATTATCTGTGAACGCAGAAGAAAACTGTGCCACAATTCATTTTCGTAAACCATATAACTCCCTCTTATTTAATTAGTTCCATTTTTCTGAGAAGTATCATTGTCATTGGTAGTTTATCTCTGTATTTCAAAAGCCAGCCATGCCCTCCCAGTAAAGCATCTAGACTTGTAAGTGACATCGAGTACTGCCCCTGAGATAAAACATCATTTATTAATGATGATGAGATAATATCTCTCTCGCTCCAGTCTACTCTTTTATTTTTATAGCATCGTATTGTTTTAGGAAGACAGGAATTAAGCCAGTCACATTCATGTTTATTTAGCCAATAGAAACTTGCATAACAACTTTCTTTGACTAACTTTCGTGTTATAGAAACGGATTGATTATGTATAAATCTTAATATTTTCTGCTTATGACGCCGTCTTAAAGAATCTTTTTTACATTTTTTACGCCATGAGCATAAACCGTAACAAGATGAAATTACAGAGGATACAGCTCCTTCCGATAATGAGTTTTTCTCAGCTATGGATGCCAGACTAAACCCCCTTACAGCCATAGACTTGATAAGCAATTCAGTGAATATATTAATTTTTGTGTTTCGCTTAAACGCCCTCAGGTATTTTTTATAAATAAGTGTTTTAATGTAACATCTGCTGCGACTAAATTCCTTCCCAAGGTTGCTAACACTAGTATTATTTTCAACTATATGAAAACTGTATTTCTTATGACTTTTAAAGATTTCTTTCTTTTTATTAGTACGACTTCCTGCATACGTTGGCCAGCAAGTATTTAACAAACAATAACAAAGCAAAAGATGCTTTGTGGGATGCTGACAACATTTGTCTTTGAGTATAGGCTCCCAGTAATGATAATCAGTTAGGGATGTTGGTATAAGTCCCGATGAACCCTCCCCAAATAACTGGCACTTAGCATAAACATGTGCGTAGAATACATTTTTCTTTAAATTTCCATCCAATGATAATAAATTCAACTTTTTAAGTACATCCATGTAATTGGGGTGTGTAATATCTTTTCTTCTGATTATATTTAGGGACTCATAACAAAACTTAGCAAAATCGAAGTCTATCTCATTGCTAAGTTGTTCTGTATACGAAACAGGAGGCATCAGTCCAATACGTATGTGCGGTGAAGAAGGGACATGGATGCTTTCAAGCGCTACCGGATGCCGATGGCAGGTTGTAACCCCATGAAGCTGATGCGCCAGATGCCAATAAGTAACACCATAATGAAAAGTATCTTCACGAGCGCAAACCGGGCAAAACTTCAATAGTGTGCGCTGCCCTAGTGAAAAATTACTAAGGCGGCACAATCGATTAAGCCTGGCAGGGGTCGTGTTGAAATCCATAATTTCATTACGACTGATTGGTAGTGCCCAGGCAAAAAGAGGGAGTAAAGTCTGTTCATGCCAGAGCTGATCTGCACTTTCGGATGTATGAAGAGAAATAGCCTTTAATCCTGAATTGAGAATTGGATGGACGTTCATATCAGGTTTGTTGAAAATGATCGTTAACAGAGAAGATAGGGACATACCGTACACGGTAGTTGTCCGACAAAACCGGCTGAACAAGGATTCATCAGGCAAAACAGGCAACATTCTCATTTCCCACACCTCTCTTTGACCGTTACGAACTGTTACCTCATTACAATTTATTAAGTGGATCTATATTTATAAGCCCGCAACGCTGAAGAGCATCGTAGGTATTTTTCTTTTCAGCTGTTCTGTTGATAACAAGATCGTGGTCAAGAGACAGTATTTTCTCGTCGAAATTGCGCAAAACCTCGTCTATTTTTCCTACGAATTCCTTGTGCTGTGGCCTGTCTATATCCCCAGGGATCAAAGACTTTAGGGACTTCTCTGCCATGATTTTAGCCGAAGCATCACCCTCATTAGATGCAGAGAGCCATTTAGCTTCCTCATCTTCAGTCGCGGCCCCCGGGAGTGGAGTATCCTTATATTCCTCCGTATGACTCACGAGTACCGGTACAGAGGCCGACAAGACTGCGCCAGTGATGATTTCATTGCCGCTACCGATAACCTTTAATTGTGCCCCCCGATAAATCATCTGAGCCAATCCAATATTGCCTTTAGATAAAATGAATAATTTTTCGTTTAACTCATCATTTAATGGAGTTTCAACATTTGTCCATTGTAATGGCCATAAATAATGAATAAACGATTGCCAGTCTTGTGAATCGTATCTAACATTCTTAATTTTCATGTAACCACCAGACTCTGCCCGCCTGGCAATTCTCATTTTCTTTGTCAGCGTCTCGTCAAAAGGATGATTTCCACAAAAAACCATAGATACCCCCATGGAATCTACAATTTCATGTAAAAAATCAATCAACTTACTCTCACCCCCGGTTCTTGAAAATTTAAGCCTCTGCATTTCATCAATAACAAGGATACCCAAAAATGATGATTTAATTCTTTGTGCAATCTGGCGAGCCAGAGCACCATTTCTAATCTCAGGTGTAGTTCGTTCAATACCAATTGCATCATCTAATTTTTGTAAAATCTCTTCACAAAGGTCTCTCACACTTGAATTGTATGGACAATTAATCTTTACCCATACAATTTGCTTACTGAAGCCGGGAAAAACTCCTTTATAGCTGCTGTGTTCTATAATCTGAGGGAAATGATCCATGACTTGCTCAATCATGGTAGTTTTTCCAGAACCACTCATTCCAACTATCGTAATAGTTTCAGCCTGGGATTTAAAATATCCACTTTCTGGCTCAATATCAGGACGCTCATTTCCATAGTAATGAAGATATTGAATTGTTCCGCTTTTTAAAGGATTACGAGCTGCATAGCTTTCCCTAAGTGCCCGTAAGATCATCTTATAAGCCTGGATAAGATTGGTTTGAGGGCAACGGAATTTCTTTATACGTTCGACATACTGCTCTCTAACATTCGCCGGGGCAGTCCAGCGGATTTTTTCGTCAATTTCGGGGAAATAACTCATTTCCAGAAGTACTTCATCTTCCGTAAGCGCTTCAGGAAGTGCTTCAATTAAGGGATTGCCACGATACTCAGGTAACTCCTGTTCTTTATATATCGCTGAAACGCGCCGTATAAGATTCATTATTCTGCGTCCTCAGTCTTCTTCTTACCTTTTAACCATCTTTGTTTCTCCTCCCGGCCAGGCAAAAGCAGAACATTACTGGATGAAGGAAGTAGGGGTTCAGATCTTCCATTAGCAACATGAGTTCGCCCTAATGAATCAAGTTCATTTTTCCTGTTCTTTTTAATATCTTTACCATGTACCCGGCGAGATTCGTATATTTCATTTAATCTTTCGTTACCTTTCCTGTTAAATTCATCTTTATTATTGATATTGCTGAGCGAATCCAGAGTAAATAAATTAATTTCTTTTTGAGTATCTACCCAATCAGCCATTACATCTGTATCAAGATGAGCTTTCCCTTTAAATACATCTCTTTTCTTAAGTAGGTAATGTTTTTTGAAAATGCTATTTTTGTCAAATCTTACATATATATAATCTACGCAATTGTCATCTATTCTTGCTTCACAAGTGGTTCTTCCAAATACTCTGACACCTGATGCAATTTCAGGATCACATTCATAAAAAAGATTATTGTACTGAATCCCAACGGCGGTAATGTTAGCGTTCACAGGGATTAACAATCGTGCGATCACTTCGTCGGCCCCAACGGCTCTTGCGCTGAATCTCCCGTGCTTTAAGCTTATCATCCAACTATTTTTTGGTGATATTACGAGATCATTTTCAATCAGTAAGGGATTGATATAAGCCAGTTCCTCATACGTTCTCTGATTATGTGCAAGTATCTCCCGAATCAGTAAAGACGTGACCTCCTGAATCGTTAAACAAGCCCTGGATTGCGGTGTTGGCTCTCCTTTAACAATCTTTCCCCTTCGTGTTGTTCCAATAAGCCTATGAATAACCTCATCATTCAGAATGCCGAAACAGCGTTCAACAATGCTTTTTCTGTCGCCTCTACCGACTGGCGCAAACTCAAGTTTTGTCAGGGGGGTCATCTCTTCCTGAGGTTTAAGACCAATCATCTCCCCGTTGTCACACATCAATGTTAATGGAATGTGAGAACAAGGCCAATCATCATCAGTAATAGAGATTCCAAATAATCTACAATATTCTTTTTTTGGCATAAAGCAATTTGCTAACGCTTGTCGGGCGGCTCGCCATGAAGCATGGTATAAAGAAACATGAAGGCCAACAATCATTCTTGTTGCACGATCCACCACTGTATAAATAGTAGGACGCCCAATGACTTTTCGTCTGTTTAAACTCGAAATAAGATGTACATCAGCGACAGTTGAGTCTATTTCGAAAACATCACCCGGCAAAACAGTTGTATTAGCCACACTACCTAAAAGCGCCCGCATTTTGAGGTCTATTTCTTTTTTCGTGTTCTTCTTATTTATCGAGAAATCTTTAGTGAAGAGTTTTTTATTCCAGTATGAAAATTGTTTTAAAGAAGGAACATATGGAGCTCTATTTTCTAGGTTTGCTGTTTTAATTTCATCCCTAAAATACAAATCAATATGTCTCTCTAATGTTTTCTTTATCGTATCTCCGTTAACTTTATAATGATACGTAATGAGAGATTTTCTAATATTATTTATATCTCTTTCATTAAGAATGAAAACACGTGATCGTTCATTAGGTAATGCTCTGTTTTTTTTGGAATTCCCAAGTTTAATTTCATGTTTGATTCTACTTTTCCCAGCGGCGCCACAGTTCGAGAATGCGGGTAGCAATGCATAAATATCCTGCCCATGTCGCCAATACAACGCCAGAAGCGTTCTGATAGTATATTGTGATATTTTTTTATTTCTTGAGTAATCCATTAAAAGGTGCGACTTTTTATGTAATGCATAGTCGAACAGAAACATTCTGTCATCTACAAGATCTTTAATGATATTGTAATTTTCATCTCGCCTTCCTCTGTCTTTATCTGTTAATTCTTTCTCATCTACTAACATATATGAAGGATATATATAATCTTTACAAGTTATGCTATTTGATTCAATATAATATTTAAACATTGAAAATGAGAAAGGGATTGGCTTACCCGTTCTTTCTGATTTTATTTTAAACAAAATTAACAAATCGACCTTTCTGTCAAAATCCAAAACACGGTAAAGTCCCTCTGCAAGCAAATCAGTGCCTTGAGAGAGCCAGACTGAATTCCTAATAATATCCATTTGCGTTCAGTCCTATATAGTGGTCATTGGAAATTATCTTTATCAGACCGGTTTCGAGTATTGGATATAATAAATCAACATTTATCATTTTTAATCCAATCATTGCCTGCAATAACATCATCGCTTCTTGTGCATCTACCCCAAAGATTGATGAAATCATTGCACGTAGTCCTACTATGGGATAAACATCTGGTTTAAGCTTCCATAGGATTTTATCAAGAGGATATTTATCATAAAATTCAGAACCATCTCTTAATACAGAAGTAGCCCAGCAAATGTTTTTACCGACGACGTTATTGAGTTCCGAGCCAACATAAATTTGAAACTCAACATCAATCAACTGCCAAAACATCCTCTCTATTTCAAGTTTTTGGGCTTCGCGTTCAGGTATGCTCTCGTTATGTTTTACTGCTATAGCTTTGTATCGAAGTCCGCCTTCAGGAGTTCTCAAGGTCAGTAAAAAATCGGTTGTCATAACATTCAGAACTTCGACAGGTACTCCTCTTACTCCCCTCACCATAGGATGTTGAAAATGTAGATGATTTGCTATTTGTTGGGTAAGCCGGAGAGGAAAGAGTGGGAATTGTTCCCGGATATCAATCACCGAGTCATTAAACTCAGCCAGATAGAAAAAGTTACTTTCGACAGAAGAAAGGAGATGATGGTTTCGAAACGTCTTAAGGCCAAAGACTATCGAACGGTTTCCACGGGATTTAACGTCCTGAGCTCTAAGCCAGGGCTGATAA
The DNA here is from genome assembly GCF_004296595.1 of Enterobacter sp. A8. Classification (NCBI taxonomy): domain Bacteria; kingdom Pseudomonadati; phylum Pseudomonadota; class Gammaproteobacteria; order Enterobacterales; family Enterobacteriaceae; genus Enterobacter; species Enterobacter sp. A8. The sequence continues at coordinate 221,362 of NZ_SCMF01000006.1, forward strand.
CTTTGGCCATAGCCCACTCCTATGCCGTCACCTAGCGCATTTTCATAATCCAAATAGGATTTGAGACGCCTACCCCTAGCCATGATCGTACCCTAAAAACGACATTGATACGTACCTATATGTGCATTTTATAGTCTCCAACCCTATAACCACACATTCAGTAAGTATACAACATTAGCGTCGTTTTTTGAGAATGGTTACAACTTTAGTGCTTTGTGTACAACTTTATTGTCCTCGGACATCTGCCAGCGCCTGCGCACACGCCCAGGCACTGGCCCACGCCCACTGGAAGTTATACCCGCCGAGCCAGCCGGTCACATCCATCACTTCACCGATGAAGTAGAGGCCCGGCACGTTGCGTGCCTCCATCGTGCGCGAGGAGAGCTCATTCGTGTCGACACCGCCCAGCGTGACCTCCGCCGTGCGGTAGCCTTCGGTGCCGTTGGGCTGCACGCGCCAGTTTGTCAGGGTCTCTACCAGCGTCTCCTGCTCGCGGCTGTTAAGCTGCTTAAGGGAAACATCCGGGATCTGCCCTAACCCCTGCAAACACTCCACCAGACGCTTCGGCAACTGCATCGCGAGGGTATTTTTCAGGCTCTGATTCGGGTGCGCCGCACGCTGTTCATTGAGGAACGCATCCAGATCGCACTCCGGCAGCAGGTTAACCGTGACGAACTCGCCCGGCTGCCAGTAGCTGGAGATTTGCAGCACCGCCGGGCCGGAGAGGCCGCGGTGGGTAAAGAGGAGATTTTCGCGGAACACCGTTCCGTCTTCGGCGGTAATAACGGAAGGAACAGAAACGCCAGAAAGCGTCTGAAGCTGTTCCAGAAGCGGTTTGTGCAGAGTAAAAGGAACCAGTCCCGCACGCGTTGGCAGCACCTTCAGGCCAAACTGCTCGGCAATTTTGTAGCCGAACGGCGAGGCGCCCAGTCCCGGCATCGACAGACCGCCGCTGGCAATGACCAGGTTATCGGCGCTGACGCTTTCGCCGTTGAGCTGCAGCGTATAGCCCTGCTCGTCGCGGGATACGTCCAGCACCTCCGTACGCAGGCGCATTACCACGCCGCCCTTCTCGCACTCGGCCACCAGCATATCGACAATCTGCTGCGCGGAGTCGTCGCAGAACAGCTGCCCCAAGGTCTTCTCATGCCACGCGATACCGTGCTTACCCACAAGATCGATAAAATCCCACTGGGTATAACGCGCCAGCGCAGATTTACAAAAATGGCGGTTCTGGCTCAGATAGGCCGCAGGTTCGACATACAGGTTCGTAAAGTTGCAGCGCCCGCCGCCAGACATCAGGATCTTGCGCCCAGGCTTTTTACCGTTATCCAGCAGCAGCACACGACGACCCGCCTGTCCGGCCATCGCCGCACAAAACATACCCGCCGCACCGGCGCCAATTACCACGGCATCAAACCTTTCCACGTCAAAACCCTCGTTGTTCACTGCCGCGGATTGTAAAGTTTCCTCTGTGGTCACACCAGCGTAAAAAGATATTACAAAGCCATTTCATTGAAATTTAAAGAATATCCTTTCAGGCACTTTTCCCAAATCAGGTGGTATGTCAAAAAAAGTCTATATTTCACTTTGCCCGCCGCGCATTTGTCCTGGATAATGCGCCGCGTTCATGTCCTCAAAATGGCGTAACGTCCTATGCTACATTTGTTTGCCGGCCTGGATTTACATACCGGGCTTTTATTATTGCTTGCTCTGGTTTTTGTACTGTTTTACGAAGCGATCAACGGCTTCCACGACACTGCAAACGCAGTAGCAACGGTTATCTACACTCGCGCAATGCGATCGCAACTGGCGGTCGTTATGGCGGCGGTATTTAACTTTTTTGGTGTCCTTCTGGGCGGACTGAGCGTTGCGTATGCCATTGTGCATATGCTGCCAACGGATCTGCTGCTTAACGTAAGTTCTGGCCATGGCCTCGCTATGGTGTTCTCAATGCTGCTTGCTGCAATTATCTGGAACCTCGGTACCTGGTATTTCGGCCTGCCTGCATCCAGTTCTCACACCCTCATCGGCGCCATTATCGGTATCGGGTTAACCAACGCCCTGATGACCGGTACCTCGGTTGTTGATGCGCTTAACCTGCCTAAAGTACTGGGTATTTTCGGTTCTCTTATCATCTCCCCTATCGTCGGTCTGGTAGTTGCGGGTGGATTGATTTTCATCCTGCGTCGCTACTGGAGCAACACGAAAAAACGTGCGCGTATCCACCTGACGCCAGCAGAGCGTGAGAAGAAAGACGGCAAGAAAAAGCCACCATTCTGGACGCGTATCGCCCTGATCATTTCCGCCATCGGCGTGGCCTTCTCTCACGGCGCGAACGACGGGCAGAAAGGCATCGGTCTGGTGATGCTGGTTCTGATTGGCGTTGCACCGGCGGGCTTCGTGGTTAACATGAATGCCTCCGGTTATGAAATCACCCGAACCCGTGATGCGGTCAATAACGTTGAAACCTATTTCCAGCAGCACCCTGAACTGCTGAAAAAAGCGACCGGCGTTGACCAGCTGATCCCGTCGCCTGAAGCGGGTGCGACCACCGCGCCGGGCGAGTTCCACTGCCACCCGGCAAACGCGATTAACGCGCTGGAACGTGCGAAAGGCATGCTGGGCGATATCGAAAGCTACGACAAACTGGCCGTTGAGCAACGTGGTCAGCTGCGTCGCATTATGCTCTGCATCTCTGACGTGACCGACAAAGTCGCGAAGCTGCCAGACGTGAATGCTGACGACAAGCGTCTGCTGAAGAAACTGAAAAGCGATATGCTCAACACCATTGAGTACGCGCCAATCTGGATCATCATGGCTGTCGCGCTGGCACTGGGTATCGGTACGATGATTGGCTGGCGTCGTGTGGCAACCACCATCGGCGAGAAGATCGGTAAGAAAGGCATGACCTATGCGCAGGGCATGTCCGCGCAGATGACGGCAGCGGTCTCTATCGGTCTGGCAAGCTACACCGGTATGCCGGTCTCCACCACCCACGTACTCTCTTCGTCCGTGGCAGGTACCATGATTGTTGATGGCGGCGGTCTGCAACGCAAAACCGTGACCAACATTCTGATGGCCTGGGTGTTTACGCTTCCGGCGTCTATCCTGCTCTCGGGTGGGTTGTACTGGATTGCGCTGAAGCTGATTTAATCGGCTGAAGGCTACAAAAAAGCGGGTCAGGAAACTGACCCGCTTTTTTTATGCTCAGTGCCAAATCATTAAGGCAATCATACTGACGACGACCAGGCCACACAGGGCGCTGGTCAAAATGAACTGGCGACGCAGGCGCTCGCAGCGGCGGATAAACTCTTCATCGTGATGATCCCGGTAGCGCTGGTAGTAGATATACCCGACCAGGCGCATCTGTTTGCTGGGCTGTCCATGCGAGGTGAAGAACCCTCCACCGTCCACATACTGATAAAGCAACGGATCGCAACCACGAAGTACCACTAACAGCGCACGTAACGATGAGAAGTAGCGCGCCATATTCACTATGCAAACTACGCATAACGCCCAAAACAATGCGACGGTGCTAATCATACATCCTCCCCGGCGTCCGCCCACGAAGCAAGGCTTCTGAGCTACCGCACCCCAATGCCCTGACAGACAGTTCAGTGAAAGAATGACCAAAAGTCGATCCGGTTCGCGTTTTAATATCCGAACGGTTCATTAAATAGTGTAGGAGATCCGTTAATTTTTTTGCCACAAGGTTAATCGTTATCAACACCAAAGCTTGAAAAATATGTTTAACTGGGCCGTAATGAAAGCATCAGACGACGGCTTTCTGTTTAGTCATCGATAACTTAAGGAAGGAGTAACACTATGGCTTACAAACACATTCTCATCGCGGTAGACCTCTCCCCGGAGAGCAAAGTGCTGGTTGATAAAGCAGTATCCATGGCACGCCCTTACAACGCGAAAGTTTCGCTGATTCACGTTGATGTGAATTACTCCGACCTTTATACCGGTCTGATCGACGTGAATCTCGGCGATATGCAAAAACGCATCTCCGAAGAGACACACCACGCCCTGAGCGAGCTGTCCACCAACGCAGGTTACCCGATCACTGAAACCTTAAGCGGTAGCGGCGATCTGGGCCAGGTGTTGGTCGATGCGATTAAGAAATACGATATGGACCTGGTGGTTTGCGGTCATCACCAGGACTTCTGGAGCAAGCTGATGTCCTCAGCGCGTCAGCTCATCAATACCGTTCACGTGGATATGCTGATTGTTCCGCTGCGTGACGAAGAAGACGAGTAAGTGCAAAAAAGCCCGGTGGCGCTAACGCTTACCGGGCCTACAAATGGCACTGAACGTAGGCCGGGTAAGGCGAAGCCGCCACCCGGCTTTTTTATTCCGGCGTACCCGAATAAATATCAAACCGGTGCCCTTTGGTGGTCACCGCGTTGGTCGTCGCAACGTCCGCCAGCGGCGGCGCGTAGTCCGGGCGTTTCACCACCACCCGCTTCGTTGCAAGCTGACGGGCAGGCTCAAGCAGGCCGTCCGCATCCAGATCCGGCCCCACCAGCGACTGAAACACCCGCATCTCTTTTTTCACCAGCGCGCTTTTCTGCTTATGCGGGAACATCGGATCGAGATAGACCACCTGCGGGCGCGGGGTGATATCGGTCAATGCCGTCAGGCTGGAGGCGTGGATCAGCTGTAAACGTTCCTGCAACCAGGGGCCGATTTCCGGGTCCGCATAGCCACGAGTCAGGCCGTCATCCAGCAACGCGGCCACCACCGGGTTGCGCTCCAGCATCCGCACGCGGCAGCCGACAGACGCCAGCACAAACGCATCGCGCCCCAGCCCCGCCGTGGCATCCACCACGTCCGGAAGATAGCTCCCTTTGATGCCGACGGCTTTTGCAACAGCCTCACCGCGTCCGCCGCCAAACTTGCGCCGGTGCGCCATCGCGCCCCCGACAAAATCGACAAAAATCCCGCCGAGTTTCGGTTCGTCGCGTTTACGTAATTCGAGATGCTCTGGCGTCATCACCAGCGCCATCAGGTTGTCATCATCATGCTCCAGCCCCCAGCGGGCGGCCAGAACAGATAAGGCGCCGTCTCCGGCGCCTGTTTCATCCACTAAGCAGATCTTCACGTAGCAATCAGCCTTTGATCCCGTAATGCTCAAGCATCGCATCCAGCTGCGGCTCGCGGCCACGGAAGCGTTTGAACAGCTCCATCGGCTCTTCTGAGCCGCCGCGGGTCAGGATGTTATCGAGGAACGACTGACCGGTTTCACGGTTGAAAATCCCCTCTTCTTCGAAGCGAGAGAAAGCATCCGCCGCCAGGACATCGGCCCACAGGTAGCTGTAATAACCTGCCGCATAGCCGCCCGCGAAGATGTGGCTGAACGCGTGCGGGAAGCGACCCCAGGTTGGCCCTGGAATAACCGCGACCTGCTTTTTAATCTCAGCCAGGGTTTCGAGGATTTTTGCCCCCTGCTCCGGGCTAAACTCGGCGTGCAGGCGGAAGTCGAACAGGCCGAACTCCAGCTGGCGCAGAATAAACATTGCCGCCTGGTAGTTCTTGGCTGCCAGCATTTTATCCAGCAGTTCTTTCGGCAGCGGTTCGCCGGTCTCGTAGTGGCCGGAGATAAACGCCAGCGCGTCCGGCTCCCAGCACCAGTTTTCCATAAACTGGCTCGGCAGCTCGACCGCATCCCACGGCACACCGCTAATACCGGCCACGCCTGCGGTTTCAATGCGGGTCAGCATATGGTGCAGACCGTGACCGAACTCATGGAACAGGGTGATCACTTCGTCGTGGGTGAACAGAGCAGGCTTGCCGTTGACCGGGCGGTTGAAGTTACAGGTCAGGTAAGCGACCGGCTTCTGCAGGGAACCGTCGGCTTTACGCATCTGGCCGACGCAGTCATCCATCCACGCCCCGCCACGCTTGTTCTCACGCGCGTAGAGATCGAGGTAGAAGCTGCCGCGCAGTTCGTTTTTCTCGTCATACAGCTCGAAGAAGCGCACGTCCGGGTGCCAGACGTCGATATCAGTACGCTCTTTGGCGGTGATGCCGTAGATGCGTTTCACCACTTCGAACAGGCCGTTAACGGCTTTGTTTTCCGGGAAGTACGGGCGCAGCTGCTCGTCGCTGATGCTGTAGAGGTGCTGCTTCTGTTTTTCGCTGTAATACGCGATGTCCCACGGCTGCAGCTCATCCACGCCAAACTCCGCTTTGGCGAAGGCGCGCAGCTGGGCCAGCTCTTTTTCACCCTGAGGACGGGCGCGTTTCGCCAGATCGGTCAGGAAATCGAGCACCTGCTGCGGGTTCTCGGCCATTTTGGTGGCGAGGGATTTGTCCGCGTAGCTGTCAAAGCCCAGCAGCTGTGCCAGCTCGTGACGCAGGGCGAGGATTTCCGCCATCACCGGGCTGTTATCCCACTTACCGGCATTCGGCCCCTGATCGGAGGCGCGGGTGCTGTAGGCGCGGTACATCTCTTCACGCAATGCCTGGTTGTCGCAGTAGGTCATCACCGGCAGATAGCTTGGGATATCCAGCGTTAACAGGAAACCTTCCTGCTCTTTCGCTTCGGCCTGGGCTTTTGCCGCCGCCAGTGCGCTTTCCGGCATACCCGCCAGCTCTGCTTCGTCGGTAATCAGCTTCGTCCAGCCCATGGTGGCGTCGAGCACGTTGTTGCTGTACTGGTTACCCAGCTCAGACAGGCGCGCCGCGATTTCGCCGTAGCGAACCTGCTTCTCTTTTGGCAGGCCAATCCCGGAAAGCTCGAAATCACGCAGGGCGTTATCGACGGATTTTTTCTGTGCGGTGTTCAGTTCGGCATAGTGGTCGCCGTCGCGCAGATCGCGATACGCCTTGTAGAGCCCTTCGTGCTGGCCGACCCAGGTGCTGTACTCGGAGAGCAGCGGCAGGGTTTGTTCGTAGGCTTCACGCAACTCCGGGCTGTTTTTTACCGAGTTGAGGTGGCTTACCGGGGAGAAGATACGCCCCAGCACGTCATCCACTTCGGCCAGCGGCTGACACAGATTTTCCCAGGTGTACGGCCCGCCCTGCGCGACCACGCTTTCTACCGCCGCGCGGCAGTTGTCCAGCGCTTGCGTAACGGCTGGAACCACATGCTCAGGGAGGATTTTAGAAAACGGTGGCAACGAAAAAGGCGTCAGTAATGGATTGGTCATAAACGCTGTCCTGTTGAATTTGATGAATGAAGCGCGCATCCGGCGCTGTGCATATGGTTCAGTAATGGGGTTAAGTGTAGAGGATTTCAATGCCGGGCGTTGCGCTTTCGCGGCCGTGGAAACTTTTCTGTATACTGTGGCGATACGCTCTATTTTTGCCCGATGGCGCTACGCTTATCGGGCCTACGTTGACTACCCGGAACACATTCATCCATGCTCAGTTATCGCCACAGCTTTCACGCAGGCAACCACGCCGACGTCCTCAAACACACCGTTCAGAGCCTGATCATCGAATCACTCAAAGAGAAAGAGAAGCCGTTTCTTTATCTGGACACCCACGCAGGCGCGGGCCGCTATCAGCTGAGCGGTGAACACGCCGAGCGTACCGGTGAATATCTCGAAGGGATCGCCCGTATCTGGCAGCAGGACGATCTGCCTGCCGAACTGGAACCGTACATTGGTGTGGTGAATCATTTCAACCGCAACGGCCAGCTGCGCTACTACCCGGGCTCGCCATTGATTGCCCGTCAGCTGCTGCGTGAGCAGGACAGCCTGCAATTGACCGAGCTGCACCCAAGCGATTTCCCGCTGCTGCGTTCTGAGTTTCAGAAAGACAGCCGCGCCCGCGTGGACAAAGCCGATGGCTACCTGCAGCTGAAAGCCAAACTGCCGCCGGTCTCCCGTCGCGGCCTGGTGCTGATCGACCCGCCATACGAAATCAAAACCGACTATCAGGCGGTGGTCACCGGCATTAACGAAGGTTACAAACGTTTTGCGACCGGCACCTACGCCCTGTGGTACCCGGTGGTTCTGCGCGCGCAGATCAAGCGCATGATCAAAGACCTGGAAGCGACCGGCATCCGCAAAATCCTGCAGATTGAGCTGGCCGTCCGTCCGGACAGCGACCAGCGCGGCATGACCGCCTCCGGCATGATTGTCATTAACCCGCCATGGAAGCTCGAAGCGCAGATGAACAACGTTCTGCCGTGGCTGCATAAAACGCTGGTACCTGCCGGGACAGGTCACGCCACCGTCAGCTGGATTGTGCCAGAGTAATCGCAGCCATCGGTGGAAACTATTGATTTCAGGTATACAATCGCGGCAATTCACGATTAAGGATAAAAGCTATGACTAAGCATTATGACTACATCGCAATCGGCGGCGGTAGCGGCGGCATCGCCTCCATCAACCGTGCGGCCATGTATGGCCAGAAGTGTGCGCTGATTGAAGCCAAAGCGCTGGGCGGCACCTGCGTCAACGTGGGTTGTGTACCGAAAAAGGTGATGTGGCATGCGGCGCAAATCCGTGAAGCCATCCATATGTATGGCCCGGATTACGGCTTTGACACCACGATCAACCACTTCGACTGGGAGAAGCTGATCGCCAGCCGTACCGCCTACATCGACCGCATTCACACCTCGTACGATAACGTGCTGGGTAAGAACAACGTAGATGTGATCCACGGCTTCGCCCGCTTTGTGGACGCGAAAACGATCGAAGTGAACGGGGAGACGATCACTGCCGATCATATCCTGATCGCTACCGGCGGCCGTCCGAGCCACCCGAACATCCCGGGTGCCGAATACGGCATCGACTCCGACGGTTTCTTCGAACTGCCAGCCCTGCCAGAGCGCGTTGCGGTGGTGGGCGCGGGTTATATCGCGGTCGAGCTGGCCGGTGTGATTAACGGTCTGGGCGTTGAAGCGCACCTGTTCGTGCGTAAACATGCGCCGCTGCGCAGCTTTGATCCGCTGATCGTCGACACCTTAGTAGAAGTGATGAACACCGAAGGTCCAACCCTGCATACCAACGCCGTGCCAAAAGCGGTGATTAAAAATGCAGACGGCAGCCTGACCCTGGAGCTGGAAGATGGTCGCAGCCAGACCGTCGACTGCCTGATCTGGGCGATTGGCCGTGAACCGGTGACTGACAATTTGAATCTGGCGGCAACGGGGGTGGGAACCAACGCAAAAGGCTATATCGTCGTCGATAAATTCCAGAACACCAGCGTACCGGGCATTTACGCGGTGGGCGATAACACCGGTGCCGTTGAACTGACCCCGGTGGCCGTTGCGGCGGGGCGTCGCCTTTCCGAGCGTCTGTTCAACAACAAGCCGGACGAGCACCTGGATTACAGCAACATCCCGACCGTGGTCTTCAGCCACCCGCCTATCGGCACCGTCGGTTTAACCGAGCCGCAGGCGCGCGAGCAGTATGGCGACGATCAGGTGAAAGTGTATAAATCTGCGTTTACCGCAATGTATACCGCCGTCACCTCGCACCGTCAGCCGTGCCGCATGAAGCTGGTCTGCGTGGGTCCGGAAGAGAAGATTATCGGTATCCACGGCATTGGTTTTGGCATGGATGAGATCCTGCAGGGCTTTGCAGTGGCGCTGAAGATGGGCGCGACGAAGAAAGACTTCGACAACACCGTGGCGATCCACCCCACCGCGGCCGAAGAGTTTGTGACCATGCGCTAGTCTTGATGCCCCTCCACTGAGGGGCATTCTTTTTTACATTCACAAATCGTTGCAAAACGAATGCTCCGAAAAGAGTGATCTACCGCACATATTCCTCCCCATCTACCGAAGCGAATGTCTACGCTTATAAGACGCCCGGATAAACCTGTCTTCAAGAACACCTAACCGGAGGTCCTTATCATTATGTTCAACCAGAAACTACAGGCTAACGAGAACATCGCGTTCGAGATCGCAGAAGAGCTGCGCTACGAGACCGATCCCTGCGAGTTGAAACTGGATGAGATGATTGAGGCGGAGCCGGAGCCAGAAATGATCGAGGGGCTACCCGCCTCCGATGCCCTGACCCCCGCTGACCGTTACCTTGAGCTGTTCGAACATGTGCAGTCAACAAGGCTGTTTGCGGATAGCAAAACCTTTCCCGACTGCGCGCCGAAGATGGATCCGCTGGATATTTTGATCCGCTATCGTAAGGTGCGACGCCACCGGGATTTCGACCTGCGCCAGTTCGTGGAGAATCACTTCTGGCTGCCCGAGACCTATAGCACAGAGTATGTGTCCGACCCGGGGCTGTCGCTTAAAGAGCATATCGACAGCCTGTGGCCCGTGCTGACGCGCGAGCCGCAGGACCATATCCCCTGGTCTTCCCTGCTGGCCCTGCCGCAGGCCTATATCGTCCCCGGCGGACGATTCAGTGAGACCTACTACTGGGATTCCTACTTCTCGATGCTGGGGCTGGCCGAGAGCGGCCGTAACGATCTGCTGAAGTGTATGGCGGATAACTTCGCGTGGCTGATCGAGCGTTACGGCCATATCCCGAACGGCAACCGAACCTACTACCTCAGCCGCTCCCAGCCGCCGGTCTTTGCCCTGATGGTGGAGCTGTTTGAAGAGGACGGGGTGCGCGGTGCGAAGCGCTACCTTGAGCACCTCAAAATGGAGCACGCCTTCTGGATGGACGGCGCGGAGTCGCTACTGCTGAATCAGGCCTATCGCAGCGCGGTGCGTATGCCGGATGGCTCATTGCTGAACCGCTACTGGGATGACCGTGACACTCCGCGCGACGAATCGTGGATTGAGGACGTGGAGACGGCCCGCCATTCCGGTCGACCACCCAATGAGGTGTATCGCGATCTGCGTGCAGGGGCGGCCTCCGGCTGGGATTACTCCTCCCGCTGGCTGCGCGAACCGGGCCGACTGGCCAGCATTCGCACCACGCAGTTTATCCCTATCGACCTGAACGCCTTCCTGTTCAAGCTGGAAAGCGCTATCGCCAATATCTCGGCGTCGAAAGGAGATAAGGAGACGGCTGACCTGTTCCGCCAGAAAGCCAGCGATCGCCGGGCAGCGGTGAACCGCTACCTGTGGGATGAAGAAAATGGCTGCTACCGCGATTACGACTGGCGTCGGGAAAATATGGCGCTGTTCTCTGCGGCGAGCATTGTGCCGCTGTATGTCGGAATGGCGACCCATGAGCAGGCAGAACGCTTGTCTGATGCGGTTAAATCACGTCTGCTCACCCCGGGCGGTATCCTGGCGACCGAGTACGAAACCGGCGAGCAGTGGGATAAACCCAATGGCTGGGCACCGCTGCAATGGATGGCCATTCAGGGCTTCAAGCAGTACGGCAACGACTCGCTGGGCGATGAGATCGCCTGGAGTTGGCTGCACACGGTGAATCATTTTTATAAGACTCACCATAAGCTGATTGAGAAGTATCACATCGCCAGCAGTACCCCACGCGAAGGGGGCGGCGGTGAGTATCCATTGCAGGATGGCTTTGGCTGGACGAATGGCGTGGTGCGGCGGTTGATTGGGTTGTATGGGGAGCCTTGAGTGGGGTGCGGTCTGGTGCCCTCACCCCGCCCTCTCCCAGAGGGAAAGGGCGTTACGATCAGCGGATCACCTCATAAATGGCAGACTGAATAGCCTGCCATTTTTTCGTGCTGGCATTCGGCTGTGACTCGGCGCGGCGCGTCGCCATATCCAAATCGTGCTGCTGGCGTTTCACCACGGCCGGGACGGTACAAAACGCTTTCAGGTACTGTTTACGCAGGGATGTCAGCGATTCGCCATTCGCCATGGCATGGGTGAGCGTATTGATAAACCGGCGGCACGGCTTCTCTTCCACCATGTGCTGTCGGTAGCGCAACATCAGCTCCAGTACGTCGTCATGGTTGGATGACATCGCCTCTTCGGTCCATGACAGCTTCCAGTCCATTCCACCCTGCAAAAAGAGCTGCGCAATGCGGGTGTCGTTGCGGTTGATGGCCGAGCGGAAATTATTCTCGTCCCAGGTAATGCCCATGCGCGTCAGCGTCTCCCGCGAGGAGGGCGTTTCCCGCATCTCCTGCGGCGCAGGCGTTTCGGTGGCGGCCACTGCAGTCTCTGCTGGCGCGCTGCTGGTCACCAGCCAGAATCCTCCCACAACAATCGCAATGACCATCACGCCCACTGCGCCCCATAACACGCCGGAGATGAGCTGCTCGCGTTGTTCTGGCGTGCGCGGGGCGCGCTGGGTCGGTTTTTCGATGGTGTCACGTACTTCAAATAAATCCCCGCCGGTGACCCGATCCCTTTTCTGTGCTTTTTCCCAGAAAGCGTGCAGTTCGCTGGCATCCACCGCCATTATCCCGGCCGGGTTGACGCGGGTTCGCCCCTCTTCAAACGCACGCTGAACGGGCCGGGTGATTTGGGTGTAGTAGTTGTCGAGTAGCTGGATTTGCGCCGAGGTTAACGCTTTCTGAACGGTAAGGCTGTTGCGGATCTGGCGGATGTCATCAAGGAAGGTTTGCAGCGTTTTGCGCGGCTCCACCAGCAGCGTCAGCATGGACGGATCGCTGAACAGCGACGCGTAGTAGCGGCTGTACTCTTTTTTATCCACCAGCATCTGGGCCAGCTCGCTGAACATCATGCCGCTTAGCACATCGTTGATGTCGCCAAGCTTCAGCCAGCGCCGCACGCGGTCAGCGTTAAACAGGGTCTTCAGGTGGTTGTTCAGACGGACCTGATCGGGCCACGCCTGCTGGATAAGCCCTTTAATCATCAGTTCAATTGCACGCACCTGCTTGTGCGCCTGCTGCTGTTCAAGATCGCTGCCCGGCGCCAGCTCGGTACTGTAGGTGAGAAGAGGCTGTTGCAGACGAAGATGTTCCAGCGCGGTGACAAACCGCATTGCCGCAATAAGCTGATTTTCACTGACATCCTGCCCGCTTTCATACTGTGGTACGCGCTGCTGCAACAGGCGCAGTTGCAGGGTAAATTCTGACATCTCGGCATCGTTCAGGTTGAGCTTCTTCGCCACGGCCCCCCATCCGCCCAGGCCTAAACGGGCGCTATCCAGCTGCTCCAGAAACCAGCGTGGATCTTTTCCCTCAGAAACATGTACATTCAGGAGAAGCAATATTTCCACAGAGGCCTGACGAATGACCGCCAGACAGTGTTCAAACTGTTCGCGGTTATGGTGTGATGTGCTGAGCGTCATTGTTTTCCTTAAAAGACCACGAAGACATCCAAAAGGGGCCCGGAACGGCCGTTTTTCTTTTTATTTATACGCGCTTAACCATACCTGACTTTCTGTTGAAATAAAGTGACAGTCCTAAAATCATTTATATTGTTTCAGGAGAATCTGAATGCCTCAGCTAACCACCTCGCGTCTTATCTGCTCGCCGTTACAGGAAGATGACTGGCCCTTTTTTCTGGCGCTACAGCAAGACCCGGATGTGATGCGCTTTGTCGCGCAGGATCGCACTGTGGCGGACATTCGTGAGGCCTTCGACTCCCGACTGACGCCATGGACGCCCGGCTGCATGCACTGGCTCTGCCTCGTGGTTCGCGATAACGCCAGCCAGACTCCGCTGGGGGTGACCGGCTACAAACACCACGAAGCGGATTGCGCCGAAGTCGGTTTCCTTTTCGCTCCCGCGACCCAGGGAAAAGGCTACGGCTTTGAATCCCTGCAGGCACTCTGTGATTATGCCTTCCACCAGGGGGGGATCCGCCGCCTCACCGCCACCGTCACGGCAGGGAATATCGCCTCCCGGCTTCTGCTGGAAAAAGCCCGCTTCCGGCTGGAGGGTGAGCTGCGTGAGAGTTATTACCTTGGCGGCCGCTGGCATAATGACTGGCTATTCGGTTTATTACAGCGCGACTATCTGGAAAATATCAGCTGAGCAACGGCCATTTGGCGGATATGTCTCGTGCCGTATTTCCTCTACAGTAGCGTCTGAAAGAGGAAAATACCATGTTGAAGCTATCTTCTGCTGCCGTTGAATTAATTAAAAAACAGCAAGGGCTGTCTCTGGAAAAATACCGTGATGAGCACGGTACTGAGGTTATTGGGTATGGTCACGTTATTCAGCAATGGGAGAAGTTCCATGGTCTTATTACCGTTGCTGAAGCAGAGCGCTTGTTAGATAACGATATTCAGATTTATGAGACGTTAATTCAGGAAAATATCGCCCAGCCATTAACGCAACACCAGCACGATGCGCTGGTGTTGTTAATGTTCAGTTTTAGTGACACACCGTGTCCGATAAACGCCATCGCTCAGGCGGTGAGCCGGGTATAGCACATTGCCGCCTGCGTGCGATTTTTCACATCCAGCCGCCGGAAAAGTGACTCCAGATGGGCCTTTACCGTTGCCGCACTGATATTGAGCGTGCGACCAATCTCTTTATTCGACTCCCCGGCGGCCAGTAACTTGAGCACTTCACGCTGGCGCTCGCTTAAGGATAACAACGCCTGGTGTGACGCCTGCTGCGCAAGCCATTCGCCGGGAAAACAGACCATCCCCCGGGAGACCGAATCCAGCACTGCGGCAAACCGCTCGGGACTGGCATTACGGGGAATAATCGCCTTCACGTTGCGCTGAAACATCTGTTCAGCCCATCGGGTCTCTTTTTTCGTCAGCACCATCACGACACGTATCGCAGGGAAACGCGTGATAATGTCTTTCAGAAAGCTGATGCCCTCATTCTGAATTAATGCGCCGTCAATCATGACGATAGCGGATGGCGACGCGGACAACTGCGCCCATAATTCATCTGCCTGACGGGTTCTTGTCATATTTATTTCAGGAATTAACGTCTGCAAACTGTTTATCGCTCCATGAATAAATATCGACTGCCTGTCAAACATGATTACTCGCATCGTTTTTCTCCCTCTGAGAATAGCGAGGGAGGATTGTATAGAGGCGTTATTTGAGAAAAAACTCAATGAACGGAGAGGTTACAAATTCATCGCCGTTCTTTATATCTGCCCGTATCTGGACACATCTCTTTTAAGGATTTCCTTAAGAGGTTCCGTCCCCTTAAGGAGGCGTATTACAGGAACATCCCACCAGACACTTCAATACGTTGCGCATTCATCCAGCCCAGTTTGTCGCTGAGCAGCGCGGCGATGGCATCACCAATATCATCCGGCAGGCCAACACGCCCCAGCGCGGTTTGCGACGCAAGCAACTGATTAAGCTGCTCGTCATCGCGTACGCGTCCGCCGCCAAAATCGGTTTCAATTGCCCCCGGCGCGATGATATTGACGGAGATGCCGCGTGCGCCCAGCTCTTTGGCCTGATAGCGGGTCAGTACTTCCATCGCCCCTTTCATGGCCGCATAGGTCGCGGAGCCTGGCTGTGTAAAACGCGCCAGTCCGCTGGAGACGTTGAGGATCCGTCCGCCATCTTTCAGCAACGGCAGCAGGCGCTGGGTCAGGAAAAATGGCCCTTTTAAATGTACATTCATTACCTCATCGAACTGTGCTTCTGTCGTCTCGGTATAGGGGGCGTATAAACCCGTTCCGGCATTGTTCAATAAATAATCAAAGGTATCACGCTGCCAGACGGTTCGGAGCGTTTCCTGCAACTGTTGAGCAAAATGTTCGAAATGGGTGATATCTCCGACGTTAAGCTGTAATGCCGCCGCGTTTACCCCTTTTCCCTGAATTTCTTGCACAACATCCAGCACATCCTGCTGATTGTGATGATAAGTCAGGACAATACCTGTTCCCTCTGCTGCCAGCTTCAGGGCCGCGTTTTTACCCAAACCACGGCTACCACCGGTCACTAAAGCGATACGTTCAGTCATAAGAAACCTCATTTCGGTTGTCAGGGAGATTGAGAAAGAGCTTATTAGCTGATAGAAGATCAATAAAGATGTGACAGAACGCTTCACTGTTTCATTTACAACAACAATGAGCGCTACCGATGGATAAAATTAACGCAATGCAGTTGTTTGTTCGGGTCGCGGAGCTGGAGAGTTTTTCCCGCGCAGCGGAGACGTTGACCCTGCCAAGAGGCAGCGTGTCGCGGCAGATTCAGGCGCTGGAAAACCGCCTGGGCACTCAACTGCTGCACCGCACCACGCGCCGCGTCAGCCTCACGCAGGACGGCATGGTCTATTACGAACGGGCAAAAGATCTGCTGGCGAACCTTGATGAACTGGACGGTATGTTTCAGCACGATCCCTCCAGTATCAGCGGGCGGCTACGCGTCGATATGCCGGTGGGAGTTGCACGAAATTTAGTCATCCCCAAACTGCCTGCGTTTTTGCAGCAGTATCCGGGTATTGAACTGGAGCTCAGCAGCAGCGATCGTCTGGTGGATGTGATCCGCGAGGGGTTCGACTGCGTGGTGCGCGTCGGCACCCTGAAAGATTCCGGGCTTATCGCCCGCCCGCTGGGCAAGCTTACGGTTATCAACTGCGCCAGCCCGGATTATCTGACGCGGTTTGGTTATCCGGAAACGCTGGACGATTTGGCCTCACATGCGGTAATCCACTACGCCGCGATGCTGGGCACGCGCCCGCAGGGCTTTGAGTTTTATAACGGCAGTGCGACCCAGTGGGTTAAAACGGGCGGCGTCTTAACGGTCAACAGTACCGAGACGTACCATGCCGCCTGCATCGCCGGGCTGGGTATTATCCAGGTTCCCCGCGTGGGCGTTCGTGATTCTCTGCGCACGAAAAAGCTGATTGAAGTTCTGCCGCAATACCGGGCTGAACCCATGCCGGTTTCCCTGATTTATCCCCACCGCCGTAACCTCTCCCGCCGGGTACACCTGTTTATGGAGTGGCTTACGGAAATCACAAAAGCTTACGTGGATTAGTCGCAAGCTATAATTCAATGACATCCAGCTCAACGAAAAGGAAAAAACACGTGACGCCGGAAAATAACCCGCAACGACCGACTCAACAATTAGATTACGATCCCATCAAGAAGATGGAGACTGGGCCCGAAGAGCCCAGCACACCCGGCAAAGCCAGCAAAGCGCTGGGGACGGTCACTACGCTGGCAGAGAGAGTTCAGCAGATCCCCATGATTGCGCACCTGATACGCGCCGCGGAACGTTTCAACGACCGGATGGGGAATCAGTTTGGTGCAGCGATTACCTATTTTTCCTTTTTGTCGATGATCCCGATCCTGATGGTCTCGTTCGCGGCAGCCGGTTTTGTGCTCGCGTCTCATCCGACGCTGCTGCAGGATATTTTCAATAAGATCCTGAATAACGTCAGTGACCCGACCCTCGCCACCACGCTAAAAAGCACCATCAATACTGCCGTGCAGCAGCGCACCACGGTGGGTATTGTCGGTTTGCTGATTGCGCTCTATTCCGGTGTGAACTGGATGGGTAACCTGCGCGAGGCCATTCGCGCCCAGTCGCGCGAGGTATGGGAGCGTAAGCCTCAGGATCAGGAGAAAATTTGGGTTAAGTATTTCCGCGATTTTGTTTCGCTGATTGGTCTGCTGGTGGCGCTGGTCGTCACGCTCTCCATCACCTCGGTCGCCGGTTCCGCGCAGCAGATGATTATCTCCGCGCTCTATCTGGATTACATCGACTGGCTCAAGCCTGCGTGGCGCGGCATCGGGCTGGCGATTTCCATTTTCGCCAACTACCTGCTGTTCTTCTGGATCTTCTGGCGCTTGCCGCGTCATCGTCCGCGCAAAAAAGCGCTGATCCGCGGAACACTGCTCGCGGCAATAGGCTTTGAGGTGATTAAGATCGTGATGACTTATACCCTGCCGTCACTGGTGAAATCCCCTTCTGGCGCCGCGTTTGGCTCCGTTCTGGGGCTGATGGCGTTCTTCTACTTCTTTGCCCGCCTGACGCTGTTCTGCGCGGCGTGGATTGCCACCGCCGAATATAAAGGCGACACGCGCATGCCGGGGAAAACCCACCGCTAATTCCCCCTTTCGGGCTGAAAGTTTCAGCCCGATTCATCATTTCAGCATATATATCCAGTCCGTAACTTTTATTTAACTGAAAACCAGTTATATCCACTGATATTTAAAATCTGTGAAGCATTTCATGGAAGTGTTTTGGCTGGTCTGAACATTATCCGCTTTTTGTTGCTTTTATCACCGGTTCGCGGCTTTGTTACAGATTGAAATGTCGCTTTTGCTGTGCGTAATATGGCCTTTCGTCCGACATAAAATAAGAAAATATTATGCAAGCAACCGCCACAACACTCGATTCCGGGAGCGAAAACGTTCCGGTCAACTCACGCAATAAAGTTGTCGTCGCCTCGCTGATTGGCACCGCCATCGAGTTCTTCGACTTTTACATTTACGCCACCGCAGCGGTCATCGTCTTTCCGCATATTTTCTTCCCGCAGGGCGACCCGACGGCGGCCACGCTACAGTCTCTGGCAACCTTTGCTATCGCCTTCGTCGCGCGTCCGATTGGCTCTGCGCTGTTTGGTCATTTTGGCGATCGCATCGGGCGTAAAGTGACGCTTGTGGCCTCGTTGCTGACGATGGGTATTTCTACCGTCGCCATCGGCCTGCTGCCCACCTACGAGACCATCGGCATTCTGGCACCGGTGCTGCTGGCGCTGGCGCGTTTTGGTCAGGGTCTGGGTCTGGGCGGTGAATGGGGCGGTGCGGCACTGCTGGCGACCGAGAACGCCCCGGCGCGTAAACGGGCGCTGTATGGCTCCTTCCCGCAGCTTGGCGCACCGATTGGCTTCTTCTTTGCGAACGGCACCTTCCTGCTGCTCTCCTGGCTGCTGACCGATGAACAGTTCATGAGCTGGGGCTGGCGTATTCCGTTCGTCTTCTCGGCCGTGCTGGTGCTGATTGGTCTGTATGTTCGCGTTTCTCTGCACGAAACGCCGGTGTTCGCGAAAGTGGCGGCGGCAAAAAAACAGGTAAAAGTGCCGCTGGGCACGCTGCTGACCAAACATGTCCGCGTGACGGTGCTGGGCACCTTTATCATGCTGGCTACCTATACGCTGTTCTATATCATGACCGTCTACTCCATGACGTTCAGCACCGCTGCCGCGCCGGTTGGGCTGGGTCTGCCGCGTAACGAAGTGCTGTGGATGCTGATGATGGCGGTGATTGGGTTTGGTGTCATGGTGCCGATTGCCGGCCTGCTGGCGGATAAATTTGGCCGTCGCTCCAGCATGATCACCATCACGACGCTTATCATTCTGTTCGCCCTGTTTGTCTTCCCGCCGCTGTTAGGCTCGGGCAGCCCGGCGCTGGTGATGGCGTATCTGCTGATTGGTCTGAGCCTGATGGGATTAACCTTCGGCCCGATGGGCGCGCTGCTGCCGGAGCTGTTCCCGACGGAAGTGCGTTATACCGGCGCGTCGTTCTCCTATAACGTCTCGTCTATTCTGGGAGCGTCCGTTGCACCGTACATCGCCACCTGGCTGCAGGCAAATTATGGCCTGTTCTACGTGGGCGTGTATCTGGCGGCCATGGCGGCACTGACGCTGATTGCGCTGCTGCTGACGCACGAGACTAAGCATCAGGCGCTTTAAGCTAATGCCGGGTGGCGCTGCGCTTACCCGGCCTACATTTGAATCGTAGGCCGGGTAAGGCGTAGCCGCCACCCGGCAAATACAGACCGCACCTTACCTCTTCATCTGTGACAAAATCGTCCGGCACTGATTGGCTTCCCCTTCTGATGGCGAAATCAACGCCAGCAGCGCCGCGGCTGGCGTGACCAGCGTTGCGAGCGCTGCCGCCACCGCACCGCGTGCAATCAGCGGCCCGGGTTTTACCCCCGCCTGCGGATTTTTGAAAGTGCCGCGCACGTAGAGCGGCGAGCGCAGGGTGATGATACGGATCCCTTTGCTTTCCGGGTCGATGGTTAAATCAAGCTGCTCAGAGGCCATGCTGGCGGTTCCGGTCACGTTGATTACCGCGTTTTCCGTGTCGAAGGCAAAAATCTGCGGCCGCGCCACGCCGTTAACCAGATCCAGATTCGCCGCCGCGCAGTTCACCCGCACCTCATCGTCACCAAAGATCTGCCCGATGATGTAGTTCCCGACGTTCAGCCCCAGGATTTCCATCAGGTTGCGGCTCACCAGCCCGTCGTTCATCAGTAGCTTGAGGTTGCCGTTACTGCTCCCGAGCAGCGCCGCCACGGAGTTCCCCACCCCGCGAATGTCCGCGTCACCGTTCATTTCACCAAGGGTTTTCTGCATCAGCTCCACGTTGGGCATCAGCTCTTTCAGCTTAAGCCTGCGCGCCTGTATATCAGCCCGACCCTGCATCGGCTTTTTATCGCCTTCCAGATGAATGTTCGAGGAGATGGTTCCGCCCGCCATGCCAAACTTCAGCGGCTGCAGACGCAGGTCGGCATTTTTAAGCAGAATATGGGTTGAGAGGTTGCTGATCGGCAGCGTGCTGCCGTGCTCGATTTTTCGCCCTTTGAAGCGCACATCCGCATCCATTACATCCCACTTGTCGGTTTCAAAGCGATCGTAGGGCAGCACTTTCCCCGCGGGCTGAAGGTCTTTTTTGACCTCTTTCGACTTCGTGCCTTTGCCGGAATCAACGCCGATCAGAGGGCCCAGATCGGCAAGCCTCAGCTGGCGGGACTCCACATCCCCTTCCAGTTTCGGACGCGGTTTGCCGGTGGTGTAGGTCAGCGTACCGTGGATATCGCTGTCGCCGATACGGCCGTTGAAATCCCGATAGTCAAAGACAGACGATTTTTCCGTATCGAGTTTGGCCACCAGATGCCCGTCCGTCTCAAACGGCGGCGTATCCGGCAGCAGCACGCCGGTGAGTTCGTAGAGCTCCCCCAGCGAATCTCCGGCGAACTTCAGCCGCAGATCGACCCCGCCCATGTTCATTGGATCGTTGACCGTGCCGGTAAAGGCGACTCGCGTGTTGCCGGAGCGGAAGTCCGCCTGCACCGGGAACGGGGTACCAGCGCTTCGCAGCGCCAGCATGCCGCCAATTTTACCGGTGCCGGTCAGTGGCTGTCCGTTGTAGCGCCCGGTGGCCCGCAGGCCGAAAACGTAATCGCCCGCGCTGGCGTTATCCCCTTTCGCTTTGGTGCCGGTCACTTCACTGAACGGCAGCGGCTTACCCAGCGGATCGACCAGGATCTCCACATCGGCCTTGCTGACTTTATCGTCGATGGTGATCCGCCCGCGATCGAACAGAATGTTATCGAGACGGAATGACCACGAAGAGGGCTGGGCATTGGGATCTTTCTCGCCGCTGCTGGCGAGGTTAAAGGTCCAGTTATTGTTTTTTTCCGAGAGACGGATCAGGCGTGCATCGGGCTGCTGAAGCTTGATCCACGGCAGGTAGACGGTTTTTGTCAGAAGCGCTAACGGCGCCAGCGTGGCTTCAACCCGCGGAAGATGCACCATGGTGACGGCAGGAATATCCGGCGGATTGCCCAGAACGATGTCGTCGGCGTGAACGTGCGGCCAGGGGATCCAGCTTCGCCAGCCGGTCTCTTCTTTCTGACGCTCCCAGACCACGCCCAAATCACCGCGTATCGCGAAGGGGCGGTTCAGTTCAGTTGAGACTTTCTGGTTGATGGTCGGCTTAAGACGGTTCCAGTCGAATGTCGCAATAATGATGATAGCGACCACGATCAACAACAAGAAAATCCCTGCTGTCCAGGAGATTACCCTGGTTGTTTTAGTCATTTTGATCCCCTTTTCCTGATGACCTGTCCTGTAAAACTATAGTCCAGACAAAGGGAAACGGGCGGTTCAGAGGTTGGTTATCACACCGTCGAGGGTATCCATGGGCACCGGACGTGAGAGGTAATAGCCTTGCGCGGCGGCGGCGGGTGAGTTTTGCACATCACGCCACTCTTCCAGCGTTTCCACACCTTCCACAATGACGCCTTTGCAATAGCGGTTCATCAGCTGCAATAACAGCGTAAACAGATTCCGCCCTTCCGGGGTCTGGCGCAGCATAATGAACAGATCGCGGGCCACTTTGATGTAGTCGTAACGCACTTCGCTGAGGGCGGAGAAGTTCGCCATGCCGGTGCCAAAGTCATCCAGCCACAGGGGGCCAAATTCACACATCGAGGCAAAAGAGGATTCCTGCGGCAGGCGGACATGCTCCACCAGTTCAAAGCGCATCCACGGCAGGGTGGCGATAAGCTCCTGCAACTTCGCGTTCTGGCGCAGCGCCAGCAGGGTTGGGCCATCCACGTTGACCGAGGCCAGAATATCGTGCTGTTCGAAAAAGGCCTTTTTCGTTTCCAGCATGCGCAACTGCTCTTCCAGCACGTCCAGGCGCTGGCGCACGGCGGCTTCGGCAAAATAGCGGTCCGGCGCGATACGCTGTGAAGGGTTAGAAGGGTGCGTAACGACCGTCAAAATTTCAATCGCCATCAGTCGACCGTCGGTACGATAGATCGGCTGGTAGGTATACACACGCTCACATTGCAGCCAGTAGCGATGCTCCTGCAAGTTCTCAATACTTGCCTCAGGCGTAGTGCTCAGCCGCTGGATAACCTGCTCTGACTTCATTTCAGATGTCCTGTTGTTGGGATGGCCTTTCTGGACTCGTCACTGGGTTATCGGCGCGATAATTGAGAACTTTATGTTCAATTCACCGGGAAAATGAAATTAAGATGACAGAAATGAACAGGAACACGCGCTGGTTCAAAAAAAATAATGGAACGATGTTTTAATATAGTTGACCTGATAATTCACACAGCGCACACTGCTTTTAAATACTCTGTTCAGGTTCATGATTATGTCCAAAAAAATTGCCGTTATTGGCGAATGCATGATTGAGCTGTCACAAAAAGGCGCGGACGTTAGCCGCGGTTTTGGTGGCGATACCTTAAACACCTCCGTGTATATTGCCCGTCAGGTGCCGCCGGAGGCCCTCACCGTGAACTACGTCACCGCACTGGGTACGGACAGTTTCAGCCAGCAAATGCTGGACGCCTGGCAGAGCGAACACATTGATACCTCGCTGATTCAGCGCATGGAAAAACGCCTGCCGGGTTTGTATTACATTGAGACCGATGATACCGGCGAGCGCACCTTCTACTACTGGCGAAACGAAGCCGCGGCCAAATACTGGCTGGAAAGCGACGACGCAGCCGCCATTTGCGAAACGCTGGCGACGTTTGATTATCTCTATCTGAGCGGGATTAGCCTCGCCATCTTAAGCCCGACCAGTCGTGAAAAGCTGCTGTCGCTGCTGCGCGAATGCCGCGCCAATGGCGGGAAGGTCATTTTTGATAACAACTACCGTCCGCGCCTGTGGGCCAGCCGTGAAGAGACGCAGCAGGTTTACCAGCAGATGCTGCAGTGCACCGACATCGCGTTCCTGACGCTCGACGACGAAGATGCCCTGTGGGGCGAGAAGCCTGTTGATGAGGTTATTGCGCGCACCCAGGCTGCTGGCGTGAGCGAAGTGGTGATTAAGCGCGGCGCGGCATCGTGCCTGGTGGCCGTAGCAGGTGAGGCGGTGATTGACGTCCCGGCGGTGAAACTGGCGAAGGACAAAGTGGTGGATACTACGGCGGCGGGTGATTCCTTCAGCGCGGGCTATCTGGCGGTGCGCCTGACGGGCGGCACGCCTGAAGCGGCTGCACAGCGCGGGCACCTGACGGCCAGCACGGTGATCCAGTATCGCGGGGCGATTATTCCGCGTGAGGCGATGCCTGCTTAAATAAGGTGCGGGCTGATGCCCTCACCCTGACCCTCTCCCACCGGGAGAGGGAATTTTTTGGATTACTGCCCCTGTGGAATATCCGTCGCGTCCTGATGCAGATCATCAGACGTTGCCGCCTGTGGAGGTTGCGGCGCGGCGGTCATGATTGAATCCCATGTCGCCTGCAACTCCTTCATGTTGTATTCCGGCTCGCCTTTCGGCTGCAGAAGGACTAATCCCATATCCTGCGACAGCTGCTGACGTAAATCCTGATTTAACATATCGACGGTCAGCCCATTCAGGAAGTCCTGACGGAGCTTCTGGTACTGTTCCGGCGCGATGTCCACCACCTGATTCTGCAAGGAGCGAATACGCTGGCTGATCAGGATATCCGTATCGGCGCGGGCATAGGTGGCAAACAGCTTCTGCAGTTCCAGCTTTTTCTGCGCGACCAGCGCGTTGAACTCTTCTTCAGACAGGCCCTCTTTGCGCACTTTTGCCAGCTCTTTCGCCACCACACCCAGATTGGCATTCAGCTTATCGCCAGGCGATTCGATATTAATGGCGCACTGGGCGCGCTGGAACAGCACCCGGCAGTCGAAGCCCAGCGCAATGTTCTTCACGCTGTTCTTACTGAGGCTCTGCTGAACGTGCCAGAACAACGCCTCACGCGTCAGATCCGCACGCCAGTAGCGCAGCAGCGCGGCGGATTCTCGGATAGGCTGCCAGGCGGTATCCCACATCATGGAGAGCCGGTCCTGACGCACGGCATCAGTGGAGATGCTGACTGGCTCTGTCCGCAGCGGGGAGAGCCTCGGGACAGGAGAAGGCGTTTCACGCTTGCCTTTCAGCTCGCCGAAGGCTTTGTTGATCTGCTCAACCACCGCGCGGCTATCCACATTCCCGACCACGATCAGCGTCATCGCGTCCGGGGTGTACCATTTCTGATAGAACGATTTTACCTGTTCGGCATCGACCGGCTGTTTCAGCGGCTCTGCCGGATCGTGCCCAAGCAGCGCTGAGCCTTTCAGGCGATAACGCCACCAGCCCTCTTTGGTATCCGCAGGCCAGGTCGCCACCATATCGCTGTTGCTCAGCGCATAGTTAACGGTTTCCGGCGTGATCGCCAGATTGCCAGTGGCATCGGAGAGATACGTAAGAGCTTCTTTGAGCAGATCGTTACGGTTATTCGGCAGGCTCAGGTTAAACATGGTGTAGTCATACGAGACGACGGCCGGCGGCAATGGGCGCTTCGGGTCAATGCCTTGCTGCCAGAGCGAACGCACCTGAACAGCCTGTAAACTGCCGCTCTGGGTGAGCGCCAGTCGGGGAATAAAATGGCTAAAGCCGGTCTGCTGGGTGCTTTCGGTGAGGGAGCCGGTATTCACAGACAGACGGATCTCAATACGATCGCTGGGACGCTGCGGCGTGGCTAACACCTGCCACTGAAAACCATTCGCCAGGGTCCCTTGTTGCCATGCCGGGTCTGGCTGGAGCGCATCTGCCTGCACATAACTGGCTGCTGCCATCATCAGCAAACCGCCGGTTAAGAGTCGAATTTTTGTGCCCTGCATGTGAACCCCTGATCAACATTCCTGGTTAAAAAGAGTGTCTCGCGACGCGCTTCACTCTAAAAGATGACGATGAAAACACGTCGATTAGACCGCGCGTTCGGCAAAACGTCACGGTGAGAAGTGCAATATACCCAAAAAAAATCTTGTCGAATTATGACAGGTACGAACAGTCATTATGCGCAGGAGCCCGCATTCCGACAAGGGAATGCGGGAATTTAGCGGAAAATCAGGAGGATAAACCCGGGTTTTTGCTATCAGAAGAGCGATTATTCAGCGTATCGTCGAGCTTTTTGTGATCCAGCTCTTTAACCCATTTTGCCACCACAACCGTAGCCACGCCGTTACCCACCAGGTTGGTTAACGCACGCGCTTCAGACATAAAGCGGTCAATACCGAGAATCAACGCCAGACCGGCCACCGGCAGATGTCCCACAGCGGAAATGGTCGCCGCCAGCACAATAAAGCCACTGCCCGTTACGCCCGCAGCCCCTTTCGACGAGAGCAGCAGCACCACCAGCAGGGTGATCTGATGGAAGATATCCATATGGCTGTTGGTTGCCTGTGCAATAAACACTGCCGCCATGGTCAGGTATATCGAGGTACCGTCGAGGTTAAAGGAGTACCCTGTCGGGATCACCAGCCCCACCACCGATTTACGACAACCCAGCTTCTCCATCTTATCGAGCATGCGCGGCAGCGCCGACTCAGAGGAGGAGGTTCCCAGCACAATCAGCAGCTCTTCGCGGATATAGCGGATAAATTTGAAGATGCTGAAACCAGCCGCGCGGGCAATCGAACCCAGCACCACCACCACAAACAGAATACAGGTGATATAGAAGCAGATAATCAGCTGGCCGAGCTGTACCAGCGTGCCGACGCCGTATTTACCGATGGTGAACGCCATTGCCCCGAAGGCACCAATCGGCGCCAGGCGCATGATCATATTGATGATGCCAAAGATGACCTGCGAGAAGCTTTCAATGACGTTAAAGATCAGCTGGCCTTTGCTGCCCAGACGATGCAGGGCAAAACCAAACATGACGGCGAACAGCAGCACCTGCAGAATGTTTCCGCTGGCAAACGCCCCGATCACACTGCCGGGAATGACGTCCAGCAGGAAGGCGACCACGCCCTGATCTTTCGCCTGCTCAGCGTAAACCGCCACCGCTTTGGCATCCAGCGTCGACGGGTCGACGTTCATGCCAGCGCCAGGCTGCACCACGTTAACAATGATCAGACCGATAATCAGTGCCAGGGTGCTGACCACTTCGAAATAAAGCAGCGCCACTGCACCGGTACGCCCTACCGCCTTCATGCTTTCCATGCCAGCGATACCGGTCACCACCGTACAGAAGATCACCGGGGCGATGACCATTTTAATGAGCTTAACGAACGCGTCGCCAAGCGGTTTCATTTGCGCACCCAGTTCCGGGTAGTAGTGACCCAGTAAAATACCGATTGCGATGGCTGTCAGGACCTGGAAGTAAAGACTTTTGAAGAGTGAGGTTTTCATAGAATGTCCTTGGGAAGAAAAACCACAGGCTTTGTAAGGTTATGGTTAACCTGCGGCTCTAAAATAACACCCGCATAACAGGACAGAAATAAACTCAGTTCAAATTTGAAACACAAATGTTAAGAACTTTGAGCTGGCTCGCACAAGCCAGCAACAAAATTACACTTTTGCGTTATTGCCAGCGCCGGAAAGGTACCGTTGTTCAAAGACATCCGACGGGACGGCACGGGCAAAGAGGAAGCCCTGGCCTTTACCGACACCCGCCTCAGCCAGCCAGCGGCGCTGTGCTTCCGTCTCGATACCCTCAGCAATCAGATTCAGGTTGAGACTACGCGCCATCTGAATAATGGCCTGCACCATGCTGCTGTCTTCCGGCAGCCCATCGACAAACGCTTTGTCGATTTTCAGGACATCCACCGGCAGCGTTTTCATGTGCTGAAGCTGACGCAGTCCGGCATAGCCCATGCCAAAATCATCCAGCGCGATGCGGATACCGGCGTTGCGCAGCGGTTTGAGGATCGCGACCGCCTCATTCGGGTCGTCAATACGACGGCTTTCCGTCACTTCCAGAATCAGCGTATCCGGCTGGATCCGGTAGCGATTGATGAGCTCCAGCATCTCCGAGACCATAGTGGGATGCATCAACTGCAGGGCAGAGAGATTGACCGACAGCGGCAGGTTGACACCACGCTCCTGCCAGGCGGCAAGCTGGCGGCATGACTCCTCAAGCACCCAGTAGCCCACCGTGACCATCAGACCACAGGACTCAATACGTTCGATTAACCCTTCCGGCAGCTCCCAGCTGCCATCCGGCTGCTGCACGCGCAACAGTGCTTCCGCGCTTTCCACTTCACCCGTCAGCAAATTGACCTGCGGCTGGAGCCAGAGGGCAAACTGGTGGTTATCCAGCGCGGTGAGGATGTCGCTCTCTTCCGTCAGACGCTGCTGCGCCTTTTCCATCTGATCCGGGTCGAAGAACTGGATCTGGTTTTTCCCTTTGCGACGGGCGGTGAATGCCGCCGAGAAGGCGCGACGATAGAGCTGCTCTGCGGTCAGATCGCCATAGAACATGGCAATCCCGATACTGGCGCTGGGGCGAAGCTGGATACCCTGAATGGGTAGCCGCTCATTAATGACAGTGAGTACTTGCTGACCTAATGTGATCGCATGCCACGGCTCTTGCACGCCGTTCGCAATCACCACCAGGTCATAACCGCTGACCTGAGTCAGCACCATACGTGGAGCAAGTACCGATTTAACCTTTTCGACCAGCGTCAGCAACAGCATTTCACGCTGGCTCTCCTTGAGCACCCCAGCGGTATCCTGCAGGGTTTCACAGGCGATGACCATCAGCGCCGTGGTCTGCTGGCGCGCCACGGTCTGCTCCAGCATCGCCATCAGGAACGCTTTATTAGGCAGCTCCGACACCGGGAAACGGGTGGCGCTACTGTTCAGTTCATCCTGCTGACGCTGAATGCGCTGCTGGTTCAGGTTATAGCTGCGCACCAGCATGCCGATCTCATCGTCATGATGCAGGCGGGGGAGCTCAAGCTGATGACCCATCTGCTCCTGGGGAGAAAGCGCGTTCAGCTCCCGGGCGATACGCCGCAGCGGGTGGACAATCAGCCGGTTAATGCACCAGGTCAGCGCCACGCTCAGTATCAGCGTCATAAGTAAGCAAGTGGTCACTAACGTGATAAACCAACTCATGACGAATTTATACATGCGGTACGAGTCCGCCTGCAGAACAAGATAGGCCAGCGGCTGCGGATTCGCAGGGCGTTCAAGCGAGTAGATGGGAAGCGAAATTTGTACCGGCAGTTCAAACAGGCGCATCACCATCATCGGGACGGGACGTTCGGGGATAAAACTCATCCGCAGCGCCTGGAACTGGTTCGGCAGCACCACGTCTGCGCGGCTGACGACGCCCGCAGGCTGAATACGTTTTAAAATGGTTTCCGCTTCGGGAATATCGCCTTTCAGAATAGAAGCCGAAAGCGGGCCACGCACCGAGCGGGCAATACTTTCTAATTGCGAAGCCGTGTTATAGCGATTCTGCTGTACGGAATGAAACAGCAAAATGACGCAAAATAGCAGTACAAACAGCAAGGTGACAGCAGAAACCATCGCCATCTGTTTGATCGTTAAGGAACGACTGACACGCAAAATGACTCTCCACAGAACTCGAAGCGCAGGGCGCACCAGGGTGTAAACCTGGCGCGCCTGAGTATACCCGATCGACGCACTTTTAAGAGAGACTTACAAATGGATTAAGTAAAATCCGATTACCAGTCCGCGTAGGGAATGAGCGGCTGTGGCGGTAAGTCCATATCACCCTGCCAGCCTGCGGCGGAGTAGCGTACATAGAGCAGCGCATGGCTTGGGGTATAGTCTTTCGCTTCCTGAATATCCACGCCAAGACCCACAAACCAGTTGGACGTGACCCGGCGCTCGACAATGGCCCGCGCGGTATAACCGGTGCCTGAGGAACTGCTGCCGGTTTCCATCGCCCCCCTGTCGGTGTAGCGGCCTGGCTCATCGACGGGAATGAGTCCCTGAAGGGGATAGCGCAGCACATCGTTGGTTTTAGAGTGAGACCATGAGACAGACCCGCCCAGCTCCCAGGACCAGTTCTCCGTGCGTTTACGCCAGGTGACCGGCAGCGCAAAGGAGACATATTCCTGCGGGCTATAATAGCCGCCCTGACCCAGGGTATAGCCGCTCAGATCTTTATCGTAGTGCCAGAGCATGTTAGAGACACCGACAGTCAGGCGCTCGTTGTTTTTATTAATCAGCTTGTAGTAGTAACCGGTCATCCAGCGGACGCGCCAGTTATCCTCTACATTTTTCCCGGTCAGCGATTCCGCATTCAGGCTTGACCAGATGCCGTTCGCCTCGCCTTTATCGTAGCTGATGCTCACGCCACCGCCGGTGGCGCGCACGCCGCCCCAGGTGGTGCCGGTATTGGTGTCTTTTTGCCCGGCAAAGGCCAGCAGAGAGCTGGAGATCGGGCGACGGTGGGCGTTAATGGTGTAGCCGATAGGACCGAGATCGTTGCTATAGCTCACCCCGCCGACCACATCCACCACGTCAAAGCCCATTGGCGTGGTGCCGATATCCCATGCCCAGGTTTTATTCTGCCAGCCCACGGCCACGCTTGCGCCGTTTGACGTCTGACTGGTGTTGCCACGACATGGCGTTTCGGCACAGGTCCCCCATTTGGGATCGTAGGTGCCGTTGTTAGTGGCAAACGAACCGGCATCCATATTGACCAGATCGCTGCGGAAGAACATCCGTCCATCAGAGAGCGGCGCATCCACCTGCAGCATGGTGGTGTGGGCTTTCAGGTCGGAGTAGCCGCCGGTACCGCTGGAGCCCCAGTAGTCGTGCTGCAGCGTAACGTTAACATCCTGCTGGCGATACAAGTCACCGGCATCGCTACGCACGCCGCGCTTCAGCCAGTCATCTTTTTCGTCGTTACGCGTCAGGCGCGTAAAGGTGTCATTGTCTGCCGGACGGGTGGTGGTGATGCCAGAGGAGACCATGGCATCTTTATAGGTCTCCAGCGCCTGCTGAGGCTGGCCATTTTGCGTCTGAAAACGTGCCGCATCACGCAGCACCAGCGCGTTTTCCATTGACGCAGGCTGTGATTTTGCCTGCGGAATGATGCTGTTGAACGTCTTTTCTGCGGCAGCAGAATCACCCAGCCCCGCCTGCGCCATCGCGATGCGGCGCTGCATGTTGAGCGACAACGGCTGGCCATTTTGCGTCGCAGGCAGTTTCACCAGTTCGGCACGCGCAGCGTCTTTGTCGCCCTGCGCACTGTAGATTTCGGTCAGGCCGAGGATCGCATCTTCGTTTTGTGGCTCGCGCTGCAACACGCCGCTGTATGCCGTTTTTGCTGCACTGAGATCGCCCCGCTGCTGCGCCCAGTCCGCCAGGGTTAAATCGATACGGGTAGAAGCAGGTTGCTGACGAAGAAGATTTTCCGCCTCCTGCTCTTTGCCGCTGTCGCGCAGGCGATTGGCGGTTTCGAGCACCTGATTACTTTGCAGGCGGTCGGCAAGCTCCTGAATATTGCCGTTCCACTGGCTGCGCGGCAGCGTCTCCAGATGGGCCAGCGCGGCACGATCCTGGTCGTTACCGGAAAGATAGAGCCCGTTGGCATACACCTGATCCGGGTCGGTCGGTTTCTGGCTGGCAAGCTGACGCATCAGGGTATCTGCCTGACTGCGCTGGCCCGCGCTGTAGAGATCGCGCGACAGGCGATAGGTGATCCATACGTCGCCTGGAGAGAGCGCCAGACGACGACGCTGAACCTCGGCGGCCTGGGCGTATTTGCCCTCGTTCTCCAGCTGCTCGGCCTGGGCGGAGAGCTGTTCGTTGGTCAGGCTACGTTCAATATCATCAATACTGCGACGCTGGCTGGCGGAGAGCGACTGGATAAACTGCGAGGCTTTCTCCGGCGACTGTGCACGATAAATATTGGCCAGTCCGCGGACCGCGTTACTGTTGCCGCTGTCCATGCGTAATGCCTGGCGATAATAGCGCTCGGCGGCGTCGTTATCTTTACGTGCCGCTGCGGCATCACCCAGCCCCAGCACCGCATAACTGTCGCTATTGTCGATAGTGCGCGCCTGTTGATAATAGCGCTCCGCCTGTGCCGGGTTATTCGCTTTCAGCGCCGCATCCCCCTGCTGGATCAGCAGCCAGTAACGGTTCACCTTCAGCAAGCTGTCCCATTTGCCGCGGTTATCGCTCTGCGGATCGAGGGCGATCGCCTTTTCAAACTGTGCCACCGCGCGAGCACGATCGCCTTTCTGGGAGTATGCCTGGCCCAGCGCGCCAATGGCTTCGCTGTCGGCATGGTTTGCGCTGACCGCCTTTTGCAGTTCCGCCACCGCCTTATCACCCTGTCCGGCATCCACTGCCAGGCCTTGTGCTTTCGCACGGAAAGTTGGATCGGCGAGCTGTTTTTGCTGCGCTTCAAGCTGTGAACGCGCTGCGGTTACGTTCTCACCGTCACTGAATACGCTCAGGTACTTTTGCAGCGCGGAGACGCTGGCATTGCTGACAGGCTGGTCTTTGATCTGCGCATACCACATATCCGACGCCTGGCTTCGGCCATTGCTAGATTTGGCCATCTCCTGCAGCACCGCAAAGCCTTCATCACGGCGCCCGGTCTGGAACAGCAGCTGGGCCAGCGTCGACTGCAGCTGCGTATTGCCGGGGCTGCTGCTGTTAATCTTTTTCAGTTGATTAATGGCCGCATTGCGGCGGGCGGGATCTTTCGCCACCACATTCCAGTATTCTGTTGCCACGTCGCCGCCCGGCGGGTTGCCGTCGAACAGCTTGTCATAGGCGGCAATCGCTTCCTGGGTATGGCCTGTCGTGGCGAGTAAGCGAGCCTGTTGTAACTGCTGGCGGCCATCCGGCGTGGAAAGCAGCATCGTGTTGCGCGAGGACTGGTACGCGCTGGAACCGGGGGCGATCCCTTTCAGTCTATCCAGCTCTTTTTGCGCGCCGGCGTTGTCGCCCTGACGAAGCAGATAGCGAAAACGTGCCGCAATAACGTCAGGGTTGTTCGGGTCGATCAGCTCAAGACGATAGAGCGACTGACGCACCAAATCTTCACGCTGCGTCGATTCCCCCAGGCGCACCTGTTCCAGCAGCTGTTGCTGCTGCGGAGAGTTGACGGCCTGAGCCAGCGGCATCAGCGCCAGGCCAAGCGATAAACTGAGTAGATTTACTGTGAACTTGCGCATTCCTGGCCCCAATCCGGTATTAATTCACCTTTTGTGGTGAAACGAAAACGATGCTGATCCCATCCTTGTCCAAAGAGAGTCAGTACATAACTGTAGTAAGCATTATTATCAGGAAAGTGGTCAGCCACGCGCTGGCGCTGGACGGCCTGCGCATCACGCTGTTGTAAAAAAGGCAGCATGGCGGCAGAGAAGCCGACCGGGCCATTGCCCGTGCGTGCTCCACTCACCACATTCACTTTTTCCGGTGGTACACCCTGTTTTGTTGTGGTGGCGGCCATCGGCCTGAAGCGCGCCAGCAGCCGGGCTTTTTGAGGATCGTTATCGTTCATCATCCCCACCCAGAGATAGACGCGGATGGCGTCATATCCCCCCACCAGCGGCGGCTCCTGCTGTAACCGCCAGCCTTTGTTTTTCTGGTATTGCACCCAGTCCGGCGAAAAACCTTTCGGCGCACTCTCCAGCAGCAAGCGCAGATTGGTCTCACGCAGGGTGGTCCACGGGGCGCCAAAACGCGTGAAGTAGCTTGCGAGCTGTGGAGGAAGATAGCTGGGATTAAAACGCCAGGCGTTCTCATCGACAAAGCCAACTTTACCGGGCAGCAGCATCAGACCGAGGCCAGGTACTTTCACCACTTCTTCGCGGGCGATGCGCTCGAGTAGCGTCTTGCCCGTACGGGTATAGTCAGCGTCTTTCCATAACCGCCCCGCTTCAAGCAGGGACCAGGCGATCCAGATATCGGCATCCGAGGCGGAATTGGTATCGATAACCGCCCAGGTGTCTTTGTCTTTTTGCCCCCATAACCAGGCGGGGAGCGTGTCGTCGAGATGCCCCCCGGCAAGGTTATCCCGCGTCCATGCCAGCACCTTGTCGAACGCTTTACGGTCATTCGCAGCGAGGGCAAAGAACAGCGCGTAGCTTTGCCCTTCCGAGGTAGTGATTTTACGCGTGTCGCTGGGATCAATGACCCGCCCGCCTTCGCTGATGTAATCCTGTTTAAATTTCTCCCAGGCAGGCCAGGTACAGGCGGCGCGCAGAGGCGCCGCCGCCAGCATCAACGCAATGACACACCAGCGAAAGGCTTTCATCACATCTTACTCATGATCCGGATTCAGGCGACGACGGCTGATGATACGCAGCAGACGCCACAGCACCCAGGCCAGCAGCACCACGCTGACGGCGGCCAGGATAGCGAGCAGAATCGGATGGTTAGAGAGCGCATACCACAGACGTTCGAACCATGGCAGATGCCCCACATAGTACACATCGCCTACGCGCAGGCTGTTCACGCCCGACTCACGTATCACCGACACAGAGCCGAACATCGCGGCACGTTTACCGCTGTCGTTCATCGCACTGTTGAGCAGTTCGTAGCCACGCGGGCTGTCTGCGAGCAGGGCAATCACGCTACGCTGATCGTTGTACGGTGACTGGAAGCCGACCACGGCCGCCATCGCCCCCTGAGACGTGACAGCCGTCTGCGCGCTGGCTTTACGATCGTTGATATCCGGCATGATGCTCGGGAACTCGGTCTGACGCAGCGGCGTGTTAACCCAGGACTGGGCTGCCTGAACCAGCAGATCGATACGCTTCTCATCCTTCAGCTTATCCGGGATGGAACCGATCACCATGATGTCCGCATCTTTGTTCTGAATTTGAGCGCCATCATCCGTCAGGGTAACGTTAATCGCCGGCAGGCCCGTTTGCGCGCCTACGGTCGCCATGGTGTCCAGCAGCGTCGTCACCTGCCCTTCATTTGGCGCTTTTGGCATCACAACAATGGATTCAGACAGGTCCGCCATACGGCTGAACGGGAAGCCCGCGTTAGCAAACGCCCGCAGATCCGGCATGGCGAGGAAGTGATAGTACTTCGAGAAGTCGATGGTCGATTCATCGCCAATCACGACGTGGTTCTGCACCGGCTGGAAGGTGATGCAGTTGTCCACCGAACCGCCCGGCATTGGATTCATGTACTGGAAATCAAAGCGCAGCTGGTTTACCGCCCCGAGCTTCAGCGCCGGGATGGAGACATCGGTTTTACCATCCAGCAGCCCCTGCAGTACCGGCAAACGCAGCAGCAGACGGTTCGTTTCCTGATTATTCATCAGATTAAACGACTGA
Source organism: Enterobacter sp. A8 (assembly GCF_004296595.1). Taxonomy (NCBI): domain Bacteria; kingdom Pseudomonadati; phylum Pseudomonadota; class Gammaproteobacteria; order Enterobacterales; family Enterobacteriaceae; genus Enterobacter; species Enterobacter sp. A8. The sequence goes on from NZ_SCMF01000006.1 coordinate 255,850, forward strand.
AGGAACTGGTTATTCAGGCTGATATCCATGCGCGAACTGTCTTTGGTTGACGGCGCGGTGTAACGATAGTTGAGGTTCATATCGATACCGGTGGTGCGCAGCAGATACAGGTCCGGCGGCAGGTTCAGCGACAGGCTGACAGGAGACGGCTCAATCCCTGTCGACTGCAGCTGCTCTTCATAGGTTTTCAGCTCGCCGAAGGTGACGGCGCGGTCGGTACGTACCCAGTTTGGCGCGTCATAAGGTTTACGTGCCAACAGCGGCTTGACCTCATCGACAACCACGCTACTGCCGCGGAACAGGATATTCCCCTGTGCAATCGCTTTTGCCGCCTGCACCAGGTCTTTCTCATCACGCCCGAAAACCACCAGCAGTTTCACATACGGGTTATCCGGGTGGCTTATCATCTCAATGGTCGGCGCTTTGACATCCGGGTGCTCACGCAGGAAAGCAGGACGCTTCGCGTTGGTCGCAAAGATGATGGCATTTCTGTCAGGGATCTTGTCATACATAACCGGGAAGTTCTGCCCACGCCAGCCGGAACGGGAGCCGAACCAGGAGGCCACGATGGTCGCTGCCAGTTGCTCCGTGACGTCCGGTGAGGACGCAAAGACCATCGGCAGGTTTAACGGGCGATTATCACGCGGATCGAAGAACGGCACCGGGAACGCGGAGAGATCGTTTTTCAGCGCCAGCGACTGGTAGGTCATCTGCAGCGATGAGTTACGCCCGACATCCATCCACAGCGTGTTGCTGGCCGGGTTTTCGCACACGTCACGGTAATGGCCCACGAATTCCAGACGGATACGGTTAAAGTCGGTGATAAACAGCGGGTTGATCGGCACCTGAGCCAGGGTTTTCTTACCCAACTGCTCTTTGGTGACCGGCAGCACGTCCATCAGCTCGTCATTCAGATAGACCTTCAGCTGAGACTGGGTCGGCAGCAGCGAAGGAGAAGGGGTATATTCCAGGTTCAGCACCGCCTTCGACACAACCTCATCGCTGCGCATACCAAACTCAACGCCGCCTTTAGGATTGACGCCGCGCAGCACCATGCTGCCCGGAGGCGGCGCAATTTGCGCAAAGGTGAGCTTCACGTCCCGCGACGGGGCATTCTCCGTGACAACAGGCGCATTAGCCCCCGGAACACCCGGCATCACCTGTCCCACAACCTGTGCGTCGGCCGGCAGGGTATTTCCCGCTGTCGGCTGGTTGGGAACGACGTTTTCTGTTTGACCGGGCGCCGCGGTGACTACCGGTTCGGTCGCTTGCGACACCACAGGCACCGTAGGAGCTGGCGTGGCCGCGGCGTTATCAGGCGCTGCGTTAGCCATTGTTGCAGGGAGCGTACTCATCCCCATTGCCACTGCACATAACCAGGAAAGTTTTGTTTTCATCGCGTTATCATCATTGTTGAGCCATAACCGGGTCCGCCTGCTTCGCCTCATCCCGCTCAGGACGACGAGGAATGAACGACACGACCCAGGAAACCAGCGAAGTAAGTGACCGGAAAATTATTTTCACCGACGACGGGGCAAATTCTGCAAGGTGACGATAGCCACGGAACCCCAGCTTCAGAATATCCAGCAGGCTTTCCAGAGGTTTATCTTCCGGGAAGCTGTCCTGCCAGAGAGCCCACGTATCCGCGCGGGCAAACGTACACTGCACAAAATCAATATGTTGCTTCCTGGTCAGCGGCATCAGCTGCAGACCCACTTCATTGCCTGCCACACGCACAACCTGTGTCGGGAAGACATACTCCTGCTGGCCACGCTTAAGCAACAGGTTAACTTTCTGCCCTTCCAGCACCTTCGCCTGTCCGTTGATTTTGATACCCAGACCACCGTCGGAGAAGTCATGAACGGTACAGGAGAAGAGATGACCATCTTCACGGGCTATCGCCGCAGGCATGCTGATTTCAACACGATGCGCGCGACGTACCTGCTTGCTTTCCACCGACACCGCCACCGCGCCGCCAAGGATAATCAGGTTGTAAAATACCCAAGCCATACTGACGAACACCGTCAGGATTTCGTTTTCCGGACCGTAGAAGTAGCGCCAGATACCGGCAATCACCCCCACAATGTTCAGCAGCACCAGGAAGATGTACGGACGGGAGATCACCCAGTCGACATACTCCTCTTCCACCAGGCCACCCTTCGCGGTGACGTTAAACTTGCCTTTATGCGGGTTAATCAGCGCGACCATCGTTGGCGGCGCGATGTACCAGGCCAGCACCGTTTCGTAGATTTCACTCCAGAATGAGTGGCGATACTTGCCCTGAATCTTCGAGTTGGTCAGGCTCGCGTGGATCATGTGCGGCAGAACAAACAGCGCAATCATCAGCGCGGGCGCGTAGATGATATAGGCGTGAAGAAGCAGGAACGCCAGCGGCGCGGTCAGGAAGATCAGCCGCGGAATACCGGATAAGAAGTGGAACATGGCGTTGACATAGCACAGACGTTGCGCCAGCTTGAGGCCTTTACCCAACAGCGGGTTATCAAGACGGAAAATCTGTACCATCCCGCGCGCCCAGCGAATACGCTGGCCGATATGCGCCGACAGGGATTCCGTCGCCAGACCGGCCGCCTGAGGGATACGCATATAGGCAGAGGTATAGCCGCGACGGTGCAGGCGTAGCGAGGTATGGGCATCTTCGGTAACCGTTTCAACCGCGATGCCGCCAATTTCATCCAGCGGTTTACGGCGGATAACCGCACAGGAACCGCAGAAGAAGGTCGCATCCCACATGTCGTTGCCGTCCTGCACCAGGCCATAGAACAGCGTGCCTTCGTTCGGGGTCTTACGGAAACGGCCGAGGTTACGTTCAAACGGATCCGGCGAGAAGAAATGGTGCGGCGTCTGCATCATCGCCAGCGCTTTCTCTTTCAGGAACCAGCCCATCGTCATCTGCAGGAACGAGCGCGTCGGCACGTGGTCGCAGTCAAAGATGGAGACAAACTCCCCTGTCGCATACTTCAGCGCGTTGTTGATGTTCCCGGCTTTGGCATGTTCGTGAGAGGTACGGGCGATATACTCAACGCCCACCTCTTGCGCGAACTCACGGAACGCGGCCCGACCGCCGTCATCCAGGATCCAGATTTTGAGCTTATCTTTGGGCCAGTCGATACCCAGCGCGGCGTAAATGGTATTTTTCACCACGCTCAGATCTTCGTTATAGGTCGGCACAAAGAGATCGACAGTCGGCCACTGCGACGTATCTTTTGGCAGCGGAACCGGCTGGCGGTTGAGCGGCCAGATCACCTGGAAATAGCCCAACACCAGCACAATCCAGGCGTACGTTTCAGCAAACAGCAGCACCAGACCGCATACCAGACTGACCGGGTCATCCCAGTTCAGCGTTGAGGTATAACGCCACCAGATATAGCGGCAGGAGACGGTCAGTGATAACACAATCAGCATCAGGGCGGAGAAGCGCCCCGGTATACGCCGCACCAGCAGCGCCACGCCCCACAGCAGGATCAGGAAAGTGAACTGCGCCAGCGGGTTAAAGGGTTGCGTGATACAGACCAGCGCCAGAATGAGCGAGAAGACAACTATCACGCCCAGAATAAAACGCCGTAAACCCGGGTGCAGATGCCCGAGTTCTTTATGGTTATCCAGATGGCTGGTCTTATCGCCCACGCGGTCAGGCAGCCTGTCCAGCCACTGATGATAGCGTTCGCGTAAAAGCTGGACCCGGCTGAAGCTGCGCCAGTGCGGCGTCTTTTTCTCCTGCCGCGGCGACGTAACCACCAGCCAGATGGCCTGAATGATGTACCGCGCCGGATCTAACGGCCGTGGACGGTCAGGATTAATGTGCGGATACAATTCACTGTGTCGCGCACGAATGCGCTGCCAGCGGGGGTGCTCGAGGGGGATGAACATCCAGGCCAGAATCATCCAGAAACAGCCGAACGCGGCGCTAAATGCCGAGGCACCATGCCGGCGATAATGCCGGTAATGGTCGCTTAAACGCGAACTGACCGGTGGGATGAGTAACCAGCTGGCGAGTCGACTCATACCGTACCCCTGGCAGGATCCGCCTCTTGGGCGAAGTGCAGCAGACACCAGTTCGCCAGCGTCAGGATCTCTTCTGCCGCCAGCGAATCGCTACGATACTCGCCAAGTGGCTGTTTGGAGGCGAGGCATTCCGCCATCCCCTCATCACGATGGATCACAATCGGCAGCAGACGACGCTGGCTTTGCAGCCAGACCTGATACAGATCGTCCTGGATCTGGCTGCCAATGCGTAAATCGTTAATCAGGATATGGCTATTCTGGGGCAACCCCTGCTGATGTAAACGGATATGGCAATTAGCATCGACGTTCACAATGGAGAGCACGTGGTCGCACTGGGCAATCAGCTGTCGGGTCAGCGTGCCGGCACCGTGCGGCAGATCCAGCAGGATCCACTGATAATGGCCTTTTTCTTTGAGGCTCTGCAGCGCGAGTGTGAATTGCGAAAATAAACGCTGGTAGGCGGCTTCATTCTCACGCTCTGTCGTGGTCAGTTGACCAAACGGCAGGAGATCGAGCTGAGAGGTGTAACGCAGACCCGCATCACGCCAGTCTTTATCATCAAGCAACGCGCGGGCCCAACCCTCTGTACGGGTAAAGTCGACGTTAAATGACATACGCAGCAAATTGTCGGCGCAGGCGTCAATCACCAGCACCGATTCACCTAAAAGCTGTAATGACCACGCCAGCGCCGCGGTAACGGATGTTGTACCCACTCCACCACGGACGCCCTGTAATCCGAGTATGGCCATCAATGGCTCCCTTATTGTTGTTGGGTAAATTCAGCTAATAACGGCCAACGTTTAATAGCCGCAGCCAACTGTTCCCGCTGGGAAATATCGGTGTAATCTATTTCAGGTAAAGAAAAGGCCTGCGTCAGCGCCAGAAAATCGTTTTGGAATGTGTAACCCAGGGTCGAATCGACTGGGGTTCCGGGTTCGTTATTATCCATTTTTTTCCATCCCTTTGAGTATCGTTTTACTCTCTGAAGTCGCGAGGCTTCCTGCCCTGTGAAATTTCATTTACATGCTAAATCTGATGCTCTTTAATTTCAATGTTAGGTTTATTTCTACGCTTTCGCTAGTAAACTGATATACAGATAAATTAGACGAAAAGAGGGACACCGTGGACTCCATATTTTCTATTGGCATCCAGTCATTATGGGACGAATTGCGCCACATGCCAGTCGGAGGAGTCTGGTGGGTTAATTCGGATCGTAATGAAGATGCTATCAGTCTGGTAAACCAGACAATTGCCGCGCAGGGTAAGGACTCCCGGGTCGCTGTCATTAGTATGGGCGAAGACCCGAAGCAAATTATTACGCTTGAGCGAGACCGCGGTCCACAGACGGTACGCTTGTTTTCCATGCCGTCGGAAGCAGATAGTCTATACTATTTGTCCCGCGACATTCAGTGTTCCATCAATCCAGACCGCTTTTTATTGATTCTTAAATGTTCACATAATGCCCTGCAAAATATCCCGACGGAGAAACTGCTGCAGTGGCTGGAAAAAATCAATAAATGGGCAAAATTTCAAAATTGCACGCTATTGATAATCAATCCCGGCAGTAATAACGACAAGCTGTTCTCACTTTTAATGGCGGAGTATCGCTCGCTATTCGGCCTGGCGAGTCTGCGCGACCAGGCGGGCAGCTATCTCTACGATATTGCATTCTGGTGTAATGAAAAAGGCGTGAGCGCCAGACAGCAACTTACGCTTAAACATATTGACGGCGAGTGGCACCTTGCCCAGCAAGAAGAAACCGTGGTGCAACCGCGCAGCGATGAAAAACGGATCCTGAGCCATATTGCGGTACTGGAGGGGGCGCCCGCGCTGTCTGAAAACTGGTCCCTGTTTGAGTCCAATGAAGCGCTTTTTCATGAAGCCCGCACGACGCAGGCGGCAACCCTTGTTTTCTCGCTGATGCAGAACAATCAGATTGAAACGCTGGCACGACAAATTCATACCTTACGTCGTCAACGCGGCAGCGCGTTAAAAATTGTGGTACGCGAAAACAATACCAGCCTGCGTGCCACGGATGAGCGTCTGCTTTTGGACTGTGGCGCAAACATGGTTATCCCGTGGAATGCCCCTCTGTCACGCTGCCTGACGCTTATCGAAAGTGTCCAGGGGCAGCAGTTCAACCGCCACGTACCGGAAGATATTTCCACGCTGCTTTCCATGACGCAGCCGATGAAACTGCGTGGTTATCAGAAATGGGATACCTTCTGCGATGCCGTTGGCAACATGATGAACAACACGCTGCTTCCTGCAGACGGGAAAGGGGTAATGGTTGCCCTGCGTCCTGTACCGGGGATCCGCGTTGAGCAGGCGCTCACCTTATGCCGCCCGAACCGTACCGGGGACATCATGACGATTGGCGACAACCGCCTGGTACTGTTTTTGTCTTTTTGTCGGGTGAACGATCTCGATACCGCGCTGAACCATATCTTCCCGCTGCCTACCGGGGATATTTTCTCAAACCGTATGATTTGGTTCGAAGACAATCTGATCAGCGCTGAGCTGGTGCAGATGCGTGCCCTCGCGCCTGAAAACTGGGTGAAACCGCTACCTGTCACGAGCGATGTCAAACCGATCCTCAATGCACGGCATGACGGCCATATCTGGCGTCGGGTTCCGGAACCCCTTCGCTTATTAACTGAGAATGGGGAGAACGCACCATCATGAATATCAGCGATATCATTCAACTGGTTGTATTCTGTGCGCTGATCTTTTTCCTGCTTGGTTATTATGCACGCCATTCACTGCGCCGTATTCGCGATACGGCCAGAATGGCGTTTGGCAAACCTCGCTATGTCAAACCAGCCGGAACACTGACACGGGCAACACACGTCAAGGCAGACCGAAAACATGACTAACTCAACTTATACCGCTTCGTCACCATCGCCTCTGTGGCAATACTGGCGCGGCCTTTCCGGCTGGAACTTCTACTTTCTGGTGAAGTTTGGTCTGCTGTGGGCTGGCTATCTGAACTTCCATCCTCTGCTGAACCTGGTGTTTATGGCCTTCCTGCTGATGCCGCTGCCCAATATCAGGCTGCATCGCTTGCGTCACTGGGTTGCCATCCCGCTGGGTTTTGCGCTGTTCTGGCATGATACCTGGCTGCCGGGGCCGGACAGCATCATGAGCCAGGGGTCGCAGGTCGCCGGGTTTAGCGCCAGCTATATCCTCGACCTGACCGAGCGCTTTATAAACTGGCAGATGATTGGCGCGGTCTTTGTGTTGCTGGTTGCCTGGCTGTTTCTGTCACAGTGGATCCGCGTCACGGTGTTTGTCGTTGCCATTATGATCTGGCTGAACGTTCTGACGCTGGCAGGGCCAAGTTTTTCCCTGTGGCCTGCCGGTCAACCGACCAGCACGGTGACCACCACCGGAGGAAGCGCGGCAGCAACCGTTGCCACGGCTGGCGACACGCCGGTGGTGGGCGATATTCCAGCGCAGACCGCACCGCCGACCTCAACCAACCTGAATGCCTGGCTTTCCAGCTTCTACACCGCGGAAGATAAGCGTCAGACTAAATTCCCGGATGCACTCCCGGCGGATGCTCAGCCGTTTGAACTGCTGGTAATTAACATCTGCTCCCTCTCCTGGGCTGACGTTGATGCGGCTGGTTTAATGTCGCACCCGCTGTGGTCGCATTTCGATATCCAGTTTAAAGACTTTAACTCTGCCACCTCGTACAGCGGCCCGGCGGCCATCCGCCTGCTGCGAGCAAGCTGCGGCCAGCCATCGCACAAGAATTTGTATCAGCCCGCTGGCAACCAGTGTTATCTGTTCGATAACCTGGCGAAACTGGGCTTTACGCAGCACTTGATGCTGGGGCATAACGGTCAGTTCGGTAACTTCCTGAAAGAGGTACGTGAAGAAGGGGGTATGCAGGCACCGCTGATGGACCAAACCGGGCTGCCGGTCACGCTGCTGGGCTTCGATGGCTCGCCAGTCTATGACGATACCGCCGTGCTACAGCGCTGGTTGCAGACCATTGAAAAAGACAGCAATCCGCGCAGCGCCACGTTCTATAACACCCTGCCCCTTCACGACGGTAACCACTTCCCGGGCGTGAGCAAAACGGCGGATTACAAAGTGCGTGCGCAGAAGTTCTTTGATGAGCTGGATGCGTTCTTCACTGAGCTGGAAAAATCTGGCCGTAAAGTGATGGTGGTTGTCGTTCCGGAGCACGGTGGGGCGCTGAAAGGCGACAGAATGCAGGTGTCCGGCCTGCGCGATATCCCCAGCCCGTCCATTACCAACGTGCCGGCCGGGATTAAATTCTTTGGTATGAAGGCACCGCATCAGGGCGCACCGATTGAGATCACTCAGCCAGTCAGCTATCTGGCCATCTCTGAGCTCGTGGCCCGCGCGGTCGATGGTAAGCTGTTTGTGGAAGATAGCGTGAACTGGGATCAGCTCACCAGCAATCTGCCGCAAACCGCGGAAGTGTCAGAGAATGCGAATGCGGTTGTCATTCAGTACCAGAACAAACCGTACGTTCGCCTGAACGGCGGAGACTGGGTACCTTATCCGCAGTAAGTTCTCCAGACCCTCTTCCCCTCGGGGAGAGGGAATTATTGTTCCGCGAGCCAGACGAGCATTTTCAGGCTCGCGGAATATCCTGTAGGGCGCATACTTATTTATTCAGCGCTGCGCAGGGAGATCTCACCGCCCACCCAGGGCTTGATGACGCCATCCTGCTCCAGAAGCAGAGCACCCTGTGCATCAATGCCGCGAGAGATACCGTAGATCTCCTTATCACCAATCAGCAGTTTCACCGGTCGGTTGATAAAGTTATCGAGTTTTTCCCAGCGAGACAGGAACGATGCCAGCCCTTCCTGTTCAAAGAGAGACAGGGAGGTACGCAGCTCTTTAATCATACGCACGGCAAGCGTGTTGCGATCGATGGTGATCCCCGCTTCCTGCAGGTTGGTCCACGCCTGATTCACCACATCGCTTTGCACATTTCGCATCACCATATTGAGACCGGCACCAATGACAATTTGCGCCGCATCGCCTGTTTTTCCCGTCAGTTCGACCAGAATACCGGCAAGCTTACGATCGTTCAGGTAAAGGTCGTTTGGCCATTTTACCCGTACTTTATCCGCACCAAGTTCATGCAGAACTTCCGCCATAACGATACCAATCACCAGACTCAGACCCACTGCGGCGGCAGGCCCCTGCTCAAGGCGCCAGTACATGGAAAGATAGAGGTTTGCGCCAAACGGTGAGAACCACTTACGCCCGCGACGGCCGCGCCCGGCCTGCTGGTACTCTGCAACGCAGGCATCCCCTGATTCCAGCTCGCCTATCCGCTCCAGCAGGTACTGGTTTGTCGAATCGATGACCGGCAATACGGCCACGTTACCCTGCCCTATCTGGCTGCGGATGAGTTCTTCGTTCAGGAGCTGAATGGGCGCCGGCAGACTGTAGCCTTTTCCGGGCACGGTGAAGACATCAACCCCCCAGTCGCGGAGGGTCTGAATATGTTTATTAATGGCAGCACGGCTCATGCCCAGCTGCTCGCCTAATTGCTCGCCAGAATGAAACTCACCGTCGGCAAGGATGCCAATCAGGGTTAACGGGATGGTATTGTCCTTCACGCGATAGCCTCCACAGCATTCACTTCACCCGTACGACCAATGAAGCGGACTTCCGGCTCCAGCCAGACGTTAAATTTCTCACCCACTTGCTGACGCACATGGTGCGCCAGTTGCACTACGTCGTCGCTGGTCGCATCGTGTTGATTGATCAGCACCAGTGCCTGCTGACGGTGAACCGCTGCGCCGCCCACGGCAGTACCTTTTAACTGGCACTGATCGATAAGCCACCCTGCGGCCAGCTTCACGCTGCCATCCGCCTGCGGGTAATGCGGGGCAGTAGGCCATTTAGCCAGCAATACTTTCGCGTTTTCGCTGCTTATGACCGGGTTTTTGAAGAAACTGCCGGCATTTCCGTTTACTTTGGGATCGGGCAGTTTGGTCATGCGCATATGGCAAACCGAGTCAAACACATCGCGAGGGGTGACGGTTGCCGGATCGAGGCGCGTTAAATCACCATAGGTCAGCACCGGCTGCCAGGTTTTGGACAGACGCAGGCCCACAGCGACAATGACGTAGCGATCCTGATATTCATGTTTGAAGATGCTGTCACGGTAGCCAAAACGGCACTGCTCTGCCATTAAACGCTGAGCCGTACCGGTCGCCAGCTCAATGCAGTCGACATAGTCGCACACGTGTTTGAGTTCGATGCCATACGCACCGATATTTTGAATGGGCGATGATCCCGCGCAGCCCGGGATGAGAGCCAGGTTTTCCAGTCCCGGCATCCCTTTTTCGAGGGTATATTGCACCAGTTGATGCCAGTTTTCGCCGGCACCTACGCGCAAACGCCAGCTATCGGCGCACTCTTCGACCTCAATTCCCATGATGCGGTTAATAATGACCGTCCCGGCAAAATCATCGAGAAACAGGACATTGCTGCCTTCGCCCAGAATCAGTACGGGTTCGTTGTTTTCTGTTGCGCGTTGCCATGCATCCAGCAGTTGCTGGGCCGTATCGGCGCGTACAATGTGATTAGCATTCCGTTGAATACCAAAGGTATTCCAGGGCTTAAGGGAGTGGTTCATAGGCGCTATCCTGATGCAAAAACGCAGGTAGTTTACCGTATAAGCAGTACGTTGTGGGGGATTAGTTTGTGCAACGCAGAAACGCAAAAAGGCCATCCTTTCGGATGGCCTCTTCACTTATTTGATGCCTGGCAGTTCCCTACTCTCACATGGGGAGACCCCACACTACCATCGGCGCTACGGCGTTTCACTTCTGAGTTCGGCATGGGGTCAGGTGGGACCACCGCGCTAAAGCCGCCAGGCA
>NZ_SCMF01000007.1:0-232809 GCF_004296595.1 Enterobacter sp. A8
GATGTCATGTCGATGTATGGGTAAGTAGAAAACGTTTGTGTGGCACTCCAGGTATTTGCTGCATTTAAGATCGGAATTGCAGCACCTGAAGTACCAATATCTTTCGTGGCGCTACTTCCTAAACCGACGTTTTATAGATTGCTCTGATGAGTCAATGCCGATAACTTCACCTGATTTTTTTGCCGTAATTAGTGGGTGAATAGTATGCAAATTGGCTATGTAAGAGTGTCAACAAATGACCAAAACACAGATCTCCAGCGGCAAGCCCTCGAACGCGCAGGATGTGAACAGATTTTTGAAGAAAAAATGAGCGGGACGGTAGCGAACCGGCCAGCGCTAAAAAAGCTTCTACGCGCCCTGAACGAGGGGGATACGCTGGTGGTGTGGAAGCTTGATCGACTCGGGAGAAGCATGCGCAACCTGGTACTGCTGGTGGACGAACTCCGGCAGCGTGGCATCCACTTTAAGAGCCTGACAGACAGTATTGATACATCCAGCCCGATGGGGCGGTTTATATTTCACATCATGTCAGCGCTGGCGGAAATGGAGCGAGAGCTGATTGCTGAACGTACCCGGGCAGGATTGGCCGCGGCGCGCGAGAAAGGGCGCATAGGTGGTAGGCGTCCAAAGTTAACACCTGAGCAATGGGCGCAGGCGGGGAGATTAATATCAAACGGTGTGGACAGAAAACAGGTTGCAATAATTTATGATGTGGCTGTTTGCACGCTTTATAAAAAATTCCCGGTGGGCCAAGCCTGAATAATTGAAAGGCAGCTGTTGAAATAGGCTGCCCGTCGAACTGTTACACATTTTGCCGGACAGTTGGGAATTCAGATGTCAGCCACATATCGGATTCATCAAACATTTCCTCTAACATGCGGTTCAGCTTTTCCCGATCACTTTTGCTGGCATCGCTATTTAAACCGTTCGCCTGCATCGGCTTAACCTTCACTTCAGCATCAGGGAAAATCTGGTGCACTCGTTTCGTCAACTCGGCCAGGATAATCTCCCTGGCTCCCTCCAAGCCTTCAACGTTTCGCTTATCGTAAACCAGTTCAACAAACATAATGCGCTCCATTATCTACTGTTTGGATATACAGTATTTTTGCTGTGGAGGATTTGTCTGTCAAGGCGTGAGCCCTTTGTTTTTAAATTTTGAGGGTATTTCTGAGGGAAGAATTATTGTCGATGTGACCTGCAGAGCCGATGGTGTCTGAGGTTGGCTTAAAAAAGCTTTGGGGCATGGATGGGGCAAAAGTGCATGGTAAAGTGCGTTAAAGTTCGTTAATCATGTTTTGTCTCGATCTCGCTCATCCCTTGTTTTATGCGCTCCTGGACGATCTTTATCGATTTTAAAAATTATGAGTTCATATTATACAAATGTAGCAAAAAGGGTGTTTGTACCTGAAAAGATGAACATTCTGCATAGCGCGATCTACACAACAGGAATAGACTGGAATCGTTATTCGACAAACGATGCATAAGGTTTTCTATGACACAACAGCCACAAGCCAAATACCGCCACGACTATCGTGCGCCGGATTACCTGATTAGCGATATCGATCTGACTTTTGACCTGGATGCCACTAAAACCGTTGTGACGGCGGTAAGCCAGGTGACGCGCCAGAGCGCGACGGCAGTGCCGCTGCGTCTGGATGGTGAAGACCTGACGCTGGTCTCCCTGCATATTAATGATGCAGCCTGGACTGACTATAAAGAAGAAGACAACCAGCTGGTGATCGATAACCTGCCGGAACGCTTTACGCTGCGCATCGTGAATGAAATCAGCCCTGCCGCCAATACGGCGCTGGAAGGGCTCTACCAGTCTGGCGTGGCGCTGTGCACCCAGTGTGAAGCGGAAGGTTTCCGCCACATCACCTGGTATCTTGATCGTCCGGACGTGCTGGCGCGTTTTACCACCAAAATCATCGCGGATAAAACGCTTTATCCTTTCCTGCTCTCTAACGGTAACCGCGTGGGTGAGGGTGAGCTGGAAAACGGCCGTCACTGGGTACAGTGGCAGGATCCGTTCCCGAAACCATGCTACCTGTTTGCGCTGGTGGCGGGTGATTTCGACGTCTTACGTGACACCTTCAAAACCCGTTCTGGCCGAGAAGTGGCGCTGGAACTGTTCGTTGACCGTGGCAACCTCGATCGCGCGCCATGGGCGATGACCTCGCTCATCAACTCCATGAAATGGGACGAAGAGCGTTTTGGTCTGGAATACGATCTCGACATCTATATGATTGTCGCCGTCGACTTCTTCAACATGGGCGCGATGGAGAACAAAGGTCTCAACATCTTTAACTCCAAATACGTGCTGGCCCGTACCGATACCGCCACCGATAAAGACTACCTCGATATCGAGCGCGTTATTGGCCACGAATATTTCCATAACTGGACCGGTAACCGCGTCACCTGCCGCGACTGGTTCCAGCTGAGCCTTAAAGAAGGCCTGACCGTATTCCGTGACCAGGAGTTCAGCTCCGATCTGGGCTCGCGGGCGGTTAACCGCATCAACAACGTGCGCACCATGCGTGGGTTGCAGTTCGCGGAAGATGCCAGTCCGATGGCGCACCCAATTCGTCCGGACAAAGTCATCGAGATGAATAACTTCTACACCCTGACGGTGTATGAAAAAGGGGCGGAAATTATCCGTATGATCCACACCCTGCTGGGCGAGGAGAACTTCCAGAAAGGGATGCAGCTCTATTTCGAGCGTCACGACGGCAGCGCCGCCACCTGCGATGATTTTGTGCAGGCAATGGAAGATGCGTCGAATGTGGATCTCTCTCACTTCCGCCGCTGGTACAGCCAGGCCGGTACGCCGATTGTCACCGTTAAAGACGATTACAATCCGGAGACCGAGCAGTACACCCTGACCATCAGCCAGCGCACGCCGCCAACGGCTGAGCAGGAAGAAAAATATCCGCTGCACATTCCGTTCAGCATTGAACTGTATGATAACGAAGGCAAAGTGATCCCGCTGCAGAAGGGCGGCCACCCGGTACACAACGTGCTGAACGTGACCCAGGCAGAGCAGACCTTTATCTTCGATAACGTCTATTTCCAGCCGGTGCCTGCACTGCTGTGTGAATTCTCTGCACCAGTGAAGCTGGAGTACAAGTGGAGCGATCAGCAGTTGACGTTCCTGATGCGTCACGCGCGCAACGATTTCTCCCGCTGGGATGCCGCGCAAAGCCTGCTCGCGACATACATCAAGCTGAACGTTAATCGTCATCAGCAGGGCCAGCCGCTGTCGCTGCCGGTTCACGTGGCTGACGCGTTCCGTGCGGTTCTGCTGGATGAACAGATTGATCCGGCCCTCGCGGCTGAAATCCTGACGTTGCCGTCCGCGACCGAAATCGCCGAGCTGTTCGAGACCATCGATCCTATTGCCATCGTGGCTGTGCGTGAAGCGCTGACCCGCACGCTGGCGGCCGAACTGGCGGATGAGTTCCTGGCGATCTACAACGCCAACAAGCTGGATGCGTACCGCGTGGAACATGGCGACATTGGTAAACGTTCCCTGCGCAATACCTGTCTGCGCTACCTGGCCTTTGGTGAAACAGACCTGGCGAACACGCTGGTGAGCAAGCAGTATCACGAAGCGGATAATATGACCGACGCGCTCGCAGCCCTGGCGGCAAGCGTGGCAGCCGAGTTACCGTGCCGTGATGCGCTGATGCAAGAGTATGACGACAAGTGGCACCAGGATGGCCTGGTTATGGACAAGTGGTTCATTCTGCAGGCGACCAGTCCGGCAGCCGATGCGCTCAGCAACGTGCGCAGCCTGCTGAAGCATCGCTCCTTTACCATGAGCAACCCGAACCGCGTCCGCTCCCTGATTGGCGCGTTTGCCAGCAGCAACCCGGCTGCGTTCCACGCGGAAGACGGCAGCGGTTATCAGTTCATGGTAGAAATGCTGACCGAGTTGAACAGCCGTAACCCGCAGGTGGCATCACGCCTGATTGAGCCGCTGATCCGCCTGAAACGCTACGATGCGCAGCGCCAGACGAAGATGCGTGCCGCGCTTGAGCAGCTTAAAGGGCTGGAAAATCTCTCTGGCGATCTGTACGAGAAGATTTCGAAGGCGCTGGCGTAATATAAACGTTAATCCCACCCTCTCCCTGTGGGAGAGGGCCGGGTGAAGGCATCAGGCATTAGCCGTAATCAAGGCGCGCTCATTCACACCGCGCCTCATCACTCGCTCCAGCACCTCCGCTTCCAGCTCTGCCAGTCTGGCCGATCCCACACGGCGAGGGCGTGGAATATCTACCGTCAGATCCAGACCAATTTTTCCCTCTTCTATTAACAGCACCCGGTCAGCCATGGCGACGGCTTCGCTCACGTCGTGCGTCACCAGCAGGACCGTAAAACCGTGCTCCTGCCAGAGCGAGGCAATTAAATCCTGCATTTCAATCCGCGTCAGGGCATCAAGTGCCCCGAGTGGCTCATCGAGCAGCAGCAGGCCTGGACGATGTATCAACGCCCGCGCCAGCGCTACGCGCTGTTTTTGCCCGCCTGAGAGGGCCGCAGGCCAGTCACCGGCGCGATCCTCCAGCCCGACGGCGGCCAGCGCCTGACGCGCCTCCTCCCGCCAGTGACCTTTCAGCCCCAGCCCGACGTTATCGATCACCGTTTTCCAGGGCAGCAGGCGCGCATCCTGAAACATCATGCGAGTATCATCCTGAATATTGGCCAGCGGCGTTGTCCCTGCCAGAATCTCCCCTCCATTCGGCGCTTCCAGTCCGGCTAACAGGCGCAGCAGCGTACTCTTGCCGCCGCCGCTGCGGCCGACAACGGCCACAAATTGTCCGGCGGGGATATGCAGATCCAGGGCGTTAAGAATGGTTTTGTCGCCGTAGCGTTTCGTGACGCCGTTAAGTAACAGCGGTGTCCCCTGAGTGAGTCGGGCGGTATTCATGCTTTCGCCTCCTGAGAGAAATAGGCCGGGTTCCAGCGCAGCCAGCTGCGTTCCAGCCACTGGGCGCTGACGTCAGCAAGTTTGCCCAGCAGGGCATAAAGGATAATGGCGACTACCACCACGTCCGTTTGCAGGAATTCGCGGGCGTTCATTGCCAGATAGCCAATGCCGGAGTTGGCTGAAATGGTCTCCGCGACGATCAGCGTCAGCCACATCAGGCCGAGCGCAAAGCGAACGCCAACCATAATGGAGGGCAGGGCGCCCGGCAGCAGCACGTTGATAAACAGGGCAAATCCTGATAATCCGTAGCTGCGTGCCATCTCAACCAGCCCGCGATCGATATTGCGGATCCCATGCCAGGTATTGATGTAAATCGGGAACAGCGTGCCCAGCGCCACGAGGAAAATTTTGGCGCTCTCATCGATACCAAACCACAGAATGACCAGGGGGATCAGCGCCAGATGCGGTACGTTGCGCAGCATCTGAATGGAGGTATCCAGCAACCGTTCCCCCCAGCGGGACAGGCCGCTGATCAACCCCAGCGTCAGGCCGATGCTCCCGCCGATGGCAAACCCAATCACCGCGCGCCAGGAGCTAATGGCCAGGTGCTGCCACAGCTCGCCGCTGGCACTCAGCGACCAGAAGGCTTCGATCACGCCCTCTGGAGAGGGCAGGATACGGCTCGACAGCCAGCCGGTGGAGGAGGCCAGTTGCCAGATAAGGACGATGCCGACAGGTAAAAACCACGGGGCGGCGCGCAACAGCCATTTTTGTGAGGTGAGAGACATAGCCACTCCTTAGCTTTGCGCGACTTTACGCGGAATAAACTCGTTGGCCACGGCTTCGCCCTGAAGCTGCAGCTGGCGGGGCTGCGGAATGTCCGGGATAGCGACATCCAGATGCGGGAACAGCAGTTCACCCACTTTGTATGCCTCCTCAAGATGCGGATAGCCCGAGAGGATAAAGCTGTCGATACCCAGCTCAGCATATTCATTGATACGCGCCGCCACGGTCGGGCCGTCACCCACCAGCGCAGTACCCGCACCACCACGTACCAGGCCGACACCCGCCCAGAGATTGGGGCTGATCTCCAGATTCTCGCGTTTGCCGTTATGTAACGAAGCCATCCGGTGCTGTCCTACGGAGTCGGTTTTCGCAAATGCCGCCTGCGCTTTGGCGATGGTCTCATCGTCCAGATGCGAGATCAGCCGGTCAGCGGCCTGCCAGGCCTCTTCGTTGGTTTCACGCACAATCACGTGCAGGCGAATGCCAAAGCGCACCTTTCGGCCGTGGGCGGCGGCTTTGGCCCGCACCTGGGCAATTTTCTCTTTCACCAGTTCAGGTGGCTCCCCCCAGGTCAGATAGAGATCGACCTGTTCTGCCGCCAGATCCTGTGCCACATCCGACGATCCGCCGAAGTAGAGCGGTGGACGCGGCTGCTGTACCGGAGGAAAGTAGAGTTTCGCGTCGCGAACATGAATATGCTTGCCATCAAAGGTGACCGTTTCCCCCTCAAGCAGACGTCGCCAGACGCGGGTAAACTCGGCGGAGGCCTCATAGCGTTCCGTATGATCGAGGAACACGCCGTCACCGGCCAGTTCCTGCGGATCGCTGCCGGTGACCAGGTTAAACAGCGCGCGTCCGTTGGAGAGCCTGTCGAGCGTTGCCGCCTGACGTGCGGCAACGGTCGGGGAAACCACGCTCGGACGTAATGCCACAAGGAATTTCAGGCGCTGGGTGACCGGGATCATCGACGCGGCGACCAGCCAGGCGTCTTCGCACGAGCGTCCGGTGGGGATCAGCACGCCGGTGAAACCGATTCGGTCTGCCGCCTGCGCAATCTGCTGCAGATAGCCGTGGTCAACCGGGCGCGACCCCTCTTCGGTGCCAAGATAGTGTCCATCGCCGTGGGTGGGTAAAAACCAGAAAAGATTCAGACTCATGATTTGGCTCCTTCTTTAGCTGCGGGTTGCCAGATGCGTTCGCGAATGTTCACCTGTTTTGGGACTAAGCGGTTTTGATAAAAGAGGTCGGCAGTCTGTTGTTGCAGGGCTGCGACATGTGCGTCCACCGGGATAATGGTGGTGGGTGGACGGTGGTTGAGGTAGCTCGCGATCACCGCCTCCGGTAAGCCCATGGTTTTCGCCAGCAGGGTGATGCTCTCCGGGCGCTGGCTTTGCGTCAGGGTATCGGCCTCGGTAAAGGTATTCAGGACCTCCTGAACAAAGGCACCGTTTTTCTCTGCATACGGACGGGCTGCCAGGTAGAACGAACCGGTCTGTTTCAGGGTAGTGCCATCTTTCAATACCCGTACGCCGCCCTGAAGTAATGCCGCGGAGTAGTAAGGATCCCAGATAGCCCACGCATCGACATTGCCTTGCTGGAAGGCGGCGCGGGCATCAGCTGGGGTCAGATAGACGGGCTGAATATCGGTGAACTTTAGCCCGGCCTCCTGCAGAGCGCGGAGTAGCAGGTTGTGCGAGCTGGAACCTTTCTGGAATGCGACTTTGTGACCTTTAAGTTCGGCGACATTTTTAATGGCGCTATTTTCCGGCACCAGAATCACCTCGGCTTTGGGCTTGGGTGGCTCAACGCCAACGTAGACCAGATCGGCCCCGGCCGCCTGCGCAAAGATCGGTGGAATATCGCCAGTACTGCCTAAATCAATGCTTCCAACGTTCAGCGCCTCCAGCATTTGTGGCCCTGCAGGAAACTCCACCCAGGAGAATTTGGTCTGTGGGAAGCGTTTTTCCAGAAGCTGGTGGTTTTTTGCCAGCACCATACTGACGCTGCCTTTCTGGTAACCAATGCGCAAACTGTCAGGTACCGTCTCTGCTGCATGGGTCAGGGACGAGAGTGCGAGCAGACCAGCCAGGCTGATACGGGTAAGTGTTTTAAACATGTGCGACTCCTTGTGGCTGTCCAAACGCAGGTGCCTGAATATCGCGACGGTGCAGGGCATGCCAGAATGTCTCCAGCGCACTGTCGAGTCGGGTTTGCAGATTCGGTGTGAAATGCGGTTTGTGCTGGTAATCGATAACCTGCGAGTCATCGGCAAAAACGCCGTGCAGGATCTCCTGCGCCTTCAACGCGTTCAGTACTGGCTTCAGGGCGTAATCCACGGCCAGTAAATGCGCAACCGTACCGCCCGTAGCCAGCGGCAACACCACTTTTCCATCAAGTGCACGTTCAGGCAGCAGATCGAGCAAGGTTTTCAGTGCGCCGGAAAATGAGGCTTTATAAATCGGGGTCGCGACGATAAGCCCGTCAGCACTTTTTAGCTGTTCAATCAGGGTTTTCAATGCCGGACTGTCAAAGCGCGCGTAGAGCAGATCCTCAGGTTCAAAGTTGTGCAGATTCCAGTGGCACACTTCCACATCCAGAGCATTAAGCCTTTCGCGGGCATATTCCAGCAGGGCGCTGGAACGAGAAGGGAAACGTGGACTTCCGGCCAGGGTGATGACGCGCATGTGTGCTCCTTATAACTAATTGTTTGCTTTTATCTAACATTCATAACAATTTTCAGGAGTGTGACACTGCGTGGTTATTCCACTAAATGATTTATCCGCAATTAAAATGCGAAAAAGCGCATAAGAAGTGTACGGGGAAGTAAACGTTTGCGTTTTACGCTGATTTTTTTGCCGCAGGTCAATTCCCTTTCCGGGCAGGATCGCACATAATCCCCTCCCGGTTTGCACACCGGGAATCCAGGAGAGTTCATGTACTACCCCTTCGTTCGTAAAGCCCTTTTCCAGCTCGACCCTGAGCGCGCTCATGAATTTACATTCCAGCAATTACGCCGTATTACGGGAACGCCGCTGGCCGCGCTGGTGCGTCAGAACGTGCCGGAAAAACCTGTGCAGTGCATGGGTCTGACCTTTAAAAACCCGCTGGGTCTGGCGGCAGGTCTGGATAAAAATGGCGAGTGCATTGATGCCCTGGGCGCGATGGGCTTTGGTTCCATCGAAATCGGTACCGTCACGCCGCGTCCACAGCCGGGTAATGATAAGCCGCGTTTGTTCCGCCTGGTCGAAGCCGAGGGGCTGATCAACCGCATGGGCTTTAATAACCTCGGCGTGGATCATCTCGTAGAAAACGTTAAAAAAGCCCATTTTGATGGTGTATTAGGCATCAATATTGGCAAAAATAAAGACACGCCGGTTGAGCAGGGTAAAGATGACTACCTGATTTGTATGGAAAAAGTCTATGCCTATGCCGGTTATATCGCCGTGAATATTTCATCGCCGAATACCCCAGGGCTACGTTCTCTGCAATATGGTGAAGCGCTGGACGATCTTCTCAGCGCCATTAAAAATAAACAAAATGAGCTGCAGGCGATCCATCATAAATATGTTCCGGTGGCGGTTAAGATCGCACCGGATCTTTCTGCTGAAGAATTGATCCAGGTTGCCGACAGCTTAGTTCGCCATAATATTGATGGTGTGATTGCGACCAATACGACGCTCGATCGATCCCTCGTCCAGGGAATGAAAAACTGTGACGAAGCGGGTGGGTTAAGTGGACGTCCGGTACAATTAAAAAGTACGGAAATTATTCGGGCGCTCTCCGCCGAATTAAAAGGTCGTCTGCCAATAATCGGTGTCGGTGGTATCGATTCGGTGATTGCTGCGCGCGAGAAGATGGCTGCGGGCGCCTCACTGGTGCAAATCTATTCCGGCTTTATTTTTAAAGGCCCGCCGCTCATAAAAGAAATCGTTACTCATATCTAATCTTTTCTCTTAATCAGACAACCAGGGCTTTATTTCCAGCCCTGGTTGTTTTATATTCCATCACTGTTGCTTATTTAGACATTATAGTCTTTTATTAATGGTGTTATAAACGAAGCGGCGAATGGGACATTTTTAGTACAGGACGTTTGGGTACGGGAGAGACACATGCGAATTAAACCTGACGATAACTGGCGCTGGTATTTTTGTGAAGAGCATGACCGAATGATGCTCGATTTAGCCAATGGCATGTTGTTCCGTTCTCGTTTTGCGCGTCGAATGTTAACCCCGGACGCTTTCTCCCCGTCTGGCTTTTGTGTAGACGATGCTGCGCTTTATTTCTCCTTTGAAGAGAAATGCCGTGACCTGCTGCTCTCAAAAGAACAGCGTGCCGAACTGATATTAAACGCGCTGGTGGCGATTCGTTTTCTGAAACCGCAAATGCCGAAAAGCTGGCATTTTCTGCCGCATGATATGAACTGGACGCCGGCCACGGGCGATGCGGCCAGCGTCAACCTGAGCGATACCGCAGAAGAGGTGAGTTTACTGGTGGTGGAACCTGGCGAAAATGCCGCGCTTTGTCTGCTGGCCCAGCCCGGCGTGACCATTGCCGGGCGGACGATGCAGCTCGGGGATGCCATTAAGGTCATGAATGACAGGCTGAAACCGCAGCTGCGCGTGGATTCATTCAGCCTGGAACAGGCGGTTTAAGCTTCCAGCTGTATCGACGTTTTTGGAATACAGCTACAGCACAGGATCGTCCCGTCATCACCGATTGCGGATTTCTTCAGCGCACTGACGTCGCCCCCGACTAGCTTGATTCGACAGCAACCACAGATACCCGCCCGACAGGAATACGGGATACGGATCCCGGCTTGCTCCAGCTGCTCAAGTATCACCTGCTGATTGTTACCCCGTATAACGCGGCCCTGCCAGTGAATATCCACTGCCGAACTGGCTTGCGTCTCAACGTCTACCATTTCTTCTTCCTGACCCGCACCGTACACGCGCGCAGGCCCACGGGTGAGAATTTCCACCTCGTCACCCACGCGGATCACTCCGCTTGAGCGCGGAATAAGATTCTGGCCGAAATCCACGTCGCCATTATCCTGCGCGGTACGGAATGATTGCAGGGTTTTCAGCGGCTCGCCGGAAGGATGCTTCAGGCCTTTCTCCGGACTTACGGTGGTGAAAATGCAGCGGCTGCACGGCTTCACGACATCAAAAATGACGCTGCCGATGCGGATCACTTTCCAGGTATCTTCCTCCCAGGCTTCCGTACCGGTCACCACCAGATTCGGGCGAAATTGCTCCATCTGCACGCTGGCCTTACAGCGACGCTGCAGGTCACGCAGCGAGGCTTCGCTGGTTAACAGGAACGGGAAACCATCGGCAAACGAGAGGGGAACCGCGTCGTGGCGCTTGACGCGTCGTGTCAGCGCCGGACCCACCCAGCGCAGCTGTACCTCACGGGAGAAGAAGCCGCTCAGCCAGCGGTTAATCTCGTCCGGAGCGATGCGAGCGGTAAAATGATTGCCCCACACTTCCGTTGGCGCATCGACAGGCGCAAAATCAGCAAAGCGAATCAATACGCTTGAGCCATCCGGGGCGGTGAGGTGCAGGCCGTCATGCAGCGGTGAAGGCGTAAAGCGCACCATCTGCGGGAACTGGCGTGCGGTAATGAACGTACCGTCAGGCTCGGTGACCATAAAAATACGATCGAAGGCAAATCCACTGATGTCAGCCAGGGCGTGAGAAACGCCGATACCGCGCATGGATTTCACCGGATGAATAAAAAGCCTGGATAACGTCGCCACTGTGCACAGTCCCTCGAATGAAAATAAGCCTTCAACTTTATGACATACACGTCATATTAGCTATAATGCGCGACAATTTTCTTAGAGTAAAAGTGACGATATGAATTCTCTGTTTGCCAGTACGGCCCGTGGGCTGGAAGAGCTGTTAAAAACTGAACTGGAAGCCCTGGGCGCGCAAGAGTGCCAGGTGGTTCAGGGTGGTGTCCATTTTGAGGGCGACACACGGCTTATTTACCAGAGCCTGATGTGGAGCCGCCTGGCGTCGCGCATCATGCTGCCGATGAAAGAGTGCAAGGTCTATAGCGATCTTGATCTCTATACCGGCGTACAGATGATCGACTGGACAGAGATCTTCACGCCAGACGCGACCTTCGCGGTGCATTTTAACGGTGTAAACGATGAGATCCGCAACAGCCAGTACGGCGCGCTGCGTGTGAAAGATGCCATCGTGGACTGCTTTACCCGTAAAAACAAAGAACGACCAAACGTCGATCGTGAAAACCCGGATCTGCGCATTAACGTCTGGCTCAATGGCGATACCGCCAGCATCTCTCTGGATCTGAGCGGGGCAGGTCTGCATCTGCGTGGCTACCGCGATCGCACCGGTATGGCGCCCATCAAAGAAACGCTGGCCGCCGCCATCGTGATGCGCTCCGGCTGGCTGCCGGGCACGCCGCTGCTCGACCCAATGTGTGGTTCCGGTACGCTGCTGATTGAAGCCGCGATGCTGGCCACCGACCGCGCTCCCGGCCTGCATCGCGGCCACTGGGGCTTTAGCGGCTGGGCGCAGCACGATGAAGCGCTCTGGAAAGAGGTCAAAGCCGAAGCGCAGGCCCGTGCGCGTAAAGGCCTGGCGGAGTATACCTCGCATTTCTATGGCTCTGACAGCGACCCGCGCGTCATTGAACGTGCGCGCAGCAATGCCCGTCGCGCAGGTATCGGTGAGCTGGTGACCTTTGAAGTGAAAGATGTCGCGAACCTGACCAACCCGCTGCCGAAAGGCCCCTACGGTACCGTTATCAGCAACCCGCCATACGGCGAGCGTCTGGATAGCGAACCGGCGCTGATTGCCCTGCACAGCCTGCTGGGTCGCAATATGAAAGACTACTTTGGCGGCTGGAATCTCTCCCTGTTTAGCGCTTCACCAGAACTGCTGAGCTGTCTGCAGCTGCGCGCCGATCGCCAGTTTAAGGCGAAGAATGGCCCGCTGGACTGTGTGCAGAAAAACTACCATCTGGCAGAGAAAGCGGCGGACAGCAAACCGTCGGGCGTGGCGGAAGATTACGCTAACCGTCTGCGCAAAAACCTGAAGAAATTTGAAAAATGGGCCAAACAGGAAGGCATTGAATGCTATCGCCTGTATGACGCCGATCTGCCGGAGTACAACGTGGCGGTTGACCGCTATGCAGACTGGGTGGTGATTCAGGAATATGCTCCACCAAAAACCATTGATGCGCAAAAAGCGCGCCAGCGCATGCTGGACGTGATCGCAGCGACGATTGCCGTGCTTGGCATCGCGCCAAACAAACTGGTGCTAAAAACCCGCGAGCGTCAGAAAGGGAAAAACCAGTATCAGAAGATGGGTGAGAAGGGCGACTTTATTGAAGTGGGTGAATACAACGCTCGCCTGTGGGTTAACCTGACGGATTACCTCGATACCGGGCTGTTCCTCGACCACCGCATTGCCCGTCGTATGCTGGGCCAGATGAGCAAAGGTAAGGACTTCCTTAACCTGTTTTCCTACACCGGTAGCGCCAGCGTGCACGCGGGCCTGGGCGGCGCGCGCAGCACCACTACGGTGGATATGTCGCGCACCTATCTGGAGTGGGCGGAGCGCAACCTGCGTCTCAATGGCCTGACCGGACGCCAGCATCGTCTGATGCAGGCCGATGTCCTGGGCTGGCTGCGTGACACCGATGAACAGTTCGATCTGATCTTCATCGATCCGCCAACATTCTCCAACTCCAAGCGTATGGAGGATAGCTTTGATGTACAACGCGATCACCTGCGCCTGATGACCGACCTGAAGCGCCTCCTGCGTAAAGGCGGCACGATTATGTTCTCGAATAACAAACGCGGTTTCCGCATGGATCACGACGGCCTGGCCGCTCTGGGACTGAAAGCACAAGAAATCAGCCAAAAAACGCTGTCTCAGGACTTTGCCCGTAATCGTCAGATCCATAACTGCTGGCTTATCACCGCGGCCTGAAAGGAAAAATAAATGTCTTTAATTAGTATGCACGGTGCGTGGCTCTCCTTCAGCGACTCACCGCTTCTCGACAATGCTGAACTGCACATCGAAGACAACGAACGCGTCTGTCTGGTGGGCCGTAACGGCGCGGGTAAATCCACGCTGATGAAAATCCTCAACCGCGAGCAGGGTCTGGATGACGGGCGTATTGTTTACGAGCAGGATCTGATTGTCTCCCGTCTGCAGCAGGATCCGCCGCGTCATGTCACCGGCAGCGTGTACGATTTCGTGGCGGAAGGGATTTCGGAGCAGGCTGAATACCTGAAGCGCTATCACGAAATTTCTCATCTGGTGATGACCGACCCGAGCGACAAAAATCTTAACGAACTGGCGAAAGTCCAGGAGATGCTCGATCACCACGGCCTGTGGCAGCTGGAGAACCGTATTAACGAGGTGCTGGCTCAGCTGGGCCTGGAGCCGGATATGCAGCTGTCTGCGCTATCTGGCGGCTGGTTGCGTAAGGCGGCACTGGGCCGCGCGCTGGTCAGCGGGCCGAAGGTGCTGCTGCTGGATGAACCAACCAACCACCTGGACATTGAAGCGATCGACTGGCTTGAAGGGTTCCTGAAAACTTTCAGCGGTACCATTATCTTCATCTCCCACGACCGTTCCTTCATTCGCAATATGGCGACGCGCATTGTCGATCTCGATCGTGGCAAGCTGGTCACTTATCCCGGCGATTACGATACTTATCTGCTGGAAAAAGAAGAAAACCTGCGCGTGGAAGAGCTGCAAAACGCCGAATTCGACCGCAAACTGGCGCAGGAAGAGGTGTGGATCCGTCAGGGTATCAAAGCCCGCCGTACCCGCAACGAAGGCCGCGTTCGTGCCCTGAAAGCGATGCGTCGTGAACGCAGCGAACGTCGCGAAGTGATGGGCAGCGCCAAAATGCAGGTAGAAGAGGCCTCCCGTTCCGGGAAGATCGTCTTCGAGATGGAAAACGTTAACTACCAGGTTGACGGGAAAGTGCTGGTGAAAGACTTCTCCGCCCAGGTTCAGCGCGGGGATAAAATCGCCCTGATTGGCCCCAATGGCTGCGGTAAAACCACGCTGCTGAAGCTGATGCTGGGCCAGTTGCAGGCGGATAGTGGCCGAATTCACTGCGGTACCAAACTGGAAGTGGCCTATTTTGACCAGCACCGCGCGGAGCTGGATCCGGACAGAACGGTGATGGATAACCTTGCCGAAGGTAAGCAGGAGGTCATGGTAAACGGTAAGCCGCGCCATGTGCTGGGCTATCTCCAGGACTTCCTGTTCCACCCTAAACGGGCGATGACCCCGGTGCGTGCGCTGTCTGGCGGTGAGCGAAACCGTCTTCTGCTGGCGCGGTTATTCCTGAAACCAAGCAACCTGTTGATTCTCGATGAACCAACCAACGACCTGGATGTCGAAACGCTCGAACTGCTGGAAGAGCTGATCGATGGTTATCAGGGCACTGTGATGCTGGTGAGCCACGACCGTCAATTCGTTGACAACACCGTGACCGAATGCTGGATCTTCGAAGGCGAAGGGCGGATTGGTCAATATGTGGGTGGCTACCACGACGCGAAAGGGCAGCAGGCACAGTCGCTGGCGCAAAAACAGGCGAAGTCTAAAACAACGACTGAACCTGTTGTAACAAAAGCAGAAACTGTCAAGAAAACCTCGGCTAAACTAAGCTATAACCTGCAGCGCGAACTGGAGGGTTTGCCTCAGCGTCTTGAGGAGCTGGAGGCCGCGCTGGAGGCGCTGCAAGCGCAGGTTGCCGATGCATCCTTCTTCACCCAATCGCACGACTATACTCAAAAAGTCCTGGCCGAATTGTCCGCAGCTGAAAAAGCTCTGGAAGAAGCATTTGAGCGCTGGGAGTACCTTGAGTCTCTGAAAAACGGCGCATAAACAGGGATAACATATGTGTGACCAGCACCATGCCGACAGGCATATATTATGCTCGCAATGCGATATGCTCGTGGCGTTGCCAGAGCTTGGTCACGGACATAAGGCCCTGTGCCCGCGTTGCGGCACAACGTTGACAACCGAATGGGACGCGCCAAGACAGCGTCCCACGGCGTATGCGCTGGCCGCGTTGTTCATGTTGCTGCTCTCTAATCTCTTCCCCTTCATCTATATGAAGGTGGGAGGGATGACAAGCCAGGTTGATCTGCTTGAAATTCCGGGGGTGATGTTCTCGGAAGATTACGCCAGCCTCGGCACCTTCTTTCTTCTGTTTGTGCAGATCGTTCCGGCTTTTTGTCTGGTTGTCATCCTTTTGCTGGTCAACCGCGTAAAAATGCCCGCAGCCCTGAAAATCAAACTGGCGCGAGTCCTGTTTCAGCTTAAAAGCTGGGGAATGGCCGAGATTTTTCTGGCGGGTATTCTGGTCAGCTTCGTAAAGCTGATGGCCTACGGTGACGTGGGGATTGGCAGCAGCTTTATCCCGTGGTGTCTCTATTGCGTGCTGCAACTGCGCGCATTCCAGTGCGTTGACCGGCGTTGGGCATGGGATGATATTGCTCCGGCTCCCACGCTTGCCCAGACGGTGAAGGTTGGCGTGCCGGGGATCCGCCAGGGACTGCGCTCTTGCTCCTGCTGTACTGCCGTGCTGCCCGCCGATCTGGACGTCTGCCCACGCTGTGAAACCAAAGGCCATGTGCGGCGCAAAAATAGCCTGCAGTGGACCATGGCGCTGCTGGTGACCTCTGTCATGCTGTATCTTCCCGCGAATATTCTGCCGATCATGATCACCGATTTGCTCGGTGACAAAATGCCCTCGACGATCCTCGCCGGGGTGATATTGCTGTGGGGCGAGGGATCTTATCCGGTGGCTGGGGTGATTTTTATCGCCAGTATTATGGTGCCTACCTTAAAAATGATCGCGATTGCCTGGCTCTGCTGGGATGCGAAAGGGCACGGCAAACGCGACAGCGAACGCATGCACCTCATTTATGAAGTTGTCGAGTTTGTTGGACGCTGGTCAATGATTGACGTGTTTGTCATTGCCGTTCTCTCTGCACTGGTGCGGATGGGCGGTTTGATGAGTATTTATCCTGCGATGGGGGCTTTAATGTTTGCGCTGGTCGTGATTATGACCATGTTTGCGGCCATGACCTTCGACCCTCGTTTATCGTGGGATCGTGAGCCTGAATCAAGCCATGAGGAAGAGTAAGAGCATGGAAAATAAGAGTGGAGAGGCGAAAGTGCAGAAGGTCAAAAACTGGTCACCGGTGTGGATTTTCCCCATCGTGACGGCGCTGATTGGTGCATGGATCCTGTTTTATCATTACAGCCATCAGGGACCGGAAGTGACGCTCATCACCACCAATGCCGAGGGGATTGAGGGCGGTAAAACGACCATCAAAAGCCGCAGCGTGGATGTAGGGGTGGTTGAAAGCGCCACCCTGACGGATGATTTAACGCACGTAGAAATTAAAGCGCGGTTAAATGCCGGGATGGAAAAGCTGCTTCACGGTGACTCCGTTTTTTGGGTGGTTAAACCGCAGGTCGGACGGGAAGGGATCAGTGGTTTAGGCACGCTGCTCTCGGGCGCGTATATTGAGCTACAGCCGGGGGCAAAAGGGGCGCAGCCAGCCCAGTATCAGCTTTTAGACTCTCCACCGCTTGCGCCGCCTGATGCAAAAGGGATCCGCGTGATTCTCGACAGTAAAAAAGCGGGCCAGCTCTCACCTGGCGATCCGGTGTTGTTCCGCGGCTATCGTGTTGGCTCAGTCGAGACCAGCACCTTTGATCCGCAAAAAAGGACCATCAGCTATCAGCTGTTCATCAATGCGCCAAACGATCGTCTGGTGACCAGCAACGTACGCTTCTGGAAAGACAGCGGGATCGCGGTCGATCTCACCTCAGCAGGTATGCGCGTTGAAATGGGGTCGCTGACCACCCTGTTTGGCGGCGGCGTCAGCTTTGACGTGCCGGAAGGACTGGATCTGGGGCAGCCGGTGGCCGAGAAAACGGCCTTCAGGCTCTTTGACGATCAAAGAAGCATTCAGGACGCGCTCTATACCGATCATATTGATTACCTGATGTTCTTTAAAGATTCCGTCCGCGGCCTGCAGCCAGGGGCGCCCGTTGAGTTCCGCGGTATTCGTCTGGGTACGGTCGGACAGGTGCCGTTCTTTGTGCCGGGACTTCAGCAAGTACTTGATGATGACTATCGTATTCCGGTGCTGATCCGCATTGAGCCAGAGCGTCTGGTTAACCAGATTGGCGAGAATCAGGATATCGGCGCGCATATTACTGATTTGATGAACCGTGGCCTGCGCGGCTCGCTGAAGACCGGCAACCTGGTGACTGGTGCGCTGTATGTGGATATGGATTTCTATCCAAAAGCTCCGCCGATTACCGGTATCCGTGAATTTGGCGGCTACAAGATCATTCCTACTGTGAGCAGCGGTCTGGCTCAAATCCAGCAGCGTCTGATGGAAACACTGGATAAGATCAACAATCTGCCACTTAATCCGATGATTGAAGCGGCGACAGGCTCGTTGCATCAGAGCCAGGAGACGATGCAGCGTCTGCAAACCACGCTGGATAACATCAATAAGCTCACGGCAAGCCAGAGCATGCAGCAGTTGCCGCAGGATATGCAGAAAACGCTGCGTGAACTGAACCGTAGCATGCAGGGCTTCCAGCCTGGTTCGGCGGCCTACAACAAGATGGTGGCAGATATGCAGCGTCTTGATCAGGTCTTGCGTGAACTGCAGCCCGTACTGAAAACGCTCAATGAGAAGAGTAACGCGCTGGTGTTTGAAGCAAAAGATAAAAAGGATCCTGAGCCGAAGAGGGCGAAACAATGAAAAAATGGCTAGCGATTGTAGGTGCGATGGTGCTCACGGCCTGTAGCTCAGGGAGTGAAACGAAAAGCTACTATCAGCTGCCGCTGATGGCGCAGGCGGGTACACAGAGTACCGCCTCACAGGGCAACCGTCTGCTGTGGGTTGAGCAAGTGGCTGTGCCAGATTATCTGGCCGGCAACGGGGTGGTCTACCAGACCAGCGATGTGCAGTATGTGATTGCGAATAATAACCTGTGGGCCAGCCCGCTGGATCAACAGTTGCGCAATACGCTGGTGGCGAATCTCAGCAGCCAGCTTCCGGGCTGGGTTGTCGCCTCCCAGCCTCTTGGAAGCGACCAGGACACGCTGAACGTGACGGTAACGGGCTTCCATGGTCGTTATGACGGTGCCGTTGTCATCAGCGGAGAATGGCTGCTTAACCATCAGGGACAGCTGATTAAGCGTCCGTTCCATCTGGAGCTCAAGCAGCAAAAAGATGGCTATGATGAAATGGTGAAAGTGCTTGCCCAGGGGTGGGCACAGGAATCGGCCAACATCGCGAGAGAAATCTCCCGGCTGCCATAAGTAAAATTCATCATCAAAAACCGCAATCGGTCTGCCACTGATTGCGGTTTTTTTTTCGTTTTCACGTCAGACCGTTACTTGTCCCGGGTCACAATTTTTGTACAAATGATCTTCTGGCTAGCTCACAAATATGACATCCGTATGAATTTTGAACGTTGACGCTACGACTAATTCGGGGTATTCGTTATCTGTGCCTGCACGCATTGTGCAGTCACTGTTTTCTTTCCACCAGACAAAAGAATGAGGGAAACGAGGCATGAAGAGACAGAAACGAGATCGCCTGGAACGGGCTCATCAACGTGGTTATCAGGCCGGCATCGCTGGACGATCTAAAGAAATGTGTCCTTATCAGACGATTAATCAAAGGTCACAATGGCTGGGAGGCTGGCGAGAAGCCATCGGCGACAGGGCACTCATAGCCTGATAACGTCTCTTTAAAAACAGAAACCTCCGCAATGCGGAGGTTTCGCCTTTCTGAAGCCGCGTAAAGCAGCGTTTAGAAAGCAGAAGTATCCTGGAACAGGCCCACTTTCAGGTCGTTCGCGGTATAGATTAGACGGCCATCTACCAGCACTTCGCCATCCGCCAGGCCCATAATCAGGCGGCGGTTAACAATGCGTTTGAAGTGAATACGATAGGTCACTTTCTTCGCAGATGGCAGAACCTGACCTGTGAATTTCACTTCACCCACGCCCAGCGCACGGCCTTTACCTTCGCCGCCCAGCCAGCCCAGGTAGAAGCCAACCAGCTGCCACATCGCATCCAGGCCCAGGCAGCCAGGCATTACCGGATCGCCAATAAAGTGGCAACCGAAGAACCACAGGTCCGGATTGATATCGAGTTCTGCTTCTACGTAACCCTTATCGAAGTTGCCGCCGGTTTCGGTCATTTTCACGACACGGTCCATCATCAGCATGTTCGGGGCCGGTAACTGTGGGCCTTTCGCGCCAAACAGTTCACCGCGACCAGAGGCAAGAAGATCTTCTTTTGTATAGGATTCGCGTTTATCTACCATGTTCTCAGTAAGCCTTATTTTAGTGAAGGACGCAGGATAGCTAACACGTGTACGCTGAACAAGTCCGATCAGTTTGAACTAAACCAACCTAACCAGCGTAACGGCCACGGATAACGATGACGAGCATCTTGCTGGGTCGCCTGAGCAATGCGCTCCTGGATGGTCTGCATCAGGGTCGTTTGTCCCTCGCCGTCCCATACCAGGTTTGTCAGTAAGGGTAGTGCATCCTCGACGCCTTCGATGGCCCACAGGGAGAATTGTC
Organism: Enterobacter sp. A8; assembly: GCF_004296595.1. NCBI lineage: Bacteria > Pseudomonadati > Pseudomonadota > Gammaproteobacteria > Enterobacterales > Enterobacteriaceae > Enterobacter > Enterobacter sp. A8. The sequence continues at coordinate 20,353 of NZ_SCMF01000007.1, forward strand.
CCTGCTCTACCGCATCCAGCAGTGCCTGGCTGAGGCTTAAATGGCGTGCGTTGGGGGCTGGAATAATCACACCCTGTTTGCCGTTTAACCCGCGTTGCTGACAAATAGAGAAGAAGCCCTCAATCTTTTCATTCAGGCCCCCCACAGGCTGGGCACGACCAAATTGATCGACCGAACCGGTAATGGCGATGTTCTGATTGATCGGGACTTCCGCCAGGGCGCTGATTAAGGCACACAGCTCGGCCATAGAGGCGCTATCACCATCCACTTCGCTGTAGGATTGCTCAAACGTCAGCGAGGCAGAGAAGGGGATTTGTTGCTCAAGCTGCAGCTCTGACATCAGGAACGCCTGCATGATCATCATGCCTTTGGCGTGGATGTTTCCACCCAGCTCGGCTTTCCGTTCGATGTCGGTAAACTCGCCATCGCCAATATGGACGACGCAACTGATGCGTGAAGGCTCGCCAAACGCACGCGGATGCCCGGGAAATTCAATCACCGACAGGGCATTGATCTGTCCGATGCGCTCGCCTTCGGTCTCGACCAGAATTTGCTCCAGCAGAATTTCATCCTGCATACGATCGGCCAGATAGCCTTCCCGCCACTCTCTTTGGGCCAGCATCTGGGAAAGTTGCTCACCGTTAAATGCGCTATTCCCACTGATCACACCCACTTCACGCAGCTGTTTGCTGATCCAGAGCGGACACAGCGGCAGCGTCTCCTGGTCACCGGTATAGCGAACCGCTTCGCGAATAAGTCCCGGCCAGGCGTCAGCCGCAGGCGTCGGCAGGGCAAAGCGGGCGGCAACGGCCATCACCCACTGACACCACTGCGCCATGTCATCGGCATCAGCAATCTGAATATTGTCTTCGTACTCGCTGTATACCGCCTGTGCAGCCAGCTCCGGCTCCATTTCCTGGAAATCAGCCAGCGATTCACGGTCACCCGTCAGCACCACGGTCAACGACAGCGGCAGGGAGGGGACAGAGACCGGCAGAGGACGAGACTCATCATAGCCCACCCAGTCAAAGCGTTGCTGGCTCACAATCGTTTTCAGGCGCATCCATAGCAGCGGCTGGGAGAGCAGGGTACGCAGGGAAATGATCAGTACGCCGCCATTGGCGCGATGCACCAGGCCCGGTTGCAGCGATAACTCACCATTGAACTGGCGAAGGCAACCAAAGAGTTGTTCGGCCTCGGCCCAGTTAGCGGATACCACTTCGCCCTTTACCGCAAAACGGCCATCAGCCTGTTCTGCGGGTTCGAAAGTGACATCATGTCCTGAAATACGATACTGGCCGCCGTAAATAGCATTGGCTTCCGGCTGCAACTGGCGCATGGCATCACCCAGAAGCGTTAAATACTCGGCTTCTTCCGGGGCTTTGAGCAGCATGAAGGGAGATGTCGCCCACGGGCTTAACACCTGCTCCAGTGCGTAATGCAAACGCGGTTGTGTATCGCTAAGTATGAATTCGTGTTCTTGTGCGAGGTCTGGCTGTGCAAACAATTCCTGATAACTTTCGGTATCCGGAACAAGGTCACGCCATGCAAGTTTCGTAATGGTCAAAGTTGATGTTTTTTAGTCAGATGTAAAACCGTGGAGTATACCGTAAGCGGGGGGCTCTTCCCAAGCAGGATTGGGGTTTTCGGGAAGCGAATCGCCTGCAATGCTTCACAGGATATGATTTCTTTTCAGCAGATTGCTAAAAAACTGATATTCTGAACAGAGTTACATGGTAACACTGAGATCGCAATGAAATATCAACAACTGGAAAATCTCGAAAGCGGCTGGAAATGGAAGTACCTGGTCAAGAAGCACCGAGAAGGGGAGCTGATTACCTGCTACATCGAAGCCAGCGCCGCACAAGAGGCCGTGGATATTTTGCTGACCCTCGAAAATGAACCGGTACAGGTGAATGGCTGGATTGAGAAACATATCAATCCGGCACTGTTGAACCGGATGAAGCAAACTATCCGTGCACGACGCAAACGGCATTTTAATGCTGAGCATCAGCACACCCGTAAAAAATCCATCGACCTCGAATTCATGGTCTGGCAGCGTCTTGCAGGGCTTGCGCAACGGCGGGGAAAAACGTTGTCAGAAACGGTGGTGCAGTTGATTGAAGATGCCGAGCATAAAGAGAAATACGCCAACCAGATGTCTACGCTGAAGAACGATCTTCAGGCGCTGCTGGGTAAAAAATAACTTTTGAGTTTCTTCAGATAATAAAAAACCCCGCATCGCGGGGTTTTTTTATAAGACGATAACTTAAGCCGCTGGCTGAGTTACAACGTCTTTAACGCCTTTAACTTCGATCTCTACGCGACGATCTGGTGCCAGGCAGTCGATCAGAGCAGCGCGAGCTTTAACGTTGTCACAGGTGTTGCCAGTAACTGGGTTAGATTCGCCCATACCACGTGGGGAGATCTTGTTAGCTGGGATACCTTTAGAGATCAGGTAATCAACAACAGACTGAGCACGTTTCTCAGACAGTTTCTGGTTGTAAGCGTCAGAACCGATACGGTCGGTGAAGCCCAGAACCACTACAGAACCGTCTTTAGGATCCAGGTTGCTCAGCTGGGTGTACAGCTGATCCAGTGCCTGCTGACCTTCTGGTTTCAGGGTCGCTTTGTTGAAGTTGAACAGAACGTCAGACTTCAGAGTGAAGTGCTTGGTCTGTACTTCTGGAGCTGGAGCCGGCGCTGGAGCAACAACTGGTGCTGCATCTTCCTGCTGGCCGAAGCGGTAGGAAACACCTACGCTCAGCATGCCGTTGTCTGGACGAACACCAACGGTAGCACCGTCACCGATGTTGTTAACCCACTGGTATTCCAGACGGGTAGCGATGTCACGGGTCATAGCCCACTCAACGCCACCAGCGAATACTGGGGAAACACCAGTGTCGTGGTCGTCACCAGCGATGCTGTTGCTGGAGTCAGCGCGCCATACCATGCCGCCCAGACGGGTGTACACGTCCAGATCGTCAGTTACTGGGTAACCCAGTTTAGCGGTCAGCTGAACGCCCTGAGCTTTGAAAGCGCCGTTTACGGTGTCGCCTTTGTATGGCATACGACCTAACCAGTCGTAACCCATTTCAAAGCCAACATACGGGTTAACCTGATAGCCACCGAACGCACCTGCACCAAGCTGGCTCTCGTGAGTCGGGCCATCATTGTTCAGGCTGCTGTTGTACCAGCCGGTGTCGTGGAACTGAGACCAGCCCAGTTTACCACCTGCATACCAGGTATTATCTTTCGGAGCGGCCTGCGCTACGGTAGCGAAGCCAGCCAGTGCCACTGCAATCGCGATAGCTGTCTTTTTCATTTTTTGCGCCTCGTTATCATCCAAAATTCGCCATGAAAATCTCAATCGAGAATCACGGTTAAATCCTTCACCGGGGGGCGTGGTCAAATATAAATCTACCGATATCTTCGGCTTAGGCCGAGCACCCCTGGCGATGTAAAGTCTACAACGTAGCTGAAAACTTACAAGTGTGAAGTCCGTCAGGCATATGAAAAAAAAAGTTCCGTATACCGATTATTTAACAATTTCTGAACGAAATTTGTGCAATAAAATTAAGAAGAACCGCACCAGACAAGCCTTGCCGCCGTTTTGGACGATGGAACTAAAAGCGCATCTTAAGGTCGAAAAAAATTCCAGGAAAACTCTTAAATTTGTTCAGTGATACAAATTTGAGTGAATTTTTAGCCCAGAAAGTTGTCCTCTGCGGTAAGAATCCTGGCGAACCGGGCGCATGATAAAGCCGATCGCATTGCCTTCTTCTGCCGCTTCGGTGAGGCGAAAATGTTCCTGCTCCGTCAATTCGTCTGATAACCATCCAATCACCACGCTGTAATTCCCTGTACGTAATGCCCGGATCATCGACTCAACCGTATCGCAAGGAGAGAGTTGGTTAATTTGCATGACCTTCGTCAGCGGCAGGCCTGCAGACTGAACCCATTCCCGGCTTAGTTTCTGCTGCGGCGTCAGCCAGAGCTGCCAGCGCGATTGCTGACCAAGCTGCTGCAAGAGCGGCAGTAACAGAAGTTGGGTCAACAGGGGCTGGTCTTCACGATAAACCACTTCACTGATAAGCCCTGTCGAAACACGCCCGACGGCGTTCTGTGCGACATCGCCAGCGGTAGAAAAGAAAGATGTTGAGCGATTTGCATAGCCTGAAGTGTACATAATCATTCCAGCCCTGTAGTTACTGTATGAATATACAGTAACCCCTGTATGCATAAAGATCAACCTCAATTTCGGAAAGCGACTCGCAAAATTCATTCATTCCTGGCGAACCTGAAAAAATCATCTTGCTCATCGGCAATAAGTTGCCTATTTTCCTGTTAACGGATCCGTTAGTAAGAAATGTCGTCGTTAATATCTGATTTTTAATGGAAATATCATGAAAAAGATATCTTATGAACGGATTTATAAATCCCAGGAATACCTCTCTCCATTAGGAGAAATTCATCATCGTGCGCTTTTTGGTGGCTATACCCTGGCCGTCGATGAGGCGGTGTTTGCCATGGTGTCAGACGGTGAGCTTTACCTTCGCGCCTGTGAGGAAAGTGCGAAGTACTGTGTAAAAAACGGATCCTCCTTTTTGACCTTAATGAAACGCGGCCGGCCGATCCTTCTCAACTATTATCGTGTGGATGACGGTCTCTGGCAGGATAGGGAGCGGCTGCTTCAGCTTTCCTCTTACGCGCTTAATGCCGCGCGTAAAGAGCGCATACAACGCTACCAGCGAAACCGGCTTAAGGATCTGCCCAACCTGACTTTTCAGCTGGAGGTCCTGCTCTGTGAAGCTGGGATTACCAACGAAGATACCCTCCGGTCGCTGGGAGCCAGAACGAGCTGGCTAAAGCTGCGGGCAAAAAATAAAGCACTCAGTATCAAAGTACTGTTTGCCCTGGAAGGGGCGATTGAGGGCCTGCATGAAGCGGCACTCCCGGCGGAAATTCGCCGGGAGCTGACGGAGTGGTTTAATGCGCTGCCTGAGCCACAGGAGAATCGCTCCTCCAGGTAGCGATTTGCTGTTGCAGTCGGCAAATTTCTGGCAGCAGAGCGATAAGCAGACCAATCTGCTGGAGAACCAGCGGCGCTTTGCTGTCGTTTCCTGGGTCAAGATGCGCAATCCGTTGAGCCAGTTCATCCAGCGCCTGCTGGACACGCGGTTGATCGGCTGGGCGGTGATGTAGCGCATCATCGACATAGCAGACAGCATCATCCAGCAAGGCAAGGATGCCCGGGTTTGTCAGTTTTTCGCGGTGGGCACCGAGCGTTGAGATATAGCTGGTGAAGGTATGGTTCAGGCACAGCAGGCGGAAAGCCGTTTCACGAATTTCTGCCGTGGCGCGCGGCTCCGTTGACATATTAGAGACTACGGAAGCCAGTTCAGCATCGCTGTTATGCGCATCACGTCGGGCAATGCGGTAAGCCAGACGGTTATCGCGTCCCTGGTGGTACTGTTCAAGAATGGCATCCAGATAGCGGCAGTTGGCATTCATCGCCCTGTCCAGGACGCGCGGCAAATTACGAAAACGCCAGTCGGGCCAGATAAAACTCACTGCCGCCCAGGCGATGGCACAGCCGAGCAGCGTATCGATCACGCGGGGCAGGGCGACTTCAAACCCTTCGCCCAGCAGATTAAAGCAGAGTAGCACCAGCAGGGTGATGAACATCGTCGCGTGGGCGTACTGCACATTACGAAAGGCGAAGAACAGCACCCCGGTGATTACGATGAGGATCAGCTGGCCTTCCACCGAGGGTACAAAATAGAGCACCGGTAGCCCGATTGCGACCCCCACCAGCGTGCCGATAATACGCAGCGCCAGGCGGTGTCGGGTAGCGTTATAGTTCGGCTGGCAGACGAACAGGCTGGTCAGCAGGATCCAGTACCCGTGATGTAAACCGGTTATCTGGATAAAGGCGTAACCCACGCACAGCACCAGCGACATGCGTACCGCATGGCGAAACAGGGCAGATTCCGGCGTAAAGTTTCGGCTTAACCGGAGCCACATATCGCTAAAACTGTGCACGCTGTCATCCGCGAGCTGACTGTCCGCCTCATTGCCCGGCAGCGCCATGGCCTGTTCAGACTCAATCGTTGCCAGCTGAGCATCAATCGCCCGCAGGTTATTGAGCAAAAATCCCAACGCTTTGATGTGCTCCGGCGACGTTCCGCTGGCTCGCACGCGGTCAATTGCCGCATCAAGATGGCTGAACACGCGTTCAAAGCGTGGATCGTGTTGATAAGGCGTGCGCAGCAGAATGGAGCGCGCCAGCTGCTGGCACGCCTGGGACTGCATGGAAAGCAGACGCTGGAAGCGGAACATAACGTCGCTGTAGCGAAACTTCTCGCGCAGGGCAGCATACTGAACATGAGACGAGCTGGCGCGTTCATGAATATCCTGAGCGGCAAAGTAATAGTGCAGCGTTCTGCGCGTCCCTCTCTGGCCACGGTCGCCGCGAAGCCGGGTAAGCAGCGACGCTTTTGTCTGGTTAAGCGTGGCGACAAGCTGGCCGTTCGCCAGAGCCAGATCGTAGAGCGGAGCCTGGCTCTCTTCTTCGATATCCGGGTCAAACAGCCGGGATTTGAGCTCAAGATAGTGGGCCAACTGCTCGTAACTGCGGGCAAGGTTATCCTGCAGAGGACGAACCGGGAAGATCAGATGGCCGGTTAATGTCAGCAGGTTATACCAGATGGCCCCCAGCAACAGCAGTACAGGCTGCTGATACCATTGGTCGTAAAGCGACACCCCCAGCATGGTGTAGATGGCAATCAGCAGGGCGCCAAACGCGATGGTGGCATAGCGCTGCCCCAGACCACCCAGCAAAATAAACCCGCTGGTGGAAAGCGTAAGACCTAATGCAAACAGCCACGGCCACGGGAACAGCAACTCCACGGACGCGGAGGCAATAAAAAAGCAGACAAGGGTGATGACCAGGTTGCGCAGACGCCCGGCAAGGCGATCGTCGAGATCCGCCAGCGCTCCCGCAACCACCCCCAGCGTGAGCGGAATGGTGAGCTTGACATCGTTCAGCCACCACGGCAGCGCAACCGTGCCGCAAAGTGCGATAAAAATCCTGACGTTATAGAGCCAGGAGCTGTTCCAGGTGTAACGGCGAAGCAGTGGGCTTAGCATAGACGCGGCCAGTCCTTAATCACTGAAAACGACGACGTGCATTCGCTTCACGCGCCGCCTGGGCCACTTCGACCGGAACTACCCTGCGCCCGACAGGCCACAGAGCGATGGCGGCGATCTTAAAGTTCGCGATCCCCACCGGAATACCAATGATTGTGATGCACTGCGCAATACCGGCAAAAATATGCATTACGCACAGCCACCAGCCGAAGAAAATCAGCCACAGAATGTTCAGCACGGTTCCGCCCGTGTTCATCAGCGCGCTTTTATTCTCCGGGTTCAGTTCGTCAACGTGAACCGCTTCATTCCCGTAAGGGATAAAGGAGAGTTTGGTGATTTCCCAGCAGGAGCGGGTCAGGGGAAGCGTAAAAATCAGGACGATGCTCACCAGGGTGGCAAAAAGCCAGGAAAGGGTGGTGGCAAAACCGCCCAGCACAAAATTCAACACATTCAGAACGGTACGCATAAACCCTCACTTCCTTTCGATAAAATTAACGCCCAATGATTGTAACGTTTTTTTAGGCTGGAGCACCTTAAAACTGGCAGTTAAACTATCAGGCAATTATCTCTTCGCGGATCCGGCTGGATATGGAACTGAAAGCAACTTCAATGGGCAAACGCCTGGCGCAACACCCTTACGACAAGGTTGTCCTCCTCAACGCGGGAGTAAAGGTCTCCGGTGAACGCCACGAATACCTCATTCCGTTCAATCAACTCCTGGCCATCCACTGCAAACGCGGGCTGGTATGGGGCGAACTGGAGTTTGTGCTCCCTGCAGATAAAGTCGTACGTCTTCACGGTACGGAGTGGGGCGAAACCCAGCGTTTTCATCATCATCTGAACCAGCTCTGGCAGCAGTGGAGTCACGATATGAGCGTGATAGCCGCACAGGTCCTGCAGCAGGTGCTGAGTGATATCGCGCAGAGTAATGCCCAACAAACATGGCTGACCCGTCAGCAGACCGCCGGTCTGCAGCAAAAAATCAGGCAGGCGCTGACGGCGCTGCCGTTACCGGTGACGCGTCTCAATGAGTTTGATAATTGCCGTGACGCCTGGCGACAGTGTCAGGCCTGGCTGAGCGACGCAGACAAGAGCCGGCTGGCGCATAACCAGGCGTGGACTGACGAAATGCTCACCCGCTATGCCGATTTCTTCAGTACGGTGGAGTCGTCGCCGCTGAATCCTGCCCAGGCTCGCGCCGTGGTTAACGGCGAACAATCGCTGCTGGTGCTCGCGGGGGCCGGGAGCGGCAAAACGTCCGTACTGGTCGCGCGGGCGGGGTGGTTGCTGACAACGGGCGAGGCCGTCGCCGATCAGATCCTGCTGCTGGCGTTTGGTCGCAAGGCGGCGCAGGAGATGGACGAACGCATTCAGGAGCGTTTGCACACCCGGGATATTACCGCCCGAACCTTCCATGCCCTTGCCCTGCACATCATTCAGCAGGGCAGCAAAAAAGTCCCTTCCATCAGTAAACTGGAAAACGACACCCAGGCGCGTCAGGCCCTGTTTATTAAGGCGTGGCGGCAGCAGTGCAGCGAGAAAAAAGCGCAGGCGAAAGGGTGGCGACAGTGGCTGGAAGACGAGCTCAACTGGGACGTGCCGGAAGGCAGTTTCTGGCAGGATGAAAAGCTGGCGCGTCGGCTTGGCTCGCGTCTCGACCGCTGGGTGAGCCTGATGCGTATGCACGGCGGAACCCAAGCCGAGATGATTGAGAGTGCGCCGGAGGACATCCGCGCGCTTTTTTCAAAGCGGGTCAAACTGATGGCACCGCTGCTGAAAGCCTGGAAAACAGCGCTGAAGGAGGAAAACGCCGTCGACTTCTCAGGCCTGATCCATCAGGCCATCATCATTCTGGAGAAGGGGCGCTTCGTCAGTCCGTGGAAACATATTCTGGTTGATGAGTTCCAGGATATCTCTCCGCAGCGTGCCGCGCTGCTTTCGGCGTTACGGGCGCAAAATAAACATACCTCTCTGTTTGCCGTAGGGGATGACTGGCAGGCCATCTACCGCTTTAGCGGCGCGCAGCTTTCACTGACCACCGCGTTCCATCACTATTTTGGCGAAGGCGATCGCAGCGATCTGGATACCACCTACCGCTTTAACTCCCGAATTGGTGAAATTGCGAACCGCTTTATTCAGCAGAACCCCCATCAGCTGGCCAAGCCGCTTAATAGTCTGAGGGCGGGAGATAAAAAAGCCGTAACCCTGCTGGCGGACGACCAGCTTGAGCCGCTGCTGGACAAACTCAGCGGCTACGCAAAGCCAGATGAACGTATTCTGGTGCTGGCGCGTTATCACCATCTAAAACCTGCGGCGCTGGAGAAGGCGGCGACTCGCTGGCCGAAGCTGCAGCTTGATTTTATGACCATCCACGCAAGCAAAGGCCAGCAGGCCGATTACGTCATTGTGGTCGGGCTGAAAGAGGGGAGCGATGGGTTCCCGGCCCCTGCCCGTGAGTCGGTGATGGAAGAAGCATTACTGCCGGTACCGGAGGATTTCCCGGATGCCGAAGAGCGGCGTTTGCTGTACGTGGCGATCACCCGCGCGCGTCATCGCGTGTGGCTGCTGTTCAACAAAGAGGAGCCGTCAGTGTTTGTCGATATTCTGAAGAGTATTGATGTGCCGGTGGCGCGCAAGCCGTAGCGGGATTGCCGGGTGGCGGCTTCGCCTGACCCGGCCGACAAAACTCGTTGGCCCGTGCAAGCGTAGCGCCGCCGGGCATAACGCTACTTCAGTCTCTCGGAAAGATAACGCTGATAATCCGGGATGAGAATTTCAACCGGCGAGTTGAACTGCGGTGATTCAATGATGAAATCCGCCGTCGACAGGTTTGTCGCCACCGGAATATTCCAGACGGTGGCAAGACGCAGCAGCGCTTTCACGTCCGGGTCATGCGGAACCGCATTCAGCGGATCCCAGAAGAAGATCAGAACATCAATTTTCCCCTCAGAAATCTGTGCGCCCACCTGCTGATCGCCACCCATCGGGCCGCTCAGCATGGCGTTCACCTCCAGACCCGTTTCGCGGTGGATAAGGTTACCGGTGGTGCCCGTCGCCGAGAGGGCGTGCTTTTCCAGCAAGGACTGATGGCGGCGAACCCAGTTAAGCAGCATTTGTTTACAGTGATCGTGCGCAACCAGCGCAATGTGCTTGCGTGCCGGTAATGTGCGTGTTGTCAGTTCCATAATCATATCCATCAGGTTAACTGGCTACACGATGACGGGAACCGCCTGATGCTGCAAGAGAAAGGCGAAAAAAATGTGGCTTACGACGAAGGTTGTTGCTTCACCCACTGTAAAAAACGGGCTCGCGTGTCGGGATCGGCCTGCTGGAACCAAAATTTCAGGCGTTGTTCTGTCAGCGTCTGGGATTGAGGGGGGATCACATCCAGCTCTGAGACGCCGGACAGCAGTGTACTGTCGTCAGCCATCATGGTGGCAAACCGGGGCAGCGAGGCGCGCTTACCCGCTTTGTTATAGGCCTGGGTTGCGGCCTCATAATCTGTGCCCGTCGGTGACGACGTCAGCGCCAGAATATCCAGCTTCACCGGGATCGGGGTGGCATCGCCATCCACCAGTTCCACACGCGGCGAGGCGTCAAACGTCGCCGACTCTTTTTCCGTTTCCAGACGCGGCAACGTAAAGTTCACCTGGCTTACCTGCTGGGTGTTAAAGCTCATAATCAGCGGGGGAGAGAGGTACGTTCGTTGTTCATGATTAGCAAGGCGGATGGTTTTTTCCACCCGGAACACCACCTGATGAGGGCCGTTATCCAGTTCGATGCTGTCTGCACCGCGTAATAACGAACTGGAGACTTTTTTCCCGTCCAGCACCAGCAGGTCAATGTCGGAAGAAAGCCGCAGCGTGGTTGCAAAAACGCAAACCGGCATCACTAACGCAATCACAGCAGTGGCAAGGCCGGCTTTCATAGGGGCTCCTGTTTAACGTACGCTTACCGCGATAATGTATCTAAATTTGTCGATAATCATGTTTACTAACATATAGACATATTCTGGCCTTTTGCTCTCATACATCTGTATGGGATGGATGGTTGAGATGTGCGCTTTGACATACACTTGTTAAAAAGCCAGGAGGAAAAGCATGAAAGAGAATGATATTGCCGAGATTTTGACGTCCACACGCACCATTGCGCTGGTGGGGGCGAGCGATAAACCGGATCGTCCAAGCTATCGGGTAATGAAGTACCTTCTCGATCAGGGCTACCACGTCATCCCTGTGTCACCAAAAGTGGCCGGTAAGACCTTGCTGGGCCAGCAAGGATACGCCACGCTAAACGACGTACCGGAAAAGGTGGATATGGTGGATGTGTTCCGTAATTCAGAGGCTGCATGGGGCGTGGCGCAGGAGGCCATTGCCATCGGTGCGAAAACGCTGTGGATGCAGTTAGGCGTTATTAACGAACAGGCTGCGGTGCTGGCGCGCGAGGCGGGGCTGAAGGTAGTGATGGACCGCTGTCCGGCGATTGAAATCCCCCGGCTGGGGCTGACAAAGTCATAAAAAAAAGCCCGTTATCGGGCTTTTTTTACACGCTTAGTTCCGCAGGCGCGGAGCCTGTAACTGTTTGCGGATAGTCTGAGCCAGTTCATCCATCGTGGGTTGCTCCGGATGCTCATCCTGCAATTCACTGCTTAGCTGCGCCTCAGCAAGATAAGTATGGACGGGTTGTCCATCATCACCTTCCATCACCACATGGTACCAGGGTGCGGCGCGAAGCTCTGCGTTCACCGCCAGCTCATCCGCCGACGGTTCATCAAGGGAATACTCCGGGTCGATATCCACGACCACACCCAAATACCCGAGCAAAGTGTGGCGGACCTGCTGGCCGATACCGAATTTGCTGGCAATCATAGTCACCTCCCGGGAAACACTACTTACACTCTATGTGCGGGCAATATTTCTCTTTTCAAGTTACATGACGCGACAGGCAAACCCTTTCAGATACAGCCCTTCCGGGTAGGTAGCGATCACCGGGTGATCGGCTGCCTGACGGAACTGCTCTATAAATTGTACATCACGACCAGCATCTATTGCGGCATCGGCGATGATTTTCTGAAATAAATCTGTGGTCATCAGTCCAGAGCAGGAGAAGGTGAGAAGCACGCCGCCTGGGTTCAACAGCTGAATGGCCAGCATGTTGATATCTTTATAGCCGCGGCAGGCACCCATCAGCTGGCTTTTGTTCTCTACAAACTTGGGCGGATCCATCACGATAACGTCAAACTTCTCACCCTGATCGCGATATTTACGCAGCAGTTTGAAGACGTCGTCGCGAATGAATTCGGCTTTGCTCAGATCCAGCTTGTTCAGCTCGACGTTCTGTTTTGCCACATCCAGCGCTTCCTGAGACGTATCCACGCTCACCACCTGCGCGCAGCCGCCCATTAAAGCCGATACCGCAAAGCCGCCGGTGTAAGAGAAGCAGTTGAGCACGCGTTTGTCGGCAACGTACTGACGCGTGGCCAGACGGCTGTCACGCTGGTCGAGGTAATAGCCCGTTTTATGACCACCCTGAATATCCACCAGCAGCTTCATGCCGTGTTCTTCGATAGGCAGCAGGGCAGGCGGCAGTTCGCCGGTCACCGGACCCTGGGTCAGTTCCATTCCCTCTTTTTTACGCACAGCCACATCGCTGCGGTCGTAGATGGCGCACTCCTGGAACAGAGACTGCAGGGCGCTGATCAGCGCGGCGCGCTGGTATTCCGCCCCAGCGCTCAGTAACTGCAGAACCAGGAAGTTACCGAAGCGGTCAATGGTCACGCCCGGCAGACCGTCGGACTCTCCGGCAATCAGGCGGTAGCTGTCCAGACCATCGCGTTTGGCCAGCCAGTCGCGCCACTGCTGCGCCTGCTGCAAACGACGCACGAAGAAGTCGATATCGATGGTTTCATCTTTGTCGAAGGTCCAGACGCGCGCGCGGATCTGGGAGGCTGGCGAGTAGGCGCCTCGTGCTAACCATTTCCCCTGATGGTCAACAATATCAATGGTTTCACCGAGGCTGGCTTTACCTTCCATACGGGCAACCGCGCCGGAAAAGACCCAGGGATGACGGCGCAGTAATGACTTCTCGCGCCCTTTGGCTAACACTAAACGTACACTCATAATTTGCTATTCTGTCGATTCAAGAAAATGGCCGCCATTTTCCCGAGTTCGCCGGGGAAATGCAACGCGCCAGACGGATAAGGAGAAGGAAGATGTCAAAAGTCTGCACTATCGCCTGGGTTCACGGCGTCGTTCAGGGCGTGGGCTTCCGCTACAGCACGCAGCGCGAGGCCGTTCAGCTTGGGCTAACGGGATATGCGCGAAACATGGATGATGGCAGCGTTGAGGTGGTCGCCTGTGGCGAGGCAGAGCAGGTTGAAAAACTGCTGGCGTGGCTGAAAGCGGGTGGGCCGCGCAGTGCCCGGGTTGATAAGGTCTTAACCGAACCGCATCAACCCGGCCGGGAATACATGAACTTCGGTATTCGCTACTAAATGCATTTCACCGGTTTAGGCAGGCCGGCAATTTTGGTGGCCTGTTTGGCCGGGCCTTTCGGGAACAGACGATACAGATAGCGGCTGTTGCCTTTCTCTTCACCGAATTTATCGGCCATGGCTTTAACCAGCATCCGGATAGCCGGAGAGGTATTGAATTCGAGATAGAACTCGCGCACAAAGCGCACCACTTCCCAGTGCTCAGGGGAGAGCGCGATCGCCTCTTTTTCTGCAATCACTTCCGCCAGCGCCTCGCTCCACTGGTGGCTGTCTTTCAGATAACCGTCGTTATCGGTTTCGATCTCTTTACCTTCAAAGCTCAACATAGTTATTCACGCATCAGTCAAAAACCGCCGCAGTGTACCAAAAAACAAAGCCCCGCATAAGCGGGGCTCGGTACACAACACTCTGGCTTAATCCCGGCTGGCGAAGCCCAGGATGCTCAGCAGGCTCACGAAGATGTTGTACAGCGACACATACAGGCTCACGGTGGCGCGGATGTAGTTGGTCTCACCGCCGTGAATGATGTTGCTGGTTTCATACAGGATCGCGCCGGATGACAGCAGGATAAACACCGCGCTAATCGCCAGGTGCAGGGCAGGGAGCTGCAGGAAGATGTTAGCCACCATACCAATCAGCACCACCACGATACCTGCCATCAGCATACCGCCGAGGAAGGACATGTCCTTGCGGGTGGTCAGCACGTAGGCGGAGCAGCAGAAGAACACCAGCGCGGTGCCGCCCAGCGCCATACCGATCACATCACCCATCCCGGCAGACAGGTACGCGTTCAGGATTGGCCCCAGGATATAACCCAGGAAGCCGGTAAAGGCGAACGCGGAAAGAATACCGACCGGTTTGTCAGCGGTTTTGTAGGTCAGGAACATCAGACCGTACATCCCCACCAGCGTCAGGATCAGCCCCGGAGACGGCAGCATCAGCACGGTGCTGGCGGTGGCGGTGATCGCCGAAAACGCCAGCGTCAGGCTGAGCATAAAGTACGTATTGCGCAGCACCTTGTGGGTGCTGAGTAGCGATGTGCGGTCGCGTGAGGAAGTAATTATACGATCCATGAGTCACTCTCTTATGACAGATGTAATTAACGGAAAGAATAGGAAACGGCGCGCCAGTCTCAAAGTGGTTTTACCCATCTTTACTCAGTAGGTTAGCGCCGGAGCTGGTTGTTTCTTCTGCAGAAATACGTTTCACCAGTATGAACAGCGGTTTGGCGCAATTAATCAGATCAAGCTCTTATAGGTTACTGAAAAATATTGCCTTATTACCATAAGGCCGCTAAGAGTTATTTCCGGATCGTCACAAAACAGACAATAAGGCGAAGGAAATGAAACCACAAACACGCACTCACTTTACACTCTCTTTACTGGCGGCCGGGATCCTGTGCGCCAGCACGGCAACCTGGGCGGCTAACGTGCCGGCAGGAACGCAGCTGGCCGATAAGCAGGAACTGGTCAGGAATAACGGAAGTGAACCCGCTTCGCTCGACCCGCATAAAGTCGAAAGCGACGTCGAATTCAATATTATCAGCGATTTATTCGACGGGCTGGTCAGTGTCTCCCCGGCGGGTGAAATCCAGCCACGGCTGGCGGAAAAATGGGAGAACAAGGACAACAAAGTCTGGACGTTCCATCTGCGTCCGGGCATCACCTGGAGCGACGGTACCGCCATCACCGCGGAAGATATCGTCTGGAGCTGGCAGCGACTGGTTGACCCAAAAACCGCCTCACCGTATGCCAGTTATCCCGGAAGCATGCTTATCGTCAACGGCACTGAAATTGCCGAAGGCAAAAAAGCGCCCGATACGCTGGGCGTGAAAGCCATTAATGACACCACGCTGGAGGTCACGCTTTCGCAGCCTAATGCTGCTTTCCTGGCGATGCTGGCACACCCGTCTCTGGTGCCGATAGATAAAGTCCTGGTGGGGCGTTTCGGCGATAAGTGGACCAAGCCCGAGCACATCGTCAGCAGCGGCGCCTATAAGCTGTCCTCGTGGGTGGTTAACGAACGCATTGTGGCGGAGCGTAACCCGCGCTACTGGGATAATGCCCATACTGTGATCAACAAGGTGACATATCTGCCTATCACCTCCGAGGCGGCTGATGTGAACCGCTATAAAGCGGGAGAAATCGATATTGTTTACACGGTGCCAGTCAACCAGTTCGCCCAGCTTAAGAAAACGCTGGGCAGCCAGCTGGATGTCTCTCCGCAGCTTGCCACCTACTATTACGAATTCAACACCGCCCGTCCGCCGTTCAACGATGCGCGCGTGCGTAAGGCGCTCAATATGGCGCTCGATAAAGACATCATCGCAGATAAAGTGATGGGGCAGGGGCAGCGTCCGGCGTGGCTTATCAGCCAGCCGGACATTGGTGGCGTTAAGTTACAGAATCCGGATTACGCCAGCTGGCCGCGGGACAAACGAATTGCCGAGGCGAAAAAACTGCTCGAAGAGGCCGGGTATAACGCCAGCCATCCACTGAGTTTTAATCTGCTGTATAACACCTCTGAAACGCACCAGCGTATCGCGATTGCTGCCAGCTCAATGTGGAAGAAAAATCTGGGCGTCGAGGCGAAGCTGCAGAACCAGGAGTGGAAAACCATGCTCGATACCATGCACACCCATAACTTTGACGCGGTGCGCTACGCCTGGATTGCCGATTACGATGACGCCTCCACATTCCTGAATAACTTCCGTACCGGGGATAGCCAAAACACCACGCAGTACAGCAATCCTGAGTACGATCAAGCGCTGGTGAATGCGGCGAAGTCGAAAACGGCACAAGAGCGCGGTAAGTTTTATCAACAGGCAGAGGATTTGCTGGGGCGTGATGTGCCGGCGATCCCTGTCTATCACTACGTTCGTACGCACCTGGTGAAGCCGTGGGTGGGGGGATTCACGCCGGATAAGCTCGGGTACTACTATACGAAAGATATGTACATCAAAAAACACTAAGACAATCGCTGGAGATTGTGCTGGCAAAATGGCCAATATGTTGTCTATTCAACCGATTAAACGTAATTTGGCTATTTTTAAAGCGAACGAATGCGTGTGCTCTTTACAGCCTGCAGTGAGGTGTTTATAGTTCGCCTCACTTAGGAAGCGTGGCCGAGCGGTTGAAGGCACCGGTCTTGAAAACCGGCGACCCGAAAGGGTTCTAGAGTTCGAATCTCTACGCTTCCGCCAAATTCGAAAATCCTGCGATAGCAATATCGCAGGGTTTTTTGCTTTGGCTCTACATCTCCGCCATGCCGCCCATGTTGTAGCCGATCGTCATCCCGGCGTCTGCCCTGTAGACGTTCGCTTTGACGCACCAGGTTTGCTCGATATTTTCAGGGGTGAGCACCTCCGCAGGCGCGCCCGTGGCCGCGATACGCCCGGCCTTCAGCAGGATCAGCCGCTGGCAGTAGTTGGCCGCCAGATTGAGATCGTGCAGCGCCACCACCACCGTAAGAGGCAGTTGCGATATAAGTCGCATCAGCTCCAGCTGGTGCTGAATGTCCAGGTGGTTTGTCGGCTCATCAAGCAGCAACACCCGGGGCTGCTGTGCCAGCGCTCGTGCTATCTGGGTTCGCTGACGCTCCCCACCAGACAGTTGCTGCCACCGCCGCTGGCGTAATCCGCATAGCCGCATGAGGCTAATCGCCTCTTCCACCGCCATATCATCATCGCGAGTGCTTCTCTGAAACGCCTTCCGGTAAGGCGTACGTCCCAGCCGCACGATTTCCTCGACGGTCAGTTCTCCCTCAACGTCGGCATGTTGCGGGACGAAGGCTAACTGCCGCGCGCGCGTTTTTAACGGCATCACGCTAAGCGACGTGCCATTAAGCGCGACGCGTTCACTGTGGTGTGGAAACAGCCCGGCAAGACAGCGTAGCAGCGTTGATTTGCCCGAGCCGTTTGGCCCTAACAGGCCGACAATCTGCCCGGATGACAGGTCGAGATCGATATCCTCAAGCACCGTCTGTGCTTGTCGGGTCACACTTAACCCGGAGACGGAAATATTCATGGATGCTCCTTCCGGTTTTGATAAAGCAGCGCCACAAAGACAGGTGCGCCCACCAGTGCCGTCACCACGCCGATGGGAAGCACCTGGTGCACAATCAGCGTGCGTGACACGACATCGGCCAGGATCATAAAGTGCGCGCCGATAAGAAACGTCAGCGGGATCGTGCGGCGATGGCCCGGACCGCTGAGCATGCGCGTCACATGGGGAATGACCATCCCCACAAATCCCACTGCGCCTATGGCGCTGACCAGGGTTGCGGTGACGAACGCGCAGGTCAGCAACAGGATAATTCGTACAGCGGTCACCGGAATCCCGAGGGTGGTAGAGACCTCGTCTCCAAAGGTAAAGGTGTCCAGCGCCCGCGCAAAGAGGCATACCATCAGCAGGCCCGTCAACGTAACGGCCAGCGCCAGCAGCGCGTCTGGCCAGCGCACACCGCTCAGGCTGCCCATTAGCCAGAACATAACGCTACGCGACTGCTCGGCATTGGCGGAGGTGCTGACGATATATGCGGTCATGGCGTTGAAGAGCTGTGTGCCCGCAATGCCTGCCAGCAAAATGCGCGACGGGCTTGCGCTCATGCCGTTTGTAATCAACATGATGAGCGCAAAAGCGGCGCAGGCGCCAACAAACGCACCGCTGCTCACGCCAATCACGCTCCCCCCGATACCGAGCAGCATCACGCAGACGGCCCCCAGCGAAGCGCCTGCGGAGATGCCCAGCAGATAGGGCTCCGCCAGGGGGTTACGCAGTATTGACTGGAGCACCAGCCCGCACAGCGCCAGGCCGCCGCTGCATGCTGCCATTAATGCGCGGCTCATGCGGTACTGCCAGACGATGCCTTCCTCGGGTTGCGGCAGAACGTATGCAGTCAGCCCAAGACCATTGAGGATCGCTTTTCCGGTAACGGCATACGATACCGGCATATCGCCGATACTCGCGGCAAAGACCAGCATCAGCGGCAATGCCACGGCGCCTGCCGCCATTAACCCCTGCTTGCGGCGGGGAGAAGATACATGACTCATTATTCGCCCTGGAATGAAGCCAGCCGATCGCTGATAAGCTCAACCGCGTCGACGTTACGCAAAGAAGGGTTTAACGACATTGCGGGCACCACAATAATCTGATTATTCCTGACCGCCGGAATGTTTCTTGTCACCGGATCGCGTCGTAAAAAGGCCTCTTTTACCGCGGCGTCATCGGCAGGGTAGAGCCTGCGTGACATCTGAGCGATGACGATAACGTCTGGCTGCATTTGGGCAATATGTTCCCAGGTGACAGCGGGCCATTCATCATGCGAGTCAATAACGTTCTTTAACCCCAGCGTGCGGCTTATCCAGCCAGGCGCGCCGTAATTCCCTGCCACCCAGGGATCGCCATTCAGGCGGCTGCTTGAAAACCAGAAGACAACCTTCAGGGGTTTTGCTGAGATGCGCGCCTGCGCTTTCTGAATCCGTTCTGTCAGCTCACGATTGAGCTGCTCGCCGCGCGCGGGAACATCAAAGATGGCGGCCAGGTCTGTGACTTCGTGTTTTATTTCTGCCAGTGAAAACGGCGTGCTCCGTGCTCCGTCTGCGTTTGAGGTTGCCGTCACCGTTTTGTCCGTGCAGTCGGCAGGAGAGATCCACGTCTTGATCCCCAGTGATGCAAACTGCTCGCGTGTTCCCACCTCGCCCTGCGGGCCAATATGCCAGTGATACTGAGCGAGGACGAGTTCCGGTTTTTGTCCCACCACGGCTTCAAAAGAGGGGGAGTTATCCGCAAGCCGGGGGAGTTTTTTTCCGGCATCAGCCAGCGAATCCGGGAGTTTGCCGAACCAGACTGAGGTTGCGGCGACAGATTTTTCCAGCCCCAGCGCGAGCAGCAATTCCGTTTCATGCTGACCCACGGTAACGACGCGCTGTGGCACTTGCGTAAAGGTCTGCCTGACGCCGCAATTTTCAATCGTCAGCGGGTAAGTTGTTGCTGCAAACGTGGCTGGTACCAAGGCCAGCAGTACTGTCAGTAATAACCCTTTTTTCAGAAGCATAAAAATCAATCCTAAATTGTTATGTTATAACATAATACATATATATTGTGATTGAGCGCAACACGCTGCCTGCCGGACATTTGCCGGTGCCTGTAATGAGAGGGAAACTTCACATCCAGATTAACGTCGCCGAAGTGAGTCATGACGCCAGAGGGCGGAGTGATGGTGAGCAAGTGTAACTTTATGCAATTTCACGCTTTACATCATGCTCAGAGATGTTTATAGTGCGCCTCACTTTGGAAGCGTGGCCGAGCGGTTGAAGGCACCGGTCTTGAAAACCGGCGACCCGAAAGGGTTCTAGAGTTCGAATCTCTACGCTTC
This sequence comes from Enterobacter sp. A8, assembly GCF_004296595.1. NCBI lineage: Bacteria > Pseudomonadati > Pseudomonadota > Gammaproteobacteria > Enterobacterales > Enterobacteriaceae > Enterobacter > Enterobacter sp. A8. The sequence continues at coordinate 40,373 of NZ_SCMF01000007.1, forward strand.
CGCCAAATTCGAAAACCCTGCGATAGCACTATCGCAGGGTTTTTTCGTTTTACAGCCCAATCACCAGCTCAGCGGAATGACTTCTTGAGCAACACAGCGCCACATGCGGGTTCGGGGCGTTTTTCTCTGCCTCTGACTGTACGCTGTCCCGGTGATCCACCACGCCGTCAATCACCGGTGTCAGACACGCACCGCAGATCCCCATCTCGCAGGAGAGCGGTACGGCCACACCGTTTTCCTGTAGCACCTGGGCAATAGTTTTATCAGCGGGCACAGGCCAGCGCTCTCCGGTGGAGGCCAGTTTAATCGTGAAGATCTCGCCACTTTCAGCGCCGGTATCAGGCGCAGCGGGTTGAAACGCCTCGCTGTGGATCGTGGCGCCATCCCAGCCTTTCGCCGTCGCCACCTCACGTACTTTTTCCATAAACCCGGCCGGGCCACAGACCCAGGCGTGAAGACCCGCCGCGGCCACCGGGATATGCTCTGCCAGCAACGTGCGCGGGCTGGTGGTATGGATAACGCATTCGCCGTGCTTCAGCTGCGCCAGCTCGCGGGCGAAAGCCGCGCTTTCAGCGTGTTTGACATAATAGTGCAGAGTGAACGGGGTTCCGGCTGCTTCCAGCTGCAGGGCCATGGCATACAGTGGCGTAATCCCGATCCCCGCAGCCAGCAGCAACACCCGTTCGGCCTTCTGCAGGGCAAACAGATTGCGCGGCGCGGAGATCAGCAGCGTCTGACCGGGACGCAGCGTCTCATGAATATAGCGCGACCCGCCACGCGAGGCGGTTTCCCGGCCCACGCAGATCAGATAGCCTTCACTCCCGCATGGGCCGGTCAGGGAATACTGACGTATAACCCCGCAGGGCAGATGCACGTCGATATGCGCACCGGGCTGCCACTCAGGCAGCGCTTCACCGTTTTCCGCCACCAGCCTGACGGCGAGGCTTTTGTTCCCCTGACGCCACAGCCCGTCGACGATAACGCTTAAGATATCACTCATGACAGCCCTCCATCAGACCAGGAAAAACGCGCCAAAACCCATCTTTTTCAGCCCCCGGCGATAGGCAATCGAGCTTTTATCCGCGGGAATATGGGCTTCAAGGGTCAGATCCAACGGCAAACTTTCCGGGCGCTGGGTCTCGACCATCAGGCGGTCTTCCTCAAAAATCCGCAGGTTAAAGGCATGCACCTCTTCCACCGGGATATGCAGATCAAAGTTGCGCGCAATCGGGGCAAACATGCGGGTGACGCGTGACGAGACCGGCGACGCGGCGTTCATGATCACCAGCCGGGATTCGCCCGGAAAATGGATCGTCAGGGTGGCGGTAAACGGCAAATGCATTTCAAAATGGCGCAGCCACTGGAAGCCTTCCGGCGCCTGCACATCAGCGCCGGCGGGATAATTGCTCACCGAACTCCAGTAGTCCGCTACAAAGCCAAACGGTGTTTCCTGTGGCTGATAGGTCGGGACGAGCTGGTTATCCGGGTCCGCAAAGGTGCTGGTGTGGATCCACGCAAAATGCGCCACATCCAAAAATCCTTCCACCTGACGGCCAGCGAAGCCATTCACCTCAAACGCCGGACAGTTGATCTGCTGAAAGCCGTCGTCATCCCAGTGTGGCATGGTGGGCAGCGGCATCGGGTTGTCGGGGTCAAACGCCAGACACGTCCAGATCAAGCCAAAGCGCTCCTCCACGGCGTAGTTAATCAGGTTGAGTTTCGCCGGTACCGGCTGGTCGGGGCTGGAGGGAATACGGTTGCAGCGGCCATCTTCCCCGAAGCGCAGGCCATGGTAGGGGCAGATAATCCCGTGCTCATCATGAAAGCCCAGCGTCAGCGGCACGCCGCGATGCGGACAAACATCGCGGGCGACCACGACCTGGCCTTTCACGCGGTAGATAACCAGCGCTTCGTCAAGCAGGGTCGCCTTAACCGGCGCCGCGCCAATGTCGCAGGCGCGCGCAACCGGATGCCAGCACTTTGCCAGACGCAGCCAGTCCTCTGGCTCAAACGTGCAATGGGCGGGTGGTACAGGTGCTTTATTCATGTGTATTCCTCTTACGTTCAGCCTAATGGTCCGCCCTGAATGGTGTCGCACAAACCGTTGATGATGCGCTCCCCGGTCTCCTCTCTCAGCTCCTGATACCAGGCTCTGGTTAACGCCATATCTTTACCGTGCGTGACGTCACAGCGCTTGCGAGCCTTCAGCACCAGGTCACGTACCCGGTCACAGCGCAGGGCTTCGTACTGCCGCAGCGCCAGCGTAATGTTGTGGTTTTTGCGCAGACAATCACCCAGCACCACCGCATCCTCCAGCGCCGCGCAGCCGCCCTGGCCGATATCCGGCGTGGTGCTGTGCGCCGCATCGCCGAGCAGCGCCACGTGGCCGCGTACCAGGCTGTCGAAGGGCTCAATGTCGTGAATTTCTATGCGGTTGGTGGTATTCGGATCCAGCGCGGCGATCAGCTTCTGCACCGGCGGCGCCCAGCCGCGGAAGTAACCCGTGAGATCGGCTCTGAGGGTGGTGCGATCTTCCGCCAGACCGAGGGGAAGCGGGACATCAAAAAAGAAATAGAAGCGGCCACCGGAGACGGGCATCAGCGACACACGCTTGCCTTCTCCCACGAACGTGGTCCACTGGTGGGCGGGGGCAATCTCTTCATCAATCTTCACCAGTCCGTTCCAGTTAACGTAACCGGCGTAGCGGCGCTCGGGGGTATACCCCAGCACGTACGGGCGCACCGCCGAATGGCTGCCGTCGGCGGCAATCAGAAAATCGCCCGTCGCCGTGCTGCCGTCGGTAAATGTTACGCTGACGCCAGCATCATCTTCCCGGACGTGTTCGACGCGCTTGCCGAACTGCACCCGCTCGCGACCCCAGAAGTCCAGCATCTCGCGCTGTAGTTCAGCGCGCGAGACGGGGCAGGGGCGTCCCCCGGTGCGCTCCACCAGCGGGGCCAGGCTAAAGCGGGTCAACGTGTCGCCGCGCCGGTGATCCTTGTAGGCCATAAAGCGCATCGGCCCGCCGTATGTCTCAATAATGTCGCCCATGCCGAGGTGCTGCATGCATTTCACCCCGTTGGGCCAGATGGAGATGGCCGCGCCAACGGGTTTGATCTCTTTTACTGCTTCAAACACGGTACAGTCGATGCCCGCCTTTTCCAGCGCGACAGCGGCGCTCAGGCCACCAATGCCCGCACCAATGACGATTGCTTTCATGCTTCTCTCCTTTTGCCGGGTGTCATTAACATCAGCAATTTGCGTACCAGGCTGCAGAGTGGGGTAAAGGGCGTTGTGGGAGGGATGTTTGCACTGCTAAGGTGCGTTATCGCGGTGGGAATGCCTTTTTATGAATCAATAATTTCCGGTTTAGGGATCAGGAATCAACTGTTCCAGGCCTCAGGCAAGAGTGGCGTGTTTTGTGCAATGTTCAGGGACGATGATGACACGGGAGGAACCATGATAACGCTGGACGATTTTAATTACCGGAGTCACGAAGAGGTGCTTACGCTATTACACCCTTGCGTGGCCATTCCCGGCTGGGCCGAGGCGCTGGTCGCCGGGCGGCCTTATCCGAGCCGGGAGGTTTTGTTTAACGCGGCCCAGGCGCTGACGCATAGCTGGGATGAACACGCGCTCACGCAGGCCCTGAGCGCGCATCCGCGCATCGGTGAGAAGCCCATGGGCACGCAGGCGGAGGCGGCGCTGTCGCGTCGGGAGCAGGGAGCGGTGAATCATGATGATGCCCGGCTTGCTGAGGCGTTGCGGGCAGGCAACGCCCGCTACGAAAGTCGTTTCGGGCGCGTCTTTCTGATCCGCGCCAAAGGCCGCAGCGGGGAGGAGATCCTCCAGGCCCTGAACGCGCGGCTGGAAAACAGCGATGCGCAGGAGGTGCAGGCCGCACTGGATCAGCTGCGGGAAATTACCTTATTACGACTGGAAGGAGTCATTGGCGCATGAGCACGCTCAGTACACATATTCTGGATATCTCGACGGGAAAACCCGCGCAGGGGGTGACGGTACGTCTTGAACAGGACGCGGAGATCATCGCAACTGGCGTGACCAACGCGCAGGGCCGCATCACCGAATTTGTTCCCGTCCTGCCTGCGGGCCGCTATCGGCTGGTGGCCGAGACTGGCGTCTGGTTTAGCGAAACGGGGCGCGACACGCTCTATCCCTGCGCGCAGATTGATTTTCTTATCGGCGAAACGGCAGATGAGCACTTCCATCTGCCGTTTGTGATTGCCCCTGGCGGCTGGTCAACCTACCGCGGCAGCTGACCACACTGGCTCGCCGTTGACCCAGGTTTGGCTGATATTACGCTCGTCGCCCAGGGTCATCAGCACAAACAGTTGCTCGTAGATATCCTTGCAGCGCCCGCTACGCAGGCGCTGCAGCGGGGTGACGGCCGGGTCGATCACGATAAAATCGGCCTCTTTGCCCGGTACGAAGTTGCCAATTTTGTCATCCAGACGCAGGGCATGCGCGCCACCCAGCGTGGCATGATAAAAGGCCTCGCTGGCGCGCAGGCGATAGCTCTGCAACTGACCTACCTTGTAAGCTTCCCCCAGCGTGCGCAGCATGCTGAAGGTGGTACCCGCGCCGACGTCGGTGCCGATACCCATCCGCACCTTGTGCTGCCAGCAGGCGGGTAACCGAAACAGCCCACTGCCAAGAAACAGATTGGAAGTAGGGCAAAACGCCACCGCCGATCCGGTGTCGTGCAGGCACTGCCACTCGCTGTGGTGCAGATGGATCCCGTGAGCAAACACGCTGCGCTCGCCGGTGAGGCCGTAGTGGTGATAGACATCCAGATAACGTTCATGCTCCGGCCACAGGTCATTAACCCAGGCCACTTCGTTCGGGTTTTCGCTCAGATGGGTCTGCAGCCAGGTGTCCGGAAACTCCTCTCTGAGTAAACGCACCGCCGCCAGCAGTTCCGGTGATGAAGTGGGTGCAAAGCGTGGCGTAATGGCATACCCCAGCCGTCCATGGTGGTGCCAGCGCTGGATTAGATCCCGCGTCTGCTGGTAGCTCTGTTGTGCCGTTTCGGTCAGGTAGTCCGGGGTGTGCCGGTCCATCATCACCTTCCCGGCGATAAGGCGCATATTCAGGCGCGATGCTTCGGTAAACAGCGCATCCACCGATTGCGGATGCAGTGTGCAAAACACCATTGCGGTGGTGGTGCCGTGGCTCACCAGTTGATTTATGAAAAATTCCGCGATCTCTTTTGCGTAGCTCTCGTCGGCAAACTGGCTCTCCACCGGAAACGTATAGGTGGTCAGCCACTCCAGCAGCTGCTCGCCGAAGGCGCCGATCATCTCGGTCTGCGGGTAATGAACGTGGGTATCGATAAAGCCGGGCAGCAGCAGTTTGCCGCGCAGGTCGGTGTAACCCTTGTGCGGGTCAAGATATTGCTCTCCCTCCTGCCAGGCCATGAGCGCCACGATTTTCCCGTGGTGAATAAACAGCAGGCCGTCCTCCTGGTAGCGCGCATGGTCGGCAATCAGGTCTGCGCTGTCGCAGACCCGGGCGATATCGAAAAATGCACCGCGTATCGCAGTCTGGTAATCCATCACGGCTCCTGTCTGATTGTTTGCGTGGCCTCGCGTGCCGTGAAGTGAGCGGCGGACGCCCCTTCGCGCGCCAGCCAGCGGTAGGTTACCCCGCCAAGGAATACGCCAATGAACCAGCTAAAGTTTGCCACCTCATGCAGCGCCGGGATGAAGCTTATCACCAGCCCGACGGCAACCGAGGGGATCAGCGCGCCGATGGCTTTCGGGTTAAAGCCGTTGCGGTACCAGTATTTCCCTTCTGGCGTGTCATCGAACAGGTCGTCCACGGATACCTTGCCACGCTTAATCAGGTAGAAATCGGCAATCAGGATACCGAACAGCGGACCGATAAACGCCCCCAGCACATCCAGGGTGTAATGAATAAGCTCCGGGGAGTTAAACAGGTTCCACGGGGTTAACAGGATCGAGCCGACGGCGGCAATCATTCCCCCGGTGCGGAAGCTGATTTTCTGCGGGGAACAGTTAGAGAAATCAAACGCCGGGGAGACGAAGTTGGCCACGATGTTAATCCCGATGGTGGCGGTGATCATGGTCAACAGACCAATCGCCACCGCCAGATCGTTGCCCACGCGGCTGACGGTTTCAATCGGGTCGGTGATCATGCGGCCAAACAGCGACTGGGTACCGGAGACAATCACCACGGTCACGATGGAGAACAGCAGGAAGTTAAACGGCAGGCCCCAGCGGTTACCGCGGCGGATTTCCCCCATGCTTTTGCCGTAGCGGGAGAAATCACCAAAGTTGAGCAACGGGCCTGAGAAGTAGGAAACCACCAGCGCCGTGGCGGTGATCATCTGCCAGGTCTGCTCGCCCGCGCTCAGGGATTTGCTGGCGAGGGTAAAGGAGATCCCGTCGAATCCGGTCTTGTATACAATCCATCCTGCCAGCGCCAGCATCACCACATACACCGCCGGGCCGGCGATGTCGATAAAGCGCTTGATGGCATTCATGCCGTGCCAGAAGACCATTGCCTGCAATACCCACATAATGGCAAAGCAGACCCAGCCCAGGTGCGACAGCCCGAGGAACGCGCCGGTGGTGAGCGACGAGAGCGACGGCCAGAACTTCAGCGCCACCAGCATCAGGGCGTTAGCGGCCAGATAGGTCTGAATGCCGTACCACGCAAAGGCGATAAGCCCGCGGATCACCGCCGGAATGTTCGCCCCGAACACACCAAAGGCCTGACGGCTGATCACCGCATACGGCACGCCCGCCATCTGGCTCGGTTTCGCCACCAGGTTGGCACACAGCTGCACAATGCAAATTCCCACCAGCAGGCAGAGCAACACCTGCCAGCTTGCCAGCCCGAGCGTAAAGAAGCTCGCGGCGACCACGTATCCCCCCATGCTGTGGACGTCGGACATCCAGAAAGAAAAGATGTTGTACCAGCTCCAGTTCTGGTCACGCGTCGGTGCCAGATCCTCATTGCAAAGCCGTGGGCTGTATACCGCACCGGAATCAGCGGCCGTACCGTGTTGCATATTTTGTCTGTTTGGCATGAAACCTGCTCCTGTGAATGAAAACCCGTTGAGTGGGAGTGCAGACGGTGTTGCAGGATCCAGGCCAAAATAATAAATCTTGTATGCAATATTTTATTTTTATGTATACGATTCGATAGCGAAAAGTAAAAAGTGGAGTGGTTAATGAACAACGTGAACAGTCTGCACGCCGCGCCAGACCTGCAAGACAAAGACGAATCCATCTTTCAGGCGCTGATGACCGCGATTGTCGAACATCAGCTGCTGCCGGGAAGCAAATTGCCGGAAGAGGCGCTGGCGGAGGTCTTTGGCGTGAGTCGTACGGGCATCCGTAAGGTGCTGCAGCGACTCGCCGCTGTGCAAATGGTCACCTTAACGCCCAAACGTGGTGCACACGTTGCCAGCCCGACGGTCGAAGAGGCCCGGCAGATCTTTCGCACCCGCGCGCTGCTGGAGGTCGCCAATCTACCGGACGTGCTGGCGCACTGTCAGCCGCCGCATCTGGCCGCGCTGGCGTCAATCATCCGTCAGGAGCAGCAGGCGCATGAGGCTTACGACGGCCCGGCGGCGATCCGCCACTCCGCAAATTTCCATATTCAGCTGCAGGCCATCTCCGGCAATCAGGTCCTGACGGAGATGGTGACCCGCCTGAGCCAGCGCTCCTCGTTGGTGATTGCCACCTGGGGCGCGCCGTGGCGTCAGGGGTGTCGCTGCAATGACCACGAACAGCTTGTGGAGCTGCTGCGTCAGAAAGCGCTGCAACCCCTCAGTGATGCCTTAATGCACCATTTTGAACATATCGTCGCCAGCCTCTGTTTCGAACGGGCAGGTGAATGCCTGCCCGATTTTGCCCGCCTGTTCGCCAGCCACAAGGAGTCGTAATGTCGTCTGTCCGTATACAAGTCATTAATCCCAATACCAGCCTCGCGATGACGGAAACCATCGGCGCGGCCGCCCGCGCGGTGGCTGCGCCGGGCACGGAGATCCTCGCGGTCTGCCCCAGTGCGGGTGTGCCCTCAATCGAAGGCCATTTTGATGAAGCCATTGCTGCCGTGGGTGTCCTTGAGCAAGTCAAAAAAGGCAGAGAGCAGGGGGTGGAAGGGCACGTGATTGCCTGCTTTGGCGATCCGGGGCTGCTGGCCGCGCGCGAGCTGGCGCAAGGGCCGGTTGTCGGCATTGCCGAAGCCGCCATGCACATGGCCACGCTGGTGGCGACGCGCTTTTCCATCGTCACCACGCTGCCGCGCACGCTGATTATCGCCCGTCATCTGCTGCAGCAGTATGGCTTTCAGGATCACTGCGCGGCCCTGCACGCGATTGATCTTCCGGTGCTGGCGCTGGAAGACGGCAGCGGCCTGGCGCAGGAAAAGGTGCGCGCGCGCTGTATACAGGCCCTGAAAGAGGATGGCTGCGGCGCCATCGTGCTGGGCTGTGGCGGGATGGCAACGCTCGCCCAGGAGCTGACGCGCGAGCTGCGCGTGCCGGTGATCGACGGCGTCAGTGCGGCAGTGAAGATGGTGGAATCGCTGGTGGCGCTGGGGCTGTCAACCAGCAAGCACGGGGATCTGGCCTTCCCGGAGAACAAACCGTTAAGCGGACATTTTCAGGCATTGAATCCATTTTAATTTTTTGGGGGGGTAGCAATGGGGCTTTTTGAAGAGGGTTATCCGCGGGATCTGCGTGGCTACGCAGGCAACCCGCCGCATGCGCAGTGGCCGAATCAGGCACGCATCGCCGTGCAGTTTGTGCTCAATTATGAAGAGGGGGCAGAAAACCACGTCCTGCACGGCGATGCCGGGTCGGAACAGTTTCTCTCGGACATCATCGGAGCGGCCAGCTATCCCGACAAACACATGTCCATGGATTCCCTGTACGAATACGGCAGCCGCGCCGGGTTCTGGCGAATTCATCATGAATTTCAGAAACGCGGACTGCCGCTGACGGTCTTTGGCGTGGCGATGGCGCTGGCGCGTCACCCGGAGATTGTCGCGGCGATCAAGGCGGCGGATTATGACGTGGTCAGCCACGGCTGGCGTTGGATCCACTATCAGAATATGGATATCAACCAGGAGCGGGAACATCTGCACAAAGCGGTGCACGTGCTGACCGATCTGTTTGGCAAGCCGCCTACGGGCTGGTACACCGGGCGCGACAGCCCCAACACGCGCCAGCTGGTGGTCGAGCACGGCGGTTTTGACTACGACAGCGACTACTATGGCGACGACTTGCCCTTCTGGACGGAAGTGGCCTGCAGCGATGGCAGCCGTAAACCGCACCTGATCGTGCCCTACACGCTGGACGCGAACGACATGCGCTTCGCCACCGCCCAGGGGTTTAATACCGCCGAGCAGTTTTATACTTATCTGAAAGACAGCTTTGACGTGCTGTATGAAGAGGGTGAAAGCGCACCGAAGATGATGTCCATCGGCATGCACTGCCGCCTGCTGGGGCGTCCGGGCCGTTTTCGCGCGCTGCAGCGGTTCCTGGATTATGTGCAGCAGCACGAGCGGGTCTGGGTTTGTACCCGCCAGCAAATTGCTGACCACTGGCGGGACGTGCATCCGTTTCAGAAATAGCGGTGTCGTATTGTGCCGGGTGGCGGCTGCGCCTTTCCCGGCCTACGACGGCATTACACTCACCTGTGCCGCAACGATGCGCCACCCGTAAACAAACCGCACCCACGTCTGCTGCTGGCGGCTAATGCGTTCTGTGCCCTCGCGGGTAAATTCGGTGCTGCATACGCTATAATCCTCCCAAAGCAAAATCTGAAACCCAAAAGAACGGCCTGAAGTTGGTCGCTCCGCTCGCCGTTTTCTTGTGTACCCACCATGGGGCATGAGGCTTTCTTTATCTGAACGATTGATTTTTCATCATATTAGCCGGAAAATCCCTGCAATTTTAAAGGGAAAGGCAGACACCGGATGTTCACACTCTACATGCAATGGGAAGCCAGGCGGAAACTGGCTCCGGCTGATATTCAGTTCATCCTCACGCCACGTGAATCACTTGAGATGGCGAGCATATTTTACGAACTGGATTACCTGGGATATGACCAGCGTTACCCTTTTCACCGTCATAGTGTCCCGAAACGTCGGCAAGGTGTTCACCACCGCTATGCGGCGCAGCCCTACAGACGCAAGCACAGGTCGGAATTCGACGAGCTCCATGATGAGGTGGAATGGAATCTTGGGCACGGCTGGATGGTCGGCGTCGACACGGGGGAAAAGTGGGATAGGTTCCGCAATCCGTTCTCCTTTGATGGCGAAGGTAATCTGGTTTATGACTGCTTCATGGATACCTACGGCGAGAGCTTCCCGCATGTTGTGCATCAAATTTACGAGCATGTCCTCAACGAACACCAGGGCAGGAAGCCGCCTCCGACCGTTAAGGAGCACTATTCCGATGCCCCGATACAACACGCTCAGGCCACAAAAACTATCAACAACAAAGCAGCTGGAAGGCTTCTTGCAGCGGGCGGCATCTACAACGGCAACATAGAGGGGTTTCATAAGACCGTACAGCAGCTAGGCGGCGATGCTCCAGCAGGTTACGATCAGGTTATGGACAACAAAGGTCTCATCATTGCTGGCGCTTCTGTTGCTGCCGGACTAAGAATGGGAAAAATTAACATCCCCGGCGAACTGGAAAAGTTATCGTCATTAAGCAAAATCCCAGAGTTTGAATCACCAGCTTTAAAGGGGTTTACCTCAGAGTCAGGCACATTGCTTAATGCCGAACACGCCGTTGTAGATTACAGAAAACTATCAACTTACTCTTTAGATGTTAACCACCCAGTCGGCGGGCATAAGGCTAGAGTATTCCAATCGGCACTGGGTTATAACCCGACAAATTCTGACGTGTTAGCAGGTCGAGTCCGAGAGGGCATACTAACTGCCCCAGCTAAAATTTTGAACGAGGACCAGTACGGGCAGCGAATGGCTGTAGAGATACCGATATTAGGCATAAACGGTGAGACAGTGATAGTGCGCAGCGGTTGGATATATGAAACTGATGCTGTTGTTCCACGCATGACGACGATTTTGGTTAAGTGAGATCAGACCATGACAAGAGAAGAGTTTGAAGTGGTTGTGTTAGCGGAAGATTTGCCGGATGAAGGGTTAACTAAAGGCATGATAGGTGCCATCGTATTCATACATGAAAAACCACATCTGGCTTACATGGTTGAATTTGTTGATGATGAAGGCCGCACTGTTGCAATGCCTTCTCTTTTACCTGAGCAAATAACAGATTATATTCCGCCAGAATGATCTGATTTATCATACGCTCGTTACGTACACTGCTAAAAAACACTCAGGGCGATTTCCCGCCCTGAACTGCAAAAGCATATGCATTCCCCCGTAAATACCCCGACGCGTCTGGTTAATTTATGATGTCATGAATGACTATTCACCCGGATATATGACTACCGTTTGTAAAATGACTACGATGATTTTTCCATAGCAAGCAGAGGGACTTATGCATCCCTATAAACAACCGTGAGTGGATACCTCAGCGGTGTCTTATGGATGCAACCCTACGCATCTTTTCATTACACCATCAAACTCACCTGCGCCGCCACGATCCGCCACCCGTAAGCAAACCGCACCCACGTCTGCTGCTGGCGGCCAATGCGTTCTGTGCCCTCGCGGGTAAATTCGGTGCTGCACACCGCGTAATCTTCTCCGAAGGTGGTGATCACGGTATTGCGCAACGTCCGCTGCAGCCCGGCGGAGGGGCGCGCCGCCCGAAAGGCGCGGATTTCATCAATGCCGTAAAGGTTTTCCCCCGCGCCCAGTCGCACCGTGTTTTTGTCGTGCCAGAACAACTCATCCAGCACCGCAATGTTGTTGCTCACCAGCGCATCTTCATAGCGATAAAACGCGGCCGTGACGTCCGCCACCACCCAGGGAAGGTTAATGTCGTCGTGATTCATCATTGTGCCATCTCCGCAGGACGGGCATCGGTTATCCCGCTCGCTTCCAGGACCCGCGCCACGCGCAGGCAGGCTTGTTCATTAAACGGTGCTGCGATGAGTTGCAGACCAATCGGTGCCCCCTGGGCGGTGCGTAGCGGAACGCTGGTGACGGGCAAACCCAGAAATGAGATCGGCTGCGTCAGCATCCCCATGCTGGCGCGCACCGGCAGTGGTTCCCCGTTAATCTCCATGATCTGCTCGCCAATCGTCGTGGCGCTGCGCGGGGTTGCCGGGGCGATCAGCACGTCGGCCTGCTCAAACAGCGCTTTACAGGCCTGTCGGGCGTGGGCACGAAAACGCTGGGCCTGAATATACCAGGCGGAAGGGATCATTGCCCCAGCCAGCAGGCGTTCGCGGGAGTGTGGTTCAAAACGCTCCGGTTCACGGCGAAGTGACGGCAGGTACTGGTTCCCCCCTTCGGAGGCGCTGATGATAAACGCGGCAGAGCGGGACAGCGCGGCTTCAGGGAACTGCAACTCCTCCTGGACGTCGAGAGCACGTGCCGCGCGCGCGACGGCTTCCCGGGCGTCGTCGTTACACCACGTGCTGAAATAGCCCCCGAGGACGGCGCAGCGCAAACCATCCAGACCGCGATCGAGCAAAGGCCGCGTCTGCTCGCGGGAGGACTCTGCCTGAAAAGGGTCGCTGGTGTCTCGTCCCTGTAGCGCATCGTACACGGACGCCAGATCGCCCACCCGGCGGGCAAACGGCCCGATATGATCGAGACTGGCGACAAACGGGTGGCTGCCGGAGCGTGACAGGCGGCCAAAGGTCGGTTTTAAGCCATAAATTCCGCACAGGGACGCCGGGACGCGAATCGACCCGTTGGTGTCGGTACCCAGTGAAAAATGGACCAGCCCGGCGGCGACGGCGGCGGCAGAGCCACCGGAGGAGCCGCCTGCAATGCGCGTCAGATCGTGCGGATTACGCGTGGCGCCGTAGTGGCTGTTTTCCGTGGTAAAGCCGTAGGCATAGGCATCCATATTGACCATCCCGGACAACAGTCCTCCTGCGCTGCGTAGCTGGCGAACCGCAAAGCTGTCTGCGCTGGCAGCGGAACGCTTGCTGAACAGCTCGGCTCCGGCGAGGGTGGTGTGCCCGGCCACATCAAACAGGTTTTTTACAGCGTAAGGCACGCCCGCCAGCGGCGGCAGGGGGCGCTTTTCCCGGCGCAGGGTGTCGATATTTTCTGCCTCGGCCAGCATCCGCGCTTCGGTAACCGCCGTCCAGGCGTTGATCTGCGGGTTGATGCGCGCAATATCCTCCAGCGTCTGACGGGCGATCTCGTGGGCGCTTAACTCGCCTGCACTCAGCGCCTGCTGGATCGCGCTGATACTCATCTCGTGTAGCCTCATGCTTTGTATACTCCTGCGATCTCCAGACGGTCATCAAGCGGCAGCGCCATCAGCGGGGCGGCCATGGTGGCAATGCGGCTAAACTGCTGCTGAAGCTCCGCGCGGCGGGCGTCATCCAGCTCAACGCCCAGCACGGCCTCCATCTGCGCCAGGTAGGCATGCCAGTCAGGTTGTTGTGTTGTCATGGTTTTCTCCTCAGTATCCGGCGGCGCCGCCGTTGCTGCGCGGGTCGAACGCGCCTTCAAACAGCCCGTTCGGGTGGCGGACAATCGCGCCCGCGTGGCCCATGGCTTCGCTAAAGTCCGGGAAGATCTCCACCTCGTGACCCAGCGCCTGCAGGCGTGCGATCGTTTCGGGGGAAAACCGGCCTTCCACCTTTAAGGTGTCTGAGCTTTGTCCCCAGGTGCGCCCCAGCAGCCAGCGCGGACGGGAGATGCTCTCCTGCAGCGGCAGACCCTGCACCACATAGCGGGTAAAGAGCGTGGCCTGAGTTTGCGGCTGGCCGTCACCGCCCATGGAGCCGTAGACCATCACCCGTCCGTCGTTCAGACGCGCCGCGGCCGGGTTCAGGGTATGGAACGGCTGTTTGCCCGGCGCGAGAGCCAGAAGATGTGCGGGATCGAGGCTGAACGACGCCCCCCGGTTCTGCCAGACGATACCCGTATCCGGGAGCACCACGCCGCTGCCGAACTCGTGATAAATGCTCTGGATAAACGACACGGCCAGGCCGCTGTTATCCATCACCCCCATCCACACCGTATCGCCAGGGCCTTTGCCGGTGCCCCACGGGGCGGCATGGTTATCGTTAACCCGGTCGGCGAGCGCCTGAAGCGCCGCAGGATCCAGCAGGCTCTGGATATCGGTTTTCAGCTCGCGCGGGTCGGTGATGTGGGCATCGCGCAGGCCAAAGGCCAGTTTGGTGGCTTCCACAATGCGGTGCACTGTCCCGGCGTCGTCGGCATCGGCCATCGCCAGACGGTCGGTAATGCCGAGGATCGCCAGCGAGACCAGCCCCTGCGTCGGTGGGGCGAGGTTCCAGACCTCACCCTGCTGATGCGCTAATTTCAGTGGCGTGGTGCGTCGGGCGACATGCGCGTTCAAATCCGCCAGCGTGATGGGCAGGCCGAGCGTCTCCATCCCACGGGCCAGACGCGCCGCCAGCGGACCACGATAAAAACTCTCCAGACCCTCTTCGGCAAGTTGCGTCAGCGTGGAGGCCAGCGCCGGTTGATAAAACCGGCTGCCGACCTCCGGTGGTTTGCCGTCTACCAGCCAGGTTTCTGCGAAGCCGGGCAGGTCTTTCAGTTCGTCGAATTTACTGGCGGTGGCAGTGGCCTGCGAGGCCGTGACCGGCGTGCCATTGCGGGCATAGTCAATGGCATCTGCCAGCAGGCGCGTCAGCGGCAGGGCGTTGCCCGTCAGCGCGTGTGAGACTTTAAGCGCCTCCGCCCAGCCACTGACGGTACCCGCCACGGTCAGCGCCGCACGGGGGCCGCGGTGGGGGATGTGCGCCAGATCGCCATAGGCGGCAAGCGTCGCCAGCGATCCCGCCGCGCCGCTGGCATCGATGGCAATCGGTTCGCCGCCGGGGGGCACGATAAGCCAGAAGCCATCGCCGCCCAGGCCATTCATATGGGGATAGACCACGGCAATGGTGGCCGCTGCCGCGACCATCGCTTCAATCGCGCTACCGCCATCGCGCAGCACAGACAGCGCGCTCTGGCTGGCAAGATGATGGGGGGCAACCGCCATTCCGTGTACGGAGACATTACTTTGCATGAACAGTCCTCATAACCCTGAAAGTCACAAGGCGCTGCAAAAGCTGTTCCAGGTATGAAAGAAAAGTTTCATGTCATCCCGGCTGATAAGCTGGCATGCTTAATGAATAGAGAGCAAGAGATGAAACAAACGTTACAGAGGCGTTATGGAACAGCTTGATGAACGACTGAAAGCACAATACGCGTCACTGTCGCCGCAGGAGCAGCGGGTGGCGGATTTTATTTTCGATCACTTCGACGACCTGATCAGCTACAACAGCGCCGAGCTGGCACAGCTGAGCGGGGTGTCGAAAGCCACGGTGAGCCGCCTGTTTAAGCGTCTGGGCTATGAGAAGTATAAGGACATGCGCGATGAGCTGCGTACCCTGCGCCAGAGCGGTATGCCGCTGACGGACAACCGCGACGCGGTGCAGGGTAATACGCTGCTGGCGCGTCACTATAAGCAGGAGATGGCCAACCTGACCCAGTGGGTGAATGCCCTGGATGCCCGGCAGTTTGCCGACGCGATGGCGAGCATGGTTAAGGCGAGGCGCATTGTCATTATCGGGATGCGTAACGCCTATCCCGCGGCGCTGCACCTGCGTCAGCAGCTGTTGCAGGCACGCGGACAGGTGTTGGTGTTGCCGCAGCCCGGGCAGAGCCTGAGCGAAGAGCTGGTGGATCTCACCCCTGACGATCTGGTGGTGATGATGGCCTTTCGTCGCCGCCCGCGCATCATCCGCCCGCTGCTGCAGCAGCTTCAGAGCAGTGGTATTCCGGTGCTGCTGATGTGCGAGCCGCAGGCGCACAGCCTGTTTCCGCTGGCGAGCTGGCAGCTCTGTGCTCCGCTGGACAGCGTCTCAGCCTATGACAGCTACGCCTCGGTCAATAGCCTGATCAACCTGCTGGCAAATGCCTTTCTGCATGAAATCCTCGATAAAGGCCGTCCGCGCATTCATGAGATCGCCACCCTGTATCAGCACCTGGACGAGCTCGAACAACGATAATGGGGCATCGGTGTGGTGCTTTGCATTGAAATGGTGCGGTGAGGCGGGGCGAAAAAGAGAGAGCTTTTTCGCCCCGCCTTTATTTTATCAGGCTTTACAACAAAATCCCGCGTTTCGCTTTATCTGGCACATTAGTTGCAAAATCCAATTCAAAGAATCTTTTGTTTCATGTTAACGTTACGGGGAAGCACCATGAAAAAATTGTTGATTGCACTGGCCGGGGCCGTTTGTCTCTTCACTAACCTGTCGGCAAAGGCGGACCAGCTTCAAAATATTGAAAAACGCGGCACCATTCGCATTGCCGTGCCGCAGGATTTCCCGCCGTTTGGCTCGGTCGGAACCGATCTGCAGCCGCAGGGCTATGACATTGATATGGCGCGTTATCTGGCCAAACAGATGAAGGTCAAGCTGCAACTGGTCCCGGTGACCAGCGCCAACCGCGTGCCGTATCTGCAAACCGACAAAGTTGACCTTGTCATTTCAAGCCTCGGTAAGAATGCGGAACGTGAAAAGGTGATCGATTTCAGCCGCGCCTATGCGCCGTTCTTCCTCGGAGTGTTTGGCCCGAAAGGCGCAGAGCTGAAAGATGCCGCCGCCCTGAGCGGTAAAACCATCGGCGTGACGCGTGGCGCGGTCGAGGACATGGTGCTGACCAGCCTGGCGCCGAAAGACGCAGACGTAAAACGCTATGAGGACAACAACACCACGCTGTCGGCGTATCTGTCCGGACAGGTACAGTATGTGGCCACCGGCAACCTCGTGGTGGCGGCCATCTCGCGCCAGAATGCGGAGAAAGCTCCGGTGCCGAGCTTTATGCTGAAAGATTCACCGTGCTTTATCGGGCTGAAGAAAAATGAACCAGCGCTGAAGGCGAAAGTGGATGCGCTGATTGAACAGGGTATTAAAGACGGTACCCTGAACGGCTTCTCTGAGCAGTGGCTCAAGGCGCCGCTGCCGGCAAGCCTTGGCGTGTAAGGCAATGACAGAGCAACTCCATTTCTCTGAGCTCTGGCCGCACTGGCCGGCGCTGCTGGCCGGGCTGTGGGTCACCATCCAGTTGACGGTGATGGCGACCCTGGGCGGTCTGACGATTGGTATTTTCGGGGCGGCTATTCGCAGCGGGCGGGCGACGTGGTTTAGCCGGATCTGGGGCGGTTACGTGGAGATTATCCGTAACACGCCGTTTGTAGTGCAGCTGTTTTTTATCGTCTTTGGCCTGCCCAATATGGGGCTGAAGATGACGGCGGGTGAGGCGGCACTGCTGGCGATGGTGATCAATCTGGGCGCGTACAGCACGGAGATTGTCCGGGCGGGCATTCAGGTGACACCCAAAGGGCAGTGGGAGGCCGGACGCGTGCTGGGGCTGACCCGCACCCAGACCTTCATTCGCGTGGTGTTACCGCCTGCGCTACAGCGTATTTATCCGGCGCTGGTGAGCCAGTGCATTATCGTGATGCTCGGCTCGTCGGTGGTGTCGCAGGTCTCGTATGAAGAGCTGACCTTTGCCGCCAACCTGATCCAGTCCAGAACGTTTCTGAGCTTTGAGGTTTATCTGGTGACAACCGGGATTTACTTAGCGCTGTCGATTACCCTGCGTCAGCTGATGATGGCGGCAGGACGCAAATGGCTGGGGGTACAGGCATGATGACCACCTTTACCGACTGGGACATTATTCGCAACCTGCTGCTGGCCGGGCGCTGGACGATACTGCTGTCGCTGGTGGCGTTTGTTGGCGGCGCGGTGGTGACCCTGCCGCTGCTGCTGCTGCGTCTCACTGGCGGGCGAATGATCATGCGCCTGATCCGCGGCTATATCGAACTGTTTCAGGGTACACCGCTGCTGATGCAGCTATTTCTGGCGTTCTTCGGCGTGGCGCTGTTCGGCCTCGATGTCTCGCCATGGACCGCCGCATCGCTGGCCCTCACGTTCTACACCAGCGCGTTTTTGCTTGATATCTGGTTTGGCAGCATTCGCGCGCTGCCCAAAGGGCAGTGGGAAGCGTCGCGCTGTCTGGGGCTGACCTTTGGCCAGACGCTTTATCGGGTGGTCGCGCCGCAGGCGTTGCGGATTGCGATTGCGCCGACGGTCGGTTTTGCCGTCCAGGTGATTAAGGGCACGGCGCTGGCGTCAATCATCGGCTTTATCGAGCTGACCAAAGCCGGGACGATGCTCACCAATGTCACTTATCAACCGTTTAAGGTCTTTGCGCTGGTGGCGCTGGGCTACTTCATTCTGTGTTATCCGCTGTCGCGTTACAGCCGTTATCTGGAGACTAAATTCAATGCCTCTCATCACCATTAATCAGGTGCAGAAGTACTACGGCGATAACCATGTCCTGAAGGGGGTCGATCTCGATATCGACATGGGTCAGGTGATTTCGATTATCGGGCGCAGCGGATCCGGCAAAAGCACCCTGCTGCGCTGCATCAACGGTCTGGAAGGGTATCAGGACGGCAGCATCAAGCTTGGCGGCATGACCATTACCGACCGGGATTCCCAGGCGCGTGAAATCAGCCGCTCGGTCGGGATGGTGTTCCAGAACTTTAACCTGTTCCCGCACATGACGGCGCTGGAAAACGTGATGCTCGCCCCGCGTCGGGTGCTGAAGAAAAGCGCCGCCGAATGCCGGGCGCTGGCGCAGCAGATGCTGGAGAAAGTGGGCCTCGGCGATCGTCTGGATTACTACCCGTCGAGTCTCTCCGGCGGCCAGCAGCAGCGCGTGGCAATTGCCCGTGCGCTGGCGATGTCGCCAAAAGTCTTACTTTGTGACGAGATCACCTCCGCGCTCGACCCGGAACTGGTGGGCGAAGTGCTTAAGGTGCTGGAGCAGCTGGCAGCAGAAGGGATGACCCTTATTCTCGTGACCCATGAAATGAATTTTGCCCGCGAAGTGGGCGACCGCGTGGTGTTTATGCACCAGGGGAAAGTCTGGGAGCAGGGCGACAGCAAAACGCTTTTCGCTAACCCGCAGACCACCGAACTGAAGCAGTTCATCTCCTCCGTGCGCGGCCTCAACTGATAAGGACTTAACAATGGATATCGCTCAATTTCCGCAACTTAATCCGCCGCAGCGTCTGTTGATGGGGCCGGGGCCGATCAACGCCGATCCGCGCGTGCTGCGCGCCATGTCGAGCCAGCTGATTGGTCAGTACGACCCGGCGATGACCCACTACATGAACGAGGTGATGGCGCTCTATCGCGGGGTGTTCCGCACCGAAAACCGCTGGACGATGCTGGTGGACGGCACCTCCCGCGCGGGCATTGAGGCGATTCTGGTGTCGGCCATTCGCCCGGGCGATAAAGTGCTGGTGCCAGTGTTTGGCCGCTTCGGCCATCTGCTGTGCGAAATCGCCCGCCGCTGCCGGGCAGAAGTGCATACTATCGAGGTGCCGTGGGGCGAGGTATTTACCCCGGATCAGGTGGAGGATGCCATCAAACGTATTCGTCCCCGTCTGCTGCTGACCGTGCAGGGGGACACCTCCACCACCATGCTGCAGCCGCTGGCCGAGCTCGGCGCGATTTGCCGCCGTTATGACGTGCTGTTTTACACCGACGCCACCGCGTCGCTCGGGGGGAACGCGCTGGAAACCGATGCCTGGGGGCTGGATGCCGTCTCCGCTGGCATGCAGAAATGCCTTGGCGGTCCGTCCGGCACGTCACCGATCACCCTGAGCCCACGCATGGAAGAGGCGATCCGCCGCCGCAAATGCGTCGAGGAGGGGATCCGCACCGACGCCCATCGCGACGGCGACGAGGAGATGATCTACTCCAACTATTTTGATCTCGGCATGGTGATGGATTACTGGGGGCCGGAGCGGCTGAACCATCACACTGAAGCCACCACCGCGCTGTTTGGCGCCCGCGAATGCGCGCGGCTGATCCTGCAGGAGGGGCTGGACAACGGCATCGCCCGGCACAAGCTGCACGGCGATGCGCTGCTGAAAGGCATTCAGGCGATGGGGCTGGAGACCTTTGGCGATCTGAAGCACAAGATGAACAACGTGCTGGGCGTGGTGATCCCGCAGGGCGTTAACGGCGATCAGGTGCGTAAGCTGATGCTGGAAGATTTCGGTATCGAAATTGGCACCTCGTTTGGCCCGCTGCACGGCAAGGTATGGCGCATTGGCACCATGGGTTATAACGCCCGTAAAGACTGCGTAATGACCACCCTGAGCGCGCTGGAGTCGGTGCTGAACTACCTGAAATTCACCACCCCCCAGGGGGCGGCGATGCAGGCCGCGTGGGATCATTATCGCCGCGAGACGTCACAATGAGCCCGGCGGCAGAGCGGGTGATGGCCCGTGCCGATGCGCTGGCCGCCATCAGCGAAACCCCGGACGGCCTGACGCGGGTTTATCTTTCCACGCAGCATCTGCAGGCCAACCAGCTGGTCGGGCAGTGGATGAGCCAGGCGGGCATGACCGTCTGGCAGGACAGTGTCGGGAATATTTGCGGGCGCTATGAGGCGCAGCAGGAGGGCGCACCGGCGATATTGCTTGGTTCGCATCTGGATACCGTGCGCAATGCCGGGCGCTACGACGGCATGCTTGGCGTGCTCACCGCCATTGAAGTGGTGGACAGTCTGCATCAGCAGGGCGTGCGCCTGGCGCAGGCTATCGAGATTGTTGGCTTCTGCGACGAAGAGGGAACCCGCTTCGGCATCACGCTGTTAGGCAGTCGCGGTCTGACGGGCACCTGGCCGGAGAATTGGCTTGATACCTGTGATGCCAGTGGCATAAGCGTGGCGCAGGCGATGGTGCAGGCGGGGCTGGATCCCGCACGGGTAGCGCTTGCCGCGCGGCATCAGGACGATTTCAGCGCCTGTCTGGAGCTGCATATTGAACAGGGGCCGTGTCTGGAGCAGGAGGGGCTGGCGCTGGGGGTAGTAGAAGCCATTAACGGTGCGCGGCGTCTGAACTGTCTCTTTACCGGCGAAGCCGGGCATGCCGGTACCGTGCCGATGGCTCACCGTAAAGATGCCCTGGCCGCAGCTGCCGAATGGATGGTGCAGGTTGAAAACACCACCCGACAGCGCGGCGGCAATCTGGTTGCCACGGTGGGGGCGTTACGCTGCCTGCCCGGCGCGGTCAATGTGATTCCCGGCGAGGTGGCGCTATCGCTGGATATTCGCGGCCCGCAGGATGCCCCGCTGGACGCACTGCTCACTGAGCTGCTCATTCAGGCGGAAGAGATCGCAGCCCGGCGTGGGCTCCGTTTCAGCGCCGAGGAGTTTTACCGGATAGCCGCCACGCCCTGCGATGCCAGACTGCAATCGCTGTTAGGGGAGGCCGTGACATCGGTTCAGGGCCGCACGCTATCGCTGCCGAGCGGTGCCGGGCACGACACCATTGCGCTGGCAGAACGCTGGCCGGTGGGGATGTTATTTGTGCGCTGCAAGGGGGGCATCAGCCACCATCCGGCGGAGTCGGTGATGGCTGAGGATGTTGCGCTGGCGATTGAGGCGTTTGGGCGGGCGGTGAGGACGCTGGCTGACGGTGGCGCGCGTTAAGCCACCGAACGCACCGCATCTTCGATATCAGCGCTCACCCGTACATCCTGGTCGTCAAAAACCATGCAGTGATGGTCGTCAAACGCCACGTCTATCTTCTGCCAGGGCGCGAACTTCACGTCGCCCGGCAGCAAGATCTTCACGTTGTCATGGCCATAGCATTGCCCAAACAGGTAAGTATTGTTTCCCAGTCGCTCCACCACTTCACAGTTAAATTCCAGCCGCGTGCCGCGGTGAAGGTCGGTGGTTAAATGTTCCGGGCGGATGCCCAGCGTGACCTGACTTCCCGGCTGCAGCGGTGTGGTGGTTATCGCGAGCGCGAGCGACTTCTGTTGCGATAGCCTGACGGTAAGCTTACCTGGCTGCCAGGCTTCAACGGTCGCCGGCAGAAAGTTCATCTTCGGAGAACCGATAAACCCGGCGACAAACTTATTTGCCGGTTTGTAATAGAGATCCATCGGGGCGCCCATCTGCTCAACCTTGCCATAGTTCATGACCACGATCTTGTCGGCCAGGGTCATCGCTTCGATCTGGTCGTGCGTGACATACACCATCGTGGTTTTCAGCTCCTGATGCAGGCGGGCAAGGTGCAGACGCATCTCGACGCGCAGTTCGGCGTCCAGGTTAGAGAGCGGTTCATCAAACATAAAGACGCGCGGGTTACGCACGATGGCGCGGCCTATTGCCACGCGCTGGCGCTGCCCGCCCGAAAGCTGTTTAGGTTTGCGGTCCAGCAGATGGGAGAGCTGCAGCGTTTTTGCCACCATCTCCACCTGGTGACGGATCTGTTCTTTTGGGACCTTATTCACTTTCAGCCCGTAGCCCATGTTTTCGGCGACCGTCATGTGCGGATAGAGCGCGTAGGACTGAAACACCATGGCCACGCCGCGGTGGGAAGGCGCGACGTCATTCATGACCTCATTACCGATTAAGACTTCACCTTCGCTAATCTCCTCCAGACCGGCAATCATGCGCAGCATGGTCGATTTACCGCAGCCGGAAGGGCCAACAAAGACGGCGAATTCCCCGTCTTCAATTTCAAGATTCACGTTGTGCAAGGTGACGGTGTCGCCAAAGCGCTTGGTGACATTCCTTAACTGTATGTTTGACATCAGTGTTCCCCGAGTAAACCGCTGTTTATGTTTTACGTATAACAATCAGGTTCAACATAGCTGGACGGTGCAATTTGTCTGTATTGACTATAACTTCCAGTATTCATGCGCCATATACAGATTTTCCATTAATGTTATGACGATCACACAACTTACAGTTTTTTGTAGAGTTATCATGATGTGAAGGGTAGCGTATACCAAACCAAAGATATTTGATGTCATACGTGCAGCATCTGATTTTACTGAATTTTAGATGAGGCAGATAAGGCGTTAAATGTCATAACAACCATAAAATTGTTATACCTTCACATGAGGTTTGTAATGAAAAAGAACCTACTTGCCGCTCTGATCCTCTCTACGCTCTCGGTGCAGGTACATGCCACCACGCAGCTTAACGTCTGGGAAGACATCAAGAAGTCATCCGGTATAAAAGAGGCGGTGGCTGACTTTGAAAAACAGTACGACGTTAAGGTCAACGTTCAGGAAACCCCTTACGCCCAGCAGCTGGAAAAACTGCGTCTGGACGGCCCGGCGGGCATTGGCCCGGACGTGCTGGTGATCCCTAACGATCAGCTGGGCGGTGCCGTAGTGCAAGGGTTGCTGACCCCCCTGAATCTGGAGGCTAAGCAGACCGAACAGTACACCCCGGCCTCAATCAATGCCTTCAAAATGGATAATGCCCTCTACGGCGTACCGAAAGCGGTCGAGACGCTGGTGCTGATTTACAACAAAGACCTCATCGACAAGCCCCTCAATTCGCTGCAGGACTGGTATGACTTTTCGAAACAGCAGCGCGCGAAAAACCAGTACGGCCTGCTCGCCAAGTTCGACCAGATTTACTACAGCTGGGGGGCAATTTCCCCGATGGGCGGCTACATCTTTGGTCATAACGACAAGGGCGGCTATAACGCCAGCGACGTTGGCCTGAACAAGCCGGGCGCGGTAGAGGCCGTGACGTACCTTAAAAAATTCTACGCCGACGGGATCTTCCCGGCCGGGATAGTCGGTGACAACGGTCTGAACGCCATTGACTCCCTGTTCACCGAGAAGAAAGCAGCTGCCGTGATCAATGGGCCGTGGGCATTCCAGCCGTATGAAGCGGCAGGGATCAACTACGGCGTTGCGCCGCTGCCAACGCTGCCCGACGGCAAGCCTATGAGTTCTTTCCTTGGCGTGAAAGGCTACGTTGTCTCCACATGGAGCAAAGACAAAGCCCTGGCGCAGAAATTTATCGAATTCATCAACCAGCCGCAGTATGTGAAAACGCGCTACATCGCCACGCGTGAAATCCCGCCGCTTACCGCGATGATCGACGATCCGGTTATCAAAAACGACGAAAAAGCGAGTGCCGTCGCGGTACAGTCGGCGCGCGCAACTGCCATGCCGGGCATCCCTGAAATGGGTGAAGTCTGGGGGCCAGCCAACGCCGCGCTGGAGTTGAGCCTGACCGGCAAACAGGATCCTAAAGCCGCGCTGGATAGCGCAGAAAAACAGGTCCAGATGCAAATCGAAGCCATGCAGGCCAGCAACCAGTAATTTTCTGCCGTCACAAAACGGGAGGACTCTCTCCCGTTTTTTTGAAAGGAGTTGTCTGTGAGTATCATCCCGGAAAATTTTGCCAGACCGCACGGGGCCGGGCGCCATGCCTGGACCGGCCTGCTGCTGGCGTTCATCCCCGGCTTCGGCCAGTTCTACCATCGTCAGTGGCTGAAAGGGATCATCTTCCTGGTACTGCTGGTCAGTTTTATCGGCGTATTTGCCGATTTTCTGCGCGAAGGGCTGTGGGGGCTGGTGACGCTGGGCGAGGAGGTGCCGCGGGACAACTCCATCTTCCTGCTGGCTGAGGGGATCATCAGCGTGCTGATCGCCGCGTTTGGCGTGATGGTCTGGTACCTGTCGATGCGTGATGCGTGGGTGAATGGCAGAAAACGCGATACGGGACTTGCGCTTAACAGCGTGCGCAAGCAGTACCAGATGCTGCTGAGCGACGGCTTCCCGTATCTGATGATCACGCCCGGCTTTATCCTGCTGGTGTTTGTAGTGGTTTTCCCAATCCTGTTCGGCTTTGCTATCGCCTTTACCAACTACAACCTCTATCACACGCCGCCGGCTAAGCTGGTGGACTGGGTTGGGTTTAAGAACTTCATCAATATCTTCACGCTCTCCATCTGGCGTTCGACCTTCTTCGACGTGCTGCAGTGGACGGTGGTCTGGACCCTGCTCGCTACCACGCTGCAATGTTCGGTAGGCGTGCTGCTGGCCATTCTGGTGAACCAGAAAGATCTGCGCTTTAAACCGCTGATCCGCACCATCTTCATTCTGCCCTGGGCGGTGCCGGGCTTTGTCACTATCCTGGTGTTTGCCGGAATGTTTAACGACTCCTTTGGGGTGATCAACAACGCCATTCTGGCCTTCTTCGGCATCGCGCCAAAAGCGTGGATGACCGATCCGTTCTGGACCAAAACGGCGCTGATTATGATGCAGACCTGGCTCGGCTTCCCGTTTGTTTTCGCCATGACCACCGGCGTGCTGCAGGCCATTCCGGACGATCTGTACGAAGCGGCGACCATGGACGGTGCCAGCAGCGCGACTAAGTTGCGTACCATCACGCTGCCGCTGGTGCTTTACTCGATTGCGCCGATTCTGATCACTCAATACACCTTCAACTTCAATAATTTCAACATCATCTATCTGTTTAATAACGGCGGACCGGCGGTGGTAGGGTCGAATGCGGGTGGGACGGATATCCTGGTGTCGTGGATATACAAACTGACGATGTCCTCTTCGCAATATGCGATTGCGGCGACCATCACTATCCTGCTGTCGATCTTTGTCGTCGGGCTGGCGCTGTGGCAGTTCCGCGCCACGAAATCGTTCAAAAATGACGACATGGCGTAAGGAACGGAACAATGGCTCAATCACAAAGTATTAAACGTGAGAAGTGGGTTCGCCTCTCGCTCTCCTGGCTGGTTATCGTGCTGGTCTCGATAATCATCATTTACCCGCTGGTGTGGACGGTCGGTGCGTCGTTTAACGCGGGTAATAGCCTGCTGAGCTCGTCGATTATTCCAGAGAACTTCTCGGTACAGCACTATGCCGACCTGTTCAACGGCCAGGTGAACTACATGACCTGGTACTGGAACTCAATGAAAATCAGCTTCCTGACCATGGTACTGACCTTAATCAGCGTCAGCTTTACCGCCTACGCGTTTTCGCGCTTTCGCTTTAAGGGGCGCCAGAACGGTCTGATGCTGTTCCTGCTGCTGCAGATGATCCCCCAGTTCTCGGCGCTGATTGCCATCTTCGTGCTGTCGCAGTTGCTGGGCCTTATCAATAGCCATCTGGCGCTGGTGCTGATCTACGTGGGCGGCATGATCCCGATGAACACTTACCTGATGAAAGGCTACCTCGATGCCATCCCGAAAGATCTGGATGAATCCGCGCGCATGGACGGGGCCAGTAATTTCCGGATTTTCATCGAAATTATCATGCCGCTTTCGAAGCCGATTGTGGCGGTGGTGGCGCTGTTCTCCTTCACCGGGCCGCTGGGGGATTTCATCCTCTCTAGCACCATTTTGCGCACCCCGGACAAATACACCTTACCCATCGGGCTTTATAACCTGGTGGCGCAAAAAATGGGTGCCAGCTACACCACCTACGCGGCAGGCGCGGTCCTGATTGCGGTGCCGGTGGCGATCCTCTACCTGGCGTTACAAAAATACTTCGTCTCCGGCCTGACCTCCGGGAGTACCAAAGGATAACCATGAAAAGACTCAAACCCGCTTTGCTCGCCGTTTGCCTCTCATGTGGCCTTGCCGCGAGTGCTTTTGCTGCCGACGCGGTGAAAACGCGTCCGTTTAACGCCATGCCTGCCGATTTTATTAAGGGGGCGGATATTTCGACCCTACTGGAAGCCGAACAACACGGCGCGAAATTCTATAACCAGAACGGCCAGCAGCAGGATGCGATTGCGATCCTGAAGGCCAACGGCGTGAACTATGTACGCCTGCGCCTGTGGGTTGATCCACAGGATGCGAGCGGCAAGACCTATGGCGGTGGCAGTAACAACCTGGAAAACACGATTGCGCTGGCGAAGCGCGTGAAGGCGCAGGGCCTGAAGCTGCTGCTCGATTTCCACTACAGCGATTTCTGGACCGATCCGGGCAAACAGTTCAAGCCGAAAGCCTGGGAGAAGATGGACTACCCGCAGCTTAAAACGGCGATCCATGACTACACCCGCGACACCATCGCCCGCTTTAAGCAAGAGGGCGTACTGCCGGACATGGTGCAAATCGGTAACGAAATCAACGGCGGCATGCTGTGGCCGGAAGGCAAAAGCTGGGGGCAGGGCGGCGGCGAGTTTGACCGTCTGGCCGGACTGCTCAACGCCGCGATTGGCGGGCTAAAAGAGAATCTGACCGGCGGCGAGCAGGTGAAAATCATGCTGCACCTGGCCGAAGGGACTAAAAATGACACCTTCCGCTGGTGGTTTGACGAAATCGCGAAGCGCGGCGTGCCATTCGATATCATCGGCCTGTCAATGTACACCTACTGGAACGGCCCGATTAGCGCGCTGAAGGCCAATATGGATGACATCAGCAGGCGCTATAACAAAGACGTGATTGTGGTGGAAGCGGCATACGGCTATACGCTGGACAACTGCGATAACGCTGAGAACAGCTTCCAGGCGAAAGAAGAAAAAGACGGCGGCTATCCGGGTACCGTTCAGGGCCAGTACGATTATATTCACGATTTAATGCAGTCCGTTATTGATGTTCCGGACCACCGTGGCAAAGGCATTTTTTATTGGGAGCCGACCTGGATTGCCGTACCGGGCACCACGTGGGCGACCAAAGCCGGCATGAAATATATTCATGACGAATGGAAAGAGGGGAATGCCCGCGAGAATCAGGCGTTATTTGATTGCCAGGGAAAAGTGCTGCCATCAATAACGGTATTTAAATAATTTTTATCTTCATTCAGGACGTTTTTAATATGAATAAATTTGCGCCTTTAAGCCCAAAGGTCGCGGCGTTATTGCATGGCGCCGACTATAACCCGGAGCAATGGGAGAATTATCCCGGTATTATTGAAAAAGATATTGCCATGATGCAGCAGGCAAAATGTAATGTGATGTCGGTAGGCATATTTAGCTGGGCAAAGCTGGAGCCGCGTGAAGGGGAATATGATTTTGCGTGGCTGGATAATATTATTGAAAAACTGTATGCGGCAGGTATTCATATTTTCCTTGCTACGCCAAGCGGCGCGCGTCCGGCGTGGATGTCGCAAAAATACCCTGAGGTGCTGCGCGTCGGGCGCAACCGGGTGCCCGCGCTGCACGGAGGCCGACATAACCACTGCATGTCATCGCCAGTGTACCGTGAGAAGACATTCACCATTAACCGCCTGCTGGCGGAGCGTTATTCACACCATCCGGCGGTGCTGGGCTGGCATATCTCTAATGAATACGGCGGCGAATGTCATTGTCACCTGTGTCAGGCACGTTTTCGCGACTGGCTGAAGGCGCGCTATAAAACCCTGGACGCGCTGAACCACGCGTGGTGGAGCACCTTCTGGAGCCACACCTACACCGACTGGTCGCAGATAGAGTCCCCTGCGCCGCAGGGAGAAGTGTCGATTCACGGCCTCAACCTCGACTGGCGTCGCTTCAATACCGCACAGGTGACCGATTTCTGCCGCCATGAAGTGGCCCCGCTAAAAGTAGCGAATGCGGAACTGCCGGTAACCACCAATTTTATGGAGTATTTCTACGACTACGACTACTGGCAGCTTGCGAAGGCGATCGACTTTATCTCCTGGGACAGCTATCCGATGTGGCACAAGGAGAAAGACGAAACGGCGCTCGCCTGCTACACCGCCATGTATCACGACATGATGCGTAGCCTGAAGGGCGGTAAGCCCTTCGTGCTGATGGAGTCGACGCCGAGCACCACCAACTGGCAGCCAACCAGCAAGCTGAAAAAGCCGGGGATGCATATTCTCTCGTCAATGCAGGCGGTGGCGCACGGAGCGGATTCGGTGCAGTACTTCCAGTGGCGTAAAAGCCGCGGGTCGGTGGAGAAATTCCACGGCGCGGTTATCGACCACGTGGGTCATCTGGATACCCGCGTCGGGCGTGAAGTGACGCGCCTGGGCGAGATGCTGGCACGCCTGCCGGAGGTCGCAGGTTGCCGTACCGAGGCCCGGGTGGCGATTGTCTTCGACCAGCAAAACCGCTGGGCGCTGGATGATGCCGAAGGTCCGCGCAATATGGGAATGGAGTACGAAAAAACCGTCAACGAGCACTATCGTCCGTTCTGGGAAAAAGGCATCGCGGTGGATGTCATTGACGCTGACGGCGATCTGAGCGACTACGCGCTGGTGGTTGCCCCCATGCTTTATATGGTACGCGAAGGGTTTGCCGAGCGGGCAGAAACCTTTGTGGCTAATGGCGGGCATCTGGTGACGACCTACTGGACCGGCGTGGTGGATGAGACCGATCTCTGTCATCTGGGCGGTTTCCCTGGCCCGCTGCGCAAGCTTCTGGGCATCTGGGCGGAAGAAATCGAGTGCCTGGGCGAGGGGGAGCGCAACCTGATTCAGGGGCTGGCAGGCAACGCGGCAGGTTTGCAGGGGCCGTATCAGGTGCGGCATTTATGCGAGCTGATCCACGCTGAGTCCGCACAGGTGCTGGCGACCTACCGCGATGATTTCTACGCAGGTCGCCCTGCGGTAACGGTCAACCGCGTCGGTAAAGGCAAGGCGTGGCATGTCGCTTCACGTAACGATCTGCCGTTCCAGCGCGATTTCTTCGCCGGGATTATCAACGAGCTGGCACTACCGCGCGCCATCGAGTGTGAGCTCCCGCCGGGCGTGGTTGCCACGGCACGCACGGATGGCGAAACCACCTGGGTGTTTGTGCAGAACTACACGGCACAGCAGCAGTACATCACGCTGCCACAGGGGTATACCGACTGCATGACAGACGCCGCTGCTGCGGGCGATACCGCTCTGCTGCCCTGGGACTGTCGTGTGCTCAGGCGTAAAGCGTAGTTGATTTTCTCCCTCTCCCGCAGGGCTGAGGGATCCCCAGTAATTTTTTTACCGGAAGCGACGAATGTTGTTTCAGGAAAATGAATGATTTACAGCGACGTCCTGGTCCGGCTGTAAATCGCTGAGGCGTTTCCTGCAGGCCGGGGCGAGGCGCATGGATGCGCCGAGAGGGCGGCTTTACAGGGACGTTACATCCGCCCGTCCCCGATAAGCCGGAAGGAATAAGCAGAGGGCACCGCGAAGCGGCGATTTACCGCCGGGAGCCCGGGTCGCCAGGGTGGTGGCGATTGAGCCACCCTGGCACGTTCACGGGTCATGTTGTTACAGAGCAGCAAGGAACGTAAAGTGAACGGAATTACCTCTACAGCCATATGTTCCCCCTCACCCCAGCCCTCTCCCTCAAGGGAGAGGGAGTCCTCCGTGCAGGCATTATTTTGTGGGGAACCATCAGCCCTGTGGGAGAGGACTGGGGTGAGGGCATCAGACCGCACCGTCCGGGCAAAAAGGCACAGAACGCCTGCTCCACGAGCAGGCATTTTTTTATCTGCATATAATGAGGCGTATTATGGACAGTCAAATTACCCAGCGTTTAATTCCCGCATTTGGCGGCGACGATAATATCGAACACGTCGAAGCCTGTATTACCCGCCTGCGCGTGACGGTAAAAGATTTAAATAAAGTTGACTCTGAGGCGTTACAGGATGAAGGGGCGCTGGGGGTAATTATTATTGGCCAGCAGGTGCATGCCATATTTGGCAGGCAGTCTGATGCCTTACGTCAGTTATTAGATGAACATTTTGATCAATAAATAAAAAAAGGGATAGCCAAAATAATGGCTATCCCGAAACAGGCGAATAAACTGCCAGTTGTTGGAGATACAATAACGATTAACGCATTTTAGAAATAAATATTACCACCAGGCTTCAACCTGCACGCCGAAGTTCCAGGTATTACTGGCGGTGCCGTCTTCGAAGGATTTCCCATGTTCGGAATCATTCAGGTAGGAGGCAAACACCCGTAGCTCGGGACGTGACATAAAATCAGGTCCGTCCGCCAGACCTAAGGCGATCGTGTACTTCTCACCGCTCTGCTTGTAGTTTGAACCGTCGGTATAGGTATCTTTCTGGTAGAACCCGCCCACTTCACCAATCAGACGCACATATTCGGTGAACTGATACTGCGCGCGGCCCACCAGCGAAATCAGGCGCGATTTATCGGTATACTGCGTGGTGTCATCCGCCGAACCCCAGGTCAGGACGTGGTTAAAGGAGAGCTTGTCGGTAATGGGAATTAAGCCGGTATTAATCACGCGGTAGCCGCTGGCATCGTTCACATAGTTCCACATGTCGTACCAGCCGCCCCCCTGGGAAACCATGTTCTGCGCCAGACCTTTGTTGGCATACTGCAGCACCAGCTTGTTATAGCCGCCCAGCATGTCCTGGCTGATCTCTCCGGTTACCATCACGCCGTTGTCGGCCTCGTACAGCCCGCCATACTCTTTCTGTTTGTTGGTCGGGTTTGGCATGGCATAGTCAATACCCACTTCCGTCCACGCGCCTGCCCACGGTTTCCAGCCCGCATAGCGGAGATCGATATAATTGATGTTCACGTCGTTATCACCGTCAACGCGGTAGTCCACGTCGTTGGCATCGCCGCGGATCCAGGCCACGGAGACCGCGCCAGGGCCGAGCGTATAGTTTTCAATACCTGCACCGGATCCCGAGATGTTCCAGTATTTGGTGTCAATGATGTGCAGATCATGACGCTGGTAATAGCGCTTCCCACCCCAGATAACCGCATTCGGATCGCCCGGGATCAACCCCTTGATCTGCAGGTTAAGCTGACGCAGGCCAAACTGAGCGTCGTCGCCAAAGGTGGTTTCGTTATCGTTAGAGCCGTCAGACACCATGCTCACCATGCTGTCGAGATAAAAGCTCACGTCGTTCTTTTTGTAGACCTCAGAGCCCAGTTCCAGCTCGCCGTAGGTATCGGCTTCGTTACCCAGACGGCCTATTTTATTCTTCTGCCACTCCTCCATCCCACCATCCCGTGAGACGCCCACGCCGGAGCGAAGATAGCCATGAAAATCAATCGGTACTGAAGACGCAGCAAACAGCGATGGAGACGCTAACGCGGCAGCCAGCGCAACGGATACAGAGCGGATCGTCGTGTTCATTGTTACCCTCTTATTTTTTTGTAATACGTTCACAAATCCGCTGTCATAAAATGCCTAAACCTTCTGGCTGGCAATTGAACGATCCTAAATGTGTGATTAACTGCAAATAAAATAGACAATTTTGTTACGAGTGATGAGCTGTGCCACAAATTATGGCATTGTGAACGTAATACTTTTTGATGGTGTTATGTCTGCAAAGTGAGGGCGGTGAGCGTTTTTTTACAGCGCCCCTGTTACAATCATCGCATAACAACATAAGGAACCGGACCATGAAGTCGAAAAGCGCAACGTTAGAGGACGTCGCACGCCACGCAGGCGTCTCCTATCAGACCGTGTCCAGGGTACTGAATAAATCTGCCAATGTATCCGAGGCCACGCGCCACAAGGTTGAGAAATCCATAGAGTTATTGCGGTATGTGCCGAATCGCCTGGCCCAGCAACTGGTAGGCAAGCAGAGCCAGACCGTCGGGCTGGTGACCATTTCACTGGCTTTGCACGCGCCTTCTCAGGTGGCGGCAGCGGTAAAACGCTATGCGAACGTGGAGGGATACCAGGTACTGATCTCGATGATAGATGAGAACGTCAACCAAAGTATTCAGGACTCTATCAACGAACTGAAGTCCCAGCTGGTGAGCAAGGTGATCATTAACGTGCCTCTGGAGGCCGAAGAGGCGCAGAAAATCGCCACCGACAACGACGATATCGTCTGTCTTTTCCTGGATGTCGACCCGTACAGTTCTGTGTTTAACGTTTCGTTTAACCCGGCGGATGGGACCCGCGCCAGCGTTAAATACCTTTACGAGCTGGGCCATCGCGACATCGCCCTGCTGGCGGGGCCGGAGTCCTCTGTGTCGGCACAGTTGAGGCTAAAAAGCTGGATCGAAACCCTGAAGGGTTACGGGCTGGAGCCCGCTTCGGTGATCCGCGGCAACTGGGATGCGCAGAGCGGGTATGCCGGTGCGCTGCAGATGTTGCGCGAAACGCCGCAGTTTTCCGCCGTACTGGTGGCCAACGACCAGATGGCGCTGGGCGTACTGAGCGCCTTCCACCAGCAGCAGATTTCCATTCCTGGCGAGAAGTCGGTGATTGGCTACGATGATACCTACGAAAGCTCGTTCTTCTACCCGGCGCTGACGACGGTCTCACTGGATTTAGATCTGCAGGGCAAAGAGGCGGTGCGCCGCATTCTGGACAGCGGCGAAGAGAGTGCCCTGCGCATGTCTTCGATTTTACCTGCCCGTCTGGTGGTGCGACAGTCCACCGGGCCGAAAGGGGAGAAGGGAAAAAACCTCCAGGCGCTGGCCCAGCAGCTGCGCGAGATTGCGCATCAACTGGGTGATGTGTAGCGGAGTGAGCACCTCAATCACAGGAAAGAGGTGCTCGTAAGATTACTCCAGCCCCAGCGTATACTGGGCGATTTTGAAGTAGATAATCAGCCCGGTACCGTCGATAAGCGTCGCGATAAACGGCGCGGAGACGACGGCCGGGTCAATGCCGCAGCGCTTGAGTACCATGGGAATAACGGACGAGACTATGGCGCTCCACAGCGTAATGCACACCAGCGTCAGGCTGACGATAAGGGTAATTTCCAGCCCAATCCCCATCATCCATGCGCGGATGCACCCGGCAATACCGAGCGTGACGGCAATCATCAGTGAGGTGGTCATCTCTTTGCAAAGTACGCGACCAACATCGCGCAGATGCACTTCACCCAGCGCCATGGCGCGCACCAGCGTGGAGGTGATCTGCGTTCCGCTGTTCCCGCCGGTGCCAATCAGCAGCGGGATAAAAAACGCCAGCGCAATGGCGGACTCCAGCGCCTCTTCAAAGTGCTGGATCACCGAGCTGGTGTAGGCTTCCGCGACAAACAGCAGCAGCAGCCAGACGGAGCGTTTTTTCCACAGGCTAACGGCGCTGGTCTCCAGATAGGGCTTTTCCAGCGGCAGCGTGGCCCCCTGGCGCTGGGCATCTTCGGTGACATCGTCTTCCAGCAGGTGAGCCATTTCTCGCTCGGTGAGGCAGCCAACCAGCTTGCCGTGGGTGACAACAGGCACTACATCCGCACCGCTGTGAGCCAGCAGTCCGGCGACATCGGCCCGCTCATCTTCCGGTTTGACCTGCAGAAATTGCGACAGCATCAGCGATTTTACCGGCTGTACGGTATCGGTGGTTTGCAGCAATTTGCGTACCGCAATCATGCCTGCCAGGCGACCCTGATCTTCAATGAAAATATGCGACGGAATATCATCGTCTTTTAATTTTTCGAAAAACTGCTCGCGCGCCAGCGCCACGCATAATGAAATATCGAGGACGATAAAATCGGTATTCATATATTGCGCGATAGCGCTGTCATTGAATACCGGGTTCTGGTTGTGAATAGCGTAAGACATAGTGAATTCCCTTTGAATAAAAAATCTCTCAGGGGCGAGCAAGACAGGGCATGTCGAAGAGGAGATCCCCACGTCCTGGGTTCAGCACTGTACACCGTATCCCGTAAGGGAAGTTATACTGACAAAGCCTTGATTCGACAGTGCCTGTTTTACCCTGTGCGGGTTCTCTCGAACCTGCCAGAGCGATAACGTGTATTTGTACAGGAGCCTCGCCATAACGAGATCGTTGTAAACCAGCGGGATAATACGCTTATTTTATTTTCCCGCTCTGGAATTTAAAAAATGTTTAGGGAATGTTTATGTATTCATTATTCATGACGCGTTGAGCCTTTATTTAAACTTGCTCGACTTTAATGGGAGGATAAATATTCACGAGGAGAACAAGGTGGCGTGGTTTGACAATCTGCTCAATCATTTTGCGCATTATCCGACGCATCTCTTTGCGCTGCTCTTCGTGCTGGCTTTGAGTAAATCCACGGTGCTGATCTCCTCCGTGCTGCCGCCCGCCTCGGTGATGTTGCTGACCGGGATCACCGTCAGCCAGGCGAGCCTGCATCCGGCGTTGACGTGGCTGGCGGTGGTGATGGGGGCCACGCTCGGTTCGCTGCTGAACTATCATATCGGTCAGTTGATGGGGCATACGCGGCTGGTGACGCGCATTACCTCAAGACATGCCGATACATTTTTGCGGGTGCGGCATCAGCTACAGAAAAACGGCGTGCTGGTGCTCTTCACCGCCCGTTTTCTGGCGGTACTGCGCTATATCGTGCCGCTGGCGGCGGGCATGCTCAGGCTCAACCGGGTGAAGGTTTACGCGGTCAGCCTGTTTTCTGCCGCCGTCTGGGCGGCGCTGTATGTCGGCATTGTCACCGGCATCAGCGCCTTTTAAGTTACAAACTTCCCATTCCGCCGTCCACCAGCAGTTCCGTTCCTACCGTGTAGCTGGATTCGTCGGAGGCCAGATAGAGCGCGGCTTTTGCCAGCTCCGTCGTCGAGCCCATTCTGCCCAGCGGCACAAGCTTGATGATCTCCGCCATCATCGCGTTAAGCGTTTCTTCGCTTAAGCCCGTTTTCGTAAAGGCCGGGGTTTCTACCGGGCCGGGACTCAGACCGTTAACGCGAATGCCGCGCGGTAACAGCTCTGCCGACAGTGTGCGTGCCAGCGACAGCAGGGCAGCCTTGCTCGCGGCATACACGCTGCTGGTGGGCAGGCCGATGCGCGCGCTTACGGAGCCGCACAGGATCACCGAGGACGGATTATTCAGCAGCGGCAGCAGCGCCTGAATTAAAAAGAACGGTCCCTTCAGGTTGATGTCCATCAGACGATCCCAGGCCTCTTCCTGCCACGCTTCCAGCGGTGCGTGCGTCACGTCGCCGGCGTTGAGAAACACCGCGTCCAGGCGTGGCCAGCGGGCGGCAAGCGTCTCCGCCAGCGCTTTTTGCGAAGCAATATCTCCCGCATCGGTCGGGATCACCCAGGCCTTATCGCCCAGAATGCGCTCTGCTTCGGCGAGCGTTTCCGGGTTACGACCGGTGACGGCGACATGCGCCCCTTCGGCGAGAAACACCTGCGCAGTGGCAAGGCCAATGCCGCTGGTTCCGCCGGTAATCAGCGTATATTTACCTGCTAAACGACCCATGTTCTTCTCCTGAAATGTCTCTGGAGAAAGCACTATAGAAACGTTAGTATCGAAAGGAAACCAGGTACCAATTGGATACTAATGCGGCAAGAGGTGTGCTATGGCGGAATTGCTCGATATACGTTGTGAAAAAAATTCTGAGGTTTATGTCTGCCCGATGACGCAGTTTGTGAACCTGATTTCCGGGAAGTGGGCGATCCCTGTTCTTTATCGCCTGATTATCCTCAATGCGCCAGTACGCTTTGGCGATCTGCTGCGCGCTACCGCCCCCATCACGCAAAAAGAACTCACGAAGCAGCTCAGGCTGTTCGAACAGCGCGGGCTGGTGTCGCGCACGGTTTACCCGGAGATCCCACCGCGCGTGGAGTACCAGATAACGGGGCTGGGGTTGACCCTGCAAGGGGCGCTCTCGCCGCTGGCCGCCTGGATGAGTGAGTACGGCGACCAGCTTGAGCGTTAGCCTACTGTTTTACATAGCGCGGCGCCGGGATGCCGGTGCGGGCGCTGTTAAACAGTTCCAGACGTGCCGTTTCGTAGCGATCCCACAGGCTGGCATCATGCATTGGCGGAATGGTAATCAGCTCGCCCTGATCCAGACCCGCCAGCGAAGCATCCACCATATCGTCAGTGGTCATCACCGAGCCTTCGGGCAGATCGTTCACCGTCACGCCGGAATGCTGCCAGATTTCTGTTGCCGTTGCGGCGGGTAACACGGCCTGAATACGCAGATTGCTGTCGGCAAACTCCTCCTGTAACCCACGGGTAAAGCTGAGCACCCAGGCTTTGGTGGCGCTGTACAGCGCGCTGCCTGCACGCACGTGCAGGGACAACACCGAGGCGATATTGATAAGCGTACCGTGGTTATTCTGCGCCAGGCGCGGCAGGATCGCATAGGTCAGGCGCATCAGCGCCGTGGTATTGAGGGTGTTAATGGCCTGATGTTGGGCCACATCGCCCGCGAGGAACGGCGCCATCTGCGCGGTGCCGGCGTTGTTAACCAGCGCATCAATGGCGGTATTGCTACGCAGTTCGTCTTCTACCGCGCGGATCCCGGTTTCATCGGTGAGATCGGCCACCAGAATATCGACGGTCACGCCATAGCGCGCGCGCAGGTCGGCGGCGAGGGTTTGCAGCCGATCCTCGCGGCGGGCGACCAGGACCAGGTTAGCGCCGCGCGCGGCAAGGCGATCGGCATAGACGGCACCAATCCCGGAAGAGGCACCCGTAATCAGGGCGGTAGTGATTTGCGTAGTCATCGTGTGTTACCTCAAAGCAAAGTGAGTTATTTGGTTTCAATATGAAACTGAATTCACTGTCTGCTATTTGGTTTTATAATGCAACTATATTGGTGGTCATTTTGTGCTTTTGCCGCCGGGAACGATCAGGAGGGGAGTTTAGCCACGATCTCTTCAGGCGTAAGTTCGCGGCCATCATCGGCGATAAGCAGCAGTTTACGCAGCGGTTTGCGCTGTTCGCTATCAACGAGAACGGTGCCGCATTCGTTTTCCGCGAACAAAAATTCATTGCCCCACTGGGACAGGGCAACCAGCACCGTCTGGAGTGCGCGTCCCTTGTCGGTCAGAACGTATTCCTGCCAGGCGCTGCCGTCGGAGGCGGGCTGGAGCCGGAGGATGCCTTCATCGACCAGCAGTTTTAGCCGCGCGGTCAGCATGTTTTTCGCGATACCGAGGCTTTTCTGGAACTCGCCGAAGCGTTTAATCCCGCGCAATGCGTCGCGAACAATCAGCAGCGACCACCAGTCGCCGATGATATCCAGCGAACGGGCGACAGGGCAGGTACTCTCTTCAAGACGGGTGCGTTTCACAGGCAAATCTCCGGGCGTATGTAGTTTTATTATAAAACTAATCTGCTCACCGGGTAAGCGTGTTATTCATCAGTTTGAGAAATGCTTCCCGGAAAATTGTCACGGATCTGTCACACTGAACGCGACATTTTAAAACGAGTGAGGAATTAGGGATGAGAAAAGCACTACTCGCGGTGGCCGTAGCCGGTCTCTTTTCAGCAGCCTCCGGGGTGCAGGCGCAAGAGACGCCGGAAGGGTATCAGCTGGAGCAAGTTTTAATTATGAGCCGTCACAACCTGCGCGCACCGCTCGCCAATAACGGCAGCGTGCTGGAGCAGTCCACGCCAAAGCAATGGCCTGAATGGGAAGTGCCGGGCGGTCAGCTCACCACCAAAGGTGGCGTGCTGGAGGTTTACATGGGGCACTACATGCGCGAGTGGCTGGCCCAGCAGGGGATGGTGAAGACGGGAGAATGTCCACCGGCGGAGAGCGTTTATGCTTACGCCAACAGCCTGCAGCGCACCGTGGCCACCGCGCAGTTCTTCATTACCGGGGCTTTCCCGGGCTGCGACGTGCCTGTGCACCATCAGGACAAAATGGGCACCATGGACCCAACCTTTAATCCGGTAATTACCGATAACTCGCCGGAATTCCGCGAAAAAGCGCTCAAGGCGATGGAGTCCGAGCGGCAGAAAATGCAGCTTGGCGAAAGCTATAAGCTGCTGGAGCAGATGACGAACTACGCCGATTCGCCGTCATGCAAAGAGAAAAAAGTCTGTTCACTGGCAGACGCGAAAGATACCTTCAGCGCCGACTACGAAAAAGAACCGGGCGTTTCCGGGCCGCTGAAAGTGGGCAACTCGCTGGTGGATGCGTTCACGCTGCAGTATTACGAAGGCTTCCCGGCCGACCAGGTGGCCTGGGGAGAGATTAAAACCGACCAGCAGTGGCGCGTATTGTCGAAGCTGAAAAACGGATATCAGGACTCGCTGTTTACCTCAACCGAGGTGGCGCAAAACGTCGCCAAACCGCTGGTGAAGTATATCGATAACGCCCTGGTGACCGATCAGGCAAAAGCGCCGAAAATCACCCTGCTGGTGGGGCATGACTCCAACATTGCCTCTCTGCTGACGGCGCTGGACTTCAAGCCGTACCAGCTGCATGACCAGCAGGAGCGCACCCCAATCGGCGGCAAAATTGTCTTCCAGCGCTGGCACGACAAAAACGGCAACCGCGAGCTGATGAAAATTGAGTATGTGTATCAGAGCTCAGAGCAGCTGCGTAACGCCAGCGTGCTGTCGCTGCAGTCTCCGGCGCAGCGCGTGACGCTGGAACTGAAGGGGTGTCCGGTGGATGCGAACGGTTTTTGCCCGATCGATAAATTTAATACGGTGATGAACGACGCGGCGAAATAAGATAATCCCCCCGCGCAGGCGGGGGGAAACGCTCAGACGTTTTTACGTTCGATGGTTTGCTCACCCCAGAAGAGCGAGTCTTTGTCCGTTTTTTCGAAGGCGCGTACCAGCACTTCATCATTGCCTTCTTCCCAAATCTGCTCTGCCAGTTTTTCATCGTATTTCGCGACTTCAAAAATGGCTTCGGCGATCTCCGGAGAGGTATTGCGTAAACTTGCCCATTCGCCCACGTGGTGAGCTTTGGATTCTTGAGTTGGCATGCTTGTCCTCCTGTTGAGTTAGCCGTTCAGTTTTTTGGCCAGACCCGCGACGTATTCACCCTGATAGCGGGCGATAGCGAGCTCTTCATTGCTCGGCTGTCGGGATCCATCGCCACCGGCAATGGTGGTTGCACCGTAAGGTGTGCCGCCACGTACCTGAGAGACATCAAACAGTTCCTGCGCGCCATAGCCAATCGGTACAATCACCATCCCATGATGAGCAAGGGTAGTCCAGGTTGAGGTAATCGTCTGTTCCTGGCCTCCGCCGGTCCCGGTGGAGCTGAACACGCTGGCGAGTTTGCCGTACAGCGCGCCAGAGGCCCACAGCCCGCCCGTCTGATCGAGGAAGGTGCGCATCTGGCCTGACATATTGCCAAAACGGGTGGGGGTGCCGAAGATAATGGCGTCGTAATCCGCCAGTTCCTGAGGCGTGGCGACCGGCGCATTCTGGGTTTTTCCTCCGGCTTTGGCGAACGCTTCTGCCTGCATGGTTTCCGGTACGCGTTTTACCACAACCTCCACGCCGTCCACTTTGTTTGCACCTTCTGCTACCGCGTGAGCCATGGTTTCAATGTGTCCATACATGGAATAATAGAGCACCAGAACTTTAGCCATTTTGCATCACTCCTCGTTTGTTTTTTCTGACAGCGAATCGCTGCGTTCATTTAAAGATATGACATCACAGCCAGACTGCAAAAATGAACGGCATTTCTTTGATTTATAACAATATGCTGACCATCGCGGCTTGTAGCAAAATGAAACATTTTTACCGCCGACGATTTTTGAAATGATAAGAAAGGCTTATGAATGACCGCCGCGTTTTCTCACCCAAAAGACTGAGATCTTGTTGCAGAATATTAACTACAGCTTGCCGGATACCCTCAGTCCACTAAGCTTAGTTTCACGCGGCACAGATAAAGGCACTGTCCTTTAGCCGCGAGGTGAAAGAATCCTCTTTTACTGAATGCAATATGATGTCTAATGTTTCACACACTGGAGGTTAGAGATGGCAAACCATCGTGGTGGTTCAGGTAATTTCGCCGAAGATCGTGAAAGAGCATCAGAAGCAGGCCGTAAAGGTGGCCAGCATAGCGGGGGTAATTTTAAAAATGACCCTCAGCGCGCATCTGAGGCTGGCAAAAAAGGGGGTAAAAACAGCCATGGCGGCAATAAGTAAGTCGCCGGGTTGAAAGACCTCTGCCGCCGGGATCTCCCGGCGGTTTTTTTATTTCTGTAACATTGAACTGCAATCAAAGGCATCGCACACTAGTCCCTTCATTCTACGTTCTGGTGCCTCATGTCTGTTTCTCGTTTTACCTTCTCCGTCAAACCTCAGGAAGCGATCCTCATTCTGATCACCATGTTCTGGGGCGGAACCTTTCTCGCCGTCCAGTATGCGGTCACCCTGAGCGATCCGTTCTTCTTTGTCGGCCTGCGCTTTGCGACGGCAGCGATTGCCGTGGGGTTGATCTCGTTGAAAACCCTGCGCGGACTGACCCTTCAGGAGCTCAAGGCCGGGGTGGCGATTGGCGTGGCGATTGCCATGGGGTATAGCCTGCAGACGTGGGGGTTACAGTCAATCTCCAGCAGTAAATCGGCCTTTATCACCGCCATGTATGTGCCGCTGGTGCCGTTACTGCAATGGCTGTGTCTGGGACGCCTGCCGGGTGTGATGTCCTGCATTGGTATTGTGCTGGCGTTTATCGGCCTGATTTTGCTGGCCGGGCCGGAAAATAACCTGCTGGCAATGGGGCCGGGCGAGATCATTACCCTGGTGGGAGCCATTGCGATTGCCGCGGAAATTATCCTCATTAGCGCCTGGGCCGGGAAGG
The DNA here is from genome assembly GCF_004296595.1 of Enterobacter sp. A8. Lineage (NCBI taxonomy): Bacteria > Pseudomonadati > Pseudomonadota > Gammaproteobacteria > Enterobacterales > Enterobacteriaceae > Enterobacter > Enterobacter sp. A8. Next base: position 81,712 of record NZ_SCMF01000007.1, read on the forward strand.
TCGACGTTAAGCGCGTCACGGTGGTACAGCTTGCCACGGCGTCGCTGGTGGCGTTCGCGACGATGGTTCCGGCAGGGGAGTCGGTTCCGCCGATGTCTGCCGGGCTGGTGGTGGTGGCACTGGGACTGGGTATTTTCAGCGCCATTATTCAGGTGACCATGAACTGGGCACAGCGCAGCGTGTCGCCGACGCGGGCGACGGTGATCTACACCGGGGAGCCGGTCTGGGCGGGGATTTTTGGACGCATTGCCGGAGAGCGCTTACCGCTGCTGGCGCTGGTCGGCGCGGCGTTTATCGTTGTTGGGGTGCTGGTGAGTGAGCTAAAGCTCAAAAAACGACGTAAGGCGATTGCCGGGTAAGCGCAGCGTCACCCGGCAAGTAAGGGGGACTTATATCAGGTGGAGGGGGTGATGGCTTCCCCTTGCGCTTCATCCCCTTTCCGGCGGCTCAGCAGGGCATTAAGCAGGATCGCCCCAAAGGTCGCCGTACCAATCCCGCCAACCGTAAATCCGCCCAGCGTCAGGGCAAAATCACCTGCACCCAGCACCAGCGTGACCGCCACCATAATCAGGTTACTGTTCTGGCTGAGATCGACGCGATGCTGTACCCAGATGCGCGCTCCCGCCACGGCAATCAACCCGAACACCACAATCGATGCGCCGCCGATGACCGGCGAGGGAATGGTGTGGATCAGCGCACCAAATTTAGGTGAGAAGCCGAGCAGCATCGCCATGACCGCCGCCGCCACGAACACCAGCGTGGAGTAGACTTTCGTTACCGCCATCACGCCAATGTTCTCGGCGTAGGTGGTGACACCGCTGCCGCCCACCGACCCGGAAAGCATCGTCGCCAGGCCATCCCCGACAAACGCGCGCCCCATATACGGATCCATACTGCGCCCGGTCATGCCCGCCACGGCCTTCAGATGCCCTAAGTTCTCCGCCACCAGGATCACCGCGACAGGGGCGATAAGCATCATCGCCTGCGTGTTAAAGGTTGGCGACGTGATCTGCGGCAGACCGAACCAGGCAGCCTGATGGAGCAGGGTAAAGTCGACAGGCTTGCCGAAACCAAAGACATTGGCCAGCAGGGCGTAGATCAGACAGGCCACAATCAGCCCGACCAGAATCAGCAGACGCTGGACCATGCCGCGGGTGAATACCGCCACCAGACCGATACACAGCACGGTGATCACCGCCATCCAGCTCTCAAACGGCGAGCCGGAGACACTCTTCACGGCAATTGGCGCCAGGTTCAGGCCAATCGCCATCACCACCGCGCCGGTAACCACTGGCGGCATCATTCGCTCGATCCAGCGGGTTCCGATCTTCATCACTACGACGCCAATCAGGGTATAGACCAGACCACAGGCGATAATGCCGCCGAGGGCGACGCTGAGGTTGGGGTTGATCCCCTGACCGTTAAACCCGGTGGTGGCGATGACCACGCCGACAAAGGCGGCGCTGGAGCCCAGATAGCTGGGCACGCGCCCGCCGGTGACAAAAAAGAACAGCAGGGTGCCAATACCCGACATCAGAATGGAGAGATTGGGGTCAAGGCCCATCAGCATCGGCATCAGCACCGTTGCTCCAAACATGGCAACCGCGTGCTGCACGCCCATCACCAGGGTTTGCCCGAGCGGGAGCCGTTCATCCGGCGCGACCACGCCAGGTTCTGTAGAGGTCGATTTCAACTGCCAGTGGGGAAATCCGAACATTGCCATGAGCTGCTTCCTTAAGAAGGGTTAACAGGCGGGTCGCATAAGCGCGTGGTAGCCGCGGTCAAACCACACCAGCCCCTGCGGGGCGGGGTGGCGGATAATGGACACGATGTCGCAAAACAGAATGTCGTGGGTGCCGACGCTGACCACCTGGCTGATACGGCAATCAAACGAGGCCAGCGCCTCCTCCAGACGCGGGCAGCCCGTCTCACCCATCTGCCAGCGGGCAGCGGCGAAGCGATCTTCCATCGGCGTTTTGCCGCCAAACAGGTTGGAGAGTGGCTCCTGTCCGGCGCTCAGGGTGTTGACGCACAGGGTGCGGTTTTCGCTAAACGTCGGCCAGACGGACGCGCCGCGGTTAAGACACACCAATAGCGTCGGGGGCGAGTCGGTGACGCTGCATACGGCGCTGGCGGTGAAGCCCGCTCTGCCAGCAGGGCCGTCGGTGGTGATGATATTGACCGCCGCGCCCACACAGGCCATGGCATCGCGAAAGGTTTGTTTATCGGGTGTCGTCATGATGGCTCCTTACGCCAGCCCGCAGGCGTCTTCAAAGGCCAGGCGCGGCAGACGGCCGTAGAGTTTGCCCACATCGCCATAGCCGATATTGATCAGCAGATTGCTTTTCAGCAGCGTGCCGGTGAAAAAGGCCTCGTCGACTTTTTGCCGGTCAAAACCGGACATCGGGCCGGTGTCCAGCCCCAGGGCGCGACAGGCAAAGATGAGATAAGCGGCCTGCATGGAGCTGTTGCGAAAGGCGGTCTCTTCAGCGTGCGCGGGGCTGGTGGTAAACCAGCTCTTCGCATCCCCGTGCGGGAACAGTTCAGGCAGACGCTCATAAAATTCCGTGTCCCACGCCACAATCGCGGTGACCGGTGCGGTGAGGGTTTTCTCCAGGTTGCCGCTGGAGAGTGCGGGGCGCAGCTTCTCTTTACCCTCTGCGCTGCGCACAAACACAATACGGGCCGGGGAACAGTTAGCGGAGGTAGGCCCCCATTTCATCAGGTCGTAGATCTCGCGCAGCGTCTCGTCGCTGACCGGTATGTCCAGCCAGCCGTTGTGGGTGCGTGCGCCGGTGAACAGTGAATCCAGCGCGGCAGAGGTAATGGCTTCGCTCATCGAAACTCCTTATAAAGCGGGTTCATGGCTGTGCAGCAGGCTGGCAAGCCCGTTAAGCAGCAGGGTATTAAACGTTTCCGGCTCGGTGACGTTGCAGGCATGACCGCCCTGGCGCATCACCACGCTGTGGCTGTGCGGGAGCGCCGCCTGCAGCTCAGACGAGCAGACAGAGGGCACCAGCAGGTCATCGGCGGAACAGATAAGGTGTACCGGGCAGGCGATGCGGGCGGCATGGCGGCTAAAATCGGCCTTTTTCAGCGCGTTCAGCCTGCGCAGCAGATTGTTTTTGCCCTGAAAGTGCGCCAGCGCCAGTGCTTCTTCTGCCTCCAGACGCGGTGCGCGGGCGGCCATCCAGTCTGCCGGATAGAGAAACAGCGGCTGCGCCTCTACCCACGCCTGCGCGCCACCGGCATGCAGCAGCCGTTCGCGGATCTGAAAGCAGCGTCGGGTATGGGCATTCAGCGTCAGCCAGCCGTTGACGCACACCAGCGCTTTGAGCGCATCGGGGGTGTCGAGCGCCAGTTGCAGGCCGATCAGCGCCCCCAGCGCATGGCCGACCACACAGTAGCGGGTGATGCCGACCGCGGTCAGCGCCTGTGCCAGCTCACCGGCCATCTGCGCCAGGGTGTACTCTTCCGGCAGGGTGTCAGGGTTATTGCCGGTGCCACGCTGGTCGTAACAGACCACCTGATACTCCTGTTCCAGCGCGGCTAACTGGGGTAACCAGTAGCTGCCGCCCCCGCCGAGTCCGGCAATCAGCACCACGACGGGCGCGCCGTCAAACGGGGGCGGTGAGACGGAGAGCTTCATGGCAGCCTCACTTTCCAATGTGCGCAACGGTGGCGATTTCAACCAGCGCGTCCGGCTTTACCAGCCCGCACTGAATGCAGAAGCGGGCCGGCTTATCGCCGGGGAAGAACTCCGCGTAGATCTCGTTAATCGCGGCGTAGTTTTTCCAGTCGGTGATAAAGATGCTGTTGAACGTCACATCCTCCATCGTGCCACCTGCGGTTTCGATCACGGTCTTGATCGTCTCCAGCACGTGGCGCGTTTGCGCCTTTGGGTCGTTGATAAACACCACGTTGTTGTCTTTATCAAACGGCAGGGTGCCAGAGACGTACACCACGCCATCGGCGAGCGTGCCGGGGACAAACGGCGCAATCGGCGTGCTGGTGCCCGGTGGAATAATCACGGATTTCGGCATCGTATGTCTCCTCAGGCGATACGGGCGAGCGGCGGGTTCAGGGCGTCGCAAAAATCGGCGACGTTACTGACCCAGCCAAAAAAGGTTTCGATATTGAACAGCGCCGCTTTCTGGGCAAATTCCGGCCCCGCCTGATGAGTGGCGTCTTCCAGTACCACGCCGAAATACTCGAGGAAGAAGCCGTCGCGCAGGGTCGACTCCACGCAGACATTGGTGGCAATGCCGGTAAAGACCAGATGACGAATGCCCCGGCTGCGCAGCAGGCTGTCGAGCGGCGTGTTGAAAAAGCCGCTGTAGCGCGGTTTGGGCAGCACGATATCGCCTGCCTCCGGCACCAGTTCATCCACCAGCTGATAATCCCAGCCACCTTTAGCCAGCAACTTGCCCTGCAGTTCGGGCCGTTTGCGCATGGTTTTCAGGGCGTTCGATTTGTGAAAATTGGGCGAGCCGGGGCCACCGGCTTCCACGTATTGATCGTCCCAGCCGTTCTGAAACCAGATGATGAGCATCCCGGCGGCGCGTGCGGCGGCGACGGCGGTTTTGATGTTCTCAATCACCGGCCGGGTAGCGGAGACGTCAAACCCCGCCAGATCCAGATAACCGCCGGGGCTGGCGTAGGCGTTTTGCATATCCACCACAATCAGCGCGCTCTGCGGTGCAGAAAAGGTGATGGCTTCCGGACGGGCATTAAGGGTTGTCATTACGCCACCTCCTTGGTGATGGCAGGAATGTGGGCGCGGCACTGCATCAGCGGCTGAATGCGCTCGCCGAAGGTCTCCACACCGGTGAGGAAATCGTCGAAGGTCAGCAGAACGCCTTCCGCGCCGGGAACGGCGGCCACTTCGTCGAGCATTCTGGCAACGCTGGCATACGAGCCGACGAGCGTGCCCATGTTGATATTGACAGCAGAGGTCGGGTCGGCCATCTGGCGCACGTTGGTGTCCGCGCCGGAACGGGTATCTTTCTGGCTCTGTTCGGTGAGCCAGCTCAGGGCCTCGTCGTCAGCCCCGTCCTTATAACGCTCCCATTTGGCGCGCGCGGCCTCATCGGTTTCGTCGGCAATGACCATAAACAGCACGTAAGAGCCCACATCACGGCCGGTTTTGTCGGCGGCCTCTTTCATGCGTGCGGCGGTTGGGGCGAAGGCGGCGGGGGTGTTGACACCTTTACCGAAACAGAAATTGAAGTCGGCGTATTTTGCCGAGAACGCCATTCCCGCGTCGCTCTGCCCGGCGCAGATCACCTTCATTGGTGCAGAAGGCTGCGGGCTGACGCGACAGTCATTCATGGTGAAGTAGTCACCTTTGAAATCGCTCTTGCCGGTACCCCACAGATCGCGCAGCACCTGCACGTATTCGGTAAGGTACTCATAGCGGCGCGAGAAGTACTCATCTCCCGGCCAGAGCCCCATCTGGTCGTACTCCGGCTTTTGCCAGCCGGTGACCAGATTGACGCCAAAACGCCCCCCGGAGATGGAGTCGATGGTGGAGGCCATCCGCGCGACAATGGCTGGCGGCAGGGTCAGCGTGGCGGCGGTGGCGTAGATCTGAATCCGTGACGTCACCGCCGCCAGGCCCGCCATCAGGGTGAAGGACTCCAGATTGTGATCCCAGAATTCGGTTTTACCGCCAAAGCCGCGCAGCTTGATCATCGAAAGTGCAAAGTCGAAATGGTAGTGCTCCGCTTTTTGCACGATGGCTTTGTTCAGCTCAAAGGTCGGCATGTATTGCGGAGCAGTGGTCGAGATAAGCCAGCCGTTGTTGCCGATGGGTACAAATACGCCAATTTTCATCACGAACCTCTCTTCACTACGTTGCAGGTGAACAGGGTTTTGCAAAGGGAGTGCCAGTTTTCAAAATGGCTTTGTTATTAATGTGTTAATCAATGGTTGGTGAATTGAGCGTGACAAAAGTGGACTAACTGGTCAAAAACATTGCACACAAAACAGGCATTCATGCGCGATGGGAGTGCAGAATGTCGTGGCGAGGCTGGGGTTTTGCTATGCTGTTGGCAACGCAGAATAAGGAGAGCGGGATGACACAAGGCGCAGTGAAAACAGCAGGTAAACGTTCGCAGGCGGTGAGCGCCAAAAAACACGCCATCCTCAGTGCGGCGCTGGAGACCTTTTCACAGTTCGGCATTCACGGCACGCGCCTGGAACAGGTGGCGGAGCAGGCCGGGGTGTCCAAAACCAATCTGCTCTACTATTACCCGTCGAAAGAGGCGCTGTATGTGGCAGTAATGCAGCAGATCCTGGATATCTGGCTGGCGCCGCTAAAGGCCTTTCGTCAGGAGTTCGCCCCGCTGGTGGCGATCAAAGAGTACATTCGCCTGAAGCTGGAGGTCTCCCGTGATTATCCGCAGGCATCCCGGCTGTTCTGTCTGGAGATGCTGCAGGGCGCGCCGCTGCTGAAGGCAGAGCTGACGGGGGATTTAAAACAGCTGGTGGACGATAAATCCGCGATCATCGCCGGGTGGGTCGCCAGCGGCAAACTGGCACCTGTCGATCCGCAGCATCTGATCTTTATGATTTGGGCCGCCACCCAGCACTACGCTGACTTTGCGGCCCAGGTGGAAGCGGTAACCGGAAAGACGCTGCAGGACGAAGCGTTTTTCCAGAGCACTCTCGAAAACGTGCAGCGGATGATTATTGAAGGGATCCGCGTGCGCTAGTTTCCCTCACCCTAACCCTCTCCCACGGGGAGAGGGGACTGTTCTGTGCTGTCTTTTCTCCCTCGCCCCTATGGGGTGAGAGGACAGCTTAAGTCGCCCTCTTCACACTGCATCAGCGAGGCCAGAAACGCCTCGCGTTCCACGGTTTTCTCCGTCAGGCACTGACTCATGATCATAGGCTGCACGCTGCCTCCCTCGGTACCAGAACCGATAAAATTGCAATCCGCATCGCGCAGGGCGATCCACGCCTGCTGCGCCTTTTTCAGCAGGTCACGCTGTGGGGCCGCCGCACGCTTAATGGCGGACTGATAAGTCTGGTTGAGCTTTTTATCAGCGGCCTGGTACTGCTGCGCGCTACAGGTGTTCAGTTCAAGCTGCGTAGTGGCGTTGTCGCACTCGTCGGCCAGCGCGCTGGCGCTCAGCAGCAGGGCGGCGCCTGCGAGAAATACTCTTTTCATCATCCCCTCCGTGTAAAAAAGCCGGATGCGCTGTGCTTATCCGGCCTAAGGTGAAGTTGTAGCCCCGGTTAGCGTAGCGTCACCGGGGAGAGTGTACACGATTATCCGATTGTCATCAGGCTGGCGTTACCGCCCGCTGCCGCGGTGTTGACGCTGAGCGAACGCTCCACGTACAGGCGCTCCAGCAGCAGGTTGGTTTCACCGCGAGCGAAGCCCTGCACCGAAACAATCGCCCCGCTGCGGGCCGCAACCTGCTCGCACAGTTCGCGCAGCTGATCGGAATCACCGTGGTAGATAACCGCGTCAAACGGCTGCGCAAGCAGGGCATCAGGCTTCGCAAAGTGAATGCGGGCAGAAACCGCTTTCGGCAGTTGCTTCGCCAGATCGCGGTGCAGACCGTCTTCCGGCCACAGCACTTCACAACCTGTTGCCATCGCGGCGGCCAGCTGAACCAGCGCATCCTGTTCGTTATCCGCCACGCACAGCACGCGTTCGCGCGGCATCAGCGTCCAGGTGTTGCGTTCGCCGGTAGGACCCGGCAGCAGACGCTGCGTGCCAGCCTGCGCCAGCTCGCCGTACTGCTGTGCGACAGCGCGCAGCTCAGGACGTTTTTCCGCCCAGGTGATGAGTGCTTCCAGCGGCTGCGTCAGCACGGTTTTCAGCTGGACATCCACCGGATAGTCCGCATCCTGGCGTGCCAGCGTCACGCCCAGCGCGCGCTCAGGACGGTTCGCCAGCAGACGGTACAGATAGAGCGGGCCACCCGCTTTAGGACCGGTGCCGGAGAGCCCCTCGCCGCCGAACGGCTGCACGCCCACGACCGCGCCAACCATGTTGCGGTTGACGTACAGGTTGCCCACTTTGGCACTGCCGGTGACCTGGGCGATGGTTTCGTCGATACGGGTATGCACGCCGAGCGTCAGGCCATAGCCGGAGGCGTTGATCTGCTCAATCAATGCATTCAGGTTGTTACGGTTGTAACGCACCACGTGCAGGACCGGGCCGAAGACCTCTTTTTTCAGCTCGTCGAAGCTTGCCAGCTCGATAAGCGTAGGCGGCACAAAGGTGCCGGTCTGCCACTCGCGGGCATCTTCGCTGTTCTCGCGCACGGCCTGGAACACCGGACGGCCTTTGGCACGCATGGCCTGAATGTGGTTTTCAATATTCGCTTTGGCTTCCGCGTCGATCACCGGCCCGATATCGGTGGTGAGGCGGCCCGGGTTGCCCATGCGGCACTCGGCCATGGCACCACGCAGCATCTTCAGCGTGTGGTCGGCCACGTCGTCCTGCAGGCACAGCACGCGCAGGGCGGAGCAGCGCTGCCCCGCGCTGTCAAAGGCGGAGGCCAGCACGTCTACCACTACCTGCTCGGTGAGCGCGGAGGAGTCGACAATCATGGCGTTCATGCCGCCGGTTTCCGCGATGAGCGGCGTTGGGCGGCCCTGGGCATCCAGACGGGTGGCGATGTTACGCTGCAGCAGGGAGGCCACTTCGGTCGAGCCGGTAAACATCACGCCACGCACGCGGTTATCCGCGGTGAGCTTCGCACCCACCGTTTCACCCCGGCCTGGCAGCAGCTGCACCACGCCCGCCGGTACGCCCGCTTCCAGCAGGATGTTAATCCCCTGAGCGGCAATCAGCGGGGTTTGCTCCGCCGGTTTGGCCAGCACGCTGTTGCCTGCGGCAAGCGCGGCGGCAATCTGGCCGGTGAAGATCGCCAGCGGGAAGTTCCACGGGCTGATACAGACCACAGGACCAAGCGGGCGGTGCGTTTCGTTATCGAAATCATCGCGCACCTGGCCTGCATAGTAGTGCAGGAAGTCGACGGCTTCACGGACTTCGGCGATGGCGTTGCTGAAGGTTTTCCCCGCTTCGCGCACCAGGATACCAATGAGCGACTGCATCTGATCTTCCATCAGCACCGCGGCGCGTTCCAGAATGGCGGCACGTTCTTGCGGCGGGGTGGCGAACCAGATTGGCGCGTTGTTTACCGCGCTCTCCAGCGCCTGCTCCACTTCCGCTTCCGTGGCTTCACGCACGTAGCCGACAATATCTTTTGGCTCTGCCGGGTTGATCACCGGCTGCATCTCGCCGTCTGCGACCGGCTGTTCCAGCATCGGTTTGGCCTGCCATTTCTGCAGCGCGCTGTTGAGCAGGGCAGAAGAGAGGGACGCCAGACGGTGTTCGTTGGCGAGATCCAGACCCGCCGAGTTGATGCGGCCTTTGCCGTACAGCTCGCGCGGCAGGGCAATCTTCGGATGCGGCAGACCAATCTGGCCTTCCTGAGCCGCCATTTTCTCAACGGCCTGCACCGGATCGGCAACCAGTTCGTCCAGCGGCAGGGTGGTATCGGCAATGCGGTTAACGAAGGAGGTGTTCGCCCCGTTCTCCAGCAGACGACGCACCAGGTACGCCAGCAGGGTTTCATGGGTACCGACCGGAGCATAAATACGGCACGGACGGTTCAGCTTGCCCTCTGCCACTTTACCGGTGACCTGCTCGTAGAGCGGTTCACCCATGCCGTGCAGGCACTGGAATTCGTACTGGCCCGGATAGTAGTTCTGCCCGGCCAGGGTATAGATCGCCGCCAGGGTATGAGCGTTGTGGGTAGCGAACTGCGGGTAGATCAGGTTTGGTACGCCGAGCAGCTTTTTCGCACAGGCGAGGTAAGAGACGTCGGTGTAAACCTTGCGGGTGTAAACCGGGTAGCCTTCCAGACCTTCCATCTGGGCGCGTTTGATCTCGCTGTCCCAGTAAGCGCCTTTTACCAGTCGGATCATCAGGCGACGACGGCTGCGGCTGGCCAGGTCAATCAGGTAATCAATAACGAACGGGCAGCGTTTCTGGTAGGCCTGAATAACAAAGCCAATTCCGTTCCAGCCTGCCAGTTCTGGCTCAAAGCACAGTTTTTCCAGCAGATCGAGCGAGATCTCCAGACGGTCTGCCTCTTCGGCGTCGATGTTGATGCCAATGTCATACTGGCGCGCCAGCAGGGTCAGGGATTTCAGGCGCGGGTAGAGCTCTTCCATCACCCGGTCGTACTGCGCGCGGCTGTAGCGCGGGTGCAGGGCGGAGAGCTTGATTGAGATGCCCGGACCTTCATAAATACCGCGGCCGTTGGACGCTTTACCGATGGCGTGGATCGCCTGCTGGTAAGAGACCATGTAGGCCTGCGCGTCGGCAGCGGTCAGGGCCGCTTCACCCAGCATGTCGTAAGAGTAGCGGAACCCTTTATCTTCCAGCTTGCGGGCGTTAGCCAGCGCTTCGGCGATGGTTTCACCGGTAACAAACTGCTCGCCCATCAGGCGCATCGCCATATCCACGCCTTTGCGGATCAGCGGTTCGCCGCTCTTGCCGATAATACGGTTCAGGGAGCGGGAGAGGTTCGCTTCGTTGTGGGTCGAGACCAGCTTGCCGGTAAACAGCAGACCCCAGGTGGCGGCGTTAACGAACAGCGACGGGCTGCGGCCAATGTGTGACTGCCAGTTGCCGTTGCTGATTTTGTCGCGGATCAGCGCATCGCGGGTGGCTTTGTCAGGGATACGCAGCAGTGCTTCTGCCAGACACATCAGCGCCACGCCTTCCTGGGAGGAGAGGGAAAACTCCTGCAGCAGGCTCTGCACCATACCGGCACGGCCGCTGGCGGTTTTCTGGTTACGCAGTTTGTCGGCCAGCTGATACGCCAGGCTGTGCGCCTGCGCGGCGACGGCTTCAGGCAGGCGAGCCTGCTCCAGCAGCATTGGCACGGCGTCCGTTTCAGCACGGCGGTACGCACCGGTAATGGCGGCGCGGCTGACGGACTGCGGCAGGATCTGCTCCGCGAACTCCAGGAACGGCTGATGATTCTCGTCGCCAGCAACCGGCGCGTCTTCGCTCTCATTGGCGGCACCTGCCAGCAGGGCGGGCAGCTCGGGCAGCTCGGGCAGACCTTCGTCGCTCTCAAGCCGTTCGAGATAGTTAAAAATTGCCTGCTTGATTAGCCAGTGCGGCGTGCGGTCAATGCGGGTTGCTGCGGTCTTAATCCGTTCGCGGGTTGCGTCATCCAGCTTAACCCCCATGGTGGTCATGCCCATGCCAAAACTCCTGTTGTTCTTTGATCGTGTTCGGTGGTTAGCCTGAAATATCCACCATGTTGCAACTTTGTGCAACCGTGTTAAATGTGACCCGGCTAGCAAGCTGAAAAATGAATGGATTGTTAACGGATGGTTAGCTGGAAAAAAGCGCTGGCTTCTGCATACGAAGCCTGTTTTTATGCGGTACTTAACACTTTTAAAAGGTGCAACCCGTATAAATGTGAGCGAGTGCAACCTATAGGAAAGACATATAAAACCGGGGATGAATTTGATGTAAATGCAGTGTTAAATCGTTTGTGTGCGAGCACTGCTTACGGCAGGATACGCGCGGCCAACAGAAACACAGATACCCATCACCCCGTTCCGGTGATGACATAACAAGGCAACCCGGACGGTTGTCGCTCGACTTTTGGAGAATTTGAATGGCAATGAGCACACCGATGCTGGTGACATTTCTCGTTTATATTTTTGGCATGATCCTGATAGGGTTTTTGGCATGGCGTTCTACAAAGAACTTTGACGACTACATTCTGGGTGGCCGCAGTTTAGGCCCAATGGTGACTGCGCTTTCTGCGGGGGCATCGGACATGAGTGGCTGGCTGCTGATGGGGCTGCCGGGTGCGATTTTCATCTCCGGCATCTCTGAAAGCTGGATCGCCATTGGCCTGACTCTCGGGGCGTGGATTAACTGGAAGCTGGTAGCAGGCCGTCTGCGCGTGCATACCGAAGTGAACAACAACGCCCTGACGCTGCCGGATTATTTCACCGGCCGTTTCGAAGATAACAGCCGCATCCTGCGCATTATCTCGGCGGTGGTGATCCTGCTGTTCTTCACTATTTATTGTGCCTCCGGCATTGTGGCCGGTGCGCGTCTGTTCGAAAGCACCTTCGGCATGAGCTACGAAACCGCCCTGTGGGCCGGTGCGGCGGCTACCATCCTCTACACCTTCGTGGGTGGGTTCCTGGCGGTAAGCTGGACCGACACCGTGCAGGCGAGCCTGATGATTTTCGCCCTGATCCTGACCCCGGTGATTGTGATCTTCACCGTAGGTGGTTTTGGCGAGTCGCTGGAAGTGATCAAGCAGAAGAGCATTGAAAACGTCGATATGCTGAAAGGGCTGAACTTTGTCGCCATCGTCTCCCTGATGGGCTGGGGTCTGGGCTATTTCGGTCAGCCGCATATCCTGGCGCGCTTTATGGCGGCCGATTCTCACCACACCATCGTTCATGCGCGTCGCATCAGTATGACGTGGATGATCCTCTGCCTGGCAGGGGCGTGCGCGGTGGGTTTCTTTGGCATTGCATACTTCAACAACAACCCGGCGCAGGCGGGCGCGGTAAACCAGAACGCCGAGCGTGTGTTTATCGAGCTGGCGCAGGTGCTGTTTAACCCATGGATTGCCGGTATTCTGCTCTCCGCTATTCTGGCGGCGGTGATGTCCACCCTGAGCTGCCAGCTGCTGGTCTGCTCCAGTGCGATCACCGAAGACCTCTACAAGGCATTCCTGCGTAAAGGCGCAAGCCAGAAAGAGCTGGTGTGGGTAGGGCGCTTCATGGTGCTGGTGGTGGCGCTGGTGGCCATTGCGCTGGCGTCGAACCCGGAAAACCGCGTGCTGGGTCTGGTGAGCTACGCGTGGGCGGGCTTTGGTGCGGCGTTTGGTCCGGTGGTGCTGTTCTCCGTGATGTGGTCGCGTATGACCCGTAACGGCGCGCTGGCGGGGATGATTATCGGTGCGGTCACGGTTATCGTCTGGAAACAGTTCGCGTGGCTGGGTCTGTACGAAATTATCCCGGGCTTCATCTTCGGCAGTCTCGGTATTGTGGTCTTTAGCCTGCTGGGTAAAGCGCCGTCTGCCTCCATGCAGAAACGCTTTGCGGAAGCGGATGCCCATTACCACACTGCGCCGCCGACGAAGCTCCAGGCTGAGTAATTTTTCTTCCTGCACACTGTAAGCCGGGTGAGCGTCAGCGCCACCCGGCTTTTTTCTTGCCAAAATCCGTAATTTACGGTGATATCGCTGCACTTATAACAATGAGGATAGCGAAGCATGACAATCAAAACAGGGTTACTGGCAGCGGCATTCCTGATGCTGGCTGGCTGTACGGCACCGTCGCAGCATATGGCGACTGACACCTGCAAAGTGGATAACCAGATGCAGCAGACCACGCTTTATTTCGGCTTAAATCGTCCGGCCGGGGCGCAGATCACCCCCGACGAGTGGCAGCAGTTTGTTGACCGGGACGTGACGCCGCGTTTTCGTGATGGCTTAACGGTGTTTGATGCGCGCGGACAGTGGCTGGGCAACGACGGTAAAGTGGCGCGTGAGCCGAGCAAGGCGTTGATGCTGATCCACGGAAAAGATGCGCAGAGCGAGAAGAACATTGAGGCGTTACGCGGGATCTATAAATCCCGCTTTGCGCAGGAGTCGGTGATGCGGGTCGATCAGCCGGTGTGTGTGCAGTTTTAAAGAAAACGGCGGGATAACCCGCCGTTGTTGTATCGTAGGCCGGGATCGCTGCGCGCCACCCGGCATCACATCACAGCACCAGGCCCGCAAAGCTCGCCGACAGCAAACTCACCAGCGTCGCGCCATACACCAGACGCAGACCAAACCGCGACACCACGTTGCCCTGCTGCTCGTTCAGGCCCTTGATTGCACCTGCGACAATACCGATAGAGGCGAAGTTGGCGAACGACACCAGGAACACGGATAAAATTCCCAGCCCGCGCGGTGACATCTGATGCGCAATTTTTTGTAGCTCAATCATCGCCACAAATTCATTCGCTACCAGCTTAGTTGCCATAATACTGCCGGCATTTAAGGCATCGCCCAGCGGAATACCCACCAGCCACGCCAGCGGATAAAACACATAGCCCAGGATCTGCTGGAAGCTCATACCAAATACGCTGGAGAAGAGGGCGTTAATGGCGCTAATAAGCGCAATAAAGCCAATCAGCATCGCCAGAATAATCATCGCCACTTTAAAACCGGCCAGAATATACTCGCCCAGCATTTCGAAGAAGCTCTGGGATTCATGCAGTTTTTCGAGCTTAATATCCGGCTCCGCTTCCGGGCGAACCGGGTTGATGACGGAGAGAATAATAAAGGTGCTGAACATGTTCAGAATGAGCGCCGCCACCACAAATTTAGCGTCGAGCATGGTCATATAGGCACCGACAATCGACAGGGAGACGGTCGACATGGCCGTGGCCGCCATGGTGAACAGACGACGTGACGAGAGATCGCCCAGTACGCCCTTGTAGGCAATAAAGTTTTCAGACTGTCCGAGGATCAGCGAACTCACCGCGTTAAAGGATTCCAGCTTGCCCATGCCGTTCAGTTTTGACAGCAGCGTGCCAATCAGCCGAATAAAAATCGGCAGAATGCGCCAGTGCTGAAGAATACCAATGAGTGCGGAGATAAAAATAATCGGGCAAAGCACGCCGAGGAAAATGAACGCCAGCCCTTTTTCACCCATTCCGCCAAAGACGAAATTGGTCCCTTCGCCGGCAAATTTCAGCAGTGATTCAAAGAAACCGGAGATGTATTTAATCAGGAATAACCCGCTTTCGGCGTGCAGGAAAAAGAACGCCAGCGCAATTTCAATAACGATCAGCTGTAAAACAAAGCGAATGCGAATTTTTCGGCGGTCAAAACTTACCAGCCAGGCAAGCGCAAGAATAATCACCAGCGCCAGCAGGAAATGGACAATCTTAAACATGGTTTATTTTCGGTTAGTTTGCGAGGCGGATATTTAGCCACAGCGCTGATTAACCGTAAATGGGCATTTTCGTTATACCTTATAAACCGGAACGTCACGAGCGCAACTATTACCCCGCGATGCGTTTACAACTCGTCATCAAAAACCACACATTTCGCTTGTTTTTCTTATCGCCGTAATGATAATCACTATCACAAGAATTTACCTTTCTTTGCATCAGTTGACCGCGATAAACATTTAAGGTGTCTGCATGTTTGTTCCATTTCTCATTATGTTACGCGAAGGCCTGGAAGCGGCCCTCATTGTTAGCCTCATCGCCAGTTATCTGAAGCGAACCCAGCGCGGACGCTGGATTGGGGTGATGTGGATAGGGGTTTTCCTCGCCGCTGCGCTCTGTCTGGGCCTGGGCATTCTGATCAATGAAACCACCGGTGAATTCCCGCAGAAAGAGCAGGAGCTGTTCGAAGGTATCGTTGCGGTGATAGCGGTGGTGATCCTCACCTGGATGGTGTTCTGGATGCGTAAAGTCTCGCGTAACGTGAAGGTGCAGCTGGAGCAGGCGGTAGATAATGCCCTGCAGAAGGGAAATCATCACGGCTGGGCGCTGATCATGATGGTTTTTTTCGCCGTGGCGCGTGAAGGTCTGGAATCCGTATTCTTCCTGCTGGCTGCCTTTCAGCAGGATGTGGGGATCTGGCCACCGCTGGGGGCGATGCTGGGGCTGGCAACGGCCGTGGTGCTGGGTTTCCTGCTCTACTGGGGCGGCATTCGCCTGAACCTGGGGGCCTTCTTTAAATGGACCAGCCTGTTCATTTTGCTGGTGGCCGCAGGGCTGGCGGCAGGGGCGATCCGCGCTTTCCATGAGGCGGGTCTGTGGAACCACTTCCAGGATGTGGCGTTCGATCTTAGCAATGTTCTTTCTACCCATTCACTGACCGGCACGCTGCTCGAAGGGATCTTCGGCTATCAGGAAACGCCAAGCGTCAGTGAAGTGGCGATGTACTTTATCTATCTTATTCCGGCGCTGGCGCTGTTCTTTATGCCATCGCGCCCCAGTGCTCAGCCGTCGCGTACTGCGCCCTGATGTGCTTACTGTAGTTACAACATACTTTTAAAAGGGAAGGGTCATGACAATTCAATTTCGTCGTAGTGCGTTACAGGTTGGTGTGGCAGCGCTTGTTGCTTCTGCCTTCGCCGCTCAGGCTGCTGATATTCCACAGGTCAAGGTGACGGTGAATGATAAGCAGTGTGAGCCGATGACCATTACGGTCAACAGCGGTAAGACACAATTTATTATTCAGAACCACAGCCAGAAAGCGCTGGAGTGGGAAATTCTCAAAGGCGTGATGGTCGTGGAAGAGCGCGAAAATATCGCGCCGGGCTTTAGCCAGAAAATGACGGCTAACCTGCAGCCGGGTGAATATGACATGACCTGCGGTCTGCTGACCAACCCGAAAGGTAAGCTCATCGTTAAGGGGAATGCCACAGCGGATGCCGCGAAAGGCACGGCCCTGCTGAGCCTGGGCGATGCCATCACCGCTTATAAAGCGTACGTCGTCAAAGAGACGGCAGACCTGGCGGCGGGAACCAAAGCCTTTACGGATGCGGTGAAAGCGGGCGATATCGACAAAGCGAAATCCCTGTATGCGCCCACCCGTCAGCACTACGAGCGCATTGAGCCGATTGCGGAGCTGTTCTCCGATCTTGATGGCAGTATTGATGCCCGTGAAGACGATTACGAGCAGAAAGCGGCCGATCCAAAATTCACCGGCTTCCACCGTCTGGAGAAAGCCCTGTTTGGCGATAACTCCACCAAAGGGATGGAGAAGTATGCCGATCAGCTCAACAGCGACGTGCTGGAGCTGCAAAAGCGCATCAGCGAGCTGGCCTTCCCGCCATCTAAAGTGGTGGGCGGTGCGGCCGGACTGATTGAAGAAGTGGCCGCCAGCAAAATCAGCGGTGAAGAAGATCGCTACAGCCACACTGATCTGTGGGATTTCCAGGCGAACGTCGATGGCGCGCAGAAAATTGTTAACCTGCTGCGCCCACAGCTGCAGAAAGAGAATAGCGAGCTGCTGGCAAAAGTGGATGCCAACTTTAAGAAAGTCGACACCATTCTGGCGAAGTACCGCACCAAAGACGGGTTTGAAACCTACGACAAACTGACCGACGCCGACCGTAACGCGCTGAAAGGCCCGATTACCACCCTGGCGGAAGATCTCTCCCTGCTGCGTGGCGTACTGGGTCTGGACTAAGCACGATGAACAAGCATGACGAATACGACGTGGCAGAACCGTCACGTCGTCGGTTGTTGAAAGGGGTAGGGGCGCTGGGGGGCGCATTTGCCCTGGCCGGAGGGTGTCCGGTGGCGCATGCGGTAAAACCGCAAAGTGCGCCCGGTACGCTGTCACCGGATGCCCGTATGGAGACGCAGCCTTTCTATGGCGAACATCAGGCGGGCATTCTGACACCACAGCAGGCCTCCATGATGCTGGTGGCCTTTGATTCGCTGGCAAGTGATAAAGCTGACCTGGAGCGCCTGTTTCGCCTGCTGACCACGCGCATCGCGTTTTTGACTGCAGGGGGACCGGCGCCAGAAACGCCAAATCCACGACTGCCGCCTATGGACTCGGGGATCTTAGGGTCGTTCATCGCCCCGGATAATCTGACCATTACGGTGTCGCTGGGCGAATCGCTGTTTGATGAACGTTACGGGCTGGCAAAACAGAAGCCGAAAGCGCTGCAAAAAATGACGCGTTTCCCGAATGATTCTCTGGATGCTGCTCTCTGCCACGGCGATCTGCTCCTGCAGATTTGCGCTAACACGCAGGACACGGTGATCCACGCTCTGCGGGATATCATCAAACACACGCCTGATCTGTTGAGCGTGCGCTGGAAGCGGGAAGGGTTTATCTCTGACCATGCTGCCCGCAGCAAAGGCAAAGAGACGCCGGTGAACCTGCTGGGCTTTAAGGATGGCACCGCCAACCCGGACAGCAGCAACGGCGCGCTAATGAAAGAGGTCGTCTGGGTCACAGCCGATCAGGGTGAGCCTGCCTGGGCCGTCGGCGGGAGCTATCAGGCGGTGCGGGTGATTCAGTTCCATGTGGAATTCTGGGATCGCACGCCGCTTAAAGAGCAGCAGACGATCTTTGGCCGTGACAAGCAGAGCGGGGCGCCGCTTGGCATGAAGCACGAGCATGATGTGCCGGATTACGCCAGCGATCCTAATGGCGATACCATTGCGCTGGACAGCCATATCCGGCTGGCGAACCCGCGCACCAAAGAGACGCAGTCAAGCCTGATGATGCGCCGGGGCTATAGCTACTCGCTGGGGGTGACCAACTCCGGTCAGCTGGATATGGGGCTGCTGTTTGTCTGCTATCAGCACGATCTGGAGAAGGGTTTCCTCACCGTGCAGAAGCGGTTAAACGGTGAAGCGCTGGAAGAGTACGTTAAACCTATCGGCGGCGGCTATTTCTTCGCGCTGCCCGGCGTGCGCGATTCGAACGCATGGCTCGCGCAAGGGCTGATAGAAGCCTGATAATTGTCCCTGCGATAGTTCGCGGGGACATTATTTTTTCATATGACTATCCCTCTGTTATATTTCTGTAATATTCCTGTATGAGACTGTTTTCAACTGCAGGAGCAGTCTTAAAAGTTGCGTTCAGGTAAAATAAATGTTGCATTTATGATAATCCCTGATGTACTTAAGATAAGACAGCGGTAGTTCCCGGCAGTGATGCTGAATCACTATGGAGATCGCGAATGGTATCGTCCTGTACTGGACAAGGTAAACACAACAACCGCAGTACCCGGCGCGGAGGCTCAGACTCCGGCAGCGATTTCCTCACCACTAAATTTTCCCCTTCTATTCAGAAACCAGATTCTACCGACGTGCAGAATGGTGCGCGTAGCTATTCTGTATCGTCATCCGGCAAGGCAAGCAATGGCTTACAAGGAAGCCAACCCTCTGATGTTCGTGCGCATAATCGTGCCGAAACTGGCGCGTGTGATGAATACCAACAACTCAAGGTGCTATCCATGGGAAGACAAAAAGCAGTGATCAAAGCTCGTCGCGAAGCAAAACGTGTGCTGAGACGGGATTCACGTAGTCATAAACAGCGTGAAGAAGAATCGGTCACCTCGCTTGTGCAGATGAGTGGCGTAGAAGCAATTGGCATGGCGCGGGACAGCCGTGATAATTCCCCAATTGTGGCGCGCAATGAGGCTCAGGCGCACTACCTGAATGCTATCGAGAGTAAACAGCTCATCTTTGCAACCGGTGAAGCCGGATGCGGTAAAACCTGGATCAGTGCAGCCAAAGCAGCGGAGGCCCTGATCCATAAGGACGTGGAGAGAATTATTGTTACCCGTCCGGTACTGCAAGCTGATGAAGATCTCGGCTTCTTGCCCGGGGACATATCGGAGAAGTTTGCCCCTTACTTCAGGCCCGTTTATGACGTGCTGGTGAAGCGACTGGGTGCATCCTTTATGCAGTACTGCCTGCGACCAGAGATTGGCAAGGTGGAAATCGCGCCGTTCGCCTATATGCGCGGACGTACATTTGAAAATGCGGTCGTCATTCTTGACGAGGCTCAGAACGTGACCGCTGCGCAAATGAAGATGTTCTTAACGCGCCTCGGGGAGAACGTGACGGTTATCGTCAATGGCGATATTACCCAGTGCGACCTGCCATCCGGCGTGAAATCCGGCTTGAGCGACGCCATGTCACGTTTTGAGGAAGACGACATGATTGGGGTAGTACGCTTTACCAAAGAAGATTGTGTGCGGTCGGCGCTGTGCCAGCGCACGCTGGAAGTCTATTCCGACTGACGGTAAAACATCGCCGTTTTACCGCTCACCTGTCATCCCTTCCCGGCGTAATGCCGGGAAGCTTCTTTTATTTCTTCTCACGACTCGCGTCTGGTTGTCTTTTATAAGATTGCCTGTCTTGCGGAATTCATCATGTCGGTTATTCATTTTTGACGCTGGTTTTTTATCACGCTCAGCGAAATGTGATGTGTATTTATAATATCCACAAAGTACCCATGAATATCATGATCGCGCTAATTGTTCGCTCAAATTTAAACGTGAATGTTGTCACATAATGTTACTAAGATGTGAAAATTAAGTTGGTGTATTGTGTCTAATTCTCTATGTTTCGTACTGATTCAAACAACATTCTAACAAGAAAATCCCATGGGGAACCGTTTCCCTGGAACATCACGTTGAGGGTCATACATGAACGAACTGGTTGGTGCAATTAACGGTGTTATCTGGAGCCCGGCGTTAATATTTTTATGTCTGGGTGTCGGCCTCTATTTCTCATTACGTAGTCGTTTTTTGCAGTTACGTCATATAAAACATATGATTACCTTGATGTTTCAGGGGCGTCCTACCGATGCTGGTGTATCGTCGTTCCAGGCACTGACGATGACGCTGGCAGGGCGTGTAGGGACCGGGAACATTGCAGGCGTCGCCACCGCTATTACCTTCGGTGGACCGGGCGCACTTTTCTGGATGTGGATTGTGGCGTTTTTGGGGGCCAGCTCTGCGTTTGTGGAATCTACGTTGGGCCAGGTTTATAAAGAAAAAATCAACGGTGAATATCGTGGCGGTCCTGCCTTTTATATTGAAAAAGGATTAGGCGTTAAATGGTATGCATGGTTATTTGCCGTCGTCACCATTTTCTCCTGCGGTTTATTACTGCCAGGGGTACAAGCAAACTCGATTGGTGCCAGCCTGGATATTGCATTTGGGCTTGATCCAAATGTCACGGCAGCATTACTTGCCGTACTGTTAAGTTTTATTATTTTTGGTGGTGTAAAAAGGATCGCCAGTTTTAGCAGTATGGTCGTTCCGTTTATGGCGCTCGGCTATATTATTGTGGCTTGCGTTATTATCGCCATTAATATTACCGAGCTTCCTGGTGTGATTCTGTTGATCTGGAAAAGCGCTTTTGGTCTGGAAGCTGGTTTTGGTGCCATTCTTGGTCAGGCTATCATGTGGGGCGTTAAGCGCGGGGTCTATTCCAATGAGGCGGCGCAAGGTACCGGGCCGCATGCGTCATCTGCGGCGGCAGTGAGCCATCCGGTGAAGCAGGGGCTGGTTCAGGCTTTCTCGGTCTATATCGACACGCTGTTTGTCTGCTCGGCGACCGGGTTTATGCTGTTGATCACCGGTCTGTATAACGTCCAGGGCATTGACGGTGCTGCACTCTATACCGGTATTTCCGGCGTGGCAGCAGGGCCTGGCTATGTGCAGACGGCAATGGAAAGTATGATGCCAGGCTTTGGTAATTACTTTGTTGCTGTTGCGCTGTTCTTCTTTGCCTTCACAACCATTATTGCTTACTACTATATTGCTGAAACTAATATCGCCTTCATCAACCGTAAAATTCACCGTCCATGGCTGACATTCGTTCTCAAATTATGCCTGATGGCTTCAACGGTATATGGCACAGTCCGTACGGCGGATCTGGCATGGGGGCTGGGGGATATTGGGGTAGGGCTGATGGCATGGCTTAACATTATTGCCATTGTGCTTTTACATAAAAAAGCGTTTGCCAGCCTTAAGGATTATGAAATTCAGAATGCGCAGGGGGTGGATCCGCACTTTGACCCGATTCGACTGGGGATTAAAAACGCGGATTACTGGCTGGAAGAGCGTAAAGATGAACCTGCTGCGAATCCAGAACAGACGACTTCTGTCGTGAGAGAGCAGAACGCAGGGAAACTGAACAATTAATCGTGGTAGCCCGTATTAATTTACGGGCCCATGGGTCTTGTAGGCCGGGTAAGCGTTAGCGCCACCCGGCGAATAAGGCGACTACGTTGCTGAACTGTCTTTGTCGAACCCCGGTCGGGGATTCTCATCCCCCCTTTCGGAGACTATAAAAGAAAAAAGCCCGTACTTTCGCACGAGCTCTTGTCTTAAATATGGCGGTGAGGGGGGGATTCGAACCCCCGATACGTTGCCGTATACACACTTTCCAGGCGTGCTCCTTCAGCCACTCGGACACCTCACCATATTGTTTTGCTGCCTGACCGCTTGGGGGGCAACGGGGCGCTACTATAGGGAGTTGCGCTAAAACGGTCAAGCAGATTTTCAGCTTTAGTGCGTGTTCGGTTAAGCCTTAATCAGCTTTGGTCACAGCACGGGCACTTAACGCTGTGAATCGAGCGCTTCACTGTTTTTCACCACTTCCTGCGCCTTACCGTAGCTCTCGATCAGCAGCTGGTACGCCGGGAAAATGTGCGTGTAGACTTCTGCCCACTCGGCCGCATCTTCACGGTTCCATGTCCGCTGGATCTCAGAGGCAACAGCCGCCGTATCCATTGGCACCACGCCCGCCTGCACCACACGGGCCAGGGTGATCTCCTGCGCCATTTTGCTGTAAGTACCGGACGCATCAATCACCGCAAAGACTTTATAGCCATCCGCCACTGCGCTAATCGACGGAAACGCCATGCAGACGCTGGTGATGGTACCGGCGATAATCAACGTCTTACGTCCGGTGGCTTTAACCGCGGCCACAAATTCCGGGTTATCCCAGGCGTTGATCTCCCCTTTACGTGCCACATACTGTGCATGCGGCGCGTTGGCATGAATTTCCGGGATGAGCGGACCGTTCGGGCCCTGCGGGACGGAAGCGGTGGTGATCACCGGGATGTTCGCAAGCGTCGCGATTTTCGCCAGAGCCGCCGCACGGGCACGCAGCTCTGGCATCGGCATATCGCCGACGGTCTGGAACAGGCCACTCTGGTGGTCGATAAGCAACATCACCGCATCGTTCACATCAATGACCGGACGTGCTCCATTAAAGTTGGCAGGTGTAGACATGTTCATCTCCTTTATTACGGTTAGATCTGGCCGAAACGGCCGGAGTTGAAATCACGAATGGCTTCATTGATTTCGGTTTTACTGTTCATCACGAACGGGCCGTAGCCCACAATCGGTTCATTTAGCGGCGCACCGGCCATCAGCAGTACTTTGGCATCGCTGCTGGCTTCCAGGTGTAACCTGTCACCTTCCTGACTCATGACCACCAGCTGTGCTTCTCCCGCGTGAGCCGTACCGTTCACCGTGACATGGCCTTCCAGCACCACCAGCGCCGTGCTCCAGCCCTCTGGCTGACTGAGCGTGACGTGGCTGCCCTGGTTGAGGGCAATGTCCCACACGTTCAGCGGTGAGAAGGTATGCGCCGGGCCGCTAACATCGCCGTAGTGACCAGCGATAACCCGCAGCGAGCCGCTGTTGTCGGGCAGCGTCACCACCGGGATATCGGCTTTGGTAATGCTCTGATAGCCCGGCGTGGCCATTTTGTCTTTCGCCGGCAGGTTGACCCAAAGCTGCATCATCTTGAGTTCTCCGCCTTTGTGCGCGAACGCGCTGGAGTGGAACTCTTCATGCAGAATGCCTGCACCGGCTGTCATCCACTGCACGTCGCCCGGACCAATGACGCCGCCTCTGCCGGTGGAGTCGCGATGCTCCACTTCGCCGGAATAGACAATGGTGACCGTTTCAAAACCACGATGCGGATGCTCGCCCACCCCGCGTTTTGTGCCATCCGCCGGGAAGGTATGTGGGCCTGCGTAGTCCAGCAGTAAGAACGGGCTCAGCGACTCGCCGTGTGTCTGATAAGAAAACATCGAACGCACCGGGAAACCATTGCCAACCCAGTGTTGACGGGGGGCGGTATAGATGCCTGTTACGTTTTTCATGATGAACTCCTGATGTTCTGTTGATGTAATTAGCTTATATTCAGAGTTAATGTTCCGGTAGAGAGTGAAAATGGCATTCACTGTTCTGAAAATAGAACGATGAGGATTTATGCAGGATCTCAATGACTTTGTGTGGTTTGTGAAAGTGGTCGACTACGGTGGTTTTGCAGCAGCAGGGCGGGCACTCGATCTGCCTAAGTCCAGGCTGAGCCGCCGTATTGCGCAGCTTGAAGAGCGGCTCGGCGTGCGGTTAATTCAACGTACAACGCGACAATTTACGGTAACGGAGGTCGGGCAGACGTTCTATCAACACTGCAAAGCCATGATGGTTGAAGCGGAAGCAGCGGAAGAAGCCGTGGCCGCGCTGCAGGCGGAACCGCGCGGTATCGTCAGGCTCACCTGTCCTGTCACGTTGTTGCATGTGCATGTCGGCCCGATGCTGGCGCGGTTTATGGTGCGCTATCCCGGGATCAACCTTCAGCTGGAAGCAACGAACCGGCGGGTGGATCTGGTGGGGGAAGGTGTGGATGTGGCGATCCGCGTGCGTCCCCGTCCGTTTGATGACAGCGATCTGGTATTACGGGTGCTTGCCGACCGGGGACATTGCCTGGTCGCGGGCCCGGCCTTGATTGAACGCCTGGGAAAACCGTCGATGCCGTCAGAACTCAGCGCCTGGCCCGGGTTGAGTATGGGCGAGGGTAAGCATATCCATAAATGGCAATTATGCGGCCCGGAAGGCGCGAAAGCAGAAATCCATTTTATCCCGCGCCTGATTACCACCGACATGCTGGCGCTGCGTGAAGCGGCCATGGCGGGCATCGGTGTGGTGCAACTGCCGATATTGATGGTGAAAGATCAGCTGGCATCAGGAGAGCTGATTCGGGTGCTGGAGGCGTGGGAGCCAAAAAGAGAAGTGATTCATGCGGTTTATCCATCAAGACGCGGATTACTGCCGTCCGTCAGGGCGCTGGTGGATTTTCTTACAGAAGAGTATGCACGGATGGTTGAAGAGTAGCTTTTTGTAGGTCGGGTAAGCGCAGCGCCACCCGACATAAAGAGCGCAGGGGGCTCAAGGTTCTCATCCCCCTCAAGCGAGCAACATGCGAAAAAAAAGCCCGCATTTTCATGCGAGCTCTTCTTTAAATATGGCGGTGAGGGGGGGATTCGAACCCCCGATACGTTGCCGTATACACACTTTCCAGGCGTGCTCCTTCAGCCACTCGGACACCTCACCATATTGTCATCCCGTTGTTGTCGGGACGGGCGCTAATGTAAGGAAAAGCCGAACAGCCGTCAACACACTTTTTCAGTAAATTAGCGCATTTAGACAAACTTCAAACAACATGATTCTTAAATGTGCTGAAAGCGCCTTTTTTATCGGCAACGCGGTCCGGCGATAAATTTGTTATGCTGGCAATCCAGTTGAAAATGAAAATAAAACAGCGCAAAAAAGGCAGGAATGAGTATGGATATTATCTTCTATCACCCCACTTTTGATACGGCTTACTGGATTAAGGCACTTTCGGCAGCGTTACCGGGGGCGCGCGTGCGTGAATGGAAGCGTGGTGATAACGAACATGCAGACTACGCGCTGGTCTGGCATCCCCCGGTCGAGATGCTCCAGGGGCGCAAGCTGAAGGCCGTTTTTGCCCTCGGTGCCGGTGTGGATTCCATTCTGAGCAAACTGAAAGCGCACCCTGAAATGCTGCCGGAGGAAATCCCCCTGTTCCGCCTGGAAGATACCGGCATGGGCCAGCAAATGCAGGAATATGCCGTGAGTCAGGTGCTGCACTGGTTCCGACGTTTTGACGATTATCAGGCCTTAAAACTGCAATCCCGTTGGGAGCCGCTGCCAGAATATCAACGTGAAGAGTTTACCATCGGTATTCTCGGGGCGGGCGTGCTCGGCTCAAAAGTGGCCGAAGCGCTGGCACCGTGGGGCTTCCCGCTGCGCTGCTGGAGCCGCAGCCGCAAGAACTATCCTGGCGTTGAGAGTTTTGCCGGAACAGATGAACTCCCGGTGTTTCTGAAGGGGACGCGCGTACTGATCAATCTGCTGCCGAATACGGCGGAAACGGTCGGCATTATTAATAGCGCGCTTCTGAATCAGCTGGCGGATCAGAGTTACGTGATGAATCTGGCGCGCGGGGTTCATCTGGTGGAAGCCGATCTGCTTAAAGCCCTTGAGGGTGGCAAGGTGAAAGGCGCGATGCTGGATGTATACAGCCGCGAGCCGTTGCCGGCAGAGAGCCCGCTGTGGGCACATCCGCGCGTGGCGATGACCCCACACGTCGCCGCCGTGACGCGTCCGGCAGAGGCGGTGGCCTATATTACGCACACCATCAGTGAGATAGAGCAGGGCAACGCGGTGACCGGGCAGGTCGACAGAACGCGCGGCTACTGAGTGAAACCCGGCGTTAGCCGGGTTTTTGCTAATAATCGCAGCAGATAACTGCTATCCTTTGGAAAAACCGCAGAGGAGAGAGAGATGTATCCCGTTGACCTGCATATGCACACCGTCGCCAGCACCCACGCGTATAGCAACCTCCATGATTACATTGCACAAGCGAAGCTCAAGGGCATCAGGCTTTTTGCGATCACCGATCATGGCCCGGATATGGCGGATGCGCCGCACTACTGGCATTTTGTGAATATGCGGATCTGGCCACGCCTGGTGGACGGTATTGGGATACTGCGTGGCATTGAGGCGAACATTAAAAATACCGACGGTGAGATCGACTGCACCGGCCCGATGCTGACATCTCTTGACCTTATTCTCGCCGGTTTCCATGAACCTGTCTTTGCGCCCCAGGATAAAGAGACCAACACCGCGGCGATGATTGCCACCATTGCCAGCGGCAACGTGCATATTATTAGCCACCCCGGCAACCCGAAGTACCCAATCGATATTCAGGCTGTCGCGCAGGCGGCAGCGAAGCATCACGTGGCGCTGGAGATTAACAACTCCTCCTTCGTGCACTCGCGTAAGGGCAGTGAAGCGAACTGCCGCGAAGTGGCGGCCGCAGTGCGTGATGCAGGAGGCATGGTGGCGCTGGGTTCAGATTCCCATACTGCGTTCACACTGGGTGATTTCAGCGAGTGCCTGAAAGTGCTGAATGATGTTAACTTCCCGGAAGCGCAAATCCTGAACGTGACCCCTCGTCGCATGCTCGATTTCCTTGAGTCGCGCGGAATGGAACCGATTGCCGAATTTGCCGATCTTTAATTGTGTAATGGAATAAAAAAATGAATGAGTTTTCCATCCTTTGCCGCGTGCTGGGTACGCTGTACTACCGCCAGCCTCAAGACCCGCTGCTGGTCCCGCTCTTTACATTAATTCGTGAAGGGAAACTGGCGCAGAACTGGCCGCTGGAACAGGATGATTTACTGGAGCGCCTGCAGAAAAGCTGCGACATGCAGCAAATCTCCACAGATTACAACGCGCTGTTTGTGGGGGAAGAGTGCCGTGTTTCACCTTACCGCTCTGCCTGGCAGGAAGGGGCAACGGAAGCGGAAGTGCGCGCTTTTCTTTCAGAGCGCGGCATGCCGCTGACCGACACGCCTGCCGATCATATCGGTACGCTGCTGCTGGCCGCATCCTGGATTGAGGACCACGCCGGTGACGATGAGAACGAAGCCATCGAAACCTTGTTCGAAATGTATCTGCTGCCGTGGGTCGGGACATTCCTTGGGAAAGTTGAAGCGCATGCCACCTCGCCATTCTGGAGAACGCTGGCTCCCCTGACGCGTGACGCCATCGCTGCAATGTGGGATGAGCTGGAAGAAGAGAATGAAGAGTGATCATGATCACATTAGTTCTGCAACGCAACGCATCATCTTGCATATAATGTGCTTCTGATCTCATTTCCATGGCGCGCTTCTGTTAAGATGCGCGCCATGAACATATTACTTTGTATCGCACTCACAACAGGTATCCTCTCCGGGCTTTGGGGATGGGTGGCCGTCTCTCTCGGACTGCTCAGCTGGGCTGGATTTCTCGGCTGCACGGCCTACTTCGCCTGCCCGCAGGGCGGGATCAAAGGGCTTTTTATCTCAGGCTGCACGCTGATGAGCGGCGTTATCTGGGCGCTGGTTATCATGAAGGGCAGTGCGCTCGCTCCGCATCTGGAGATCCTCGGCTATATCATGACGGGCGTGGTCGCCTTTTTGATGTGCGTTCAGGCAAAGCATCTGTTGCTGTCGTTTGTACCAGGCACGTTTATGGGGGCGTGTGCCACCTTTGCGGGGCAGGGTGACTGGAAGCTGGTGGTCCCCTCGCTGGCGTTGGGGTTGCTGTTTGGCTATGCCATGAAGAACAGTGGTCTGTGGCTGGCGGCACGACGAGAAAAGGCGCAAAACGTGCCAGCGGTGAGTGAATAAAAAAAGGCGAGATAACTATCTCGCCTTTTTTATGCGCGTCCTGTCAGGATTCCGGAGGAACCGACATATCGCGGTATTTCACCAGTACCGGGTTTTGCACGTCTGCTTTGTTTTGCAGATCCCACAGCCCGCGGTCGATACCATCATTTATCAGGAAGATAACTCCGGTTTCAATGGCTGACATCAGGCACATCATCACCGGCTCGTTAGAGGTATAACCGATTTCACCCTCCAGCAGACGCTGATAGTCAATGAAGCGGAACACCCCGGCCTGCACTTCATAAGAGAGTATGGTTTTGCTGGTGGTTACCGAAGAGAGCACTTCCCCGGTACTGACGTTAACGACACGCAGGTTAACGGCAATTTGGTCGAGCTGATACTGCGTATCTGCTCCGATACCGAAATAACGTGCGCCAGCACCGCCAGATTTCACGTTACTTTCGTAACCGATAATCGACCCTTCAATCATAACGTTCGCCGCAGCCAGAGATTGCAGCGGCATGCGGTTATTATCTGCAACGGTACCATTCTCCTGCGCCGCACGAATAATTTTTCGTTCATTTAACAGGTTTTGCAGCCCCTGACGTTCCAGTGGAATAAACCAGCGCGAATCTTTCAGCGCGGTCACCAGCATGGCGGTGGCGCTTTGCGGTACGGCCGTAGAGAAGTTACTTGCCGGGTAAGGTTTAAATTGCCCGGTTTCATCCTGAATGTTGTAGACGGAGACAAATATTTTACCTGTCGGGGCAGGCAAATGGGTTAAATCACGATAACTTTGAGCCCGAGGCATTAATGTCGGTTTTGCAGCTTCTTTAGGTGGAGCAGTTAAACAACCGCTCAATAAGCACACTGCAACAAGTATCAGGAAGCGCTGCATGATCGTTGTCCTTATTTTGGGGTTGTTCAAAAGTCAGTCGAGTTATTTTGTAAACCGGAAACCTGAATGGTTGAGGTTTTTCCGGTTTTACGATCGGTAACGTTCAACTGGAGCTGCCCGTCCCTGTTGGCGATATCGACAATGAAGTCATTGGTCACCATGCGGCCGGGTTTGCCGGTGTTGATATTGGTCAGCAAACCGCCCAGAATTTGCGACTGGATCGCCTGGGTGAAGTTGTCCAGTGCAGATGGCGTATCCACGCTAAAATCCTTGAAGCTGGGATCTTTATAAGAATTTTGCGCCTGGGCTTCATTCAACATGAACGCCCCATTATTCGGGTTACCACCAAAGTTGGGATTACGGAACTGGAATGTCATATTCCCGGCCCAGCTTAATGGGGTGATGAGCATTATCGAAACAACTGCATATGCAATACGCATGACAGCCTCCGGATATAGGTTCGCTAGAACTCGTCTTTTGCTAAATCTCTTGTGCTTAATAGCGCTTTGTCTATTTGCATGCGATTAATAGCGTCTTCTGATTGCGCCAGCGCCAAGGCTACGTTTTTATCGAAGTCTATTTTGGTGGGAAATAAAAATGTTTGATAAATAACGAACTGATTAGCCGTTATTGTTATCCAACTTCCCCATCGTGCACTGGGCCGCTCGTTGATTGTTATATTTCCAGGATACGTACTGTCCCATTTATCACTGAAGGCACGATAAAAATTGTGTCCGACAGAAGAGACGGTATGGTCCGTTAACAATCCAGGAACTTCGACCTCGACGGCCTTCAGGTTCCCGGCAGCGAGCAGAAAGCCCGCTGCGGCAATCCAACTCATGGTGCGTTTCATGTGATTAACGCCTGAGGTTATCGTTTGCCCATGAAACCGCCTGAGTTCGGTTTTTAACAGCTATCTTTTTGAAAAGATTATAAAGGTGCGTCTTTACCGTATTTTCGCTGATAAATAACGAACGGGCGATTTCAATATTTGAAGCACCAATGCGCAATTTGTTCAGGATCTCTTTCTCGCGGTGCGTTAGCAGTGCTGACTCTGAACTGTTGTAGCGGTAATTTCCGGAGTGCGTGATAAGGTAGCTGGCCAGCTTTTGCGAAAAATAACACTCTCCTCGCAAGATACCTTGCAGGCCTTCTACCACCCGGTTCTCTTCTTCAGTGACGTAGAACACGCCATTGATATGCGGCCAACTTTCAATGTCCCGGAAAGGATACTCGTCAGGCGTATTCAATAATAACACGCGGATGTTATTGTTTTTCCTGCTCAAAGTATCTTGCCAGTAATGGATGAGCTTTTTATCCGCTTCCATCATATCGAAAAGAATAATGCAGCCAGGTGCAATATCATCGAAAGAACGTTGAATATTATGCAATTTCCCGTTCAGTGATAAAGATTGCTTTAAATGTTGTAATAAAGCGGTCGCCTGCAAAGAAGGTTTTGTGATCAACAGTAATGTATGACCATGTAAACTATGGACTTCATTATACATGATGAAACCCCACTTTTTTATGACACCTGGCAGTTGTCCTCCTGCGAAAAGAGGACACCAGAAGTACTGACAGATGTTGCGCTGCTGTGTGTAGAATCAAACCATAACCTCCACAAGGGAGGAAAATATAAAACGAATTTCGTACATCTAATTTCAATCTAGCTTTTACGAAGTTTAAAGCAAGTGTTAAACGTGTAACAATATGTAAAAATCAATATTAATTTATGAATGCGTACCTTCTTGAAAGCCTTTAATTGATGAAAAAGTTGTACAGCTAAATAATGATGCACAGATTTTAAAAATCATACAAATATTTATATGTGACTGATTTTAATATTTTTATGCTATTCTTTTTCAGAAATTTTAAAGTGTGAGTTTCAAAAAAAATCTAACCTACGGAATGAATGCCGCTTCGCCTTAAGAAATCGCGTCTTGTGTCACACGTTAACGTTAATGTCATCCTGTCGTTACGTTTAACCCTTCCTCTCTCGCGTCGGAACAGCCGCTGCGATGTTTCACTCATTTGCGATGGATAAGGCTTTATAGAAATTAAATAGCTTCGCTTATCGCTATTTTTGTTCAGGAATTACTACTTTGAGGTGACCTGAAAAATAAAAATAAGCCGCGCGGGTGAGATATTTAACGTGTTTCGGCAGACATACTCTTTACCGTAACGACGCGTTAACAAAATATGCGTTGTTCTAACCTGAAGTCTTTTAAAACAGCCAGGTCCAGGGTGGCAACATGAAAAACACATCGTTATTTATGATGTTTACATTACTGGGAGCGCCTGGGGTTGTCACCGCGGCGAATTCAGATTTGGCTACCTCTGAATATAACTTTGCGGTAAATGAATTAAGCCGTACATCATTAAATCAGGCAGCCATTATTGGTCAACAGGGTGTACTTAATGACGCTCAGGTGCGCCAGGACGGTTCAAAATTATTGTCCATCGTTTCCCAGGATGGGTCAGGTAACAGGGCGCGGGTTGATCAATCAGGGACTTATAATATTGCGTATATTGCTCAGAGCGGCTTTGCGAATGATGCAGATATTACGCAGGACGGATTTGGTAATAGTGCGAAAATTATCCAGAAAGGGTCGGGTAATAGGGCAAGCATCACGCAGTACGGTACACAGAAAAACGCAGTTGTAGTGCAAAAACAGTCGCAAATGGCAATTCGCGTTATTCAACGTTAGTTATTCGCGGCGACTTTAATCAATCCGATGGGGGTTTTACCATGAAATTTATCAAAGTGGCAGCTCTTGCAGCAATCGTCGTTTCTGGTAGTGCTATGGCCGGTCTCATTGATCAAGGTGGCTGGGGCCATGGACACGGTCATGGCCATGGTCAAGGCGGTAATGGCCCAAATTCAACCCTGAATATTTACCAGAACGGTGGCGGTAACTCAGCTGTCGCCTTGCAGACCAATGCCAGAGATTCAACGCTGTCTATTAGCCAGAGCGGTGGCGGTAATGGCGCAGATGTTGGACAAGGTTCTGACGACAGCACCATCTCTCTGACTCAGAATGGTTTTGCCAACAGCGCAACGCTTGATCAATGGAACAGTCACGACTCCACAATGAATGTGAGCCAGTACGGTGGATTTAACGGCGCAATGGTTGATCAGACTGCGTCTAATTCTACGGTCAATGTTACCCAGATTGGTTTTGGTAACCACGCTGCAGCTTATCAGTATTAATACTGAAATCTGTGCTACAAAAAAACAGGGCCTCAGCCCTGTTTTTTTTCGGGAGTGCATCATGAATACCTTAATTCTCCTTGCCGCGCTTTCCAGTCAAATAACGTTTAACACATCGCAGCAGGGCGATATGACCACCATTATTCCCCAGGTTACGCTGACAACGCCGTGTGATTGTCTGGTACAAATCGTGGCTGAACGGGAAGGGCAGAGTGGTCAAAGTACATCACGCCAGCAAAACAGGCTTTTTATCCCCGCTAATCAGACGATCGATTTAATGCGGCTGAGTTTAAATATTGGTACGGGGGATACGGTGAACATTATTGTCACCGTCTCTGATGGTAAATCGCTTCATTTATCACAGCAGTGGTCACCGCCGGAGAAGAGGCTTTAATCATTCATAAAATCAATGATTTGCCAATGTGGCAGGCCTTCACCGTTGAGCTATGCTGATATCAGGAACTGAGCAACTAAGTTCCGGAACGTGAAACTACGTTTGCTTTAATGGAGCGCTTTTACCCCTCAAGGACGATTTTCATTGAGGAGTACATACACGTGACCAAATATATCGCTCAACTCGCTTCTGGTTTTAGTCTGCTCGTTTCTCTTTTTGTAACCCCGGTTTTTGCGGCGACGGTTGTTGAGGGTGGGGTTATTCATTTTCGCGGCGCGATTGTCGCCGACCCCTGTGAAGTGACTGCACAAACTCGGCAGTTTGCGTTGTCATGCCCGGAAAATAACCGGATTCATACGCGCATGGTCAGTTATGAAGATGCACTTAATGGCCATGTGACCGATACCAGCCTCGCCACCCTCAGCATGAAGTACCTCAATCCTGAAAAAACGCTCGCGGTGGTACAAATTCAGTACCGCTGATGTGTGCTCTTCCGCTTTACGGCGGAAGAGGTTTTTCCCGATAGTTTTTTCTCTCGGGTACCTCTGCGATACACTTAAGAAAATGGCGGGAAGCAGAGGGTATTTATGAAACCGCAAATTGACGTTATTCATGGCGATATCACGACGATGCACGTTGATGTGATCGTCAATGCAGCCAATCCGTCACTGATGGGCGGCGGTGGCGTGGATGGCGCTATCCACCGGGCTGCCGGACCGCAACTGCTGGAAGCCTGCAAGACTGTGCGTCAGCAACAGGGGGAGTGCCCACCGGGTCATGCCGTTATTACGCTTGCGGGCGATCTTCCCGCGAAAGCGGTGATTCATGCCGTGGGGCCAATATGGCATGGCGGCGATCGGCATGAGGCGAGTATCCTCGAAGAGGCCTACCGAAACTGCCTGCGTCTGGCCGCTGATAATGGCTATAAAACCATGGCGTTTCCGGCCATCAGCACCGGAGTCTATGGCTATCCGAAAGCTGCCGCAGCGACGATTGCGGTAGACACCGTGTATCGTTACCTGTCGCTTAAACCGATGCCCGAAAAAGTGACATTTGTCTGTTTCGATGAGGAGACACTGCATCTTTATCAGCGGCTGTTGACCCAGCGCGGACAGGAATTAGAGACCTGAAACACACGCGGCGCACTGAGTGCGCCGCGTTTTTTTATGATGCTCTTACCTGCGGTTTCCCGGAGAAAAGGAAACGCAGAAGCGGTATCCGCAGGTGGATTTCGTAAAGCACGATGGCGATTCCAATCACAAAGACCAGCCCGGTAAAGAAGCCCAGCGTGTTGGAGGCGATATGCGGTGTGATATAGGCCCCGAAGAACAACGTCAGGGGATGGTGCACCAGATAGATAAACAGCGAAGCATTGACGAAATAGGTGACGCGGCTGGACTTAAAATTAAGCAGCCGGTGGCCCAGCGCAAAGACCACATTCACCATCCACAGGCCCAGCAGCATGGTAATGACGCTCTCGGTTTCATACATCCACGCATCGCCGCTGCCGTAGCGCTGATTTAACAGATAGGCCGCAAACGCGATGGCGGCACCAAAAGCACACCACGGTGAGGGCGTCGTAAACAGCGACTTAAGCTTCGGATAAATAAAGGCCAGCGCCCCGATTAAAAAGAAGGGGATGTAGAACAGCGACTGCATCACCACAAAATTGAATAATCCGTCGCTCAGAATCGGCGGATAGACAATAAACAGCGTCCGTCGCACTGCCGCATAGGCGATGCCCAGCAGCAAAAAGAGCAGCGACAGTTTTCCCAGGGTGATACTGGCGAAAAAGGCGTTAGCTTTGTCGCTTAAATGGCGGCGAAAGCGGCTAAAAATCAACACGCTGACCGTGGTAAGGACCACCAGTACCAGCAGGAACCAGAGGTGGGACACCAGCTCCCAAACCAGGGTGTTGTATTTTTCGTATAGCGACAGATTAGGCCAGTTCTCCGCCTTACCCTTTACGTACTGCAACATGATGAACTGCGGCAGCGTCAGCAGAGGAATGGCGGTGAGCATCGGAATGCCGACGCGCTCCACGCGCACTTTCCACCAGCGCTTGATGGGGTAGCGCAGAAACAGCATATAAGAGAAATAACCTGAAATGACAAAAAACACCTGCATGCGGAAGGCGTGAATAAAGTCATTAAACAGCGTCAGCCACCAGGAGGGCATTTGACTATTAACATGCCAGGTGTGGCTGGAGTAAATCAGTGAAATGTGGAAGGGGATCCCCAATAGCATCAGCCATGCCCGGATCGAGTCGAGGAAGTATTCACGTTCTACAGGTGTTGTGCTCATATAACTTTGTGCATTCTCAGACTTTTCGCCTTATCCCTAAGACTCATAATGGTTACATTCGAAGCCAACCCTACACCAAGACCGACACCCTGTCTCCAGGATAAGCACGCAAAGTGAAAAGCGGGTTCTTTCATTTGCTTAATCCCTGAGCCAGCGAGCTGAACAAAGCGGTGATAATGTTGTCGGATTGCCTGAGTTTCCATTAAAATGGATCGGATCGATATAAGCACACAAAGGGGGAAGTGCTTACTTATTATGAAACATAAACCACAGATGATGAAAATGCGTTGGTTGGGTGCTGCAGTGGTGTTATCCCTGTATACCTCATCGGCACTGGCCTTTAACATCGACGATGTCGCAAAACAGGCAAAATCGATGGCAGGCAAGAGCTACGAAGCGCCGAAAAGTAACTTGCCCTCCGTTTTCCGCGACATGAAATATGCGGACTATCAGCAGATCCAGTTCAATCACGATAAAGCGTACTGGAACAATATTAAGACCCCGTTCAAGCTTGAGTTTTATCATCAGGGTATGTACTTCGATACCCCTGTTGCCATCAATGAAGTGACGGCAACGGCGGTACGTAAAATCAAATACAGCCCGGATTACTTCAATTTTGGCGATGTGCAGCACGACAAAGATACGGTTAAAGATCTGGGCTTTGCAGGCTTCAAGGTGCTTTACCCGATCAACAGCAAAGATAAAAACGACGAAATCGTCAGCATGCTCGGCGCCAGCTACTTCCGCGTTATTGGCGCGGGACAGGTGTACGGGCTTTCTGCGCGCGGCCTGGCTATTGATACCGCGCTGCCATCAGGTGAAGAATTCCCACGTTTCCGCGAGTTCTGGATCGAACGTCCAAAACCAACGGATAAACGTCTGACTATCTACGCACTGCTGGATTCCCCGCGTGCAACGGGCGCGTACCGCTTTGTGATCATGCCAGGGCGTGACACGGTGGTTGACGTGCAGTCTAAAGTCTACCTGCGCGACAAAGTGGGTAAACTGGGCGTTGCGCCGCTGACCAGTATGTTCCTGTTTGGGCCGAACCAGCCGTCACCGGCGACCAACTTCCGTCCTGAACTGCACGATTCCAACGGCCTGTCTATTCATGCCGGTAACGGTGAGTGGATCTGGCGTCCGCTGAACAACCCGAAACATCTGGCTGTCAGCAGCTTTGCGATGGAAAACCCGCAAGGTTTCGGCCTTCTGCAGCGTGGCCGTCAGTTCTCTCGCTTTGAAGATCTGGATGACCGCTACGACCTGCGTCCAAGCGCGTGGGTGACCCCGAAAGGTGACTGGGGCAAAGGGAAGGTTGAACTGGTTGAAATCCCAACCAATGATGAAACCAACGATAACATCGTCGCTTACTGGACGCCGGATCAGCTGCCGGAAGCCGGGAAAGAGATGAACTTCAAATACACGATCACCTTTAGCCGCGACGAAGACAAACTGCATGCGCCGGATAACGCGTATGTCATGCAGACTCGCCGTTCAACGGGTGACGTGAAACAGTCTAATCTTATCCGTCAGCCTGACGGTACCGTCGCTTTCGTGGTGGACTTCACCGGCCAGGACATGAAGAAACTGGCGCCAGATACTGCCGTGACCGCCCAGGCCAGCATCGGTGATAACGGTGAGATCGTTGAGAACACCGTACGTTACAACCCGGTAACGAAAGGGTGGCGTCTGACCCTGCGCGTGAAAGTGAAAGATCCGAAACAGACCACTGAAATGCGCGCTGCGCTGGTCAGTAACGATCAGCCGCTGAGTGAAACCTGGAGCTATCAGCTACCTGCCAATGAATAATACATCTGAATATATTGATGCCATGCCGCTGACGGATATCGAAAAAGCGGCACTGCCTGAGAGCGACATCCGCGCGGTACATGCCGCGCTGGATGGGGAACATCGTCAGTTTTCACGTGATGACGATTCTCCGCTGGGGTCAGTGAAGGCACGTCTGGAGCAGGCATGGCCGGACTCGCTGGCAGAAGGGCAGTTGATTAAAGACGACGAAGGACGCGATCAGCTTCAGGCGATGCCGAAAGCAACGCGTTCTTCCATGTTCCCCGACCCCTGGCGTACCAACCCGGTTGGCCGCTTTTGGGATCGCCTGCGCGGGCGTGACGTGACGCCGCGCTATCTGTCGCGTCTGACAAAAGAAGAGCAGGCCTCCGAACAGAAATGGCGTACCGTGGGGACGATCCGTCGCTACATTCTTCTGCTGCTGACGCTGGCGCAGACGGTTGTCGCAACCTGGTACATGAAGACGATTCTGCCTTACCAGGGCTGGGCGCTGATCAACCCGGCAGACATGATGGGCCAGGATATCTGGATCTCCTTCATGCAACTGCTGCCGTATATCCTGCAAAGTGGCATTCTTCTGCTGTTCGCCGTTCTCTTCTGCTGGGTTTCGGCCGGTTTCTGGACCGCGCTGATGGGCTTCCTGCAGCTGCTGATGGGACGAGACAAATACAGCATTTCGGCGTCTACGGTCGGGGATGAACCCCTGAATCCTGAGCACCGTACGGCGCTGATTATGCCTATCTGTAACGAAGACGTTGATCGCGTATTCGCGGGGCTGCGCGCAACCTGGGAGTCCGTTAAGGCGACCGGTAACGCCGCCCATTTCGACGTCTATATCCTGAGCGACAGCTACAATCCGGACATCTGCGTTGCCGAGCAAAAAGCCTGGATGGAGCTGATTGCAGAAGTACAGGGCGAAGGTCAGATCTTCTACCGTCGCCGCCGCCGTCGTGTGAAGCGTAAAAGCGGTAACATCGATGACTTCTGCCGTCGCTGGGGTAACCAGTACAGCTACATGGTGGTGCTGGACGCCGACTCGGTGATGAGCGGTGATTGTCTGAGCGGTCTGGTGCGTCTGATGGAAGCTAACCCGAACGCGGGTATCATCCAGTCTTCGCCAAAAGCGTCCGGCATGGACACGCTTTACGCGCGTTGCCAGCAGTTTGCCACCCGTGTTTACGGGCCGCTGTTTACTGCCGGTCTGCACTTCTGGCAGTTGGGTGAGTCCCACTACTGGGGTCACAACGCCATTATCCGCGTGAAGCCGTTTATTGAGCACTGTGCGCTGGCACCGCTGCCGGGCGAAGGTTCGTTTGCCGGCTCGATTCTGTCGCACGACTTCGTCGAAGCGGCGCTGATGCGTCGTGCAGGGTGGGGCGTCTGGATTGCCTACGATCTGCCTGGATCCTATGAAGAACTGCCGCCGAACCTGCTGGATGAACTTAAGCGTGACCGCCGCTGGTGTCACGGGAACCTGATGAACTTCCGTCTGTTCCTCGTGAAAGGGATGCACCCGGTTCACCGTGCGGTGTTCCTGACCGGCGTGATGTCTTATCTCTCCGCGCCGCTGTGGTTTATGTTCCTGGCGCTGTCCACGGCTCTGCAGGTGGTGCATGCGCTGACGGAGCCGCAGTACTTCCTGCAACCGCGTCAGCTGTTCCCGGTGTGGCCACAGTGGCGTCCGGAGCTGGCGATAGCGCTGTTTGCCTCCACCATGGTGCTGCTGTTCCTGCCGAAGCTGCTCAGTATCATTTTGATCTGGTGCAAAGGCTCGAAGGAGTATGGCGGTTTCTGGCGGGTAACGGTTTCACTGCTGCTGGAAGTGCTGTTCTCCGTGCTGCTGGCACCGGTTCGTATGCTGTTCCATACCGTGTTTGTGGTCAGCGCGTTCCTGGGCTGGGAAGTGGTCTGGAACTCACCGCAGCGTGATGATGACTCCACGCCGTGGGGTGAAGCCTTTATGCGTCACGGCTCGCAGCTGCTGCTGGGGCTGGTGTGGGCTGCTGGGATGGCATGGCTGGATCTGCGCTTCCTGTTCTGGCTGGCGCCGATTGTCTTCTCGCTGATCCTGTCGCCGTTTGTGTCGGTCATTTCAAGCCGCTCAACGGTTGGCCTGCGTACCAAACGCTGGAAGCTGTTCCTGATCCCGGAAGAGTATTCGCCGCCGCAGGTGCTGGTGGATACTGACACCTATCTGGAGCAGAACCGCCGTCGTACGCTGGATGATGGCTTTATGCACGCGGTGTTCAACCCGTCGTTTAACGCCCTGGCAACGGCAATGGCTACCGCGCGTCACCGTGCCAGTAAGGTGCTGGAGATTGCCCGCGATCGTCACGTTGAACAGGCGCTGAACGAGACGCCAGAGAAACTTAACCGCGACCGCCGTCTGGTGCTGTTAAGCGATCCGGTGACTATGTCGCGTCTGCACTACCGTGTGTGGTCTTCCCCGGAGCGCTACTCCTCGTGGGTGAACTACTACAACGATCTGAAGCTTAACCCGCTGGCGCTGAAGGCGAAGTAAGTGGCAACGTAGGGCGGGTAAGCAATGTGCCACCCGCCAGATAAAATACCGGCTTAAACGCCGGTATTTTTTTAGAGGTAACGGATGAAAATAATCATCGTCGTCATGATGGCATGTCTGCTGAGCGGCTGCGGCAGCATCATCAGTCGCACCATTCCGGGGCAGGGCCACGGGAATCAGTACTATCCGGGCGTGAAATGGGATGTCCGGGATTCCGCATGGCGCTACCTGACGGTACTCGATCTGCCGTTCTCGCTGATTTTCGATACGCTGTTGTTGCCCATCGATGCCAGCCACGGCCCCTATGAGTAGCGGGAATTAACGCTCGTCCCATTCGTCAGCTGCGGTTTGACCTTCTTCCGTATCCAGCGGTGGCTCGAGCTGAAATTCACCCTCATCCCACTCGTGCAGGGTGTTCTCTTCCAGCCACTCCTGACGCAACTCAATTTCGTCATAGTCACCATCAAAGACGGCCTGAGCTCCTTCACCGCTCAGGATCGGCAAACATTCGCCTTCTTCACCTTCGTCAGCAAAGAATTCGGCCTGCCACATAATATCTCCGTCCTGAAGGACATACTTTTGGATGTTGAGTTGTTGCACGTCCGCATCTTCTTCATCAACGCCGGGGTTATCGGCGAGGAACTCTTCACGAGCGGCATCAATAGCTTCTTCCAGCGTGGCGTACATGGTCATTGGTGTCTCCCTGTTTTCCAGAAGGTTTCAGGGAAAGAATAGCTGAATATCTGATTCTGCAAGTATGAATGCGAAAATAAGCCGTCACGTATTTGTCTTATTCCGCCACCGGCCGTAATGTCCGGGATAAACTGAACCACGAGTAAACCGCATTAAACAGTACTACGCCCGCCGTGACGATAAACACGGCGCGAAAACCGAAGCTGGCGGAGATCCCGGCCCCCACCAGCGGGCCGGTAACGTTGCCGATGTCGCGAAATGACTGGTTGTAGCTGAAGATACGCCCGGCGATCTGGTTCGTAGAGTTGTAAACCAGCAGGGTCTGAACGGCGGGCAGTAACGCCCCGTCGGCGGCACCCAGCAAAAAGCGCAGAACGCCCAGCTGCCAGGGTGATTGCACCATCGACATGGGAATGAGCAGCAGCACGGAGATCACCAGCGCACAAATCAGGATCTTTTCCGGGCCGACGCGGTCTCCCAGTTTCCCTAACCTCGGGGCGCTAAGCAGCGCCGCCACGCCGGGTACGGAGGCAATCAGCCCGCTGATAAACGCAATGTTGCTCACGTTACCTGCCAGATCGCGAACGTACAGCGTCAGAATAGGGGCAATCGAACCGGTCGCGACCTGAATAATCAGGGTCGTCACGAACAGGCTCAGTACCAGTCTGGGGTTTTTGAGTGAAGCCAGCACATCCCGCGCGTGGAGCATCTCTTTTTTGGCGACGGGGGTGAAGTTTTCACGAATGCAGATCAGCGTAACGATAAAGCAGAGGAACAACACGCTGGCAGTAATGAAAAATACCGGGCGTAGGCCATAGCTGTCCGCCAGCAAGCCGCCCGCCAGAGGTCCCAGCAAGGCGCCGCTGACGCCTCCGGTTGAGAGCGTCCCGAGCGCCCAGCCGCTTTTATGACGCGGGATCTGGGTGGCGATCAGCGCATTCGCGTTGGGAATAAATCCTCCCAGCAGGCCAAGTAGCGCGCGCAAAATCAGAAACTACCAGACGTTCTGCGCCACACCCATTAACGCCATGATGATGGCCATTCCCAGCGCCGAGCGCAGCAGCATGATTTTACGCCCTTTACGGTCGGCAAGGCCGCCCCAGAACGGCGAAGCAATGGCGGAGAAGAGGAAAGTGATGCTGAACACCAGACCAGACCACATATTGAGCGCACTGTGGCCCGTCAC
Source organism: Enterobacter sp. A8 (assembly GCF_004296595.1). NCBI lineage: Bacteria > Pseudomonadati > Pseudomonadota > Gammaproteobacteria > Enterobacterales > Enterobacteriaceae > Enterobacter > Enterobacter sp. A8. The sequence continues at coordinate 122,783 of NZ_SCMF01000007.1, forward strand.
GCCCAGTTGTTCAACGTACAGGGGCAGAAAGGGCATCACGAGGCTAAACGCCGCGCCGGTAAGAAAACAGCCAAGCCAGGCAACCGTAAGGTTACGTTTCCAGTTTATGGGGGCATCTGAGGGTGACATAACAATCCGCATAATGAGGTGCAGCGCACCGTAAGGCATGAAGTAATAAGCCTGCTAATTATGCGCCTGGGTTATGATTGCCGCAATGAGGGAGAGCTTTTAAAGCTAAAACAGGGAGCGGCCCAAAGGGCCGCAGGGGGAATTAATAGCGGGACGGCGTACCTTCTGGCCGCGTTTTAAAGCGGCGGTGCAGCCACATGTACTGCTCCGGTGCGAGCATAATGCATTTCTCGACAATGCCGTTCATCCAGCGTGCGGTGGTTTCAGCATCATCCAGTGGAGGCGCCAGTTCGGGCTCCAGCATAATCAATTCGTAACCCGAACCATCCGGTTTGCGGCGCGGAACAAAAGGGACGATGGCGGCTTTGGACATGCGTGCCAGCATCCAGGTGCCCGTGGTGGTGGCCGCCTCTTCAACGGCAAAGAACGGAACAAATACGCTTGATTGCGGGCCGTAGTCGTGATCGGGGGCATACCAGACTACTTCACCTGATTTGAGGGCGCGGATCATACCCTTCAGATCCTTACGGTCGATCATGCTTTTGTTGGACCGCATACGGCCATTGGTCTGGATCAGATCAATAACCGGGTTGTCGTTTGGACGATAAACCCCAATGCCGGGCGCCTGCATACCGAACATACGGGCGCCGATTTCCAGGGTCAGAAAGTGTACGCCAATCAGCAGCACGCCCGTCTGATTCGCCTGCAGCGAATGTACCGGCTCCATCCCCGTACCGGCAACGACGCTCCAGCGTGCCATGCGTTTGTCCGGCCAGAACCACGCCATTCCTGTTTCCATCAGCCCCATGCCGACAGACTCGAAATTCCTGGTCACCATGTCATGACGTTCAGCCTCGCTCATGTCCGGGAAGCACAGTTCAAGGTTGCGGTAGGCGATTCTGGCGCGACGCTTCATAAACATTTGCGCAAGACGACCCAGGTTTTTTCCCAGACGGAAAATAACCGGGTAGGGGAGTTGGACCAGAAGCCATAAAAAGCCAATGCCAAGCCAGGTCAACCAATAGCGAGGATGCAAAAGGGTGACGGTAAATTTCGGTAATTGGGTCATGTCGGTCCTGTTTTCTAACGTCCTGAAGGTCTTAGTGTCTCATTTTTTACTACATAGCCAAAATGTCTGATGTCGAAACGCGCGCTAATGCAGCAAATGTTATGACGCATAGTTCAGGCTGACAGAAATGTAGCGTAAATTGTGTGGATGTAAATTGTTATTGTTTGCTATATGATGCCGACCGATTTTCCTTTCTCAATAACGATTGCAGGACTTGTACACCATGCCAGTGTTACACAACCGCGTATCGAATGAGATGTTGAAAGCGCGTATGTTGGCTGAAACCGAACCGCGCACGACCATCTCATTCTATAAATACTTCACGATCAACGATCCGCAAGCGACCCGCGATGAGCTCTATAAAGCCTTCACCGCGCTGAACGTCTTTGGGCGCGTCTATCTGGCGCGTGAAGGTATCAACGCCCAGATCAGCATCCCGGAAAGCAACGTAAGCGCCTTCCGCGATTTTCTTTACGGCTTCGATCCGGCGCTGAACGGCTTACGCCTGAACATCGCCCTGGACGATGACGGTAAATCATTCTGGGTGCTGCGTATGAAAGTGCGTGAGCGTATCGTGGCAGACGGCATTGACGACCCGGCCTTCAACCCGGCCGACGTGGGGGAATACCTGAAGGCGGCGGAAGTCAATACGATGCTTGATGACCCTGACGCGGTATTCATCGATATGCGTAACCACTACGAATATGAAGTGGGCCATTTCGAGAACGCAATGGAAATCCCGGCCGACACCTTCCGCGAGCAACTGCCGAAAGCGGTTGAGATGATGCAGGAACATAAAGATAAGAAAATCGTTATGTACTGCACCGGCGGTATTCGCTGCGAAAAAGCCAGCGCGTGGATGAAACATAACGGATTTAATAAGGTCTGGCATATCGAAGGCGGTATCATCGAGTATGCCCGCCGTGCCCGTGAGCAGGGGTTACCGGTGCGTTTTATCGGTAAAAACTTTGTCTTTGACGAGCGAATGGGTGAGCGTATTTCAGAAGACGTGATTGCCCATTGCCACCAGTGCGGCGCACCGTGCGATACCCACACCAACTGCAAAAATGACGGTTGTCATCTGCTGTTTATTCAGTGCCCGGCGTGCGCAGAGAAATTTAACGGCTGCTGTAGCGAACTTTGCAGTGAAGAGAGCATGCTGCCGGAAGAGGAGCAGCGCCGCCGTCGTGCGGGACGTGAAAACGGCAATAAGATTTTTAATAAATCCCGAGGCCGCCTGAATACCAAACTGGGTATTCCTGACCCGGAATGATAATGACGCCCGGCAACGTCAAACCCTGCCGGGCGTGTTTATTATGCCTTCTGCTGAACACCTTCAACGGAAATAATCAGTTCTACGTCCTGAGATGCCGGACCTAAATCCGTGGTGATATTAAAATCTTTCAGATGAATTTTCCCTGCGGCTTCAAAACCTGCGCGTTTGCCACCCCACGGATCGTCACCCTGGCCGAGTAATTTGGCTTCCAGGGTCACCGGTTTCGTGACGCCATTGAGCGTCAGATTACCGATAATATTCAGCTTATCACCTTCTTTCTTCACCTCGGTCGACGTAAAGGTCGCCTGTGGGAATTTTGATACATTCAGGAATTCCGCACTACGCAAATGTTTATCGCGCTCTGCATGGTTGGTGTCGATGCTATTCGTATTAATGGTCACATTGACCTTATCGGCGGCAGGATTTTTATCGTCAAAGGTGAATGTGCCGTCAAAATCTTTAAAGGTACCGTACAGCCAGCTATAACCGAGGTGCTGAATACGGAAATTGACGAAAGCATGCTGGCCTTCTTTATCAATTTTATAATCAGCCGCCACGGCAGAACCGGTGGTGAATAGCAGAGAACCTAATGCGATACCCAGCAGGTGTTTTTTCATTTTATGCTCCAGAGTCAACTGACGAACGGCCAAGCATGCGCTTTAACGTATCGTCTTTATCGATGAAATGGTGTTTAAGGGCGGCAAGCCCGTGCAGGACAGACAGGATCACCACGCTCCACGCGAGCCAGAGATGCACCACGCCTGCGGTGTCGGCCTGAACCCCTGCGTCAGAGAGCGTGGCCGGAACCTCAAACAGGCCAAAGACGTTAATCGGCTTGCCGTCTGCAGTGGAAATGAGATACCCGCTAATCAGAATGGCGAACAGCAGGATATAGAGCGTAACGTGCGCGGCAACCGCGCTGACACGCGTTAATTTACTGTGGGTTTTGGGCGCGGCGGGCGGCGGGGAAATGTGACGCCAGATCACGCGAATAACCAACGTCATCATCAGCAGGATGCCGATGCTTTTATGCAGTTCTGGTGCCTGGTGATACCAGCCGTCGTAATAACTGAGCGTCACCATCCACAGACCCAGTCCGAACATTGCATAAACGGTAAGAGCAACTATCCAGTGTAAACACATGGATATTATTCCGTAGCGCTGAGAGGAGTTACGCAATTGCATCAGAATGACCATTCGAAGAAAAACAGAATAGTAAAAATGAACGGGAATAAATGATATTGCAACTGAAATAATTGAATATAGATTTTTATTTTATTTATTTCAGCGGTTTTGAAAATGATCCGCAAATGTAATTCAATCGCTTCGTCCAAGGCGGAATAAGCAGCAAGCAAAAGATTAAGCTAACCTAAAGTAATGTCAGTAATTGTCAGCTTCACTTTTCAGTAAAATACAATGTAAATAATATCAATGAGTGCCAGCAGCACCCATAATAAAATATAGAGCATAAAATGCTCACGAATGTTATTGATAAGAAAGCCAACGATCCTGCGCATAATGTCCCGTTTTCAGTCTGGAAAACGGGTTCCGGACGTCCGAAACCCGCGGCGGATTATCTGCTAAAACGCGAAAGTGAGAAGGGGGTGAGATCAAACTGCGGTGCGATCCCCTGGGCAAACTGCGCAGCGATTTCGCCCAGCACGGAGGCGAACTTGAAGCCATGACCACTGAGGCCAGTGATAAGCAGCGTGTTGTCATGCCCCGGCAGGGTGTCAATGATGAAGTCTTCGTCCGGCGTGTTGTCGTAGGTGCAGGCAGCACCATACAGTAAACCGCCTACGCCCGGCAGGATATTGCGCAGGAAGGTAAAGGCTTCGGAGCCATCCTGTGGGTATGCACCGAACGGTTTACGCTCTTCAGGGGAGGAGATCGCCTGCCCGCCATTGTGTTTTCCGATTTTGAGCGCGTCTTTCTCAGACGGGAAGCCGTAAAACTGATCGCCGTTCGGTAACTCCCCGGTAAATGCCGGGAATTTATTCTGTGCACTGTAACGGCCATCCGACTGGAACCAGGAGAAGACCTTGCGCACCGGCTGAACAGGCAGATCGGGCAGCAGACGGGTGACCCAGGTACCTGCGCTAATCAGCAGACGGGACGCTGAATATTCTCCGTCCGCAGTGGTGACCGTAACGCCGTCAGCGTGATGAGTGAGGGATTCCACCGGGCAGTTAAAGAGCTGAGCGCAGCCCGCTTTTTCCGCAAGATCGATCCAGGTTTTGATGGCCGTTTCACTGTGTAAGACCCCGGAGTTGGCTTCAAACAGGCCGATATAATCGTCCGGGACGGCAATCTCTGGCCAACGGGCCATGATGCCTGCCGCGTCCAGCTTCTCCACATCAAGATTAAACGCTTTCGCACTCTGTTCAACGTTGGCCAGAAAATCAGAGCGGGCAGGGCCCAGGTTGATGATGCCCGTGCGTTCGAAAATGCGTTCTTCCGTCAGCTTCGCCAGTTCATCCCATAGCGTCTGGGCGCGAAGCACCAGCGGAACATAGCGCTCGCCTTCACCATAGGCGTGGCGAATAAGCCGGGTGTCGCCATGATGGCTGCCCTCTGCATGGGGAGGACGGTGGGCATCGATCATCAGGACCTTCAGACCCGCTTGCGTTGCGTAATAACCGGCGGCAGACCCCACGGATCCGCTACCAATAATGATTAAGTCGTATCTCATATCCATCTCTCGAACTCACGCTTTGTTAGCAGAGTAATTAACTATGCGGGCTGACACAAGGGAGAAATAAATAAGGCACCCGGAGGGTGCCTGTTGAGCGAAGAATAGGTATAAACCTAGTGCCGTTTATACTCATTTTCCTGATAGTCGCCAGATTCTATTTTGGCAATACCTGCCTCTAAAATAGAAATAAACTGACGGGCGACGTCTGTTGTAAGCCACAGCGTCTGTCCAACTTCCGCTTCTTCACGGTTGAGTTGATTCGGGGTCTGGTAGTGCAAACGCAGCATCAGCGCATCGTAGCTATCTACGGTACTGATATCCCAGCCAACAAGCGGATGGGTCTGGATGACTTCGCTATTCTTTTCCATTATAACCCCCTTAATGCGTGTTAGAAGACAACGGCTCCGAGGTTCAATGCATGTTTTTCTGAAAGCATCTTCAGTATACAAGTAATAAGGGTTCGCAAGGGAAAAATAAACAGTTGGCAACACATTTTTCAGCTTTTTAGGATTGTTCGAACAATAAAACACCACCTTGTTCACGATTTTTAAATTTGTTGCCGAATTAATTTGAACGAACCGGATTTCAGACGAAAAAAAGCCGGGGCGACCCGGCAAAAAAGAACAATGAGGGAGCAAGATTAATCTGTGATGAACCAGTCGTCGGCGCTTTCCCAGGTTTCCTGCAGGATTTCGCTGATACGGTCTTTATCTTCTTTCGCGCCGCCAATGACGGAGAGGTTGTTTGCCGCCGCATAACGAACCGTTACGGCACCAGCGTTGTCAGGGAAAGTACTGTTAATACGGCGGGATAATTCACCGGCCAGCGCATCAAGCGCGCCAGCAGGCAGAACGGTTGTTTTGGCTATGGTGACTTCAATACGCATAAATGCCCCCTGTGTAATATACTGTTTATTTATACAGGTATATTATGGGTTTGACAACAAGGGGCACTGTTTTTTTAGCGTTTTACCGTCCAGTTGACGGTTTCACCGGCAAGGAATGGGATGAGCGTGTCATCCGTCAGCGGAATGGCCTCGTCCACGCGGCTCTCTTTACGCTCCAGTTCAATGAACGTTTCGTTGACCGGCAGCCCGTAGAAGCGTGGTCCATTGAGCGAGCAGAACGCTTCGAAATGTTGCAGGGCATTCATCTCTTCAAACACGGTGGCGTAGCTGGCGAGTGCGGTAGGGGCATTAAAGCAGCCTGCGCAACCGCAGCTGGCCTCTTTGCGGTGGCGTGCATGAGGCGCGGAGTCCGTGCCGAGGAAGGCGCGGGAGAAACCGCTGGCAACGAGTTCACGCAGCGCCTGCTGATGAACGTTACGCTTCAGAATGGGCAGGCAATAGAGATGCGGACGAACGCCGCCAACCAGCATGTGGTTGCGGTTAAACATCAGATGCTGCGGCGTAATGGTGGCGGCAATCAGTTCATTGCCATCGCGGACATACTCTGCGGCATCTTTGGTGGTGATGTGTTCAAACACCACTTTAAGCGCAGGAAGACGCTGGCGCAGCGGCTCCATTACGGTTTCGATAAAGCGGGCTTCACGGTCGAAGATATCAATGTCGGCGTGGGTCACTTCACCATGTACCAGCAGCGGCATGCCCAGTTTTTGCATGCGCTCCAGAACCGGCATGATGGCGTCAATACTGGTGACACCGTGGCTGGAGTTGGTGGTAGCGTTAGCCGGGTAGAGTTTCGCCGCGGTGAACACGCCTTCGTTAAAGCCGCGTTCCACTTCATTCGGATCGAGGGTGTCGGTCAGATAGCAGGTCATCAGCGGAGTGAAATCATGTCCTGCCGGCACGGCATCAAGAATTCGCTGGCGATAAGCCATAGCGGCATCAACGGTGGTGACTGGTGGAACCAGGTTAGGCATGACAATCGCGCGGCCATAAATTTCGCTGGTATACGGCACGACCGTTTTCAGCATATCGCCATCACGCAGATGGATATGCCAGTCGTCAGGGCGGCGGATTTTAAGAACCTGGGGTTGTGCAGTCATGGAAGCTCCGGCTTGTCAGGAATCAGTCATTAGGATGGCTGTTTTTGCCGGACACAAATCATAAGCGGAAACGTTTTCGTTTGCACACTTTTCCGTAAAAAAAAGGGCGCTTTTGCGCCCCTTCAGGTTAATCGGTGAATGGAATAACGATCTCTCCCGGTTTCACCTCGATGCCTTTGGCATATTTTTTCGCCAGCGCCTCACCCTTGCTCTTGTCTTCACTTAAGACATAGGCCGGCTGCTGGTTAAAGTAGTTGCGCAGGGACTGGTTCAGGTAGGGCATCAGGGTCTGCATCACCGGTTTCATCTTGTCCGGCGTGACGTCCGCGTCTACCACTTCCATCTCCTGCAGGAAGATGGCCCCTTTCTCTTTGTTAAAGACCGGCAGCGCCTTGAGCTTCAGCTTAATGTTGGCTTTCTGGTTACCGAAGAGAGAGGTCATATCGAGATTGGCATCCCCGGCGAGAGTGACTTTATTCGGCTCTTCGCGCCCAATCTGGCTGGTGAGATTGCTGAGGACGATATGCGCATCGGCAAGCCCCGGCACACCAATGTCTTTTGAAAAGTTATTATGTTTTTCCAGCGCCTGATTAATTTCCTGCTCACTGACGGTGTATTGCGTAAGCTGGTTACAACCTACCAGCAGGCCGCTGACAATGAATGCGGCGGCAATGACAATTTTTTTCATAGTGTTCCTCAACGAAAAATCGGCGCTACTGTCCTGTTACGCCAGTATGTCAGGGTGAAATAGCGGAAACCAGCAGAAAAAACTGATAATGGCGGCGGGAGAGGCCCCGCCGCAGGGAATATTATGCCCCAGGTTCGAGCATGCCGCTCGCGCTGCGCTTCTGGCTGAATTGCCACCACAGTGCAAGGAGCGTCATAAAGCCGACCACGCCGAGCATGACCCAGGGCAGTTCCGGCTGGCTTAGGGCTTTTCCGGCATCGAACAGCCAGCCGCCGCCGGCGTAACCCAATGCACCGCCAAAGGCCAGCCCCAGGCGGCTGAACCCCATATAGCTGCCGCGAGCGCGCGCGTCGGCAAGCGAGGCGCTCAGCGTTTCACGAGCCGGTTCGGCAATAATGGAGCCGATATAGAAGGTGCAAATCAGCGTAAACAGTTGCTGGAGCGAGTTCACCAGCCCGATGGGCATCATGCTGAGCGTCATCAATAACAGCCCTGCCATCAGGCGATGCTCCAGGCGAAAACGCCGTTCGCTCCAGCGGGCGATCGGGTAGAGCAGGGTCAGAGAGAGGCAGGCTTCTATGGCGTACATCCATTTTACGGCGGCCGGGGTGCCCGCAATGTCGTTTACCATGATCGGCAGCATTAGCATGACCTGAACGGCCAGCATGTAATACCCCGTAAGGGTCAGCACGTACGTAACAAAGCGTTTGTCTCGCAGCACGCGGCCAAGACCTTCGCGTACCGGGGCTTTGACCGTCGACAGTTTCCATGCCGGCAGAAACAGGGCATTAAAGAGCGCACACAGAATAAAGAGCAGCGCACCCGCCGCGCAGACCAGACGAAAGTCGTACTGCAACAGCCAGCTTCCCAGCAGGGCGCCAATCACCGCCCCGGCGCTGTCCTGCATCATCAAAATTGAGAAGAAGCGTCCCCGGTGCTGCGGACGAATGAGTTTAACCACCAGCGCGGTGCGCGGCGGGTCAAACAGGGTGCCACCGATACCGGAGAGGAAGCAGGAAAACCACAGCAGCCACGGCTCCTGGGCAATTGCCATGGTGGCGAAGCCTGCCGCGCGTAGCAGCATGCCCGTCACGATCATCGGTTTGGCACCAAAGCGGTCGGCGATGGCACCACCAAACACGCCCAGACCCTGCTGGACAAACTGGCGTAACCCGAGCGCGATACCGACCATCAGTGCCGCCCAGCCCATTTGATCGACAAAGCGGATCGAGATGAGGGGAAACACAACAAAAAAGCCGAGCACGACCAGCATGTTATCGACTAGCAGGAAATATTTACCCAGGCTCCTGGCCTGTGATACGCGGGACATTTTCCCTCCAGGGAAAACAGGATGGTGAGCACGCTAACATTCTGCGGTGTCGCCACGTTTTTTCCCACCCCCGCGCGTGACAATATTTTTTTATCAAAAGAGCGCTTTGATAGAGAGTTCTCATCGAAAAATGTGAAAAGAGGTCAAAATGGTATGTCACTGTTTTCACAGACGGCACAGGCGCAGGTATAGTAAAGCTAATGGGTAAGCAGAAGTGACGGGAAGGAGTGGTATCGATGTTTGGCTATCGCAGTAATGTGCCAAAAGTGCGTCTGACAACGGACAGGCTGGTTGTTCGTCTGGTGCACGAGCGTGATGCCTGGCGTCTGGCGGATTATTACGCCGAGAATCGCCAGTTTTTAAAACCCTGGGAACCCGTTCGGGATGAGAGCCACTGCTACCCTTCCGGCTGGCAGGCGCGCCTCAGCATGATTGCAGAATTCCACAAGCAGGGAAGCGCGTTCTATTTCGCGCTGCTGGATCCGGAGGAAAAAGAGATCATCGGTATTGCCAACTTTTCCAACGTGGTGCGCGGATCGTTTCACGCCTGCTACCTCGGCTACTCCATCGGCCAGAAATGGCAAGGGCAGGGGCTGATGTATGAGGCGCTAACGGTGGCGATCCGTTATATGCAGCGCACGCAACATATCCATCGCATTATGGCGAACTACATGCCACACAATCAGCGCAGCGGTAATTTGCTCGCGCGGTTGGGGTTTGAGAAAGAGGGGTACGCCAAAGATTATCTGCTGATAGACGGAGAGTGGCGCGACCACGTACTGACAGCATTAACCACCCGGGACTGGACGGCAGGCCGCTAAGGAGAAGAGATGAAATATCAGTTAAGCGCAACAGAAGCGCGTGTGATTGGCTGCCTGCTGGAAAAACAGGTCACCACGCCGGAACAGTATCCGCTCTCCGTCAATGCCGTGACGATGGCGTGTAACCAGAAAACCAACCGTGAGCCGGTGATGAATCTCGGCGAACATGAGGTGCAGGATATTCTCGATGAACTGGTTAAACGCCATTACCTGCGCACGGTCAGCGGTTTCGGTAACCGCGTGACCAAGTACGAGCAGCGGTTTTGCAATTCTGAGTTCGGCGATCTGAAGCTGAGTGCCGCCGAGGTGGCGGTGATCACCACGCTGTTACTGCGCGGCGCGCAAACGCCCGGTGAACTGCGCACCCGGGCCTCCCGCATGCATGAGTTCGCCGATATGCAGGAGGTTGAGCAGACCCTGGACGGGCTTGCCACCCGCGAGGATGGCCCTTACGTGGTACGTCTGGCGCGTGAGCCGGGGAAACGTGAAAGCCGCTATATGCACCTGTTTAGCGGTGAGGTTGATACGTCAACGGTGTTAGCAGATTCGGCTGCCCCCGCCGCGCATGACAGCCTCGCAGCACGCGTAGAGGCGCTGGAGGAAGAGGTGGCCGGGCTGAAACAACGCCTGGATGCATTGCTGGCACATTTAGGAGACTGACGGTGAAAAAATTACGCGTTGGCGTGGTAGGGCTGGGCGGTATTGCGCAAAAGGCCTGGCTGCCTGTTCTGGGGGCCGCGACGGACTGGACGCTGCAAGGGGCGTGGTCACCTACCCGCGAGAAGGCCGAGCGGATCTGCGAAACCTGGCGCATGCCGTATGCGGCATCGCTTCAGGATCTGGCGCGCGACTGCGATGCGGTCTTTGTGCACACCTCTACCGCCACCCATTATCAGGTGGTCAGCGAATTACTGAATGCCGGGGTCCACGTTTGTGTGGATAAACCCCTGGCGGAAAACATTCAGGATGCCGAACGGCTGATTGAACTCGCTGCACGCAAAAAACTGACGCTGATGGTGGGTTTCAACCGCCGTTTTGCGCCGCTTTACCAGCAGTTGAAGGCCCGGTCTGGTGGGCTCGCGTCCCTGAGAATGGACAAGCATCGTACCGACAGCGTTGGACCGAACGATCTGCGCTTTACCCTTCTGGATGATTACCTGCACGTAGTAGATACGGCGCTCTGGCTAACCAACGGGCAAGCCCAGCTTAAAAGCGGCACCCTGTTGACCAACGATCAGGGCCAGATGGTTTACGCTGAGCACCATTTTGCTCTTGAGCATCTGCAGGTCACCACCAGCATGCATCGCCGGGCCGGCAGTCACCGGGAATCTGTGCAGGCGGTCACGGATGGTGCCCTGTATGACATTACCGACATGCGCGAATGGCGCGAAGAGAAAGGCAGCGGCGTGGTCACGCTACCGGCGCCTGGCTGGCAAAGCACCCTTGAGCAGCGCGGCTTTGACGGATGCGCCCGCCACTTTATCGCCTGTGTGCAAAATCAGACGGTTCCGGAAACATCCGGTGAGCAGGCCATCATGGCACAACGCATTGTTGAGCGGCTCTGGCGAGAGGCCATGAGCGAATAATTCTCTGTAACATCTGCCGATAGTAATTCCCTTAAATCCGGGTAGACTAAGCGCCGTTTGTTGGTTTCAATGGGTGGCGCTTTCGCTTACCCGTTCTGGAAATCCGTAGGGTTGTGGGAATTCTCATTAATGAACTTATTAAAATCGCTGGCGGCAGTCAGCTCGATGACCATGTTTTCCCGCGTGCTGGGTTTTGCGCGCGATGCGATTGTGGCAAGAGTATTTGGTGCAGGGATGGCAACGGACGCCTTTTTCGTCGCGTTCAAATTGCCGAATTTATTGCGTCGCATTTTTGCCGAGGGGGCATTTTCCCAGGCATTCGTTCCTATCCTGGCGGAATATAAAAGCAAGCAGGGTGAAGACGCCACGCGCGTGTTTGTCGCTTACGTTTCAGGCCTCCTGACGCTGGCCCTGGCGATCGTAACGGTGCTCGGGATGCTGGCTGCGCCCTGGGTGATTATGGTGACGGCACCCGGCTTTGCGGACTCGGCAGATAAATTTGCCCTGACCACTCAACTGCTGCGTATTACCTTTCCTTATATCCTGCTGATCTCCCTGGCCTCGCTGGTGGGGGCAATCCTCAATACCTGGAACCGTTTTTCCGTTCCGGCCTTTGCGCCAACCTTCCTTAACATCAGCATGATTGGCTTTGCGCTGTTCGCCGCGCCCCATTTCAACCCGCCGGTGCTGGCGCTGGCCTGGGCGGTGACGGCAGGTGGCGTGTTGCAACTGGCGTATCAGCTGCCGCATCTGAAGAAAATCGGCATGCTGGTTCTGCCGCGAATTAATTTCCGTGACGCCGGTGCGATGCGCGTGATTAAGCAGATGGGGCCTGCCATTCTCGGGGTTTCGGTTAGCCAGATCTCGCTTATCATCAACACTATCTTCGCCTCTTTCCTCAAATCCGGTTCCGTTTCGTGGATGTATTACGCGGACCGTTTGATGGAGTTTCCCTCCGGGGTGTTGGGGGTGGCGCTGGGGACTATTCTCCTGCCGTCGCTGTCGAAAAGTTTTGCCAGCGGAAACCATGACGAATATTGCCGTCTGATGGACTGGGGGCTGCGTCTCTGCTTCCTGCTGGCGCTGCCGAGTGCGGTAGCGCTGGGGATCCTCGCGCAGCCGCTGACCGTTTCCCTGTTCCAGTACGGCAAATTCACCGCTTTTGACGCGTCGATGACGCAGCAGGCGCTGATTGCCTATTCGGTGGGGCTGATGGGGCTGATCGTCGTTAAAGTGCTGGCACCAGGGTTCTACTCGCGCCAGGACATCAAAACGCCGGTGAAAATTGCCATTGTGACGCTGATTATGACTCAGCTGATGAACCTGGCCTTTATTGGCCCGCTGAAGCACGCCGGTCTAGCCTTGTCTATTGGTCTTGCGGCCTGTCTCAACGCCGGGCTGTTGTACTGGCAGTTGCGTAAGCAGGATATCTTCACGCCGCAGCCGGGCTGGAAAAGCTTCTTTGTGCGTCTGATCGTTGCGGTGCTGGTTATGGCAGCGGCGTTGCTTGGCATGCTGCATGTCATGCCGGAATGGTCGCAGGGCACCATGCTTTACCGTCTGATGCGGCTGATGGCCGTTGTGGGTGTTGGGGTTGTGGCCTACTTTGCGACGCTCGCGGTGCTGGGCTTCAAAGTGAAAGAGTTTGCCCGCCGTACCGCATAAACGCCAAAAGGGGAGTTCACCTTAGGGTGCTCCCCGCTGCCTGATTTGTCGCCTGGGCTTCAAATCGAAATCTTTTTCCCGCCCGTGACACGTGCCGTTGATGTTTGACCATCCGCACCGTACAGCCCGGGCTCTTTATGCGGCTTTAACACCTCAAGCGCTTGCTGATTACGCTCAATCTGGCCTTCCAGCAGCCAGCCGTTGTGCTGATTGAGATGGCGCAGATGCTGGGTTTTTTCTGTAATGGTCTGCCAGCGTTCTACAATATCGTCATTCGCACTGCGCTTAGGATCTTGCTCAGCGCGACGCTGTTGTTCCAGATAATCCAGCGTCGCCAGAAGCGAACTTTTATCTTCCGTAATACGCTGCAACGCGCTGCCGTTGATCTGACCGGAAGAGAGGTGCTGTTGCTCCGCGTCCATGACCGTTTTCAGGTCGTTCAGGACAACCGTCATTTGATCCAGTATTTCTGACAGTCGACTCATACGGTTAGTTACTCTGTAAGAAACTCTGTGCTTCCTGAATCAGGGCGTCAGCAATTTTGCTGGTATCCATCTTCAGCTCACCATTACGAATAGCCGTTTTCAGCGCTTCCACGCGTTCCATATTGATATCGCTGCTGCCTGGCTGCATCAGTTTTGCCTGAGCATCGCTCAGGGTGACGCTGGTGCTGTTGGACGTTGACGGTTTTTCCACACGCGTTTTCTGCGGCATGGCGTCATTCGTTTCGCGAGGCTGTACAGCGCTTACCGGCTTCAGGGCTGATGTACGATCAATGCTCATAGTGTTGTCCTCATCGAGGGTTCGCGGCGTTGGCGCCTGACATCATCATTAGTTGATTATTTATCGGCAGTCGCAGCGATTTCTTTAAAAAGATTATAGGTTAATCAGAATATTCCCATCAGAATCGACGGTTCCGCTAACCACCTGGCCTGAGGACATCCTGACGCGGGCATTTTGTGCCACCGCGGCATTGTTTAATGCCTTCCCTTCACTGTTTATCTGAAAACCATCGCCGTTGGCCACCACCATCACCTGCTGACCCGCTTTAACCCGCCATGCCTGACGCAGCATGGAGAGCTGTATCGGCTGGCCTGGCGCGACATCACGCAGGCTGACGGCATCCTGTGCCTGGTTAATGTCAAGCATGGTGCGCGGCGGAAGCTGATCCAGACGACCGCGTTTCAGAGTCACGCTGCTGGCGTGCAACATGCTGCCGCGAGCAATGGGAACGGCGGCCACAACATAATTGCCCGTCGCCTGTACCGCAACCTGTAAATAGCGTTTTTCACCCGGACAGCGCGCCAGCACGTTCACGTTCCCCCACAGTTTTGTGGTGCCCGTTACGCTGAACGACGGCTGCTCACAGGAGGGATAGAGATTAGGTGGCGTGCGCACGGTGACGTTGACTTCATCGCTAAAGCCCGCCAGTTGCTGAGCAAAGAAAGCCGTCAGTTGATCCTGTACTTCAGCCTGTACCAGGGGGCTGAAAAGCAGGGCCGTAGCCACCAGGCCGCGTTTTAACGTTTGCATCGCACATTCCACCGTTACCCGAATTGAGAGGATTCTACCTGCAGTGGTTTTGCATCAACGGAATAAATAGCGACGCATTTTGCGCTTATTCCGTCGATAGGGGGGACGGGGTGAGATTTAAGCTGTGAACTGAAATTTTGCCATCAGCGGAGGAGACATGCTCGATAAACTCGACGCCGCGTTACGTTTTCAGCAGGAAGCGCTCAATTTACGCGCCCAGCGGCAGGAGATTTTAGCCGCCAATATTGCCAACGCCGATACGCCAGGGTATCAGGCGCGCGATATTGATTTTTCCAGTGAGCTTAAAAAAGTGATGGAGCGTGGACGTGCAGAAGGGAGCGGTGTCGCGCTCGCTCTGACCTCCTCACGCCATATTCCTGCTCAGGCGATGACGGCGCCCACGACCGATTTACTTTATCGCATTCCCGACCAGCCTTCACTCGACGGTAACACCGTGGATATGGACCGGGAGCGTACGCAGTTTGCCGATAACAGCCTGAAATACCAGATGGGCCTGACCGTACTCGGCGGACAGATCAAAGGCATGATGAACGTCCTGCAGGGGGGCAACGGATAAATGGCCTTGCTGAATATTTTCGATATCGCCGGCTCGGCGTTAACCGCGCAGTCCAAGCGCCTGAACGTGGCTGCCAGTAACCTGGCGAACGCCGACAGCGTGACCGGACCTGACGGACAGCCTTATCGTGCAAAGCAGGTGGTGTTCCAGGTGGATGCTGCACCAGGCGCGGCGACGGGCGGGGTGAAAGTCTCTGACGTGGTGGAAAGCCAGGCACCGGACAAGCTGGTGTATGAGCCCGGCAACCCGCTGGCGGATGCGAACGGCTACGTGAAAATGCCAAACGTGGATGTGGTGGGGGAGATGGTGAACTCCATGTCCGCCTCACGTAGCTACCAGGCAAACGTCGAAGTGCTTAATACCGTGAAGAGCATGATGCTCAAAACCCTCACTCTCGGCCAGTAAAGGAGACATGCATGTCCATCGCCGTTAATGTGAATGATCCAACGAACTCGGGCGTCAGTGGCGCCAAAAGTACGACGGGTTCCAGCTCCCTGACGGGAAGTAACGCCTCCGATCTGCAAAGCAGCTTTCTGACGCTGCTGGTGGCACAGCTGAAGAACCAGGATCCCACCAACCCCATGCAGAACAACGAACTGACCACGCAGCTTGCGCAGATCAGTACCGTCAGCGGCATTGAGAAACTCAATACCACCCTCGGCTCTGTTTCCGGGCAAATTGATAACAGCCAGTCCCTGCAGGCTGCGAGCCTGATTGGTCACGGGGTGATGATCCCGGGCACCACGATCCTGGCGGGCACCAGCACCACCGAAGGCAATACGACCACCACCACCACGCCGTTTGGCGTTGAGCTGCAGCAGGCGGCCGACAAAGTCACCGCGACGATCACCGACGCTACCGGCGCCGTGGTTCGCACGATTGATATCGGCGAACTGAAGGCGGGCGTTCATACCTTTACGTGGGATGGCAGCCTGACCGACGGCACCAAAGCGCCAAACGGTTCTTACAAAGTGGCAATCAGTGCCAGCAATGGCTCTACCCAGCTGGTGGCTCAGCCGCTGCAGTTTGCGCTGGTTCAGGGTGTCATTAAAGGTAGCGATGGCAACAAACTGGATTTGGGTACTTCTGGTACCACCACACTCGACGAAGTTCGGCAGATTATCTAAGCCTTAACACTTATCAGGAGTAAGTCATGGCCTTTTCTCAAGCGGTCAGCGGCCTGAATGCTGCGGCCACCAACCTGGACGTCATTGGCAACAACATCGCCAACTCCGCGACCTATGGTTTTAAATCCGGTTCTGCTTCATTTGCAGATATGTTTGCCGGTTCCAAAGTGGGTCTGGGCGTAAAAGTTGCAGGCATTACCCAGGACTTTACCGACGGCACCACCACCAATACCGGTCGTGGCCTGGACGTTGCCATCAGCCAGAACGGTTTCTTCCGTATGGTCGATGCTAACGGCTCGGTGTTCTACAGCCGTAACGGCCAGTTCAAGCTGGACGAAAACCGTAACCTGGTGAACATGCAGGGGATGCAATTAACCGGTTATCCGGTTGCCGGGACGCCATCAACGGTTCAGACCGGTGCGAACCCACAGCCTATTAATATCCCGACCACGCTGATGGCCGCGAAGGCCACCACCACGGCTTCCCAGCAGATTAACCTCAACTCCACCGATACCGCACCGACCACCGCCTTTGATCCGGCCAACCCGGATACCTACAACAAAAAAGGTACGGTCACCGTCTTTGACAGTCAGGGTAATGCGCACAACATGAACCTGTTTTACGTCAAAGATGCGACCCCGGCTAACTCCTGGAAAGTGTATGCCCAGGACGGTAGCGTGGCAGGCAGCACGGCCTCTCTCGCCACGACGCTGACCTTCAACAACAACGGTACGCTGATCGGCGGTGGCAACATCAACCTGACTACCGAGACCATTCCTGGTGCTACGCCTGCGACCTTCGCCATGAGTTTTGCGAACTCCATGCAGCAGAACACCGGTGCGAACAACATCGTTGGAACCAGCCAGAATGGTTTTAAACCGGGCGACCTGGTGAGCTACCAGATCAACGACGACGGCACCGTGGTCGGTAACTACTCCAACGAACAGACCCAGGTTCTGGGCCAGATCGTGCTGGCAAACTTCGCCAACAACGAAGGTCTGAAGTCTGAAGGTGATAACGTCTGGTCTGCCACGCAGTCCTCCGGCGTCGCGCTGCTGGGTACCGCGGGTTCCGGTAACTTCGGTACGCTGACCAACGGTGCGCTGGAAGCGTCTAACGTCGACCTGAGTAAAGAGCTGGTGAACATGATTGTCGCGCAACGTAACTATCAGTCGAACGCGCAGACCATCAAGACCCAGGATCAGATCCTTAACACGCTGGTTAACCTGCGTTAAGCGGCTAACAGGAAAGCGCAATGGATCACGCAATATATACCGCGATGGGCGCGGCAAGTCAGACGCTCAATCAGCAGGCCGTTACCGCCAGCAACCTGGCGAACGCCTCTACGCCGGGGTTCCGCGCACAGCTCAATGCGCTGCGTGCGGTGCCGGTAGAAGGGTTGTCCCTGCCGACGCGTACGCTGGTGACCGCCTCCACGCCGGGTGCAGACATGACGCCAGGGCAGATGGATTACACCGCCCGCCCGCTGGACGTTGCTCTGCAGCAGGACGGCTGGCTGGCCGTGCAAACGGCAGACGGCGGCGAAGGCTATACCCGCAACGGTAATATCCAGGTCAGTGCCACAGGCCAGTTGACGATTCAGGGGCACCCGGTAATGGGTGAAGCGGGTCCGTTGACGGTGCCGGAAGGCTCAGAGCTGACCATCGCCGCAGACGGTACCATCTCCGCCTTGAACCCCGGCGACCCGGCCAATACCGTTGCGCCCGTCGGGCGTCTGAAGCTGGTCAAAGCGGATGGCAAAGAGGTGCAGCGTGGTGATGACGGTATGTTCCGTCTGACCCAGGCGGCTCAGGCCACCCGTGGCGCCACGCTTCAGGCCGACCCGACCATTCGAGTGATGTCCGGTGTTCTGGAAGGCAGCAACGTCAAGCCGGTCGAAGCCATGACCGACATGATCGCCAGCGCCCGTCGTTTTGAAATGCAGATGAAGATTATCAGCAGCGTTGATGAAAACGCGGGCAAAGCTAACCAACTTCTGGCTATGAGTTAACAGGACTCCCTATGATCAGTTCTTTATGGATCGCGAAAACTGGCCTGGACGCGCAGCAAACCAATATGGATGTGATTGCCAACAACCTGGCAAACGTCAGCACCAATGGTTTCAAGCGTCAGCGTGCCGTTTTCGAAGATTTGCTTTACCAAACCATTCGTCAGCCGGGTGCGCAGTCCTCTGAGCAAACCACGCTGCCGTCAGGTTTGCAGATCGGTACCGGTGTTCGTCCGGTCGCCACCGAGCGTCTGCACAGCCAGGGCAACCTGTCTCAGACCAACAACAGCAAAGACGTCGCCATTAAAGGCCAGGGTTTCTTCCAGGTGCAGTTGCCTGACGGGACCTCTGCCTATACCCGTGACGGCTCGTTCCAGGTCGATCAGAACGGCCAGCTGGTCACGGCCGGTGGTTTCCAGGTTCAGCCTGCTATCACGATCCCGGCGAATGCCCTGAGCATCACCATCGGGCGTGACGGCGTGGTGAGCGTCACCCAGCAGGGACAGGCCGCGCCTGTTCAGGTGGGGCAGCTCAACCTGACCACCTTCATGAACGATACCGGTCTGGAAAGCATTGGCGAGAACCTCTACACCGAAACGCAATCCTCCGGTACGCCGAATGAGAGCACCCCGGGCCTGAACGGGGCAGGGCTGCTGTATCAGGGTTATGTGGAAACCTCGAACGTGAACGTGGCGGAAGAGCTGGTGAATATGATCCAGGTCCAGCGCGCGTATGAAATTAACAGTAAAGCAGTGTCGACGACCGACCAGATGCTGCAGAAACTGACGCAACTCTAAGGCGCAGCCCGGTGCGGTGAATGCCGCACCGGCTCCCTGTTTTCGAAGATGAAGGCAATGCAAAAAAACGCGGCGTTTCGTTATCCGATTCTGACTGTTCTGGCCGTCACCCTTAGCGGATGTGCCTGGATCCCGTCTAAACCATTGGTCCAGGGTGCGACGACCGCCCAACCCGTTCCTGGCCCTGCGCCAGTGGTGAACGGCTCCATTTTCCAGACCGCGCAGCCGATCAACTATGGTTATCAGCCGCTGTTTGAAGACCGTCGCCCGCGTAACGTCGGCGATACCCTGACCATTGTGCTGCAGGAGAACGTCAGCGCGAGCAAGAGCTCGTCGGCGAATGCCAGCCGCGATGGCAAAACCAATTTTGGCTTCGATACCGTACCGCGCTATCTGCAGGGACTTTTCGGTAATGCACGTGCGGATGTTGAGGCGTCTGGCGGCAATACCTTTAACGGTAAAGGTGGCGCGAACGCCAGCAATACCTTCAGCGGCACGCTGACGGTAACGGTTGACCAGGTGCTGGTTAACGGCAATTTACATGTGGTGGGTGAAAAACAGATCGCCATTAACCAGGGCACTGAATTCATTCGCTTCTCCGGTGTGGTTAACCCTCGCACCATCAGCGGCACCAACACCGTTCCGTCCACCCAGGTGGCGGATGCGCGCATTGAGTACGTCGGTAACGGCTATATCAACGAAGCGCAAAATATGGGCTGGCTGCAGCGCTTCTTCCTTAATTTATCGCCGATGTAAGCGAGGTGACCCATGTTTAAATCGATCTTCGCCGTGGCGCTGATGCTGGTGGCAACATTTGCCCAGGCTGACCGCATTCGCGATCTCACCAGCGTTCAGGGCGTGCGTGAAAACTCCCTCATTGGCTATGGTCTGGTGGTTGGCCTGGATGGCACGGGTGACCAGACCACACAGACGCCATTCACCACCCAGAGCTTGAACAACATGCTGTCCCAGCTCGGTATCACCGTACCGGCGGGCACCAACATGCAGTTGAAAAACGTGGCGGCGGTAATGGTAACCGCTTCCTACCCGGCGTTTGCGCGTCAGGGGCAGACCATCGATGTGGTGGTTTCCTCCATGGGTAACGCCAAAAGCCTGCGCGGCGGTACGCTGCTGATGACTCCGCTGAAAGGGGTGGATAGCCAGGTTTATGCCCTGGCGCAGGGTAACATTCTGGTGGGCGGCGCGGGGGCCTCTGCAGGCGGCAGCAGCGTGCAGGTCAACCAGCTGAACGGCGGGCGTATCACTAACGGTGCAATCATTGAGCGTGAACTGCCGACCCAGTTCGGCGCGGGGAATACCATCAACCTGCAGCTGAACAACGAAGATTTCACCATGGCGCAGCAGATCGCCGACACCATCAACCGCAGCCGCGGCTATGGCAGTGCGACGGCGCTGGACGCCCGTACCGTGCAGATCCGCACCTCAACGGGCGGCAGCAACCAGGTGCGCATGCTGGCCGATATCCAGAACATGGAAGTGAATGTCCCTGTTCAGGATGCCAAAGTGATCATCAACTCCCGTACCGGTTCGGTGGTGATGAACCGTGAAGTGTCGCTGGACAGTTGCGCCGTGGCGCAGGGTAACCTCTCGGTAACGGTCAACCGCTCCGCCAACGTCAGCCAGCCGGATACCCCGTTTGGTGGTGGGCAGACGGTGGTAACGCCGCAAACCCAGATCGATTTGCGTCAGAGCGGGGGCTCGCTGCAGAGCGTACGCTCCAGTGCCAACCTCAACAGCGTGGTGCGTGCCCTGAATGCCCTGGGGGCAACGCCGATGGATCTGATGTCTATTCTGCAATCCATGCAAAGTGCGGGCTGTCTGCGCGCCAAACTGGAAATCATCTGATGCTGACCGATAGCAAACTGTTGACCAGCGCGGCCTGGGATGCCCAGTCGCTTAACGAACTGAAAACCCAGGCAGGCAAAGACCCGGCGGCGAATATCCGCCCGGTCGCCCGCCAGGTGGAGGGGATGTTTGTACAGATGATGCTGAAGAGCATGCGTGAAACCCTGCCTAAAGACGGCATGTTCAGCAGTGATTCAACGCGCCTGTATACCAGCGTGTATGACCAACAGATTGCGCAGCAGATGACCGCCGGTAAAGGGCTCGGTCTGGCTGACATGATAGTCAAACAGACCGAAGCCGCGCAGGGGATCCAGCCGAAGGATGAGCCGCAGCAGGTGCCGATGAAGTTCGACCTGCAAACGGTGACCAGTTATCAGAACCAGGCGCTGACGCAAATGGTGCGTAAAGCGATACCGAAGGCGACGGTGAGCAGCGATGAGCCGCTCTCCGGCGACAGCAAAGACTTCCTGGCACAGCTTTCGCTGCCGGCCCGTCTTGCCAGTGAACAGAGTGGGGTGCCACATCACCTGATTCTGGCCCAGGCCGCGCTGGAATCGGGCTGGGGTCAGCGCCAGATCCGTAAGGAAAACGGCGAGCCGAGCTTCAACATCTTTGGCGTGAAGGCGAATGCCAGCTGGAAGGGGCCGACAACCGAGATCACCACCACCGAATATGAAAACGGTGCGGCGGTGAAGATCAAAGCAAAATTCCGCGTTTACAGCTCTTATCTGGAAGCGTTGTCCGATTATGTAGGCCTGTTGAGCCGCAACCCGCGTTATGCCGCCGTTACGCAGGCGGCTACGCCTGAACAGGGCGCGCAGGCCCTGCAAAATGCGGGCTATGCCACCGATCCGAACTATGCGCGTAAGCTCACCAGCATGATTCAGCAGCTTAAATCGATGGGCGAGAAAGTCAGCAAAGCCTATAGCACAGATATCGAAAATCTGTTCTGAAACTTCTCAAGTCCCGGTGGAGGCTGCCGATAACTTTCATCAGGACTCGTGTCTGAACGAATAAAAGGAACCTCCATGTCCAGTTTGATTAACAGCGCCATGAGTGGCCTCAGTGCTGCTCAGGCGGCACTCAATACCGTCAGTAATAACATTTCAAGCTATAACGTGGCAGGTTACACCCGCCAGACGACCGTGCTGGGTGCGTCTAACAGCACGCTGACCGGCGGTGGCTGGGTGGGCAACGGGGTGTATGTGTCTGGTGTACAGCGTGAATATGATGCTTTCATCACCAACCAACTGCGCGCCGCGCAAACGCAGAGTAGCGGTCTGACGACGCGCTATCAGCAGATGTCAAAAATTGACGATGTGCTCTCTGATTCCACCAACTCACTTTCGACGACGCTTCAGGATTTCTTCAAAAGCCTGCAAACGCTGGTGAGTAACGCGGAAGACCCGGCCGCAAGACAGACGGTGCTGGGAAAAGCGGATGGTCTGGTCAATCAGTTTAAAACGAACGACCAGTATCTTCGCGATCAGGATTCTCAGGTTAATACCGCCATCGCTTCAAGCGTTGAGCAGATCAACAACTACGCAAAACAGATTGCGAATCTGAACGATCAGATTTCCCGTCTTACCGGCGTAGGGGCAGGTTCATCGCCAAATGACCTGCTGGATCAGCGCGATCAGCTGGTGAGTGAGCTGAACCAAATTGTGGGTGTTGAAGTGGCTGTTCAGGACGGTGGCACCTATAACGTCTCCTTTGGCAACGGTTACAGCCTGGTGCAGGGGAGCAAAGCAAACCAGTTAGCTGCGGTGAAATCCAGCGCCGATCCGACCCGGACGACTATCGCCTACAGTGATGAGGTGTCCGGCAACGTCGAAATTCCCGAGAAAATGGTCACCACCGGTTCGCTGGGGGGCTTGTTTACGTTCCGCTCAGAAGATCTGGATAAAGCGCGTAACAACCTCAACCAGCTGGCACTGGCCTTTGCGGACGCGATGAATAAGCAGCATGAAGCCGGGTTTGATGCCAATGGCGATGCCGGTGGCAAGCTGTTCGACTTTGGTTCGCCAGCCGTGGTAACCAACAGCCGCAATACCGGTACGGCCGCAATGACGGCCACTGTGGCAGACAGCACCAAAGTGCAGGCCACCGATTATAAGCTGCAGTTTAACGGCACCGACTGGACGATCACCCGTTCGGATAAAACCAGCTTCACCATGGCCCCGGACGCAAGTGGCAATCTCTCCTTTGATGGCCTGAGCGTCAACGTGACCGGTAGTGCGAACGCCAAAGACAGTTTCATCGTCAAGCCTGTTTCTGATGTCATCGTCAATATGGAGCTCAAGTTCAAAGATGAGTCCAAACTGGCTATGGCATCCGCAAGCAACGGCGGCGAGAGCGACAACCGCAATGGCCAAAAACTGCTCGATCTGCAAAACAGTAAGGTTGTTGGCGGCAATAAGACTTTCAACGATGCCTATGCTTCCCTTGTCAGTACGGTCGGCAGCTCAACCGCCGCGCTGAAAACCAGCAGCGAAACGAAAGCGAATGTGGCGACGCAACTGACTAAGCAGCAGCAGTCCATCTCTGGGGTAAACCTCGACGAAGAGTATGGAAACCTGCAGCGCTATCAGCAGTATTACCTTGCCAATGCGCAGGTGTTACAAACTGCCAGCACGCTTTTTGATGCAATTATCAATATTCGCTAAGGCTGAGGTGAAAAATGCGTATTAGCACCCAGATGATGTACGACCAGAACATGCGGGGAATCACCGATTCCCAGAGCAAGTGGCTGAGCTACGGTGAGCAAATGTCCACCGGTAAGCGTGTTAACCGTCCGTCGGACGATCCTATTGCGGCGTCGCAGGCGGTTGTGCTGTCACAGGCTCAGGCGCAAAACAGCCAGTTTGACCTTGCTCGTACTTTTGCAACGCAGAAAGTGTCACTTGAAGAGAGCGTCCTCTCCCAAGTAACAACTGCCATTCAAAGTGCTCAGGAAAAAATTGTCTATGCAGGAAACGGGACGTTAAGTGATAGCGATCGGGCATCGCTAGCGACGGACTTGCAAGGGATTCGCGATCAGCTGATGAACCTTGCGAACAGCACGGACGGCAATGGGCGATACATTTTCGCTGGTTATAAGACGGAGTCCGTCGCTTTTGACCAAACCAGCGGCGATTATATAGGCGGTGATACTCCAATTAACCAGCAGGTGGATTCTTCGCGAAATATGCAGATCAGCCATACAGGCACAGAGGTTTTTGCCACCTTTACCAGTAATGCAACGCCGGAGCCTGGTGGGGGAACGCAGGAAAGGAACCTCTTCAAGATCCTGGATAAAGCAATCGCCTCGCTAAACACACCTGTTGGTGACGATCAAGATAAAGCCGATCAGGAGAGAGCGGCCATTGATGTTGCTAACCGGGGGCTGCGTAACACTCTTGATAATATATTAACCGTTCGGGCTGATTTGGGTACTAAGCTTAACGAGCTGGATAAACTGAACACGTTAAGTAATGACCGGGCGCTATCTCAGACCGCGCAAATGAGCGATCTTGTAGATGTGGACTGGAATGAAGCGATTTCCTCTTACACCATGCAGCAGGCTGCCTTGCAGGCGTCCTATAAAGCGTTTAGCGATATGCAGGGTATGTCGCTGTTCCAGTTGAACAAATAACATCTTTACCTCTTAGAACATGTCTTGAAACTGGGCATGTTTTGACTGCCCAATCCGTCTGGATTGGGCATTTTTTTTAGGCGATGTCTGCCTGCACGGCGCTGACGCGAGCGCTCTCAATCAGGCGAATGACCAGCGCAATGACGCCGCATACCGTCGCAAGCGCGACCACCCCGGTCCATCCCGCCAGCGTATAGATATTACTGCCCAGCGCAGAGCCCAGTGCCATGCCGATGAAGATTACCGTAAAGAGCAGGGCGTTCAGGCGTCCACGGGCCTGCGGCTCAAGGCTATACACCAGATTCTGATGCGCCACCAGGCTTGACTGCAGACCCAGATCGAACCCGACGGCGGAGAGGGCAATCAGGATGAGCTGTCCATGAAGGCCCAGCGCGGGCATCAGGAACATCAGGGCAAATGAGACGGTCACGAGAAGCGCACCGAGTTGCGTGACTTTTCCGGCGCCCAGCTTATCGGCCAGACCTCCCGCCAGCGGGGCGGCTAACGCACCTGCAGCACCCGCAATACCAAATCCCCCCGCGACCGCACTTCCTAAGTGATAACGTTCCAGCAGCATCACTGCCAGCGTGGACCAGAAGGCGCTAAAGGCAATCGACAGAAAACCCTGAGCCAGCGCCGCGCGGCGCAGAGCCGGATAACGACGCCACAGGTGTTCCATAGAACGCAGCAGCGCCGGATAGCTCAGGGTGGAGTGGATGGCAAACCGCGGGAGTACGGCCCACATCACAACGCCGATAAACGCAATGCTTGCGGCGGCCAGCTGGTACATGACGCGCCAGCCAAAAGCTTCACCCACCACGCCGCTGACGGTTCGGGAGAGCAGAATACCCAGCAACAGGCCGGTCATCACCGTACCGACGGTTTTCCCCTGTTTGCCTTCCGGTGCAAGGATTGCCGCGGCAGGGACGATATCCTGCGCCATGGTGGCGGCCATGCCAATAAGCAGACTTGCCAGCAGCAGGGAGTGGATCTGTCCGGTCAGGCTACAGCCAAGCAGAAATAGCGCCAGGGCTGCACTTTTTATCAGGATCAGTGTTCTGCGGTCGTGGCGGTCGCCGAGCGGCAGCAGGAACAGGATCCCCAGAGCATATCCTGCCTGGGTAAGCGTCGGGACCATGCCCATTCCTTCAATACTCAGATGCAGGTCAGCGCCCATCAGCGGCAGCAGAGGCTGAGCATAATAGATGGATGCCACACTGAAGCCCGCACCGAGCGCCAGCATTAAGATGACCCAGCGGCTTACGGCATGGGCGGCGGATGTTGTGTTCATAAGATGTTCCTCATTCATCGTGTGTGGCTATTTTTTATCAGCATGCCTTGCAGCGGTAGCGGGCCCGGTGGTAAAACGCTTATACGTTTAGCGTATAGGCAAAGAGATGATTAAAAGAATTGAGCGTATAGACAGGGTGGAGTTAATGCGCACGTTTGTTCGTATTGTTGAGGCCGGGTCCCTCTCTGCGGCGGCACGGCAGCTGGCAACCACCCAGGCCACGGTGAGCCGACGGTTGCAGTCGCTTGAGACGATGCTCGGTGTGCGCCTGATATTGCGCACTACTCACACGACGCGTCTGACGGATGACGGCGAGCGCTGCTATCAGCACGCCCGTCGGGTGATTGACAGCTGGCTGGCACTGGAAGATGAGGTAGGGCAGACGGAAGACGAACCGGTAGGCGTCCTGCGGGTTCGCGCCCCGCACGCGTTTGGTCAGGATCAGCTCCTGAAACCGTTAACCGAATTTCTGCAGCGTTATCCGCAGCTTTCTATTGAGTGGATGCTCAACGACCGGTCGGCTGACTTTCTCGGCGACAACCTTGACTGTGCGATTCGGGTGGGCATGGAGGTTGACCCGGCGACCGTGTCCGTGCTGCTGGCTGAGGTGCCGCGCTCAGTGGTGGCTTCTCCGGCATTGCTGGCCCGTTTTCCAGCGGTTAACACCCCGGAAGATTTGCAGCAGCTTCCCTGGATAGCCATCAGCTCTTTCTACCAGCGCCATGTGGAGCTTTTTCACGATGCCTCGCCAGCCACCGCGCGCGTGGCGATTACTCCCCGCCTCAGTACCGACAGTCTGTATGTCGCACGCAATACGGCTATCACCGGGCTTGGCGTGGCGGTGGTATCAAGCTGGACAGTGCAGGACGATATTCGGGAAGGGCGGCTGGTGCATTTACTGCCCGAGTGGCAGCCGGCGGCGTTACCGGTGCATCTGGTTTACCCCTGGTCCCGCTACTATCCGGCGCGCTTGCGGCGTTTTCTGGAGTTGATGCGGCAGATCATGCCGGAGGTCACTGGAATGAGAAAGCCGCTACCGCAGCCATAAAAAAGCCGACCCGAAGGTCGGCTTTCACACTTAGCGTGCGTTATTCAACTGACTGCGGACGGGTTGCTGGTGCAGTAGCCTTGTGCGTAGCACTGTGACCACCGGCAGCACCTTTACCTTCGAAGTTGAACTCCGGGCGAACCCAGTCGCTGTGACGCGGTGCTTCAGGCACATACTCAGGCGCAGGGGCGCGAGTCATCGGTGCTGTGGCAACGTGCGCAGGCGCGACGGCAACCTTCACCGGCTCGGGTTTCACTTCCGGCGCTTTCGCTTCTTCAACAACAGGTTCAACCTGAATCTCAACGTCCTGCACAACCTCTTCGGTCGTGGTTTCAACGATAGTTTCAGCGGTTTCTTCCACTGCGGCTACAGGTTCAGCCTCTTCAGCGACTTCTTCAGCCACCACGGCATCTTCTTCGGCAATAAGCTGCGGCGCGGCATCAACCGGGGCGGCAATCACTTCTGGATGGGTGGTTTCGACGTCCACAGCGTGAGGTGCTTCAGTTTCAACAACCTGTGGTTCAACCACGGTTGCCGCTGCCGTTACAACCTCTTCTGCCGCTGCTGCTGGTGCTGGTGCAATCACCTCTTCGGTCACTGCCTGTTCTTCAACAGCCTGTTCCGGGCGAGCAACAGGGTAGCGGATCCAGACTTTACCGGATGCCATTTCAGGTGACGCGCACGCCACGGTCATTGGCATTGGGGACTGCGTTGGGTAACGCTCGTCACGGTAGCGACGACGACGCTGACCGCTCACGCGCAGATGACGCGGAGAACGGCGCGAGCGACGCGGCATACCCGCGTTGTCACGGTTTTCACCGTTTTCATCCTGCTCTATCTGATTTTCCACGATGGCCGGGAGGTCAACTTTCGCAACCTGCGTGCCCGTTGTGGTTTCTGTCACTTCGGCTGCGACAGCTGCGGTTTCTTCTGCCTGAACAGCACCGACGCGCACTTTCTGAGTCAGCTGGCGCTGCTTACGACGTGGCATAACCTGAGTACGTTCTTCCTGCTCGGTCTCCTGCTGCTCAGCAGGCTCTTCGCGATTCAGGTTTTTAACGTCCTGCTGCGCCTGGCGTTTTTCGTCGTTACGGCGACGGTTACGCTCACGGCGAGGCTGCTGCTCGTCGCGCTGTTTGCTCTTCTCGGACTCATCGCCCGCCTGCTGGCGAATTTCACGATCTTCAACGTTCTGCTGTTGTTTCTCGCGACGGTTGCGACGGTTGTCTTCGCGTTGCTCACGGCCTTCATTGTTGTCCGAACGGTTGTCACGACGCTCGTTACGGTCGCTGCGGTCATTACGATCGCGGCGGTTGTTCTGACGCTTACGACGGTCCTGCTGACGCTCAGGTTTAGCCGCTTTAGGTTCTTCTTTCGGCTGCTCTGGCTGAACTTCTTCACCTGCGAACATTTTCTTCAGCGCGCCAAAGAAACGGCTCAGCAGACCCGGTTGTGCTGGCTCGGCTTTTGCCGCCACTGCCGGTTTTTGTGCCGCAGGTTTAGCCGCTGGTTTTTCCAGGGCACTTTCTGGCGGAGCTTCCGGCATGATGAAGGTCGCTAACGCAGGCTGCTCTGGCAGTTTACGCTCGGCTGGCTCTTCATCAGATGGCAGCGCCATCTCTTCTTCATGCAGCTTCGGCAGCAGGTAGCTGAGCGTGCTGGTCTCTTCGCCTTTACGGACACGCAGCACGTGATAGTGCGGCGTTTCCATCTGGTCGTTTGGCACGATGATGCAGCGAACGCCGCCCTGGCGCGCTTCAATGGCACTCACCGCGGCACGTTTTTCGTTCAGCAGGTAGGAGGCAATTGGCACCGGAACAATGGCGTGAACCTCTTTGGTGTTCTCTTTCAGCGCTTCTTCTTCAATCAGACGCAGAATAGAGAGAGACAGAGATTCGTTATCACGAACGGTCCCGGTACCGGAGCAGCGCGGGCAAACGTGATGGCTGGATTCGCCCAGAGACGGGCTCAGGCGCTGACGGGACATCTCCAGCAGGCCGAAGCGTGAAATATGGCTAATCTGGATACGCGCACGATCCTGGCGCACCGCTTCGCGCAGACGGTTTTCAACCGCACGCTGATGACGAACAGGGGTCATGTCGATAAAGTCGATAACAATCAGACCACCCAGGTCGCGCAGGCGGAGCTGGCGGGCGATTTCATCAGCGGCTTCAAGGTTGGTGTTGAAGGCGGTCTCTTCGATATCGCCGCCGCGCGTCGCACGTGCGGAGTTGATGTCGATAGCGGTCAGCGCTTCTGTGGTATCGATAACGATAGAACCGCCGGATGGCAGACGCACTTCACGCTGGAAGGCGGACTCAATCTGGGATTCAATCTGATAGTGGCTGAACAGCGGGATTTCGCCGGTGTACAGTTTGATTTTGCTGGTGAAGTCCGGACGACCCAGTGCGGCGATGTGCTGGCGAGCCAGCTCAAGCACTTTCGGGTTGTCGATGAGAATTTCACCGATATCCTGACGCAGATAGTCGCGGAAGGCACGTACAATAACGTTACTTTCCTGGTGGATCAGGAACGGAGCAGGGCGGCTTTCTGCTGCTTTCTGGATAGCTTCCCAGTGCTTCAGACGGAAGCTTAAGTCCCACTGCAGCGCTTCGGCAGATTTGCCCACACCGGCGGTACGCACGATAAGACCCATGCCATCCGGCAGTTCAAGACTGGCCAGCGCTTCTTTCAGTTCGGTACGGTCATCGCCTTCGATACGTCGAGAGATACCACCCGCACGCGGGTTGTTTGGCATCAGCACCAGATAACTTCCTGCCAGGCTGATAAAGGTTGTCAGTGCGGCACCTTTGTTGCCGCGCTCTTCTTTATCAATCTGAACAATCACTTCCTGACCTTCACGCAGAACATCTTTGATATTCGGACGGCCATGAGCGTTGTAGTTAGCAGGGAAATATTCGCGGGCGATTTCTTTCAGAGGGAGGAAACCATGACGCTCAGCACCGTAATCGACAAATGCAGCCTCAAGGCTTGGTTCAATGCGGGTGATTTTACCTTTGTAAATGTTCGCTTTTTTCTGTTCGTGTCCAGGACTTTCGATATCCAGATCGTACAGGCGCTGCCCATCCACAAGGGCGACACGCAACTCTTCTTGCTGAGTTGCGTTGATTAACATTCTTTTCATCGTAACTTACTCGTTATTCTTACATTGACGACAAAGCTGCGGGCAAGGTGACGCTTTCCGGGGTATGAACCGATGGCCTCGTGTCTATTCACGTCGCCAACCTCACGGTTGTCGCTCGCTTAAGAGGCGCAGAGTGTCGGTTGCCTGTGTTTCATACGGAAACACAGCGCAATTATCAGGGGAATTGCCTGGGTAGAACTCTCCAGAGAACAATCCTTATACCGGGAAGTACTGCAACCCGCAGCCCGCTAACTGCCTGAAAGATCAATACGTCTTACGCCATTGCTGCGTGGATGATCGGTCAGACAAAATTGGTCATTCCGTCGACATCCTTACAAAACCCGGATTTAACGCGGAAAACGGCTTCATTATTCCACTGCTCGCCGGGTTATAGCAAGATGACTTTTACCAATTATCACCCGGTTACTCACAGTTTCTTCACTTCAGTATGGTGATTGGTTTAATAACCACCAAATCGATTGCGCGAAACCGGGGCAGGCCGGATAAAAGTAAATATAAGCATAGAAAAATGAGTGGCGCTAATGCCTGACGATATTTAGAATCGCCAACCATGAAAACAGAGACTCCAGCCGTAAAAATGGTTGCTATCGCCGATGATGAAGCGGGGCAACGTATCGATAACTTTTTGCGCACCCAGCTGAAAGGGGTACCAAAAAGCATGATTTACCGCATCCTGCGTAAGGGCGAGGTGCGGGTTAACAAAAAACGCGTGAAACCTGAGTATAAGCTCGAAGCCGGTGACGAAGTGCGTATCCCGCCGGTGCGTGTTGCCGAACGTGAAGAAGAGGTCGTGTCGCCTAAGCTGCAGAAGGTGGCCGCCCTGAGTGATGTGATCCTGTATGAAGATGATCATATCCTGGTGCTGAATAAACCGTCGGGTACGGCGGTACACGGCGGCAGCGGTCTCAGCTTCGGCGTGATTGAAGGGCTGCGCGCGCTGCGCCCGGAAGCCCGTTTCCTCGAACTGGTTCACCGTCTCGATCGTGACACCTCTGGCGTGCTGCTGGTCGCCAAAAAACGTTCAGCCCTGCGCTCGTTGCACGAGCAGTTGCGCGAAAAAGGGATGCAGAAAGATTATCTGGCGCTGGTGCGCGGTCAGTGGCAGTCCCACGTGAAAGTGGTGCAGGCCCCGCTGTTGAAAAATATTTTGCAAAGCGGTGAGCGAATTGTTCGCGTCAGCCAGGAAGGTAAACCGTCTGAGACGCGCTTTAAAGTAGAAGAGCGCTATGAGTTTGCCACCCTGGTGCGCTGTAGCCCGGTGACGGGCCGAACCCATCAGATTCGCGTGCATACCCAGTTTGCGGGCCATCCGATTGCGTTTGACGATCGCTATGGCGACAGGGAATTTGATAAGCAACTGGCGGGGACGGGGCTGTCGCGTCTGTTCCTGCATGCGGCAGCGCTGAAGTTTACCCATCCAAATACCGGCGAGACTATACGTATTGAAGCGCCGCTGGATGAGCAGTTGAAACGCTGCCTGAAAGTTCTGCGCGGCTAAGGTAAAAGTTAAACGGCAACGGAATTGCCGTTTTTAATGTTTGCCCCCTCTCCCTGTGGGAGAGGGCCGGGGTGAGGGCATCAGGCCGCAACGGTCACGCCGTCAGCGGATTACACGCTTCGCGTCTTAACATCTGGCACAGCGCAATCAGCGGTAAGCCCACCAGCGTGTTCGGATCACGCCCCTCCAGCTTTTCGAAGAGCGCAATCCCAAGACCTTCACTTTTAAAACTGCCGGCGCAGTTGAGAGGCCGTTCACGACGCACATAATCAGTGATTTCTTGCTCGCTCAGGTGTCGGAAGTGAACATCAAACGGTTCGCATTCGGTCTGCAGGTGGCCCACGGCGGAGTTGTAGAGCGCGAGGCCGGTATAAAAGGTAACAATATTGCCGCGCGCCTGCATAAGCTGTTTACAGGCATTCTCTTCGGTGTGTGGCTTACCGGTGATGACACCATCCAGCACGCAAACCTGATCGGAGCCTATAATCAAATGCGAAGGGTATTGTGCGGCAAGCGATTGTGCTTTCTCTTTCGCCAGACGCGTTACTAAATGACGCGGCGACTCGCCAGGTTGTGGCGTCTCGTCAACGTCCGGCGCGGCACACACAAACGGGATCCCGAGCTTTTCCAGCAACATTCGGCGGTAGGGAGAAGTGGAAGCGAGAACGAGATTTGGCATATTTTTATCACCAGATATAGCGTATCGATGCCAGCCATTTTAAACTACAGGCCGCAATGTGTGCGAATAATTGGCAAAAGGCAGCCCTGGTTGCCTTTTTCTTTGACTATATGACGTTACAAAGTTAATATGCGCGCCCTATGCAAAAGGTAAAATTACCCCTGACTCTTGATCCGGTTCGTACGGCTCAAAAACGCCTCGATTACGAAGGTATCTATACTTCCGATCAGGCTGAGCGTATTGCCGAATCCGTAGTCAGTGTGGACAGTGATGTGGAATGCTCCATGTCGTTCGCTATCGATAACCAGCGCCTTGCCGTTTTAACCGGTGATGCAAAGGTGACGGTAACGCTCGAATGTCAGCGTTGCGGGAAACCGTTCACACAGCACGTTCACACAACGTATTGTTTCAGTCCGGTTCGTTCTGACGAACAGGCTGAGGCACTCCCGGAAGCGTATGAGCCGATTGAGGTTAACGAATTCGGTGAAATCGATCTTCTGGCTCTGGTTGAAGATGAAATCATCCTCACCTTGCCAGTGGTTCCGGTGCATGATTCTGAACACTGTGAAGTGTCCGAGGCGGACATGGTCTTTGGGGAACTGCCTGATGAAGCGCAAAAACCAAACCCATTTGCCGTATTAGCCAGCTTAAAGCGTAAGTAATTGAGGAGTAAGGTCCATGGCCGTACAACAGAATAAACCAACCCGTTCCAAACGTGGCATGCGTCGTTCCCATGACGCGCTGACTGCAGTTACCAGCCTGTCTGTAGACAAGACTTCTGGTGAGAAACACCTGCGTCACCACATCACTGCTGACGGTTTCTACCGCGGCCGCAAGGTTATCACTAAGTAATCACGCGTTTGCGTGATTAGGCTTAGTGAGGAACTCCCCGTGCAAACGGGGAATTTACCGAACCAGGCTGCGACGATACCTTGACACGTCTAACCCTGGCGTTAGATGTCATGGGAGGAGATTTTGGGCCTTCCGTGACAGTGCCTGCAGCATTGCAGGCACTGAATTCTAATTCGCAACTCACACTTCTTTTAGTCGGCAATCCCGACACAATCACGCCATTACTTGCAAAAGCTGACTTCGAACAACGTTCACGTCTGCAGATTATTCCTGCGCAGTCAGTTATTGCCAGTGATGCCCGGCCATCGCAGGCGATTCGCAATAGCCGTGGCAGCTCTATGCGAATGGCGCTGGAGTTGGTAAAAGAAGGACGTGCGCAGGCCTGCGTCAGCGCGGGAAATACCGGCGCGCTGATGGGGCTGTCGAAATTACTGCTCAAGCCTATTGAGGGCATTGAGCGTCCGGCGCTGGTGACGGTACTCCCGCATCAGCAAAAGGGCAAAACGGTGGTGCTCGATCTGGGCGCTAACGTCGATTGTGATAGTACAATGCTGGCTCAGTTTGCCGTGATGGGGTCGGTGCTGGCAGAAGAAGTGGTCGGGATCACCAATCCCCGTGTTGCGTTACTGAACATAGGTGAAGAAGAGACCAAAGGCCTGGACAGCATTCGTGACGCTGCCGAATTGCTTAAACAGGTTCCCTCCATCAACTATATTGGTTATCTCGAAGCCAATGAGTTGCTGACGGGGAAAACGGATGTTCTGGTGTGTGATGGCTTCACTGGAAACGTGACGTTGAAGACCATGGAAGGGGTTGTGCGAATGTTCCTTTCTCTCCTCAAATCGCAGGGAGAAGGTAAAAAAAGCGCCTGGTGGCTGATTTTATTAAAGCGTTGGTTACAAAAAAGCCTGACGCGGCGATTCAGTCACCTCAACCCCGACCAGTATAATGGCGCCTGTCTGTTAGGATTGCGCGGCATTGTGATCAAGAGTCACGGTGCCGCCAATCAGCGAGCATTTACTGTCGCCATTGAACAGGCAGTGCAGGCGGTGCAGCGACAAGTCCCTCAGCGGATTGCCGCTCGCCTGGAATCTGTATTAGCTAAAAGTGACTGAGCGTACATGTATACGAAGATTATTGGTACCGGCAGCTATCTGCCAACACAAGTGCGAACCAACGCCGATCTGGAAAAAATGGTAGATACGTCTGACGAGTGGATTGTCACGCGCACAGGTATCCGTGAACGTCGTATCGCCGCGCCAGACGAAACCGTGTCCACCATGGGTTACGAAGCCGCACAGCGTGCTATCGAGATGGCGGGCATCGATAAAGATCAGATTGGTTTGATCGTGGTTGCCACAACATCGGCCACGCATGCTTTCCCAAGCGCAGCGTGCCAGGTGCAGAATATGCTCGGTATTAAAGGCTGCCCGGCGTTTGACGTTGCCGCAGCCTGCGCAGGTTTCACCTATGCATTGAGCGTTGCCGATCAGTATGTAAAATCCGGCGCGGTGAAGTATGCGCTGGTGATCGGTGCTGACGTGCTGGCGCGTACCTGCGATCCAACCGATCGCGGAACGATCATTATTTTTGGCGATGGTGCGGGTGCCGTACTGCTGGGTCAGTCTGAAGAGCCGGGCATCATCTCCACGCATCTGCATGCTGACGGTAGCTATGGCGAACTGTTAACGCTGCCTAATGCCGACCGTGTGAATCCGGACAGCTCTATCTACCTGACCATGGCAGGTAACGAAGTGTTTAAGGTCGCCGTGACGGAACTGGCCCACATTGTTGATGAAACGCTGGAGGCGAATGGCCTTGAGCGCACCGCACTCGACTGGCTGGTGCCGCATCAGGCGAACCTGCGTATTATCAGTGCAACCGCGAAAAAGCTGGGCATGTCGATGGATAACGTTGTGGTGACGCTCGATCGCCACGGCAATACCTCTGCGGCGTCAGTACCGTGCGCCTTTGATGAAGCGGTACGTGACGGACGAATCAAACGGGGCCAGTTGGTCTTGCTTGAAGCCTTCGGTGGCGGGTTCACCTGGGGTTCCGCGCTGGTTCGTTTCTAGGATAAGGATTAAAAGATGACGCAATTTGCTTTTGTGTTTCCGGGTCAGGGCTCTCAAACCGTTGGGATGTTGTCTGAAATGGCAGCAAACTATCCGGTAATCGAAGAGACTTTCCGTGAAGCTTCCGATGCGCTGGGTTATGATTTATGGGCGCTGACCCAACAAGGTCCGGCCGAAGAGCTGAACAAAACCTGGCAGACTCAGCCAGCACTGCTGACCGCTTCCGTTGCGCTGTGGCGCGTCTGGCAGCAGAAGGGCGGTAAAGCGCCAGCCCTGCTCGCGGGCCATAGCCTGGGTGAATACTCTGCGCTGGTCTGTGCCGGTGTGATCGCCTTTGCTGACGCGGTACGTCTGGTAGAACTGCGTGGTAAATTCATGCAGGAAGCGGTGCCAGAAGGCACGGGCGGCATGTCTGCTATTATCGGTCTCGACGATGCTTCCATCGCAAAAGCGTGTGAAGAATCAGCAGAAGGTCAGGTGGTTTCACCGGTTAACTTCAACTCGCCAGGCCAGGTGGTTATCGCCGGTCATAAAGAAGCGGTTGAACGTGCAGGTGCAGCCTGTAAAGCCGCGGGCGCGAAACGTGCGCTGCCGCTGCCAGTGAGTGTTCCGTCCCACTGTGCGCTGATGAAACCTGCTGCTGACAAGCTGGCGGTTGAACTGGAAAAAATTACCTTTAACGCACCGACGATTTCCGTTGTGAACAACGTTGATGTGAAATGTGAAACCACGCCGGAGGCTATCCGTGATGCGCTGGTTCGCCAGCTTTATAGCCCGGTACAGTGGACCAAAACCGTTGAGTTTATGGCCTCTCAGGGCGTTGAGCACCTGTACGAAGTCGGCCCAGGGAAAGTCCTGACTGGTTTGACAAAACGTATTGTTGACACCCTGACTGCCTCGGCGATTAACGAGCCGGAAGCCATTGAAGCGGCACTCTCGCAATAAAAGAGGAATACCATGAGTTTTGAAGGAAAAATTGCCCTGGTCACTGGCGCAAGCCGCGGTATCGGGCGTGCAATTGCTGAAACACTGGCCGCGCGCGGCGCGAAAGTGATTGGTACAGCAACCAGCGAGAATGGCGCGAAGGCCATCAGCGACTATCTGGGTGCGAACGGTAAAGGTCTGGTACTGAATGTGACCGAACCTGCATCTATCGAATCTGTTCTGGAAAATATTCGCGCAGAGTTTGGCGAAGTGGATATTCTGGTCAATAATGCCGGGATCACTCGCGATAACCTGTTGATGCGAATGAAAGACGACGAGTGGAACGATATTATCGAAACCAACCTGTCATCTGTATTCCGTCTGTCAAAAGCGGTAATGCGCGCTATGATGAAAAAGCGTCATGGTCGTATTATCACTGTCGGTTCTGTGGTTGGTACCATGGGAAATGCTGGTCAGGCTAACTACGCTGCGGCGAAAGCAGGTCTGATTGGTTTCAGTAAGTCGCTGGCGCGTGAAGTCGCGTCCCGCGGGATTACTGTAAACGTTGTTGCTCCGGGCTTTATTGAAACGGACATGACGCGTGCGCTGACTGATGAGCAGCGTGCGGGTACGCTGGCAGCTGTTCCTGCGGGCCGCTTAGGCGACCCTAAAGAAATTGCCAGCGCGGTTGCATTTTTAGCCTCTGACGAAGCGGGTTACATCACTGGTGAAACCCTCCACGTCAACGGCGGGATGTATATGGTTTAATCACGATCGAAAATATTTGCGTTATTGGGGGGATTGGCCTCAAAATAACGTAAAATCGTGGTAAGACCTGCCGGGATTTAGTTGCAAATTTTTCAACATTTTATACACTACGAAAACCATCGCGAAAGCGAGTTTTGATAGGAAATTTAAGAGTATGAGCACTATCGAAGAACGCGTTAAGAAAATTATCGGCGAACAGCTGGGCGTTAAGCAGGAAGAAGTTGTGAACTCCGCTTCCTTCGTTGAAGACCTGGGCGCAGATTCTCTTGACACCGTTGAGCTGGTAATGGCTCTGGAAGAAGAGTTTGATACTGAGATTCCGGACGAAGAAGCTGAGAAGATCACCACCGTTCAGGCTGCCATTGATTACATCAACGGCCACCAGGCGTAAGTGAACATCTCCAGGCGGTCATTCGACCGCCTGAGTTTTATCTTTTTTAGTCCCACGAATCTCTTTTTTTATCCCTCCCTGGAGGACAAACGTGTCTAAGCGTCGTGTAGTTGTGACCGGACTTGGCATGTTGTCTCCTGTCGGCAATACCGTAGAGTCCACCTGGAAAGCTCTCCTTGCCGGTCAGAGCGGCATCAGCCTAATCGACCATTTCGATACTAGCGCCTATGCAACGAAATTTGCTGGCTTAGTAAAGGATTTTAACTGTGAAGAGATCATCTCGCGCAAAGAACAGCGCAAGATGGATGCCTTCATTCAATATGGAATTGTCGCTGGCGTTCAGGCCATGCAGGATTCTGGCCTTGAAATTACGGAAGAGAACGCAACCCGTATCGGTGCCGCTATTGGCTCCGGGATTGGCGGTCTTGGTCTGATCGAGGAAAACCATTCATCTCTCATGAATGGCGGACCGCGTAAAATCAGCCCGTTCTTCGTTCCGTCCACGATTGTTAATATGGTGGCGGGTCACCTGACCATCATGTTCGGTCTGCGTGGGCCAAGCATTTCTATCGCGACCGCATGTACCTCTGGCGTGCATAACATCGGCCAGGCCGCGCGTATGATTGCGTACGGCGATGCAGATGCTATGGTGGCGGGCGGTGCTGAAAAAGCCAGTACCCCGCTTGGCGTGGGTGGCTTTGGTGCTGCGCGCGCGCTGTCTACCCGCAACGATAATCCTCAGGCGGCAAGCCGTCCTTGGGACAAAGACCGTGACGGTTTCGTGCTGGGCGATGGTGCAGGTATGCTCGTTCTGGAAGAGTACGAACATGCGAAAAAACGTGGCGCGAAAATTTATGCTGAAGTCGTTGGCTTTGGTATGAGCAGCGATGCCTATCACATGACGTCACCGCCAGAAAATGGTGCGGGCGCCGCGCTGGCCATGGAAAACGCGATTCGCGATGCGGGTATTACCCCAGCGCAAATCGGCTACGTTAACGCACACGGTACCTCTACCCCTGCGGGCGATAAAGCAGAAGCTCAGGCTGTTAAGTCTATCTTCGGTGAATCTGCCAGCCGTGTACTGGTCAGTTCCACAAAATCCATGACCGGTCACCTGTTGGGTGCGGCGGGTGCTGTAGAGTCTATTTACTCTATTCTTGCGCTGCGCGACCAGGCTGTTCCGCCAACCATCAACCTGGATAACCCGGATGAAGGTTGCGATCTGGACTTCGTTCCTCACGAAGCGCGCCAGGTGAGTGGAATGGAGTACACCCTGTGTAACTCCTTCGGCTTTGGCGGTACTAACGGTTCTCTGATCTTCAAAAAGATCTGAGTCTGCATACCCTATGGCTGTGAAAAAAGGTCCGCTTGTCGGGCCTTTTTTATTCAGGCTAATCTTCTTGTCGGCTGCACGACATCCTGCCAGACTAAACGCCCACGCATAAGGAGCCACCATGTTTTTAATCAATGGCCTTGAGCAAGAATCTCTGCCTGCAAGCGACAGGGCGACTCAGTTTGGTGATGGCTGCTTTACCACGGCGCGCATTGCGGATGGCGACGTGTGTCTGCTGGATGCGCATATACGTCGTCTGCAAACGGCCTGCAAAACGTTACTGATCCCCTTTACGCAATGGGACACGTTGCGCCAGGAAATGCGCCAGCTTGCGTCCGGAAAGCCCAGTGGGGTACTCAAGGTCATTATCAGCCGCGGCAGCGGTGGACGGGGTTATAGCGGTGCCAGTTGCCAACATCCCACCCGGATCCTGTCGGTTTCTGCGTATCCTGCCCAGTATCCGCGCTGGCGTGAAGAGGGCGTTACCCTGACCCTCAGCCCGGTACGTCTGGGAAGAAACCCCATGCTTGCCGGGATAAAACATCTCAATCGTCTTGAGCAGGTGCTAATCCGTACTCATCTTGAGCAGACGACAGCCGATGAAGCGCTGGTTCTTGACAGCGAAGGGTTCATTACGGAATGCTGTGCGGCTAATTTATTCTGGCGGCAGGGCAACACTGTTTTCACGCCTTCGCTGGAACAGGCGGGAGTCAACGGTATCATGCGTCAGTTTTGTTTGCAGCAGTTGGCACGCTCTGACTTTCACGTTGTCGAAGTTAACGCACGCGAAGAGGCGTTGCAGGCAGCAGATGAAATCGTTATTTGCAACGCGCTGATGCCGGTCATACCTGTCCGCGCTTATGGTCAAATTTGCTTGCCATCGCGCGAGCTGTTCTCTTTTTTAGCCCCGATATGTGAGCAAACCAGATAGTCATGAAGAAAATGTTGCGCTTTGTCCTCCTTCTAATCGTTGCGCTGGGTATCGCTGGCGGCGCGGGAATGTGGAAAGTTCGCCAGCTGGCGGACAGTAAGATCCTGATTAAGGACGAAACGATCTTTACCCTGAAAGCGGGAACCGGGCGACTGGCGCTCGGTGAACAGCTTTATGGCGATAAAATCATTAATCGTCCACGCGTGTTCCAGTGGTTATTGCGTGTGGAACCTGAGCTGTCTCATTTTAAAGCTGGCACCTATCGTTTCACGCCCGGGATGACCGTCAGAGAAATGCTACAGCTGCTGGAAAGCGGCAAAGAAGCGCAGTTCCCGCTGCGGTTTGTTGAAGGGATGCGCCTTAGCGATTACCTCAAACAGCTGCGTGATGCGCCGTATATTAAACACACGCTGAAAGATGACAGTTACCAGACGGTTGCCGCGGTACTTGAATTTGAACATCCCGAGTGGGTTGAAGGCTGGTTCTGGCCTGACACCTGGATGTATACAGCCGGAACAACCGATGTGGCGATCCTGAAACGTGCGCACAAAAAAATGGTCGCGGCGGTGGAATCTGCGTGGGAAGGGCGCGCCGATGGCCTGCCGTATAAAGATCAAAACCAGTTTGTCACCATGGCCTCAATTATTGAGAAAGAGACCGCGGTGGCTTCAGAGCGCGACCAGGTGGCGTCGGTCTTTATCAACCGACTGCGCATTGGCATGCGTCTGCAAACTGACCCTACCGTGATTTACGGAATGGGTGAGAACTACAGCGGCAAGATTTCACGAAAAGATCTGGAGACGCCGACGGCGTATAATACCTACGTTATTAGCGGCCTGCCGCCAGGCCCGATTGCCACGCCGAGCGAAGCCTCGCTTAAGGCGGCCGCGCATCCGGCAAAAACACCGTATCTCTACTTTGTGGCTGATGGAAAAGGGGGGCATACCTTTAACACCAACCTTGCCAGCCATAATCGCTCCGTTCAGGATTATCTGAAGGCACTTAAGGAAAAAAATGCGCAGTAAATACATTGTCATTGAGGGACTCGAAGGAGCCGGTAAAACCACAGCCCGCAACGTGGTAATCGAAACGCTGAAAACGCTCGGCGTTGCGGACATGGTGTTTACCCGTGAACCCGGCGGTACGCAGCTGGCTGAAAAGCTGCGCAGCCTGGTGCTGGATATCAAATCCGTGGGCGATGAAGTTATCACTGACAAAGCCGAAGTGCTGATGTTCTATGCCGCTCGCGTGCAGTTGGTAGAGACGGTCATCAA
Organism: Enterobacter sp. A8; assembly: GCF_004296595.1. NCBI lineage: Bacteria > Pseudomonadati > Pseudomonadota > Gammaproteobacteria > Enterobacterales > Enterobacteriaceae > Enterobacter > Enterobacter sp. A8. Next base: position 163,821 of record NZ_SCMF01000007.1, read on the forward strand.
ACCGGCTCTGGCCGCTGGCAAGTGGGTCATTGGCGACCGTCACGATCTGTCGACTCAGGCGTATCAGGGCGGGGGACGCGGAATTGACCAGACAATGCTGGCAACGTTGCGTGATGCAGTATTAGGGGATTTCCGCCCCGATCTGACGCTGTATCTGGATGTAACGCCGGAAGTGGGCCTGAAGCGCGCGCGCGCGCGCGGCGAGCTGGATCGCATTGAGCAAGAGTCGCTCGACTTCTTTAATCGCACCCGCGCGCGTTATCTTGAACTCGCCAGTCAGGACAGTTCCATTCGCACCATTGATGCGACGCAGTCCCTGGAAGAGGTGACCCGTTCCATTGAGGAAACTGTCAAACACTGGCTACAGGAGCAACAGGCATGAAATGGTACCCATGGTTGCGCCCGCACTTTGAACAGCTGATCGCCAGCTATCAGGCCGGACGGGGGCATCATGCGTTACTGATTCAGGCATTGCCGGGCATGGGTGAAGATGCATTGATCTACGCCATCACCCGTTTTCTGATGTGCCAGCAGCCAGAAGGTCACAAAAGCTGCGGTAAATGCCGCGGCTGCCAGCTGATGCAGGCGGGCACGCATCCTGACTATTACACGCTGGAGCCTGAGAAGGGCAAAAGTGCGCTCGGTATCGATGCCGTGCGTGAAGTCAGTGAAAAATTATACGAGCACGCACGACTGGGTGGCGCAAAAGTCGTCTGGCTGAAAGACGCGGCGTTGCTTACCGAGGCGGCGGCAAACGCGCTGCTTAAAACGCTGGAGGAGCCACCGGAAAAAACGTGGTTCTTCCTGTCATGCCGCGATCCGGGTCGATTACTGGCGACGTTACGCAGTCGGTGTCGGCTTCATCACCTTGCGACTCCCCAGGAATCGTGGGCGCTGAGCTGGCTGGAGCGTGAGGTGACAACGTCACAGGATAGCGCGTTGTCCGCATTGCGCCTCAGCAGCGGCGCACCTGCCGCGGCGCTGGCTCTGCTGCAGGCGGACGTCTGGTCGCAACGAGAAGCGCTTTGCCGCGCCGTTGCCTCTGCGCTGGAGAGCGGTGACTGGTTGAGCGTACTGCCTGCACTTAACAGCGATCAGGCTGCCGAGCGTCTGCACTGGCTAGCTGCCTTACTTCTGGATGCCCTCAAGATCCAGCAGGGGGCCACGCTGCTGACCAATCCCGATGTCTGGCCACTGGTAAACACGCTGGCGAATCGTCTGCCTGGCGCCACGTTGCGTGCGATTCTGCACGATACTTGCCAGAGCCGCGAACAACTTTTAACGGTAACCGGTCTTAATCGCGAGCTTGTACTGACCGACCAGTTATTGCGTATCGAACATTACCTGCAACCAGGCGTTACTCCGCCTGTTTCCCATCTCTGAGAGAGACATTATGTTTTTAGTCGACTCACACTGCCATCTCGATGGCCTGGATTATCAATCCCTGCATAAAGACGTGGACGACGTGCTGGCTAAAGCCGCCGCCCGCGATGTGAAATTTTGCCTTGCGGTGGCTACCACGCTGCCGGGCTATCGCACCATGCGTGAGCTGGTGGGCGTTCGCCCTAATGTGGTCTTTTCCTGTGGCGTGCATCCGCTCAATCAGGATGAAGCATACGACGTCGAGGAGTTACGTCGTCTGGCGGCCGAAGAGGGCGTGGTCGCGATGGGGGAAACCGGGCTGGATTATTACTACACGCCGGAGACCATGGCGCGTCAGCAGGAGTCCTTCCGCCATCACATTCGCATTGGCCGTGAGCTTAACAAACCGGTTATCGTTCATACCCGCGATGCCCGCGCCGATACCCTGGCGATCCTCAGAGAAGAAAACGTGACGGATTGCGGTGGCGTACTACACTGTTTCACAGAAGACAGAGAAACGGCGGGAAAACTGCTTGATTTAGGGTTTTATATCTCGTTTTCCGGGATCGTGACGTTCCGTAACGCTGAGCAGCTTCGCGATGCTGCGCGTTATGTTCCGCTCGATCGTATTCTGGTGGAAACAGACTCTCCTTATCTGGCTCCGGTACCGCATCGCGGTAAAGAAAACCAGCCAGCAATGACGAGAGACGTGGCTGAATACATGGCCGTTCTGAAGGGCGTCAGTATCGAAGAGCTGGCCCGCGTCACGACGGAAAACTTCTCTACACTGTTCCATATTGACCCCGCCCGCCTGCAATCTGTTTGATACACCTGTTTTTTTTAGGCTCGTAATTAATAGTTAAAACGAGTAAAGTTCACCGCCTCATTTGGGGCGGTGATGGTGTTTTTAGACACATCCAGAAATGCTTTTTGTAAATAACTGAAAGTTTTTCGACCGTCTTAAGCTGAAACGTGATAGCCGTCAAACAAACTCAGAGGGAATTATTTTACTCTGTGTAATAAATAAAGGGCGCTTAGATGTCCTGTCCACGGCACGGTACTCCCCCCCGGGCCAATGCGTGAAAGCGTAAAAAAAGCACAAATACTCAGGAGCACTCTCAATTATGTTTAAGAATGCATTTGCTAACCTGCAAAAGGTCGGTAAATCGCTGATGCTGCCAGTATCCGTACTGCCTATCGCAGGTATCCTGCTGGGTGTCGGTTCTGCAAACTTCAGCTGGCTGCCAGCCGTAGTGTCCCACGTAATGGCCGAAGCAGGCGGTTCTGTCTTTGCTAACATGCCACTGATCTTCGCTATCGGTGTTGCTCTGGGCTTCACCAATAACGACGGCGTTTCTGCGCTGGCTTCTGTGGTTGCCTACGGCATCATGGTGAAAACCATGGCTGTGGTTGCACCGCTGGTTCTGCATTTACCTGCTGAAGAGATCGCAGCGAAACACCTGGCGGATACCGGTGTTCTGGGCGGTATCATCTCCGGTGCGATTGCAGCGTATATGTTTAACCGCTTCTATCGCATCAAGCTGCCTGAGTATCTGGGCTTCTTCGCGGGCAAGCGTTTCGTTCCGATCATCTCTGGTCTGGCAGCGATTTTCACGGGTGTGATCCTGTCCTTCATCTGGCCACCAATCGGTACGGCAATCCAGACCTTCTCTCAGTGGGCTGCTTATCAGAACCCGGTTGTGGCGTTTGGTATCTACGGCTTCATCGAGCGTTGCCTGGTGCCATTTGGTCTGCACCACATCTGGAACGTTCCATTCCAGATGCAGATTGGTGAATTCACCAACGCAGCAGGTCAGGTGTTCCACGGTGATATCCCACGTTATATGGCGGGTGACCCAACTGCAGGTAAACTGTCTGGTGGCTTCCTGTTCAAAATGTATGGTCTGCCAGCCGCGGCAATTGCAATCTGGCACTCTGCTAAACCAGAGAACCGTGCAAAAGTGGGCGGTATCATGATCTCCGCAGCGCTGACCTCGTTCCTGACCGGTATCACCGAGCCGATCGAGTTCTCCTTCATGTTCGTTGCGCCGATCCTGTACGTTATCCACGCGATTCTGGCGGGTCTGGCGTTCCCAATCTGTATCCTGCTGGGTATGCGTGACGGTACGTCCTTCTCACACGGCCTGATCGACTTCATCGTTCTGTCCGGTAACAGCAGCAAACTGTGGCTGTTCCCAATCGTGGGTGCGTGCTACGCCGTTGTTTACTACACCATCTTCCGCGTGCTGATCAAAGCACTGGACCTGAAAACGCCAGGTCGTGAAGATGCAACAGAAGACAGCAAAGCAGGCGCGACCAGCGAAATGGCTCCGGCACTGGTTGCAGCATTCGGCGGTAAAGAGAACATCACTAACCTGGACGCGTGTATCACTCGTCTGCGTGTGAGCGTTGCCGATGTTGCGAAAGTAGACCAGCCGGGTCTGAAAAAACTGGGCGCAGCGGGTGTGGTTGTTGCAGGTTCTGGTGTTCAGGCAATCTTCGGTACCAAATCCGATAACCTGAAAACCGAAATGGATGAATACATCCGCAACAGCTAAGCTGTGACCTGGGGAGACTAAGGCAGCCGAATGGCTGCCTTTTTTATGCCTGCAGTTTTGTTATGCCGGGTAGCGGCTGAACATTCAGAAGTCGTAGCTCGCGCTTACAGAGACGTTCAGCGGCGCGCCATATACCACATAAGAGCCGACGTAGTCGTAATACTCTTTGTCGAACAGGTTGTTGATGTTAGCCTGGACAGCAAAATCTTTAGTCACCTGATACCGGCTGAACAGGTTAACCAGCGCGTAGCTGCCTTGTTCTGCACGTGATCGACCTGCCGGGCCGCCATCTACATCGTTCCAGACTTTATTCTGCCAGTTCACCCCCCCGCCCACTGCCAGTGCAGGTAGCATGGGCAGTTGATAACGGGTAAAGAGCTTCATTGTGGTACGAGGCTGATCGGAACTTACCGCGTTGCCGCGCTTGTCTTCAGCAATGTAGCGGGTTGCGCCGAAGGTCAGCTGCCAGTTATCGGTCAGGGCGCCGTTTAGCTCGAACTCGATCCCTTTACTGACGACCCCATCCAGAGATTCATAAATTGACTCGCCGCTGGGCATGTAGGTGTAGGTATTATTCGCCACATTATCCTGCTCAATGCGGAAGAGGGCGAGCGAGGTGGTCAGGCGCGTACTAAACCAGTCTGCTTTCACCCCGGCTTCATAGCTTTTCCCCGTTGTCGGGTCCAGGTAGCGGCCGCTGGCGTCACGTTTGTCCTGAGGCTGGAAGATGGAGGTATAACTGACGTAGGTTGACCAGTCTTCATTGATATCATAAACAAGGCCCGCATATGGCGTTACATCATCCTTACTGCTTTCCAGGCGGGTGTCCGGGGAGCCCGCCGGGTTATAGCGAATGTTGTAATGGGTATAACGCGCACCGAGGATCAGAGATAGCGGATCGGCAAGCGAGAAGCGGGCTGAGGTATAGGCCGAAGACTGGCGGATATCATCCTGACTGTAAAGCTTCCAGGGGGTCCACTGCGGATCGGCGATATTCCCGTTCCAGTTTTTGAAGTTACCCACGTCAACCATGCCGTACAGCGCGTCCGGCATGGTGTTGTCATAGTGGTTACGCTGGCGGCTGAAGCTACCGCCAAACATCATCTCATGCTGGCGACCGAAAAGGTCGAAACCGCCGCGCAGGAAGGCATCCACCGCATCCTGCTTACGTTCACCGCGGTTCCAGCCGCCATATCCGACCATACCCGCACCGGTCTCTTTATCCGGGTAGCCGGACATATACATCAGTTTGCTGTCGAAGTTGGTGTCGGCATGCATGCTGTTGATATGGGCTTCCCAGCCGTTGTCGAAGCGTTGGGTGAGGTTGGCGAAAATACGGGTGTTGTCTTTATCTGAATAAGCCCAGTCTGGTGCAACGGTCTGGCTGCGGTTGTAATGGGTTTTGCTGCCATCGCTGTACCAGGTTGGCAGGCCGCCCCAGGTTGGGTTATCGGTATCGCTTTCCTGATATTCATAGCCCACAGACAGGGTGGTGCTGTCAGTCACGTCCGCATCGACCACGCCATAGAGGAACTTTTTGCGGTAGTGGTAGTTATCAACAAAACTGTCGTTGTCCTGATAACCCGTAATAAGACGACCGCGCACGTTACCCGACGCTACCAGCGGAGCCTGCAGATCCAGCACGTAGCGTTGTTTGTCCCAGCTACCGTAACTGGCGGAGACATTGCCTTTAAATTCATTGCTGTCTGCATGCTTACGTACCATGTTGACGTAGGCGGCGGGATTTCCCGTGCCGGACATCAGGCCGGTTGCGCCGCGTACCACTTCAATACGATCGTAAATGGCGGTATCGGCGGCGGTGTCGCCAAAGTTCCATACTTCGCTGATGGAGGTTGGCAGATCATCATACGCATAGTTACTGACAAAGAAGCCGCGCGAGTAAAATACCGTCCGGTCGCTGTCCTGTACCTGCGCGGTGACGCCGGTGGTGTTAGTTAACACCTGGCCGAGGGATTGCAGATTCTGATCTGCCATACGCTGCTGGCTAATGACGCTGACGGACTGCGGAATATCGCGGGGAACCAGTAACAGTTTCGTCCCCGTGGTGGTGGTCTTAACGCTGTAGTCCGTATCCTGACTGCTGGACGGGTCCTGTGCGTTATCAAAACCGCCCTCGACAACCACGGTATCTTCGGTTGCAGAGGCGGCGAAACTGACGGCTGGCATCAATGCCATAGCAATACAGGCAGCCAGCAACGAAGGCGTGGCGGCTGGCTGCGGTTGCCCATCCCTGGTGTGATAAATGAAAGACATCATCAAACCCTTACTGAATGGTGAAAGGTGAGTGCGACAGTCCCGTGAGAACGGGCTGACGTTGTTTTCTATGTTAAAAATGCGCATGAAAATGCAAATGCGAAATATACGCATTGTGATTAGCACTGTAAACAGATGTGTCAAAAGGAAATGAAATTATGTTTCAGGTGGTGAAGCGTCGAGAGCGGTTACTCTTCAGACAGCTGAAACACTTTCAGGAAAGAAATCCGGGGAGAAGGTTGAAAGGACAGGAGAAAGTCGCTCATACTCTTCCATTGTGCCACACACTCATGCAGAGATTGTGTTAATAGCGGACGCACCACGCCAGATTAAACTACAAAGGAACAGGTCATGGCTGAAGAAACCATTTTCAGTAAAATTATCCGCCGCGAAATCCCTTCGGATATCGTTTATCAGGATGAGCTGGTGACGGCTTTCAGAGATATTTCTCCTCAGGCTCCGACTCATATCCTTATCATTCCAAATATTCTGATTCCCACCGTCAATGACGTAAAAGCCGAGCATGAAGTGGCGTTAGGCCGTATGCTGACGGTAGCCGCGAAAATCGCCGAGCAGGAGGGGATTGCTGAAGACGGTTACCGTTTGATCATGAACTGTAATCGCCATGGTGGTCAGGAAGTTTATCATATTCATATGCATCTTCTGGGTGGGCGTCCTCTGGGACCGATGCTGTCACATAAAGGTCTTTGACATGTTAAAAGGGCGTATTGCAGCGCTGGCAATGACATTGGTAATGGTGGGATGCAGCACGCGCCCGGCCATTCCTGTCAGTGATGAACAGACGCTGGTGATGGAGTCCTCGGTACTTGCCGCGGGCATCACCGCAGAACAACCTACGTTGATCATCAGTGAAATTAAATCTTCTGCGTCTTCTACGCTCTTTAACGAAAGACACGAACCGGTGACGGTGCACTACCGTTTCTTCTGGTATGACGTACGGGGTCTTGAAATGCACCCGCTGGAAGCGCCGCGCAGCGTGACCATTCCGGCAGGATCGTCGGTAACGCTCTATGGTAGCGCCAACTATCTGGGTGCGCATAAGGTGAGACTTTATCTTTATCTGTAAGAGGTGAACCTTGATTAAAAATATGAGCCGTTATGCGCTCGTGACAGCTTTTGCACTGTTCCTTGCAGGATGTGTGACGCGAACCGAACAGCCTGCGCCGGTGGACGAGGCAAAACCGGGTACGGAGCAGCCGACACAGCCAACGCAACCGCAGCCAACCGTGCCGTCTGTACCGACGATCCCGTCGCAGCCTGGCCCGATTGAACATCCGGACCAGGCCTCCCAGCCAACGCCGCGCGTGCGTCATTATGACTGGAACGGTGCGATGCAACCGATGGTGGGCAAAATGCTGCAGGCGCAGGGCGTGACGGCAGGCAGTGTACTGCTGGTGGATAGCGTAAATAACCGGACTAACGGTTCACTTAATGCCGGGGAAGCGACAGAAACCCTGCGCAATGCACTGGCCAATAACGGCAAGTTTACGCTGGTTTCCGCACAGCAGCTGGCAGTAGCCAAACAGCAGCTTGGTCTGTCGCCACAGGACAGCCTCGGTACGCGCAGTAAGGCGATGGGGATTGCCCGTAACGTTGGTGCGCAGTATGTGCTGTACTCTAATGCCACCGGTAACGTGAATACGCCAGCCCTGCAGATGCAGCTGATGCTGGTTCAGACAGGCGAGATTATCTGGTCAGGTAAAGGTGCGGTTACGCAACTCTGACTGCACGCGTGAAGCGATCCTCACGCATTATTTTCCGCAGTATCGTCTTATCGCGCCGCAGGCCCACTCCGGGCTTGGCGGCGCGAGTTGCATTCTGGAACAGGGCGAGCAGCGTCTGGTGTTGCGTCATCACCACGATCCCTTAGCCCCCGTTTCCCATTTTCGCCGTCAGTTTCGTGCCCTGAAGCGTCTACCGGCGGATCTCGTGCCAGCCCCGCGCTTTTTCAGACAGGGCTGGATGGCGGTAGAGTATCTGGCAGGGGAGATCCGGCATACGCTGCCCGACAGCGCAACGCTTGCGACGACGCTCTGTCAGTTGCACCATCAGCCGTGTCTGGGGTGGCGAGTCACGCTGCTCCCTTTGCTGGAACAATACTGGCAGCGAGCCTCACCGGACAGACGTACCCCACGGTGGCTTGCGCAGCTTAAACGGTTACGCACTGCGGGAGAGCCTCAGCCGCTTCGGCTGTCGCCATTACACATGGATGTTCATGCCGGAAATATTGTGCATACGTCCACCGGCATCAGGCTTATCGACTGGGAGTATGCCGGTGATGGGGATGTGGCACTGGAGCTGGCGGCCGTCTGGGTGGAAGATGATACAGCGCGCCAAAGACTGATCGGTGATTACGCCCGCATTGCGCATCTGGACGCGGGACAGCTGGCGCGTCAGGTCAGACGCTGGCGGCCCTGGGTCGTCATGCTGATGGCGGGCTGGTTTGAAATGCGTTTTCAGCAGTCCGGCGAGAAACAATTTATGGCGCTGGCAGATGATGCCTGGCGTCAGTTACACATTAAAGGATAAGAGAGGTTGCTGTGGGTCCAGTCATGTTGGATGTAGAAGGGTTTGAACTGGATGCGGAGGAGCGTGAAATTCTGGCGCACCCGCTGGTGGGGGGGCTCATCCTGTTTACCCGCAACTATCACGATCCGGCGCAGTTGCGTGAGCTGGTTCGCCAGATCCGCGCGGCGTCGCGTAATCATCTGGTCGTGGCCGTCGATCAGGAAGGCGGGCGCGTGCAGCGTTTCCGTGAGGGCTTCACCCGTCTGCCCGCGGCCCAGTCTTTCGCGGCGCTGCTCGGCACCGAAGAGGGCGGAAATCTGGCCCAGGAGGCCGGCTGGCTGATGGCCAGCGAGATGATTGCCATGGATATCGACATCAGTTTTGCCCCGGTGCTGGACGTAGGGCATATCAGTGCGGCAATTGGCGAGCGCTCTTACCATAGCGATCCCCGTATTGCGCTGGAGATGGCCACCCGCTTTATCGACGGCATGCACGATGCAGGAATGAAAACCACCGGTAAACACTTCCCGGGGCACGGCGCCGTGACGGCGGATTCGCATAAAGAGACTCCGCGTGATCCGCGCCCGGAGGCGGAAATTCGTGCCAAAGATATGTCGGTGTTCCGCTCGCTGATTAGCGATAACAAGCTGGATGCCATTATGCCTGCGCATGTGATTTACAGTGACGTCGACCCGCGCCCGGCGAGCGGTTCTCCGCACTGGTTAAAAACCGTGCTGCGTCAGGAACTCGGTTTCAACGGCGTGATCTTCTCCGACGATTTGTCGATGGAAGGGGCGGCGATCATGGGCAGCTACGCGGAGCGTGGGCAGGCGTCGCTCGACGCAGGTTGCGATATGATCCTCGTCTGCAATAATCGTAAAGGCGCAGTCAGCGTGCTGGATAACCTGTCGCCGATCAATGCAGAGCGTGTTACACATTTGTATCATAAAGGTTCATTTAGCCGTCAGGAGCTGATGGATTCGGCACGCTGGAAAGCGGTTAACGCCCGGCTTGAAGCACTGAATGAGCGCTGGCAGGCACATAAAGCCAGTCTGTAAATCCTCCCGGAAGGCGTAGCGTGGTGAGAAGACGATGATCATCTATTTACACGGTTTTGACTCAAACAGTCCTGGTAATCATGAGAAGGTACTGCAACTGCAGTTTATCGATCCGGATGTACGGCTGATCAGCTACAGCACGCGCCATCCGAAACATGACATGCAGCATCTGCTCAAAGAAGTGGACAAGATGCTGCAGCTCAACATCGACGATCGCCCGCTGATTTGCGGGGTGGGGCTGGGTGGCTACTGGGCGGAGCGGATTGGATTCCTGTGCGATATTCGCCAGGTGGTATTCAATCCTAACCTGTTCCCGAACGAGAACATGGAAGGCAAGATTGACCGCCCAGAAGAGTATGTCGATATTGCCACCAAGTGCGTCAGCAATTTCCGTGAAAAGAACCGCGACCGCTGTCTGGTGATCCTTTCGCGTAATGATGAGGCGCTCAACAGCCACCGTGCGGCTGAGCTGTTGCATCACTACTATGAAATTGTCTGGGACGAAGAACAGACCCACAAGTTCAAGAACATCTCCCCGCATCTGCAGCGCATCAAAGCCTTCAAAACACTGGGCTAAGATACTGCATAAGATCTCCCAGGCCCGGCCGCGAAAGCGTGCCGGGCTTTCTTTTTCTGCAGAATTGTCTACTTTTAAGCCACCAAAACTTGATGCACATCAATTTTGGTATGACCAATGCGCCTGACGTGGTATTCTCAATGCACCTGAATGGTTTCAGTGCTGTAACCTGTTGTTAATTAAGGGTTATTTTTATAACTTTTAATTAACAATTGGTTAATAATTTGAGGGGGTCACGTTGACTACGCCATTGAAAAAGATAGTGATTGTAGGCGGTGGTGCTGGCGGGCTGGAGCTGGCGACACAGTTGGGTAAGAAGCTGGGTCGCGGCAAAAAAGCCAAAATCACGCTGGTGGATCGTAACCACAGCCACCTGTGGAAACCGTTGCTGCACGAAGTGGCGACCGGTTCACTGGATGAGGGCGTGGACGCGCTGAGCTATCTGGCGCACGCACGTAACCACCATTTCCAGTTCCAGCTGGGTTCCGTGGTGGATATCAACCGTGAGAGCAAAACCATTACCCTGGCCGAGCTGCGTGACGAAAAAGGGGAGTTGCTGGTCCCGGAGCGCAAGCTTGCCTATGACACACTGGTCATGGCGCTGGGCAGTACCTCCAACGATTTCAACACCCCGGGTGTGAAAGAGCACTGCATTTTCCTGGATAACCCGCACCAGGCGCGTCGTTTCCACCAGGAAATGCTGAACCTGTTCCTTAAGTACACCAATAACATGGGTGCGAATGGTAAGGTGAATATCGCCATTGTAGGCGGTGGCGCAACGGGCGTTGAACTCTCCGCTGAGCTGCACAATGCGGTAAAACAGCTGCACAGCTACGGGTACAAAGGGTTAACCAATGAAGCGCTGAACGTAACGCTGGTTGAGGCAGGTGAGCGTATTCTGCCTGCGCTGCCTCCGCGTATTTCTGGCGCGGCGCATAACGAACTGACCAAACTGGGCGTACGTGTTCTCACCCAGACGATGGTGACCAGCGCAGACGAAGGTGGCCTGCACACCAAGGATGGCGAGTACATCAAAGCGGATCTGATGGTCTGGGCGGCGGGTATCAAAGCACCTGATTTCATGAAAGACATTGGCGGGCTGGAAACCAACCGTATCAATCAGCTGGTGACCGAGCCGACGCTGCAAACCACGCGCGATCCAGAGATTTTCGCGATTGGTGACTGTGCGTCATGCGCGCGTCCAGAAGGCGGTTTCGTGCCTCCTCGCGCCCAGGCAGCGCATCAGATGGCAAGCCTGGTGCTGCACAATATTCTGGCACAGCGCAAAGGCAAGCCAATGAAGGCCTACGTCTACAAAGACCACGGCTCTCTGGTTTCGTTGTCAAACTTCTCAACCGTAGGCAGCCTGATGGGGAACCTGATGCGCGGCTCGATGATGGTAGAAGGGCGCATCGCACGCTTTGTCTATATCTCCCTGTACCGTATGCACCAGATTGCGCTGCACGGCTACTTCAAAACCGGCCTGATGATGCTGGTAGGGCGAATCAACCGCGTGATCCGTCCACGTCTGAAGCTGCACTAATTTTTCTCTCCCTCCGGGCCCTCCGGAGGGATTTTTTAGCATATCATGCTGCTCATCACAGATTGAGTGATTAAGAGTTCTCCTAAACGCCCAGTCACTCTCCTGAAAGCCACTTTTTTGAGCCTTTGTCTTATTGGCGAAGCGTAGCCTGCATTGCAAAATTGTTACCAATAGCAACAAAGGAGGAAGTCCCGTGAATAAATCAATGTTGGCGGGTATAGGGATTGGCGTCGCTGCTGCGTTAGGTGTGGCTGCCGTTGCCAGTCTCAACGTACTGAATCGCGGCCCACAGTATGCGCAGGTGGTTTCTGCAACCCCGATTAAAGAAACAGTTAAAACGCCTCGTCAGGAGTGCCGTAACGTCTCTGTCACCCATCGTCGTCCGGTTCAGGATGAAAACCGTATTGCCGGCTCTGTGCTGGGCGCGGTAGCAGGCGGGGTGATTGGTCACCAGTTTGGTGGCGGCCGTGGTAAAGATGTGGCAACCGTGGTCGGTGCGCTGGGTGGCGGCTATGCCGGTAACCAGGTGCAGGGCGCAATGCAGGATAACGATACGTACACCACGACACAGCAGCGCTGTAAAACCGTCTATGACAAGTCGGAAAAAATGCTGGGTTATGACGTGACGTACAAAATTGGTGACCAGCAGGGCAAAATCCGTATGGACAGAGACCCTGGCACACAAATTCCGCTGGATGGAAATGGCCAGCTGGTACTGAATAACAAAGCGTAAAAAAGATGTTCTCTGAACTTAGCTCCTCAAGCGCTCAGGCTGAGGAGCTTTTTTTTAGCCCTGTATTTTAAGCAGTTCGGGCCACAGTCGCAGGGTGGTCTCGGTGATATGCTGCAGTTTTTCCAGCGTCGCCCCTTCTCGGGCGCTAATCGACATCCCCTGTAAAATACAGCTCAGGTATTGTGCTAATTCCTGAGGGCGGCAATGCGCCGGAATTTCACCACGCTGCTGGCGCTGGGCCAGGAAGGTGCTGAGCGTCTCCTCCTGCATGGCATGACGCGATTTCACCGTGTTGGCGATCTCTTTTGAGGAGGCCGCAAGCGTCGCGGAGGTGTTAATCATAAAACAGCCCGCGGGCGTCTCTTTGCTGGTGAAGCAGGTGGCGATGGCGGTGAAATAGTCATGCAGTGCCTGCTCAACCGTTTTCTCTTCACAAAATAGCTGTGCTTCGTATCGCGATGCGAAGCGAGAGATGTATCGGTCCAGTACCGCCCTGAACAACCCCTCTTTATTCGTGAATTCCGCATACAGCGTCGGCGCTTTGGCTCCGGTGGCTTCTACCAGATCGGAAAGCGAAGTCGCTTCATACCCATGTTGCCAGAAGAGAGTCATGGCCTTATCAAGCGCTGCATCCCTGTCGAACACTTTTGGTCGGCCACGGCTTTTCTTCGCACAACTCGTGACATCGGTTGTCATTTGCCGTTGGTCCTCTGTTGGTTTGTTGAATAACCATTATAAAAATAAACGCATTTCACCACCAGTGCTGTTTTCTGAAAAATAAATTAATCATATGGGTATGAAAAACAACGGAATTAAAATTAATTTAATGGTCGTTATAAAAATATGTTGACGTGTGAGCTGGATCACACCTATCATTTACCTATCGATCGTTAACTAAATGGCTAACGACCTCAAAATTCATCTGCCAAAGGTAAAAATCATGAAAAACGTAAAAACCCTCATCGCCGCTGCTGTTCTTAGCTCACTCTCTTTCGCAAGCTTTGCTGCTGTGGAAGTCCAGTCAACGCCTGCTGACCAGCATAAAGTAGGGACCATCTCTGCCAGCGCCGGGACTAACCTGGGTTCACTGGAAGACCAGCTGGCGCAAAAAGCGGATGAGATGGGTGCGAAATCGTTCCGCATTACCTCTGTAACCGGTCCTAACACCCTGCACGGTACCGCTGTTATTTACAAATAAGCCTGGCTAAACCCTCATTTATGCCACTGCTAAAAAAACGCCCTGCATGTGCAGGGCGTTTTTGCGTTTGGGTTTACATCGACTGCTGGGCGACACCATGATGTCGTGTGACGTCAGTCGGCATGCCCGAACGTGCTTCCATTGCCCGCTCCATCACAATGCCATCCGTCCTTGCATCGGTTTTAAAACTCACCATCGCCGCATTCAGGTTGATTGGCAGCGTCTGCGGATCGTCATCAATGTTTTTCGATAAAGGCTGGTGAATTTCAACCAGTCGCACGCCGCCTGGCTCCTCAGAGACCTTGATCGGGGTATTAATGATGTTCACTTTGGTGCCCGGTGTGACCAGGTTGAAGAGCGTTTTGATATCGTCATCGCGCAGACGAATACAGCCGGAGCTGACGCGCATGCCAATACCAAAGTCCGCGTTCGTTCCATGTAACAGGTACACGCCGCCATAGGCCGCGAGGCGGATGGCATGGTGGCCCATTGGGTTATCCGGGCCGGCCGGTACAACGGCGGGCAGATCGATCCCCTGCGCTTTATAGCGGGCACGAATATTGGCCGTTGGCGTCCAGGTTGGGTTTGCACGCTTGTCTGATACGGTGGTGACCATCGTCGGGGTCAGCGTGTCACCGCCCAACTGGCCAATACCAATAGGGTATACGGTCACCTCATTTTTACCGGGCGGGTAATAGTAAAGACGCAGTTCGGCAAGGTTTATCACGATCCCCTCACGCGGCGCATCCGGCAAAATCGTCTGCAGCGGGATGGTTAACACACTGCCAGCGCGCGGGACATAAGGGTCAACGCCGGGGTTGGCCTGCAGTAAGGCCAGAAAGCCGACGTTATATTTTTTGGCAATCGCCTCAAGCGATCCACCATTGTTTTCAACCACATGAAAACGGTTTTCCCCAACCACCTTACTGCCTGCAGGCGGGAGTGGCCAGGTGTTTGCGCGAGCGGGAAATGCAACCGCGACCGTTGCGGCCAGCGCTAACACGGTTATCCAGCGAGTGAAACGCGAAGAGGTCATCATCACTATAATCCATATAAATGACAGGGTGATTGTTTTATAACGGTTAGTGATAATTATGGCGAAGGGGTCTGTCGGGAAGATCGGGTGAAGTGAAAAGAGTTTGTAAATTGTTACCCCCGGTAGCATGGCGCAACCGGGGGCAGAGCAGATTATGCGATCGCGTTCTCTTCCAGCTGGCGCATAAAGTTGCGTACCCAGTCCATACGGGTTTTACGCTCCGTCAGCTCCTGCGTAAATTTCAGACGCGTTGGCCCATCCAGGCGGAAATGCTGCGGCTGCTTTTGCAGTAAACCGATGAGCCACGTAGGGTTAACGTGGTTTTTCTCGGCAAACTCAATCACGCCGCCTTTCTCATTGCCCTCAAGCTTACGAATGCCCAGCTTCTGCGCCTGCTGACGCAGCCGCGCGATATCCAGCAAGTTGCGTGCGGCATCCGGGAGCAGGCCAAAGCGGTCAATAAGCTCGACTTTGATCTCTTCCAGCTCGTTCTCATTTTTCGCACTGGCGATACGTTTGTAGAACGACAGGCGGGTGTTCACATCCGGAATGAAATCGTCCGGTAGCAGAGATGGCATGCGTAACTCAACTTCGGTTTGCTGGCTGGTGAGATCTTCCAGCGACGGTTCGCGTCCGGCCTTGAGAGCATCGACCGCGTTTTCCAGCAACTCCATGTAGAGCGAGAAACCGATGGTTTCCATCGAGCCACTTTGATCTTCACCCAACAGCTCACCCGCACCGCGGATCTCCAGGTCGTGCGTCGCCAGTGCAAAGCCAGCGCCCAGATCTTCCAGCGAGGCGATCGCTTCCAGACGTTTTTGCGCATCGGTGGTCATCGCTTTTGGATGCGGCGTCAGCAGCCATGCATAGGCCTGATGGTGCGAACGCCCGACGCGGCCACGCAGCTGATGAAGCTGCGCCAGACCGAAATGATCCGCGCGTTCAATAATGATGGTGTTGGCCGTCGGGATATCGATCCCGGTCTCAATGATGGTCGTACACACCAGCACGTTAAAGCGCTGGTGGTGGAAGTCGTTCATCACCCGTTCCAGCTCGCGTTCGCGCATTTGCCCGTGACCGATGGCAATACGCGCTTCCGGCACCAGCTCTGCCAGGCGGTCTGCCGCTTTCTGGATATTTTCCACGTCGTTGTAGAGGTAATAGACCTGACCGCCGCGCAGCACCTCACGCAGAATGGCCTCACGCACCACCAGATTGTCGTATTCGCGCACAAAGGTTTTCACGGCCAGACGACGCGCCGGCGGCGTGGCGATAATTGACAGATCGCGCATGCCGCTCATCGCCATGTTCAGGGTTCGCGGGATCGGCGTCGCGGTCAGGGTCAGGATATCGACGTCGGCACGCATCGCTTTAATACGCTCTTTATGGCGTACCCCGAAACGGTGCTCTTCATCAACAATCAGCAGCCCCAGATCTTTCCACTTCACGTCGCTCTGCAGCAGTTTGTGGGTGCCGATCAGAATATCGATCTTACCCTCGCTGGCCTGCTCCAGGATTTGCGTTTGCTCTTTGGTACTGCGAAAACGTGACAGCATCTCGATGCGTACCGGCCAGTTGGCAAAGCGGTCGCGGAAGTTATCGAAGTGCTGCTGAGCGAGCAGGGTGGTGGGCACCAGTACCGCCACCTGCTTGTTATTCTCGACGGCGAGGAACGCCGCGCGCATGGCTACTTCGGTTTTCCCGAAGCCGACATCGCCACAGACCAGCCTGTCCATTGCCAGCGGCTGACACATGTCGCTTAACACGGCATTGATGGCCTGAGCCTGGTCCGGCGTGGTTTCAAACGGGAAGCTGTCGCAGAACAGCTGGTACTGCTCTTTATCATGCTTAAAGGCAAAGCCCTCTTTGGCCGCACGCTGGGCATAGATATCCAGCAGCTCGGCCGCCACATCACGCACTTTTTCCGCCGCTTTCTGCCGGGCGCGTGCCCAGGCGTCACCGCCCAGTTTATGCAATGGTGCATTCTCTTCTGCACCCCCGGCGTAGCGACTGATCAGATGCAGGGATGAGACCGGCACGTAGAGTTTGGCGTCGTTGGCGTAGGTCAGCATCAGGTATTCGCCTTTGATGCCACCGGCTTCCAGCGTCGTCATCCCCTGATAACGACCCACGCCATGTTCAAGGTGCACAATCGGCTGGCCCGGATGGAGTTCCGCCAGGTTGCGGATCAGCGTATCCGGGTTAATGGTGCGACGGCTGTCCTGACGGCGACGCGCAACACGTTCACCCAGCAGGTCGCTTTCACAGATTAATGCCACGTTGTTGAGGGTATCGATAAACCCGTGCTCGGCGGCACCGATCATCAGATAACGCCCCGTCCCCGTGGCTTCGCTCAGGCGCAAAATGCGTTTCGGAGCAACTTTAATCCGCCCCAGCAGTTCGCCCAGCGCTTCACGGCGGCCTTCACTCTCAACGGAGAAGACAACCGGGCCGGTAAAGGCATCGAGGAACTTGCGCAGACTCTCCAGCGGGGATTTCTGCTGTGCCTGAACGGCTAAATCTGGCAGCTTCTGGAATGCAAGATTGGTGTTGGCAGCTTTATCGGCAAGCGTATCGGTTTTCAATTGTACGCGAGGCCAGCGCTTGAGTTCGGCGTTGAGCTCGTCGGTGCGCAGCCACAGCGCTTCAGGTGGCAGCAGCGGACGCATCGGGTCTACGCCCCGGTTTTCAAAGCGCGCGCGGGTTTCGCTCTCAAAGCGGCTGGCGCTGGCGTCGATATCACCGGTGTTGACAATCAACGTGTTCGCCGGGAAGTAGCTGAACAGAGCGGGCAATGGCTCGTTAAAGAACAGCGGCTGCCAGTATTCGATCCCGGCAGGAAGCGTACCTTTGCTGACCTGCTGATAGATATGCTCAGCGTCGCGCTTAACGTCGAACTTGTCGCGCCACTGGCTGCGGAACAGCTCGATAGCGGTTTTGTCCGTCGGGAATTCATGGGCGGGTAATAAATTGATGGCTTCCACTTCTTCCAGCGTGCGCTGCGTGTCGGCGTCGAATACGCGCAGGCTGTCGATCTCATCGTCGAAGAAGTCCAGTCGATACGGCTGGTCGCTGCCCATCGGGTACAGGTCGAGCAACGCACCGCGCGTGGCGTATTCCCCGTGCTCCATAACCTGATCGACATGACGGTATCCGGCGCTGTCCAGTTGCGCGCGCAGATCGTCCCGGGACAGGCGCTGACCTTTTTTCATCACCAGCGCATGGCCGTGCAAATAGCTGTGAGGACAGACGCGCTGCATCAGGGTGTTGACCGGAACGATCAGCACGCCGCGCTGCATGGTCGGTAACTGATAGAGGGTCGACAGGCGCGAGGAGATGATCTCCTGATGCGGGGAGAAGCTGTCATACGGCAGCGTTTCCCAGTCGGCCAGACTGAAGACCAGGTTATCGGTGAACTGGCGAATTTCATCATGCAGTCGCAGCGCATTTTGCATATCCGGGGCGACCAGCACCACCGGACCAGGATGTCGCTCAGCGATTTCTGCCACCAGCGTGGCGCACGCAGCGCCAGTGAGTTCGCCCAGCTGGCGCTGGTCGCCCGCTTTAACAGGCAGGGAATAACGATAGTGTTCAGGCATGGCTATGTCAGAGTCTCTTGTGGATATACCAACAGTATTGGGGCATATCACTGATACGCAATGTCTTTATTATCCTCGATCGTTTTGCATAAGCAAATCTGAACTGCAACGCGGGAAGATTCGCCCCCGGACGGGGGGCGAGGGCGGTATTATCGGGTTGCCGGAGACAGTGCGCTCGCGGAAGGGGGAGAGAAGAACAGATCGCCAAACAGTGCCGTCGATATTTTGCGTACGCCAAGTCCGGCGAGGGTGCAGATCAACAGGCTGGCAAATGGGTAGACCAGGATCAAGGCAAGCTCGGCCCAGACCGGCCAGTAGGCAGCATTCATCTCACCGATCAGGAACAGGCTGAAGGCCTCTATCAGGATGCGGTGCGTGGTGTAGATAGCGATGGTGTTTGAGCCGATAACGTTAAGCAGGTTGCTGGGATGAACGGCATAACGCTGCTCGAGGCTATAGAAAAGCTTCATGATCAGCACGATCGACAGCAGGGAAAGCAGCAGCGGAACGTTAGCAAACCACAGTACCACGGAGACCGCAGCAAAAGCGGCCAGCGCCAGCCAGGTACGACGCAGGTTCAGCCCCTTCATCCAGGCCATCAGCTCTGCGCCATACCACGCGCCAAGGCTGTAGTAGATCATATTGCGTACCACGCTGTTCATTCCCCACCACGGCAGCGGCAGGAAATTGATCGTGATGCTGGCCAGTGCCAGCAGCCCCAGTACGGGCAGCTTCCAGCGGCTAAGCAGTTTACATAGCGTGAAATAGACCACCAGGGCGTACAGATACCACAGGCTGGTGCTGGCAGTGAGCATCCCCCACGCAAACCCGGAAAGTGAATCGGCATACGCGGCGTTCGAGGAGGTGGCCAGCTCACGTTCAGGTGCCAACCAGGCATTGAGGTGGCTCAGCGCCTGCCATTGCAATACGCCCCACAGCGCAAGGACCCAGACAATGCTCCAGATCCGTTTGTCAAAACTGGTGCGCCAGTTCACCTCGTCAATATAACGACGGATCAGATAACCGGATATGAAGAAAAATACCGGCATACGGAAGGGCGCGAGATAAAGGTTAAAATAGACCCAGCATTTGGCGAGAAGACCGGACAACGGATGTTGTAGCCCCGTCAGATGGGGATAAAATGTGATAACCGAATGATAGATTACCACCAGGCAGATACACAGCCCCTTTATCTGGTTAATCCATAATGCTTTTTGCTTCATTGTTCGCAACTACCTTATTGCCATAAACGAACGAACAATTGTTGGTAAACGCAGCCGGGATGTAACGGGAAACAGTCTGTATCAGGAAGTTTTTCGGAAAAGGTGGAGGGTGTGGCGCGATAATTCGAAGAGTAGCGTTCTGATTTATCTGAATTTTTCAGAAAAATGATTACCAAAGCTTACGGTTTCAGTCATTTACGCTTAACGGATTCGCTTATATACTCGTGGGTCTGCTATCAGCAAACAGACGGACTTCATGTATCAACCTGTCGCACTCTTCATAGGCTTACGCTACATGCGTGGGCGCGCCGCGGACCGTTTCGGTCGCTTTGTCTCCTGGCTTTCGACTATTGGCATTACGCTTGGCGTGATGGCACTGGTGACGGTGCTTTCCGTCATGAACGGCTTTGAGCGCGAGCTGCAAAACAACATCCTGGGGCTGATGCCGCAGGCCATTCTCTCTTCAACCAACGGTTCCGTTAACCCGCAACAACTGCCGGAAAGTGCGGCGAAGTTACAGGGTGTCACGCGCGTTGCGCCCGTGACAACGGGTGATGTCGTCCTGCAAAGCGCCCGCAGCGTGGCGGTGGGCGTCATGCTGGGGATTGACCCGGCGCAAAAAGATCCGCTCACGCCGTATCTGGTCAACGTGAAGCAAAGCGATCTGGAAGCGGGCAAATACAACGTCATCCTCGGCGAACAGCTTGCCGGGCAGCTTGGCGTGAACCGTGGCGACCAGCTGCGCGTGATGGTGCCGTCTGCCAGCCAGTTTACGCCGATGGGACGTTTGCCCAGCCAGCGTCTGTTCACGGTTATTGGCACGTTTGCCGCCAACAGCGAAGTTGACGGCTACCAGATGCTCATGAATATCCAGGATGCTTCGCGTCTGATGCGTTATCCGGTGGGCAACATTACCGGCTGGCGTCTGTGGCTCGACGCACCGCTGAAGGTCGATACCCTCAGCCAGCAAACCTTGCCGGAAGGCACAAAATGGCAGGACTGGCGCGAGCGTAAAGGCGAACTGTTCCAGGCCGTGCGTATGGAAAAAAATATGATGGGCCTGCTGCTGAGCCTGATCGTCGCGGTCGCGGCGTTTAACATCATCACCTCGCTTGGCTTGATGGTAATGGAAAAGCAGGGCGAAGTTGCCATCCTGCAAACCCAGGGGCTGACGCCGCGCCAGATTATGGCCGTCTTTATGGTGCAGGGGGCCAGCGCCGGGATCATTGGCGCGTTACTCGGGGCCGTTCTCGGGGCGCTGCTGGCCAGTCAGTTGAATAACTTAATGCCGATCATCGGCGCGCTGCTTGATGGCGCGGCGCTGCCGGTTGCTATCGAGCCGCTGCAGGTGGTCGGTATTGCGCTGGCCGCGATGGCCATTGCGCTGCTTTCTACGCTCTATCCTTCCTGGCGCGCTGCCGCCACTCAACCCGCTGAGGCTTTACGTTATGAATAAGATCCTGTTGCAATGCGACAACCTGTCCAAACGCTATCAGGAAGGCTCTGTACAGACTGATGTGCTGCACAATGTGAGCTTCAGCGTGGGCGAAGGCGAGATGATGGCAATTGTCGGCAGCTCCGGTTCCGGCAAAAGTACCTTATTACACCTGCTGGGCGGGCTGGATACGCCGACCAGTGGCGACGTAATTTTCTCAGGCCAGCCGATGAGCAAAATGTCTTCTGCGGCAAAAGCGGAGCTGCGTAACCGTGAGCTGGGCTTTATCTACCAGTTCCACCATCTGCTGCCAGATTTCACGGCGCTGGAAAACGTGGCGATGCCTTTGCTGATTGGTAAAAAGAAACCGGCAGAAATTAATGCCCGTGCCAGCGACATGCTGAAAGCCGTAGGCCTGGGGCATCGCGGTGACCACCGCCCGTCTGAGCTGTCCGGTGGCGAGCGTCAGCGTGTGGCTATTGCCCGTGCGCTGGTGAACAACCCGCGTCTGGTGCTGGCGGATGAACCAACCGGCAACCTGGATGCGCGCAATGCTGACAGTATTTTCCAGCTTCTGGGTGAGCTGAATGCCTCACAGGGGACGGCGTTTCTGGTGGTGACCCACGATTTGCAGCTGGCAAAACGGATGGGACGCCAGCTTGAGATGCGTGACGGTCATCTGAACGCTGAACTGACTCTGATGGGAGCGGAGTAATGGCCTCACCGTTATCGTTACTCATCGGGCTACGCTTCAGCCGCGGCCGTCGTCGCGGCGGGATGGTCTCTCTTATCTCGGTGATCTCCACCATCGGTATTGCGCTCGGCGTGGCGGTATTGATTGTGGGATTAAGCGCCATGAACGGTTTTGAGCGTGAGCTGAATAACCGTATTCTGGCCGTTGTGCCGCACGGCGAAATTGAACCGGTTAATCAGCCGTGGAACAACTGGCGTGACGCCCTCAGCAAAGTGGAAAACGTGCCGGGCATTGCCGCCGCTGCACCTTACATCAACTTTACAGGGCTGGTGGAAAGCGGTGTTAACCTGCGCGCCATCCAGGTGAAAGGGGTGAACCCGGCGCAGGAGGCGCGTCTGAGCGCGCTGCCGAAGTATGTGCAGAACGGCGCGTGGGCAAACTTTAAGGCCGGTGAGCAACAGATCATCATGGGCAAAGGTGTGGCCGACGCGCTGAAAGTGAAGCAGGGCGACTGGGTGTCGATCATGATCCCAAACGCCAGCGCTGACCATAAATTGCAGCAGCCTAAGCGCGTGCGTCTGCACGTCACCGGCATCCTGCAACTGAGCGGTCAACTCGATCACAGCTTTGCAATGGTACCGCTGGAAGACGCACGTCAGTATCTGGACATGGGCGACAGCGTGACGGGCATCGCCATTAAGGTCAACGACGTCTTCAATGCCAATAAACTGGTGCGTGATGCGGGCAGCGTGACCAATAACTATGTCTACATCAAAAGCTGGATCGGCACTTACGGGTATATGTATCGTGATATCCAGATGATCCGCGCCATCATGTATCTGGCGATGGTGCTGGTGATTGGTGTGGCGTGCTTTAATATCGTCTCGACGCTGGTTATGGCGGTCAAAGACAAGAGTGGCGACATCGCGGTTCTGCGTACCCTTGGGGCAAAGGACGGTCTTATTCGCGCCATCTTTGTCTGGTATGGTCTGCTGGCGGGGCTGTTCGGTAGCCTGTGCGGGGTGGTGATTGGCGTCGTGGTGTCGTTACAGCTTACGCCAATCATCAACGGGATTGAGAAGCTGATCGGCCACCAGTTCCTGTCGGGTGATATCTATTTTATTGACTTCCTGCCGTCTGAATTGCACTGGCTGGACGTTATTTATGTGCTGGTTACAGCACTTTTACTGAGTCTGCTGGCAAGCTGGTATCCGGCGCGTCGCGCAAGCCGAATTGATCCGGCGAGGGTATTAAGTGGCCAGTAATTACGTCATGATCTAGCGGCTTACGGGCCGCCAGGTTAAAAGAGGAATGCGTTATGTATTACGGATTTGATATTGGCGGCACCAAAATTGCGCTCGGCGCGTTTGATAACGATCTCAAACTGCAGTGGGAAACCCGCGTTCCCACGCCGCGCGAAAGCTACGATGAATTTTTAACCGCCATTGCCGCGCTGGTGGCGCAAGCGGATGAACGCTTTGGCGTAAAAGGCAGCGTCGGCATCGGTATTCCAGGCATGCCTGAAACCGACGACGGCACGCTGTATGCCGCCAACGTCCCTGCTGCCAGCGGCAAACCGCTGCGCGCCGATCTCACTGCTCTCCTTGAACGCGACGTGCGTTTAGATAACGATGCCAACTGCTTTGCGCTCTCTGAAGCCTGGGATGATGAATTCCGTCACTATCCGCTGGTGATGGGGTTGATCCTTGGCACCGGCGTTGGCGGGGGAATTGTTATTAATGGCAAACCGATCACCGGGCGCAGCTATATCACGGGAGAGTTTGGTCATATCCGTTTACCGGTAGATGCGCTTGAGGTCGTGGGACGCGATTTCCCGCTTACCCGCTGCGGCTGTGGTCAGCATGGCTGTATTGAGAACTACCTGTCAGGTCGTGGGTTTGCATGGCTTTACGAACACTTCTATCATCAGAAACTCGAAGCCCCTCAAATCATTACCCTGTGGGAGCAGGGCGATGCGCAGGCGCGAGAGCACGTTGAACGTTATCTCGATCTGCTGGCGGTGTGTCTGGGAAATATCCTCACCATCGTCGATCCGGATCTGCTGGTGATTGGGGGCGGGTTATCAAACTTTACCGCGATAACGGAACACCTGTCCGGGCGTCTGCCCCGACATTTATTGCCAGTCGCCCGCGTGCCGCGTATTGAACGTGCGCGACACGGGGACGCAGGAGGCATGCGCGGAGCCGCATTCCTTCATCTCACCGACTAGTTTACGAGGTTACTATGCTGTCGCGTCGCCAGGGTCGACTCAGCCGTTTTCGCAAAAATAAACGCCGCTTACGTGAGCGCTTGCGCCAGCGGATCTTTTTCAGAGACAGAATGATGCCAGAAGCGATGGATAAACCCAGAGTGGTGGTGCTGACCGGGGCGGGGATCTCTGCCGAGTCCGGTATTCGAACCTTCCGTGCTGCGGACGGGTTGTGGGAAGAGCACCGTGTGGAGGATGTGGCGACACCAGAAGGCTTCGCCCGTGACCCGGATCTTGTGCAGGCATTTTACAATGCCCGCCGTCGTCAGCTTCAGCAGCCAGAAATAGCGCCTAATCCGGCGCACTTGGCGCTGGCGAAGCTGGAGGAAGCGCTGGGTGACCGTTTTCTGCTGGTTACGCAGAATATCGATAACCTGCACGAGCGAGCCGGCAACAAAAACATCATCCACATGCACGGCGAGCTACTGAAGGTGCGCTGTGCCTGGAGCGGCCAGGTGCTGGACTGGAAAGAGGACGTGCTGCCTGAGGATAAATGTCACTGCTGCCAGTTCCCTTCGCGTCTGCGTCCGCATGTGGTCTGGTTTGGTGAAATGCCGCTGGGGATGGATGAGATTTACAGCGCGCTGGCCATGGCGGATGTGTTTATCGCCATCGGTACCTCTGGGCATGTCTATCCGGCGGCGGGGTTTGTTCACGAAGCGCGTCTGCACGGTGCGCATACCGTAGAGCTGAACCTCGAACCCAGCCAGGTGGGAAGCGAGTTTGAAGAGAAGCACTATGGGCTGGCAAGCGAGGTCGTACCCGAGTTCGTCGACAAGCTGCTCAAAGGTCTGTAATAGCGACAGTATGAAAAGGCACCCGTTAAGCGGGTGCTTTTTTGTTTATAAACTCGTCCGCTGAAATTACCATTAATGATGTTTACTAAACCACAATATAAGCCCTGTTAATTAGTGTGGATGCTATTATTTTGTGCATTCACTCAAAATAGTGCTTAATAATGCTCGTTATCGTGGTGTAGAAAGAGGATGCTAATAAATATAACGTCGATAAGGAGGATGGGATATGTACGGATTTATTGCGAGACAACCCATTTTTAACCCGGATATGAATACGGTAGCTTATGAACTGCTTTTCAGGGATGGGATGGCAAACCGTTTTCCGGATGTATCGGCAGAATATGCAACATCCAGAATGATATCCGATCATTTTTTATCTGTACCGTCTCAGCGTATCGCCGGGACACAGACCTTGTTTATCAACTTTCCATCCAGAATGGTCATCGACCGCAGCGGTGAAGCGCTGGACAAGGAGAGCGTGGTCATTGAGATCCTTGAAGATGCGGTTCCCGGCGAGGCGTTATTGCAGGCTGTGAAAGAGATGAATGCGCACGGATATCGCTTTGCGCTTGATGATTTTACCCTCGCGCCGGAATGGGATCGCTTTTTACCCTATATTTCTGTACTTAAATTTGATGTCAGAAATTATACCTTAGCGCAAATTCAGGATTACCTGAATACTCGCAAAAACCTGACCCACCATATAAAGTATCTCGCTGAAAAAGTTGAGACTAAAGAGGAATTCAAACGCTATCGTGATGCCGGTTTTTCGCTTTTTCAGGGTTACTTTTTCTGTCGCCCTGAAGTGATTAAATATAAACGCTTATCACAAAATCAACTGGCGATTTTCCGCCTGCAGATGGAAGTAGGGCGGAATAAACCTGATTTTCGGATCATCGAGTCGTTAATAAAAACCGATCTCACCTTGTCCTATAAGATCATGCGTTATATGAAACACACGGCGTTTAAACACGTCGGTGCCTGCAATTTTAGCAAGTTAACGCTCAGCGAAGTCCTCAGGTATCTGGGGGAAAATCAGCTGCGACGCTTTGTTGCGGTGGTGGTGCTGGCCAGTGCCGGCAACGACACCGTCGACGAGCTGTATCCTCTGAGCATGATGCGGGGCAAATTCTGTGAGCTGATTGCAGAGAAGATGCCTGCGCCGGGGCTGGCGGAAAACGCGTTTATGTGTGGCCTGTTCTCTCTGCTTGATACCTTGCTTGAATTGCCAATGGCAGAGTTGATGAAGCAAATTGCGGTGCCGCAGGCTGTCAGCCAGGCCCTGTGTCATCAGGAAGGCGTGTTAGCCGATATGGTGGCGCTGTGCCGCCACTATGAACAGCAGGAGTGGGAGGAGGCGGCCAGGATAGCGAACGGTCTTGGGCTGTCGGATGATGACGTTGTGGATGCCATGAGAACGGCGACGATCTGGGCGGGGGAAAATGCGGCGGGTTAAGGCCCCTCACGGCGTGGCGACGTGAGGAGCCAGACTGCGGCCCTTATCGGCCGGCTTTTAATTTCTGGTAATACTCTTCATACAGACGGCTCGCATCGCCGACATCGTTTTGCCATTCACCTTTGTTGATGGTGTCGGCATCCGGGTAGAGGGATTTATCATTCGCCACTTCAGGCTTCAGTAGCTTGCGGGCGGCCAGGTTTGGCGTTGGGTAGCCAATGGTCTCGGCAACCTGCTTCGCCACGTCCGGGCGCAGCAGGAAGTTAATGAGCTTCAGGGCACCGTCAACGTTTTTCGCATTCGCAGGAATAGCCAGGCTGTCCATCCAGAAGATACCGCCTTCTTTCGGCCAGACGACCTCCAGCGGCGTACCGGCCTGACGCGCAACCCATGCAGAGCCGTTCCACACCATGCCGAGATTCACTTCTCCTTCCATGTACGGGTTCGCCGGGTTATCGGAGTTGAACGCCGCCACGTTAGGCATCAGTTTTTTCAGCTCGTTATAGGCCGCTTCAATCTCTTTCGGGTCCGTTGTGTTGCCCGAGTAACCCAGCTTGCGCAGCGCCACCTGGAACACTTCACGGGCATCGTCGGTTAACAGCAGGCTGCCTTTGTATTCAGGCTTCCACAGGTCGGCCCACTGGGTGACGGTTTTAGGATCGATTGCTTCGCTGTTAACCCCGATGGCGGTCGCACCCCAGATGTACGGAATGGAGTAGTCGTTGTTCGGATCGAACGGTTTGTTGAGCATCTGCGGATCGAGGTTGTTGAAGTTGGTCAGCTTCGACTTGTCGATCTTCTGGATCATGCCCTCTTTACGCATCTTGTCGACGAAGTAGGTCGATGGCACCACCAGATCGTACGCGCCGTCCTTGTACGTTTTAAGCTTGGCGTACATGGTTTCATTGGACTCGTAGGTAGAGTAGATGACCTTAATGCCCGTCTCTTTGGTGAACTGCTCCAGCAGACCCGGCGGCACATACTCAGTCCAGTTATAGAAGTAGAGCGTTTTGCTGTCATCAGCGTGCGCGACGCCCATTCCGAGCACCAGTGCTGCAGCGGCAAGCATTTTTTTCATTTCATTGTCCCCTGAGATTTTGTTTTATCACGAGCAATAATCTGGCTGGCAATTACCAGTACCAGCGAGAACACTAACAGTATGGTCGCCAGCGCGTTCACCTCAGGCGAGACGCCGACTTTCACCATCGAATAGATTTTCAACGGCAGAATTTCATAGCTCGGCCCGGTCACGAAAGAGGAGACCACAACGTCATCCATCGACAGGGTGAAGCTGAGCAGCCACCCGGCCGCGACGGCGGGCATCGCCAGCGGCAGGATAATTTTGCGCAAAATGGTCATCTCGCTGGCGCCGAGATCTTTTGCGGCCTCCAGCATACGCACATCAAAGCCTTTCAGGCGTGCATAGACCGTCACCACCACAAATGGCAGGCAGAAGGTGATGTGGGAAAACAGCAGCGACCAGAAGCCGAGCTGGACACCCAGCAGCATAAACAGTACCAGCAGAGAAATCGCCATGACGATATCCGGTGACATCATCACCACAAACAGCATGCCGCTGACGAACGGTTTACCGCGAAAGCGGTAGCGATACAGTGCCACGGCGGTGAGAGAACCAATCAGCGTGGCGAACGTTGCTGAAAAAATCGCCATCGTTAATGAGTGCTGCGCGGCCTGGAGCAGGCTGTCGTTGTTCATCAGCAGGCTGTACCAGTTAGTGGTAAAGCCCTGCCAGTTGATCCCGAAGCGTGAACTGTTAAACGAGTTCACGATCAAAATGATAATCGGAATATACAGGTAAGCGTAAATGGCGGTCATAAAACCGCCGCGAAGCAGTCGACCGATCATTCGAGTTCCACCTTCTTATTCAGCAGCCGTGAAGCGCGCCAGTAAACCAGCAGCATCAGACCCATCACCACCGTCAGCGTAATGCTGGTGGCGGAGCCGAACGGCCAGTCGCGAATGTTAAGGAACTGGCTCTTAATCACGTTTCCGATCAGCAGGTTTTTCGCACCGCCCATCAGGTCAGAGACGTAGAACAAGCCCATCGCCGGAAGCATCACCAGCAGACAGCCCGCGATAATGCCGGGCATCGTCAGCGGAATGATAATGCGGATAAAGGTCTGCAGCTTATTCGCCCCCAGATCTTTGGCCGCTTCCAGCAGCGGTTTATCCAGCTTCTCAATGCTGGAGTAGAGCGGCATCACCATAAACGGCAGCAGGATATAGACCAGACCAATAATCACCGCACCCGGGGTAAACATAATGCGGATTGGCGTATCAATCACTCCCAGCCACAGCAGAAACTCGTTCAGATAGCCTTTGGTGCTGAGGAAAATTTTCAGCCCGTAGATGCGAATTAAGGAGTTGGTCCAGAACGGCACAATCAGTAAAAAGAGCAGCAGCGGGCGGATTTTTTGCGGCAGACGCGCCAGGAACCACGCGAAGGGATACCCCAGCACCAGGCAGGCAACGGTGGCGATCAGCGCCATGTTCAATGAGTGCAGCAGCACATCAAAGTAGAGCGGATCGATCAAACGTGAGTAGTTATCCAGCGTAAAGACCAGCGCCACAAAGTGGGCATCGTCGCGGGTCAAAAAGCTGGTGGCGATGATCATCAGGTTGGGTAAAAAGACAAACAACACAAGCCAACCGACGATCGTGGCAATCACCACATTCTGGAATTTACTTGTGTTCTTCATCAGCCAGCACAACCTCCCAGCTTTCTACCCAGTTAATAACCATTTTTTGATCGAGCGAATGATCGAAGTCCGGGTCGTCCTCGTTAAAGAACTCGCTGACCATCACCATCTTACCGTTTTCCAGTTCGACAACGGATTCCAGCGTCATCCCCTTGTAATTACGCTCGCGTATATAGCCGATCAATCCTTCGGCTTGCGCATTGCCGTGGATCTCCTCGACGCGCAGATCTTCCGGGCGTAACAGCACGTTGAGCTTTTGTCCCTTCTCAACGGCAAAGTTAACGGTGATATTGCACTCGCGGCCTTCGACATTCGCCCGAACGCGCTGCTCATCCAGACGC
Source organism: Enterobacter sp. A8 (assembly GCF_004296595.1). Taxonomy (NCBI): domain Bacteria; kingdom Pseudomonadati; phylum Pseudomonadota; class Gammaproteobacteria; order Enterobacterales; family Enterobacteriaceae; genus Enterobacter; species Enterobacter sp. A8. The sequence continues at coordinate 193,223 of NZ_SCMF01000007.1, forward strand.
TCGATAACCGTGGCGTTGAAGATATTGATCTCGCCAATGAAGCTCGCCACAAACAGGTTTTTCGGCTCTTCGTAGATTTCGCGCGGCGTGCCGTCCTGCTCGATTTTGCCATCACGCATCACCACGATACGGTCGGACATGGTGAGCGCTTCTTCCTGGTCATGCGTCACAAAGACGAAGGTGATGCCGAGCTTACGCTGCAGGGCCTTAAGCTCGTTCTGCATCTGCTTGCGCAGTTTGTAGTCCAGCGCGGAGAGGGACTCATCCAGCAGAAGCAGACGCGGTTTGTTGACCACCGCACGGGCGATGGCCACACGTTGCTGTTGACCACCAGACAGCTGATGCGGTTTGCGTTGAGCAAACTCCTCCAGCTGTACCATCCGTAGCGCCTCGGTCACGCGCGGCGGGATCTCGCTGGCCGGTGTTTTTTGCATCCGCAGACCAAACGCAACGTTTTCAAACACGGTCATGTGCGGGAACAAAGCATAGCTTTGAAAAACGGTGTTAACGTGACGATCTTCAGCGGGGACCTGGGTAATGTCCTGCTTTTCAAGGTGGATATGGCCGCTATCGACGCTTTCCAGCCCGGCGATAAGGCGCAGTACGGTTGTCTTGCCGCAGCCAGAAGGGCCAAGCAGCGTGAGGAATTCACCATCATTGATGGTCAGATTGAGGTCGGAAATGACATCTTTACCATCAAAACTTTTACGAATTCGTTCCAGTTGCACCAGCGGTGAACGTGAACGGGATTGAGTATTCAATTTTTGCGCTGTCCCATATAGACGCTCCGGGCAGCAGACCGAAGCGGGGTTTGTGTGTAACCACCTTGGTGACTCGTAATGAGGGCGGACATTCTACGGCAAACCACTGTAATCGCCAATCCTTGTCACTGATTCATAAGCTACATTTACTGACGTACACGATATAAACGGAAAATATTCTCGTTTGCGGGATAAAAGTGACCTGACGCAATATTTGCGTTTTGATGCTTATTGATAATGTTGTCACAAAAAGTGAGGGTGACTGCATGGATAAATTACTTGAGCGTTTTTTACAGTACGTTTCGCTGGATACCCAATCTAAACCGGGTGTCCGCCAGGTGCCAAGCACCGAAGGCCAGTGGAAGTTATTAAACCTGCTCAAAGAGCAGCTTGAGGCCATGGGGCTGGTCAATGTCACCCTGAGCGAAAAAGGCACTGTGATGGGAACGCTGCCTGCCAACGTCCCCGGTGATATTCCGGCGATTGGCTTTATCTCCCATGTCGACACCTCTCCGGATTTTAGCGGTAAACATGTTAATCCGCAGATTGTGGAAAACTACCGTGGCGGTGACATTGCGCTGGGAATAGGTGACGAAGTGCTTTCGCCGGTAATGTTCCCGGTGCTGCACCAGCTCCTCGGGCAGACGCTGATCACCACGGATGGCAAAACGCTGCTGGGGGCAGATGACAAAGCGGGTATCGCGGAAATCATGACGGCACTGGCGGTGCTGAAAGGAAAAAATATTCCGCACGGTGATATCCGTGTGGCCTTTACGCCGGACGAAGAGGTGGGCAAGGGGGCGAAACATTTTGATGTCGAGGCCTTTAACGCGCAGTGGGCCTATACCGTGGACGGCGGTGGCGTGGGCGAACTGGAATTTGAAAACTTCAATGCCGCGTCCGTGACCATCAAAATTGTGGGTAATAATGTGCATCCTGGCTCCGCCAAAGGTGTGATGGTGAATGCGCTGTCGCTGGCGTCCCGTATTCATGCGGAAGTTCCGGCGAATGAGAGCCCGGAGCAGACCGAAGGTTATGAAGGTTTTTATCACCTGACCAGCATCAAAGGCACGGTGGACAGCGCGCAGATGCACTACATCGTGCGTGACTTTGACCGTAAAGCGTTCGAAGCGCGCAAGCGTAAGATGATGGAAATCGCGAAGAAGGTGGGTAAGGGGCTACACCCGGACTGCTATATTGAGCTGATTATTGAAGACAGCTACTACAATATGCGCGAGAAGGTCATGGAGCATCCGCATATCCTGGATATCGCCCAGCAGGCCATGCGCGACTGCGATATTGAACCGGTGCTGAAGCCGATTCGCGGCGGCACCGACGGTTCGCAACTGTCCTTCATGGGATTGCCGTGCCCGAATCTCTTTACCGGGGGATACAACTACCACGGTAAGCATGAGTTTGTGACGCTGGAAGGGATGGAAAAAGCGGTGAAGGTGATTGTGCGGATTGCGGAGTTAACCGCGAAGCGTTAGCCACATTAAGCCGGGTGGCGGCTTCGCCTTACCCGGCCTACATTCGGATCGTAGGCCCGGTAAGCGCAGCGCCACCTGGTTTTTTACCGTTAACCTGCAAAACCGACAGAGCGATTTACTTACCCGCCATATTGATAGCCTCCGCCAGGCCACCTCCTCGGTGAAACGATCAAAGCCCTTTACGATTAATGGCTGGGTGATCCTTCCTGAACATATGCACTGTATCTGGACCTTGCCGGAAGGTGACAGCGATTTTTCCGGGCGCTGGCGTGACATCAAAAAAATGTTCTCACGAAATATTGAAATGCGCCATATCTGGCAGGCGCGTTTCTGGGAACATACCATCCGCAACGACAATGATTACCGCCGACATATGGATTACATCTACCTCAACCCGGTGAAACATGGGTACGTTGGTAAGGTTGTCGACTGGCCGTTTTCAACGTTTCATCGGGATGTACGGGAAGGGTTGTATCCGGCGGATTGGGCCGCGGAGATTGTGGATTTTGCGGCGGGGGAGTGGAAGTAAAAACGCCGGGTAAGCGCAGCGCCACCCGGCAATACATTACAACTCAGTCCTCAAAGAACCAATACCCGCTGTTGACCAGCGCGGCAAGCATGGCGAGGAAAGAGGGATCTTCCAGGGCGTCGCCAAAGGTATCGGCAGTCAGTACCAGATGGCTGGCGATGGCTTCCAGCGCCGGGCGATGCGGAGAATCCAGCTTCTCGCCGTTGACGAAGACATCTTCACCGATGCGCAACACGCGTAACCCACCCAGGCGAACCAGCTTGTCACCCTGCAGCAGCGCATCATAAATCTCGTCGGCCTGGTACGGCGGCTCCGGAGGCGCCACATCCAGCTCGTGACGTGACTGGCTGATAAACTCACCAAACCACTGTCTGAAATGTTCCGGCTCGTTGATCAGATCCAGCATCATGCCGCGCAGCTTATCCAGTTCTGCTGGCAGAATGTCTGCCGGATGCTCGCGGGAAGGCACATCCGGATCGCTGTAGCGATGGCTGCCCAGCTCGCGTTGCAGTACGTAATCGGCAAAACCACTGATCATCTCACGACCGCTTGGCGCGCGGAACCCGACAGAGTAGTTGAGGGAGTTTTCCAGCGAGTAGCCTTCATGCGGGAATCCCGGCGGAATATAAAGAATATCTCCCGGCTCCAGCTCTTCGTCGATGATCCCGTCAAACGGATCCACCTGAAGCAGGTCAGGATGCGGGCAGTGCTGTTTCATCGGCACTTTTTCACCCACGCGCCAGCGACGGCGGCCGGTCCCCTGAATGATAAACACATCGTACTGATCCAGATGTGGGCCAACGCCGCCCCCAGGCACGGAGAAGGAGATCATCAGATCGTCCATTCGCCAGTCGGGCAGGGCGCGGAACGGGCGCATTAAGGCTGCCGTCGGCTCGTGCCAGTGGTTGACCGCCTGCACCAGTAATGACCAGTTATTTTCACCGAGGTGATCGTAGCTTTCGAAAGGACCATGGTTGACCTGCCATTTTCCATCCTGGTGGCTCACCAGGCGGCTGTCGACTTCGTTTTCCATGGCCAGGCCAGCCAGTTCGTCAGGCGAGATAGGGTCGACAAAATTGCTGAACCCGCGCTTAAGAACTACCGGGCGTTTCTGCCAGTAGCGTTCAATAAACTCGGGCCAGTTCAGTGCTAAGTGATAATCCATATTTTTTTATTCCGCAGGCTCTTACTGAGTCGGATTATAACGGAAGCGCAGAAGCCTGGGTGCGAGATCCGCGCATTTTTCACATAACGGGCTAACTATCGTTCGATGTGGGCTGCTGACGGCCAAAAATCACTTCCATTCTGGCACCGCCAAGTAAACTTTCACCGGTTTCGATTTTGCCATCGTACTGGTCGACAATCTCGCGTGCGACGGACAACCCCACCCCCTGGCCGGGACGCAATGTATCCGCACGCTGACCGCGATCAAATACCACGTCACGTTTGTTGCGCGGGATCCCCGGGCCATCGTCCTCAACAATGATGTGCAGCTCGTTGTCCGTCTGACGGGCGGAAACCTCCACGAACTCCAGACAATATTTACAGGCGTTATCGAGCAGGTTACCCATCACCTCCATGAAATCATTTTTTTCGCCGACGAAACTGATTTCAGGAGAGATATCGAGACTGATGTTCACCCCTTTACGCTGATACACCTTATTCAGCGCAGAGGTCAGGTTATCCAGCAGTGGTGCCACGGGGTGCAGCTCCCGGCTCAGCAGGGCGCTGCCGGAACGCATGCTGGCGCGATGAAGATAGTAGCCAATTTGCTGCGAAATACGGCTGATCTGCTCCAGCATCACCGGCTCGGCATCATCGACGCTCATTCTGGAGCTGCGCATGGATCGCAGGGTGCTTTGCATGACGGCCAGCGGGGTCTTCAGGCTGTGAGTGAGATCAGTCAACGTGGTGCGGTATTTATCGTAGCGCTCGCGTTCACTTTTCAGCAGGCGGTTAAGGTTACGCACCAGACTTGTTAGCTCACGCGTTGTCTCAGGATTAAGCTTCTCGCGATGATGCTCCTCCAGCTCGCGAACCTCTTTCGCCAGCGATTCAATCGGGCGCAAACTCCACCAGGCAGCAATCCACAGCAGCGGTATGACCAGCAGCAGATTGGCAGCCAGCACGTAGACGAACCAGCCCCAGACCCGATAAGAGCGTTTAAGCTCGACGGGGATGGTATCCACCACCACGATGGTCAGCTGCGGCATGTCAGGCGTGGCGGGATAGAGGTTGATGGCGACGGAGTGGGTCATTTCTGTTTCGGCGTCATCGGCGCGGATCTCATTCAGCTTTTTTTGCAGAGAGCGATCTTCGCGCAGCAGGCTGCTGGTGGTATTCAGATCGGCTTCAATTTCATGAAATCCGTTGGTTTTCAGCCATTCCGGGCGGATGCTTTTCACCAGCCAGGGAACATCACGCTGTGCCCACAGCAGTTTCCCTTTTTCATTGTAAATCAGCGCCAGCGTGGGACTCTGCTGGTTAAGATTCTCCGGCATCTCGACGCTGATCTGGTTGTTTTCCCACTTTGCGAGGGTATAAAACAGGTTGCTCTCACCGCGCAGCAGACGAAAGGTCGTTTTATCAAAACTGACGCTGTAACCAACCAGCGCCACCATGCCGTAAGAAAGCGACAGCACCAGCACAACGGCGGCTGTGGCCAGCAAAAAGCGAACCCGCAGTGAAAGGGGCATAATGTGCCGCATTAGTCGTTTCATTTAGCGTAATTCGAACAGGTAGCCCTGACCGCGCACGGTTGTGATCACATCATGCGGATACTGCGCCTGAATCTTCTTACGCAAACGGCCCATCAGCACATCAATGGTGTGACTCTCACGCAGTTCGGCATCCGGATAAAGCTGGAGCATTAAGGAGTCTTTGCTCACCACTTTACCGTTGTTACGGATCAGCGTTTCCATGATGGTGTATTCGAAGGCCGTCAGTTTGATGACTTCATTGTTGATTGAGAATTCCCGACGGGAGAGATCCACCTGGAAAGGTGGAAGGGAAATCACCTGGGAGGCGAGCCCGCTGTTGCGGCGTAACAGTGCCTGCATGCGTGCCGCCACTTCTTCAATATGAAACGGTTTGGTGACGTAATCATCGGCACCGGCACTGAGCACTTCCACTTTGTCCTGCCAGCCTTCACGCGCGGTCAGCACCAGGACAGGAAGGGAGACATCATGGCTGCGCCAGCGGCGAATCAATGACAGTCCGTCTTCGTCAGGTAACCCGAGATCAACGATGGCGATATCCGGCAGGTGTTCATTGAGATAATAATCGGCTTCTTTTGCATCTTCCGCATCATCCACCTGATGTCCCATCTCCTGAAGCTGAACCTTCAGGTGATGACGTAGCAATGCGTTATCCTCAACAACCAGTACGCGCATCATCTTTCTCCCAGAATTAATAGTATGAATAGTTTAACGCTGATTATGTTGTTGTGGGGATAAACATTGAGTAAACCGGGGAAAAAGCAGCCCCCTTTTCGGGCGAAAAGGGGGCGGGGGAGATTACTTCAGCTCGTCGACCATGGTGATGGCGCGGCCAATGTAATTCGCTGGTGTCATCTCTTTCAGGCGGGTTTTTTCCGCTTCCGGCAATGCGAGGCTATCGATAAACTGTTTCATACCTTCCGCATCGACACGTTTACCACGGGTCAGCTCTTTCAGTTTTTCATACGGTTTTTCGATGCCGTAACGACGCATCACGGTCTGGATCGGCTCGGCCAGCACTTCCCAGTTGTGGTCCAGCTCGTCCAGCAGACGATCGCGGTTCACTTCCAGCTTGCTCACACCTTTCAGGGTGGACTGATAGGCGATCAGCGCATAGCCAATCCCCACACCCAGGTTACGCAGCACGGTGGAGTCGGTCAGGTCGCGCTGCCAGCGGGAAACCGGCAGTTTGCTCGCCATATGCTGCAACACGGCGTTGGCCAGACCCAGGTTGCCTTCAGAGTTTTCGAAGTCAATCGGGTTCACTTTGTGCGGCATGGTTGAAGAGCCGATTTCACCGGCGATGGTCTTCTGCTTGAAGTGGTTCAGCGCGATATAACCCCACACGTCACGGTCGAAGTCGATCAGAATGGTGTTGAAGCGGGCGATACAGTCGAACAGCTCGGCGATATAGTCGTGCGGCTCAATCTGAGTGGTGTACGGGTTCCACTGAATTCCCAGGGAGGTCACGAACTCTTCACTGAACTGATGCCAGTCCACTTCCGGGTAAGCGGCGATATGGGCGTTGTAGTTACCTACCGCACCATTGATTTTACCGAGGATCTCAACCTGTTCCAGTTGACGATACTGACGCTCCATACGGTATGCCACGTTAGCCATCTCTTTACCCATCGTGGATGGCGTAGCGGGCTGACCATGGGTACGGGAGAGCAGGGGAATGTCGCGGTATTCCACAGACAACGCTTTCACCGCGTCAATGATTTTACGCCAGTAAGGCAGAACCACCTCTTTGCGCGCGGTAGAGAGCATCAATGCGTGAGACAGGTTATTGATGTCTTCAGAAGTACAGGCGAAGTGAATGAATTCAGACACCGCGTGCAGCGCCGGAACGCTTGCCACTTTCTCTTTCAGGAAGTACTCAACCGCTTTTACGTCGTGGTTGGTGGTACGTTCAATGGTCTTGATGCGAGCAGCATCTTCTTCATTGAAGTCAGCAACGATTTTATCAAGGTAATCGTTTGCCTGGGCGTCAAAAGCAGGAACTTCCTTGATTGCTGCCTGGGCGGCCAGCTTTTGCAGCCAGCGTACTTCAACCTGAACACGGAACTTCAGCAGGCCATATTCGCTGAAGATCCCGCGCAGCGCGCTGACTTTATCGCCGTAGCGTCCATCGACAGGGGATACGGCGGTCAGTGAGGATAATTCCATAATTCGCAACTCCGGGAGGTTAACAATGAGCAAGAATTTGTTTTGCCTGAGTCGTCAGGCGATTACGAGAAAACATTAACTGCAGGCGGCCACCGCCAACCTGATGCCACAGCACGGCGGCACGGATACCGGCCAGCAGCGAGGCGCGTACTTTTGCCTGAACCTGCGGGCTTTGCAGTACGGCAGGTGAACCGGTGACCTGGATACGCGGGCCCAGCGGACTGATGACATCAACATAAATACCGGCCATGGCGCTCAACAGCGTTTCAGACTGCAGATCAAAATGGTCGAGCTGACGCTGCAAGCCGGCAATGCGGTCACCCAGCGTATTCAGCGCGCCTTTCGCTGCGCTGAGTTTACGTTCCAGCACCATCAGGCTTAACGTATAACGGGTAAGCTCTGCGTTTAATCCCTGACGGCTGCTGGCATTAAGCACGCCAAGCAAGGTTTCAAGACCGAGACGAAGATTGATTTCGCTGCCACCGAAGACACCCAGGGTTGAACCGGGGTTGAGATCGATAACGCTGTTGAGCGAAACGTGCAGCGCGTCAGCGTCACAATGACCCTGATGCGCCAGCTGTTGCACCAGACGGGCTGACTGGCAAATTCCTGCCAGTGCCAGGGTGATGTCATAATAGTTCTTCGCCACACGTTCTCCTTTATGTGTGCAATCGGGTTAAACGGCCGGCAGCGGCAGGCGCTGTTCTATGATCCCACCACCCAGGCAGATATCACCGCTGTAGAAGACGGCGGACTGGCCCGGCGTGACGGCTGCAACTGGCTCGTCAAAACGCACGTCAATGCGATCGTCATCCAGCGCGGTAATGGTGCAAGGGATATCCGTCTGACGGTAGCGTGTTTTTACCGTGCAGCGCAGGGTACCTTTGAGCGGTTCACGGTCGACCCAGTGCAACTGTTGCGCGATCAGGCCAACGGACATCAGACGCGGATGGTCGTGCCCCTGAGCGACGATCAGAATATTGTTTTCGACATCTTTGTCGACCACGTACCACGGATCTTCGCTACCGTCTTTGGTACCGCCGATACCCAGGCCTTTACGCTGGCCGAGGGTGTGGTACATCAGCCCCTGATGCTGGCCAATTTCGTCGCCATCGACGGTGACAATTTTGCCCGGCTGCGCAGGCAGGTAGCGACCAAGGAAATCGCGGAATTTGCGCTCGCCAATAAAGCAGATACCGGTGGAGTCTTTTTTCTTCGCGGTGATCAGATCCAGCTCTTCAGCGATTTTACGGACTTCTGGCTTTTCCAGCTCGCCAACCGGGAACAGGCTTTGTGCAATCTGTTCATGGCTTAGCGTATAAAGGAAATAGCTCTGATCTTTATTACCGTCCAGACCGCGCAGCAGCTGGCTTTTGCCGTTCACATCGGCGCGACGCACGTAGTGACCGGTCGCAATATAGTCTGCGCCCAGATCTTCCGCCGCGAATTCGAGGAAGGCTTTAAATTTGATCTCTTTGTTGCACAGAATATCCGGGTTTGGGGTACGGCCCGCTTTGTACTCTTCCAGGAAAAGCTCAAACACGTTATCCCAGTATTCTGCGGCAAAGTTAACGGTGTGCAGTTCAATGCCGAGCTTGTCGCACACGGCCTGCGCATCGGCGAGATCCGCAGCGGCAGTGCAATATTCCTCGCCATCATCTTCCTCCCAGTTCTTCATGAACAGGCCCTCCACCTTATAGCCCTGTTGTTGCAACAGGTAGGCGGAAACGGAGGAATCGACACCGCCGGACATGCCGACGATCACTTTTTTCTGGCTGTTATCTGACATGGAATACTCACGACATTGAACTTCAAGGCGGCGTATTCTATCACGCCCCCCCACCATTGACACCCTCTGTAAACGGCCAGTTAAATTCTGCGATGACCTCCAGCGGCAAGCGTGCGCCTGACTGCCAGCAGCGAATGCTTTCGGCAACCAGCGGCGAGCGCAGGTTTGGCGCGTTCAGGATCTCGTCGGCGGTGACCCACAGGCAGCGATCGATATCGTCGTCGTGCGGCTCAGTGGCGCACGTTTCGCTAAGCTCGACGGCAAATAAAAAACGCAGGAAGGGCGTTTTATCAGGCGCAATCCACTGATGCATACGAATGAAGTGCTGAGGATCCGCGTGGATGCCCGTCTCTTCCCAGAGTTCACGTTTTGCGGCCTGTAATAAGGTTTCATTGGCTTCCAGATGCCCGGCTGGCTGATTCCACAGCGCTTTGCCGTTAATACTCTCTTCTACAACCAGGAATTTCCCCTGCGCGTGAACCACACAGGCGACCGTGACATGAGGTTTAAACATATTGACTCCTTAAGGGGCAACGTCCCGCCATTCACCGTTAGCCAGGGAATCCAGCGTGTAACTGCCCATGGCATAGCGAATCAGGCGCAGGGTAGGGAAGCCCACGTGGGCGGTCATGCGCCGAACCTGACGGTTGCGGCCTTCATAAAGGGTGATTTTGAGCCAGCTGGTGGGAATAGATTTGCGCTCGCGAATGGGCGGGTTGCGCGGCCACAGCCACTCCGGTTCATTCACACGTTCAATACCTGCGGGCAGGGTGGGGCCATCGTTTAACGTCACGCCGTTGCGGAGTGCGGCGAGCGCCTCTTCATCCGGCTCACCTTCCACCTGCACAAAGTAAATTTTGCCGGTGCGTTTTCCGGGCTGCGTGAGTTTTGCCTGTAGGGCTCCGTCGTTGGTTAAGACCAGCAGACCTTCGCTATCGCGGTCCAGACGACCCGCGGCATAAACGCCCTGAACAGGAATGTAATCCTTTAACGTGCTGCGCCCGGCTTCGTCGGTAAACTGCGGCAACACATCGTAGGGTTTATTGAACAAAATAACCCGCTTTGGTTGGCTTTCTTGCGGTCTTCTGGCGGCTTGTCCTGAGCTGAATCGCTCAACCCGGTGTTTTGTAAAAGAAGTTTTCTTCATGGTATTTTCAGGCGTTATCAATTGCCGCATTATAGCCTAATAACGAAGACCTTTCATGGCGCAGGACAATCAGGTACTATCGAAGGGCTCATTACAATTTATTAACATAAGATCAGTAACAACCAGAAGCGCTCGAAGGAGAGGTTAATGGAAAGCAAAGTAGTTGTTCCGGCGGAAGGTAAAAAGATCACCCTGCAAAACGGCAAGATTAACGTTCCTCACAATCCGATCATTCCATTCATCGAAGGTGATGGTATCGGTGTAGACGTTACCCCGGCAATGCTGAAAGTGGTTGATGCCGCTGTTGAGAAAGCCTACAAAGGCGAGCGTAAAATTTCCTGGATGGAAATTTACACCGGTGAAAAATCTACTCAAGTTTATGGCCAGGACGTTTGGCTGCCAGCAGAAACGCTGGACCTGATCCGCGACTACCGCGTTGCTATCAAAGGCCCACTGACGACGCCAGTTGGTGGCGGTATCCGTTCCCTGAACGTGGCACTGCGTCAGGAGCTGGACCTGTACGTGTGTCTGCGTCCGGTTCGTTACTATCAGGGCACCCCAAGCCCGGTTAAGCACCCTGAGCTGACCGATATGGTTATCTTCCGCGAAAACTCAGAAGACATCTACGCGGGTATCGAATGGAAAGCTGACTCTGCTGACGCAGAAAAAGTGATTAAATTCCTGCGCGAAGAGATGGGCGTGAAGAAAATTCGCTTCCCTGAGCATTGCGGTATCGGCATCAAGCCGTGCTCCGAAGAAGGGACCAAACGTCTGGTGCGCGCAGCAATTGAATACGCGATCACCAACGACCGTGACTCTGTGACCCTGGTTCACAAAGGCAACATCATGAAGTTCACCGAAGGCGCGTTCAAAGACTGGGGTTACCAGTTGGCGCAAGAAGAGTTCGGCGGTGAGCTGATCGACGGCGGCCCATGGCAGAAGATCAAGAACCCGAACACCGGCAAAGAGATCATCATTAAAGATGTTATCGCCGATGCGTTCCTGCAGCAGATCCTGCTGCGTCCAGCGGAATACGACGTGATCGCCTGTATGAACCTGAACGGTGACTACATCTCCGACGCCCTGGCTGCACAGGTTGGCGGTATCGGTATCGCCCCAGGCGCGAACATCGGTGACGAATGCGCCCTGTTCGAAGCAACCCACGGTACTGCACCAAAATACGCAGGCCAGGACAAAGTGAACCCAGGCTCTATCATCCTGTCCGCAGAGATGATGCTGCGTCATATGGAATGGTTCGAAGCCGCAGACCTGATCGTTAAAGGTATGGAAGGCGCGATCAACGCGAAAACCGTAACCTATGACTTCGAACGTCTGATGGAAGGCGCTAAGCTGCTGAAATGCTCAGAGTTTGGCGACGCGATTATCGCGAACATGTAGTTCAGAATCTGGCCTAAAATAGAACGGGAGCCTGTTGGTTCCCGTTTTTATTATTAGTTTTCGAATGGTTATCAAAAATTTAACAAAACAAGTTATCAAAACAGCTCTGGAAGTAATGTCATGGATAGAATCTCAAAGAATGTTTTTACAGCTCTATTAATTCTGCTCTTAATATGCTTATCGTTAATTGCTCACTTTGGAAATGATAATACTTATTTTGTAGGGAATTTAATTCCGGAATTCATTGGGGTATGTGTAGATCTTATTATTATTCTTAAGGTTTTCGAAGTTTGGCAACAAAGAGATGAACGAAGAAAACTGATTAAAGTTGAAAGACGTTTAAGAGAGTTTTTAATTTTTTTCTTAAATCATACATGCCAAGATTTTCCAGTAGCAAGTAGACCTGGAAGATTCTACGGCACCGACTACGAGCAAAATCAAAAATCATTGACTGCGTTAATTTCCCATATCAAAGATAGTGGCTTAAGCGAAGAAAATGTGTTAAAGATTCAAGCGTACTGTAAAAGTCAACATGATATCATTAATAATATGATCCCTGTTTCTTCTGAATTAGAAAATGATCATTTCAAATCATGGGTACGGATAGCTTATTTTATGAATGCTGTGGCAATTGGCCAAGAGAAAACGAGTCATGCATTGATAAAAATATTAGAAAATATTAAGCGATTCGATAAAGAATCGCATGATAAGAAATTGTATGTTGGGGCCGATTAAAAAGTCTTAAACCACTATGGTCCAATTTTTCCCGCGATCATCATTGTAGCGTTCTGTTTGTTGTTGGGATTTATGTCCCAACAGCTTTTTCGTGTCAATTCCTTGTATTTTATATAATCTCTCCGCTAAAGAGCGTTGTTCATGGAAGGTAGCAGGTGTGCCATCCCCCCAATTTATTTCTGCTTTATCACGAGCCTTACTGAAATTCATCGTTAATGTGTTCGACTTCACCTGTGCCCCTCTTTCTGCCATTGAAGTCGCCCGGAAAAAGTGGATTAGGTATGGACTCACTGCATAGTCACGGCAACGCGCAACTACATCCCTCAAACTCCAGTCGATCGCGTTAAGCCTTAGGGATAGGGGGATCGCTAGCTTGCTCCCCGTCTTTTGCTGAACGACATGAAGATGGTCATCCCAAATATCGCTAAACTTCATGTTGGAAATATCCCCGAGGCGTTGACCGGTAACGAGTGCCAATAGCATTGCATTGCCCATGTATTGGTGGCGGGCATCAGCTATCTCAAAAATCTTTTGCCATTCGTCGAGGTTTAGACGCTGTCGAGTAATCCGCCGGCGCGGTTGTTTTGTAGCAAGAGCCGGGTTATAACCCGGCGGTACCTCGCCATAATGTTGGGCTTCTTTGAATACATCAATCAAGACTGAGCGTATGACTTGTGCCATTCTTGGCTGGCCCTCTGCAACATAGGACTCCAGTATCAGGGCAACATCTCGAACATCGACGGATGAAATCAATTTCATTCCTACGCTCTCACGAAGCAGGGCTACTGGTTTAGCCTTTTGCTTATGAGTGTTCGGCTTGATATCACCATTCTCAAGTCTTTCATCCTGAATTTTCCAATATCGATCCAACCAAGTATTTGTTGTTATCGCCTTTCCTTTGCTGGTGGCGATCTTGTCACTGATAGCCAAAACCTGCCTGGTGCGCTGTTCAGCCAGTCTCTCATTCGCTTCGATTGCTATTGCTGTTGCTTCGGCCTCGTTAGTTCCAAGACTATGAAACTTACCTGTAATGGGATGTTTATAGCGCCAGTAAATTTTATTTACCTTCCGACTGTATAGCGGATAGAGATTAGGTATCTTGACGTTGTTTTTACGTGGTCGAGCAGCCATCAGACAGTATCCTTTGAAGCATAGGAGAATCAGATTTTTTAATAACGGGCTGGGTTAAATTACCTGTAATCTCGGCATCTTCTCTTACCCGCCAGTATCTTCCTTCTTTGGTGGCCGGGGGAGTGAACATGCTCTCTTTGGCGTATCGGCGTAAAGTATTCAGACTTGGAGGATTACTCCGGTATTTTTCCGCAGCCCATTCTTCTAAAGTCAGCATTTGAAGCATGTGATTTACCTCATAATGGCCCATATCAGGGCCATTTTCTGATATTAAAAAATCAGTGTTCAGTCAGACGCTGCCAGATTGCTGACACGTATTTGACCTGATGAAGAGCATCCGAAATAGCCTTGTGAGGTTCTCCCTCAAATGGGATCTCATAGCGAGGCTTGCAGCCAACGGCTTTACCCAACTCGACAATGGTTCTTACATCCCGGTTATTCCAGAATTTCCATGGGCAGGGGATCCCCGTACGGTCATAAGATGCCTCAAGCAGGACATTGTCATAAGTGGCACCATTACCCCAGACCTGAACAGAATCAGGGCCGTTAACCGCATTCTCGCCTATAAACTCATTTAGCTGCAGTAATGCATCATCGAGCGGAATAGCGTCATCCATTACCAACTCAGAGCGCGCTTCGGGCGAAGCTTTTAGCCAGAAGATAATGGTAGATGCATCCGGAACTCCGCCGCTGGCCATGGCTGATTCCAGGCTAATAACTTTGTAAAATTCCGATCCGGTATTACCTGTAGATGGATCAAAGAACACGGCCCCGATAGATACGACTGGTGAATCAGCTTTTTTACCAAAAGCTTCAATGTCGATCATAAGGTGTGTATAGAGCATTTCAGGCTCTGTATAATTATGATGACCGGAATCATTATTTATGGCAGTTGTGCTGCTATAAGTCTCAGTAGTGCTTGCGCCTGAGATAGTTTCTTCCGTGCCTTCTGATAACGCAGCACCGTCCGGGGTTTCATCATTGCCAGTTTCTTCCATCTGCACATTATCAAGGTACTCCGCCGCGGTATTTTGTTGGACATTTACAGCGTTGCTGGTGGCCAGCCCTTCAATAGAAAAAAGACCATTACCAACTTTTTCGAGAACCGGCAGCGTGCCGCCCAGCGTGCCGCCGTCGACTTGCGCACCTTCATTCTGGCCGCCAGTTTCAAAAGCAGAATCAGTCACTATCTCGTTTGTCCAGCTCACCTCCGGGTTATGGCGTGCCGCAACAAGAGTTTCGTCTGATGGTGCAGAATGATCGCTTTCAGTCAGGTTCGCGTTAATGAATCCGCTGAGACGTGCCGGATACAGATAATGTTCTGGGTGAGCGCTACGGATAAGTGCAAAGATAGCCGCACGCGAGTAATCCAAAACTCCCGGGGTTGCACGAAGGGCTTTAGACCATTCCTTGAACGGACTTTCTTTCTTACTAACAATCTCTTTAGCCCGACGGAAAACACCACCAGGGATATCGTAAATGTTGAAATCCATTGGTAACGTGGCCAGCGCAATCTCTAAATCGAGAGTGTCGAGATCATGTTTAAGGTCAGGGTTTCTGTCGGTCTTGTTGCCTCCGCCAGTATTCGTACCGCTTTCAGTACGCTGTATTTCTGCAACGCGATTGCCTTTGGCCCATTCTTTTACCAGCAGGCCGCGGTCAATGTAATCAGTCGCCGCCCAGATTCTGGTGAATCGGAGAACCAAAGCGAGTTCGTGACGCTTTTCCTGGCTGAACACCTTGCGAATGGCGTCGGTATAGCGCCACAGGTCTTTGGTGTCGTAACCCTTAACCTGTTCGCAGTTTTCTGCCGCCAGCAGCAGGTTCTGGACATAGCTATTGTCAGTGTCCATCTCCAGCGCGCTGATACCTTCGTATTCTTCGCGGGTTAAGTGGTGGCGCAGTTCGTCGCAGGTGAACTGGGCGAGTACCTGCTTGCGGAAGGGCATGCGAACGACTGGATAACGTGTGGTTTCGTCATCATTCTTGTCAATCTGGATACCGTTATCAGCTTCAAGACCCTGACCTGCTATAACGCCGGTGTCACTGGTGCTTTCAGATTTCAGAGGGGTAAATTTGCCACTGCGCCAGTCTTCAACTAATTGGTTGTGAACGCTGGCATCTGCTTTAGCCCAGTCAGCCATGAATGCAGCGATATCTTCAGTTTCGTGCGCTTCATCTGGCGCGAATACCTGCTTAATCGCCTGAACCAGTTTCCACTCAGCGTTCAGGCTGAGTTCGGCAACTTCAGGGATGTTGTTCTTCGCCAGCAGCATGTTCTGAAGATAGGTATTGCCTTCATCCAGTGACATTTCGCTGGCAGCCAGCTGCTGCTCTTTAGTGATATGTGACTGGTATTTTTCGCTGGTCATGTGGACGGCAAAACGGACCGCTGGAGTGCGGTTTTCAAGAGGAACACTCTCGACGGTACTTTCGACTTTAACGGTCGGTTCCGGTGCGGCAGTATTGTCCACGGCTTCAGTTGATCCAGCACCAGCCTTTGGCAGCCAGGTGCGTCCATCGTCCTGCAATTCGTAGCGTTTGCACCAGGTGTAATCTACTGTGCTTTCTTCCGGCAGGTCGTTGTAAACAGGGAAATCGGTACGGACAGGCTTGCTATAATCCTTGCCCCGGCCGGTTTCAATGCCAGCATCTTCCAGCTCTACATCCAGCTGCAAATTGGCTCGTGCTTCTGATTTAGCCGTGAACCAGATAACGGCATCTTCTTTGCCGGATTTCTGCGTTGCCTTGATTAAATGAAAGAATTCCATATCGGGTCCTTAATTTTGGTTGTAAGATACCCGCAGCTAGTGATTGCCGCCTTGGGTAGTGGTCATTGGTCAAAACTCGATTCCGGAAAGCTTTGGTCGGCTGACCGGGTACTTAACCCGCCTTGCGCGGGTTTTGTGCTTTATGAAGCGCTGGGATCGCCTTTTTGAGCGAGGGCGTAGCAAATGCGGCGGACTAACACCCAAAAATAGGGCAGATGTACGGCCTGGCACCGTACTGGTTTTCTAGCGAAATCGGTCATAGTTGATCTTCTCCTGTTAATGCCTGCCTTTTAACCACCTCAGTCTCGGTGGTATGCTGAAATCTGAAATCAGCCTGCAAGGACATAAAAATGGCAACCCGTCCAATAAGTGTTTATTGGTTCAAAAACCGCGACCAATATGATTCCTGCATAGAGTTACTGACAGATTCGTGGGTTCTACCTGACGATTACCGGGATTGGCTTATCCGTTTCAATCAGATGATTGATCGTTATGAACGCAGCGGTATCGAGGTTATCAAAGTAGAGATAGAGCCCAACGAGTTCACCAACTGGTGCCTCGCCAACGGGTGTGAAATAAGCACCAAGAGCTGCAACGACTTCGCTGTTTTCCATGGCGGAAGCCAGTCGCTCCGCTACAGAGATTCTGATGGGGGATATGAGTAAACAAGCTCGCCCTTCAATTCTGAATATTTCGATATGCATTATTTCCTACCTTGATAGTTAACCCCTATGTCGGGTGAACCAGGGGTGTTAACTCATTTCGCCTTATCGCCGGCTAGCGGAACGTTAAACCTGCTGCGCGATTGTCTTGCCATCTCATCCGGTGTTTCGTATGCCGCCGGCAGCTACTTCGTGGGCGTCCTGCCTTGATGACGTTGCTGTGTTTATAGTTAAACTCATAATGTGATTTAATGTCAACACATGATGTGTTTTGCTGGGTGGGATTTTCAGGGAAGGGAATTTATGGGCACAAAAAAACCAGCCTGCAGGCTGGTTCAGTAGACTCTATGGCAATCTAATCTTCTGCAGATTTGAAGCGACCTCGAAGATACTTTTCAACATAGTCATCAATTTCTTTCAAACGAACTTGGAACAAATCGATCATTCGTTCTTGCTCGGCTTCTGGCAACTGATCAAACAAGTCGAGCAGTCTCCTATGTTGAGGAGAAAGCCACTCTTGAGTAGATTCGGGTCCAAAGACAAGTTCTGCCGGAGGGATCCTCAATGCTTTGGCCAGCGCTATAGCATCATCAATACCAATAGCTCTGCTTGCAGATTCATAGTTGCCTATACGTGATTGAGCCCACCCACACAATTCTGCGAGTGTCTTTTGAGATAAGCCTTTTTGCTCTCTGGCCTGCTTTAGCCGCGCAGCAATACGTTCATTTGTATTCATAAAATCGTTTTACCACGAAGCGTGTTATTGCTCAAAAACAAATCGTGTTGACATTGAAACACGAAGCGTGTTTAAATCCGATCTATCGATAACCAAGAGGTCCAATATGAACAAAATAGCGAGCGAGAGACTATCTCTCGGTTTAACACAGGAACAGCTAGCTCTGATGTTCGGGTGGCGTCAATCACGTATCTCTAATTATGAAAATGGGACTCGCAAGCCAAACCTGAATGATTGCCGACGTATTGTAGAAAAATTTAATGAACTCGGGTCTCAATGCACTCTCGATAGTGTATTTCCACCAATCCCCCCTAAGGAGTGAAGAATGCAATACATAACGTATGAACATCATATCAACATGACCAATGCTTCTTTGAAATCCGAAAATCATTTCCATATGAAACGCAGGGGGCAAATTAGCTGCCGACGAATATTTGAAGCAGTGCGGGAGTGGGAATCTACTTTGCCCGGCCAGGCGCAGGAAAAAATCGCTCTGCTGGTGGCAGAGCAGTGGACGAAGGAAGGGGGCCGCGGTATCGCGGTCAACAAGCAGAATTTATTCCGGTATCTGAAAAATGAAGGTGGTTCGGAAAAATACACCGCTTACATCATGCAACTGTCGGGGGCAATCGTCGCCGCTATGCCCATTGAGATCGCCAGAAAGCATGGCCTCAGTAATGCCAGAACGGAAGCCGAACTGGTGGCGAGCGCTATCAAAGAATGCAGTGAGGCACATCAGGCGAAGTTGCTGGGCGCACCGCTGCAAAAGCTTGAGAAGGAGATCCGCGAAGCGGCAATCGCTTTATTCAACATGTTACCTGCTGACGCGGCGGGACCACTACTGGCGAGTATCAGCGCCGTAGCGCCGCAATTTTTTTAATCGAGTTTTGACCAATGAATTCAACCCGGAGGCTTCATGAGCATTGATGCAATGCGGTGGGCCAAGAAAGTTAAGACCGGAAAATCCTCCAGTAAGGCGATCCTGACCTGGCTGGCTGATATGTGCGGCGCTGACTTGTGCGCTTACCCATCCGTCGCTGCGCTTGCAGAGGCTACTGAGATGGACAGAAAGACGGTGCTTGCAGGCTTGCAGCATCTGCAGGAAATCGGCCTGGTTGTCGACACAGGTGAACGGCGCGGCAGGACCAAGCAAATTCCTGTGTACAAGCTGGTCGGTGTTGAGGAAAGCATCCCCGATGCCGAACAGACCCAAAACCGGAACTCTTTAAAGGATCCCAAAAACGGTACGGTTGATTTGAACCGTACCGAAAACGGAACTGTTAATACAAACAGTGCCATTAACGGGACTGTTTCAGGTAATAAGGGTACCAAAAACGGGATTGTTAACAGGTCAGATTTTAACCAAAGAGTGCCGTTTTTCCCTTTAAACAGTCCCAAAAACGGGACACGGAATCTACCAAGGAACCATAAAGATCTAAACCCCACACATACAGAACTGGTCGAACCTGTTATTCCTGATTATCCGGATCAGCCAGGTATCGGAATTGGGCAACAGCAGCCATTCGGCAAATTCCGGATGTTTGAAGACTGGAAGCCAACAGCCGACTTTGCACGACAGGCAAACCTGTGGGGCATGCCGCTCAAGGCAGGCATAAATATCGAAGCCGAGCTGAGCAGTTTCATCGCTTACTGGCAAGCCGAAGGGAAAGTGTTTCATCAAATTCAGTGGGAGCAGAAGTTCGCTCGCCACCTGGATCGCGCAAAGGTTCTGAAAGCACCACAAACGGGAGGTACCGAGAATGCATCAGTTAGACCACAGCCAGCAGCATCCCGAGTTGTTCAGCAAATACAGTCAGCACACGCAGAGTGGCGACGCCGGAACGGACTTGATGGCGACGGAGACAGCGTGGCGGTTATGGCAGGTGATGGGGGAAATCTTCTCGAACCGCTGGACGCAGAAGAATGGGGCAGAACCCACGGCCCTGTGGATAGCTCAAATAGGTTCGATGACTGAGAACCAGATCAAACTGGTTTGTCAGCAATGCATGGACCGTTGCGCATTAGGTAATACATGGCCCCCAGATCTTGCTGAGTTCGTTTCGCTGGTTTCAGAGAGTGGCGCAAATCCGTTCGGGCTGACATCCGACCGGGTGATGAGTGAATACCGACGCTGGCGTAACGAGTCGTATCGTTTTTCGGGTAGTGACAAATATCCGTGGCCGCAGCCGGTGCTGTATCACATCTGCATCGAAATGCGCAGAACTGGTGTTGAGCGTCAGATGACCGAGGGGGAACTTAAAAAACTGGCAGAGAAGTTATTAACCAAATGGACGAAGCACATAAGCAACGGGCTTTCGGTTCCTCCAATCCGTCGGCAGCTAGCTGCACCGCAGCATCCGGCAGGGCCAACTCCGGCACAGCTGCTGATAGAAGAGTACCAACGCCGTAAAGCGGCAGGTTTAACCAACTAATCGAGCATTGACCAATGACCAAAGCATTAACACAAAAACAGCAGGTAGCAGTGTTTGTGCGCTACCAACCGAACTGCGCCGTAGGCGATGTTGCAGAGGCACTGGATATGTCAGGTGCAACAGCTGGCAAATTGCTTCGTGACTTAAGCGACCAAGGCGTGATCGTTCGTTCCCGGAATAGTGTTCAGTACACATACGAGGTGGTACCAGACGCGGATATTCCGGATGTAATCCTTCCGTGTATGGCGGAAAAAAGCGATCCAGTAAGGATGCAGGCCGCAGAGGAGAAAGCGAAGGCGCTTGAGGCAAAAGGCCTGTGGCGAAGAGCAGCTGCGGTGTATTCAGAAATGTTTGGCATAGCTGGTAGTGCTGTTGAGGTCGCCCGTATCGCCAAGCGTCGTAAAGACTGCCTGCGTCAGGCGGGGAGGGCGTAACCGATGCCGAGACCAAAAACACAGAGTGAACGCAACCAAATCATATCAAGGATCATTGAGTTGGTGAAAAAGCATGGCCGTATCACGACGAAAGAAGTCGTTGGGATGTTCGATCTGCATCGCACAACCGCAGAGAAATACATACGAATAGCCATTGCACGGGGCGAATTGATCCGCTACTGTCGTTGCGGCATTTTCCGTGACCAACGCACAATAATCGATTTCGACCTGAAACGCTTCACACACCAGAAAGTAAGGTGAATGTAGTAGATGAAAAATGCCGCTTAGCCGCGGCATCACTATGCTCTTGAAGGTCCGCTATGAGCGAGAAGCGGACCTTAGCAATTATTCTATCAACTGACTAACATAGAGGTATGCAAATAAAAAGGGGGCAGGTCAATTGCAAGAACCTCTGAGATCGGTGCCTTCAAAAAAGCTCCACACTATAGAGAAGTCCGCAATAGCGTTGCGCTCAGACTCATCTAAGTGCGCAAATTCAGGTGCTCGATTGGTAATCCACTCTAGGATTCCAGGGCTCATGGCTAGCTCTTTGTGCATAACGCTTGGTTCAGGTGCGCCGTAGGCGTCACCTGGAACTACTTGTTCACTGGCCGTTGCTAAAGTCTATAAATTCGAATGCCAGGATTTTTTTTGTGATACTCAATGTGGCAGGCTCGACACAAGGGAATAATGATGTGAGTGTCAGCGGCTCCACCAATGTGGTACTCGATAATATGGTGCCCCTGAGCATCATCTCTAACCAGCCCACATTTTCTGCACCTATACGCTCCTTCTTTCACAGCATCACGCTGTGCTTTTCGGTGCTTGTATGATCTTCCTTTAGTCATCGCCTTCGATTACCGCCCAATCTTCATCATCCCACTCATCTTCTTCATCACCGTCGTCATCTAAGTCTTCGAGTAACTCTCTACGTGCTTCTGGTGCTAAGAGTTTTTCTGGTGGCCCGGCAACAACAACGATGTCATCCGTGTACTTTTTTAGCCCCACAGCATCTTTTAGAACATCACCTTCGCTATCTTCATCAATGCCCTTTATCCAAATGAGCATGTCAATTTTTTTCTTTTCACTCACAGCATTAGCTCCTAAAGCGTATAAGCGCGAACGGAGTAACCGCTGTCATTTGAATCGTCGTCATCAGAACTTGTTTTTACAAGGGGTGTTCCTTTCTCTTCAGAAACTGAGATGTCATAATCGGACTTTAACTTGAACAATCCATTGTTATTTTTCTCAACGAGGAAAATTTTGTAGCGGCCATCATGTTTTTTAACGGTAAGAGTGATAGTGTCATTCTGGCAAACTGAGCTGATCAGTTCATCACCATCAGTCAATATTTGTATATCAATTTTCTTGGTTCTCTTCATCTTAAGCCTCATAAATAGTATGGATATAGTGATTACGAATGAATATGTTGAATGAGCCAGTTAACAGTTATATCTTGTGCCAGCACACTTTCTCTGGTTATACCAGATGACACACCAGCGTTAACATATTGATAAAAATTAGATAATTACAAACGACGACTACGAGCTGCGCCCCAAAGCGTGCTGGTACATTATTTCTTTTCTCTGGCCTGTTATTTTTAGGTTAGCCCACTCTAAGTATCTAAGTTAGAGCGTTTTTCCTTCTTCAGCAACAAATAAGTGTGCCTATTGATTTACTCAAAGCGTGCCTGTTTTATGATTAAAGCAAATAACACTGTATATTCGACCAGATGTGCGACCAATGTCCGTTTTTGGCACAGAGCGAACCTTCATCACCCGGCATCCACATACCGCATGCCATCGTCAGGCTGAAAGACTGGCTATCGAAAAACGCAGCTTCTTCCAGTTATAATCTGAGATCCGAAAACACCCAGAACCCGAGCTCTTGCGGTCTGCTACTGGAAGGTTTTACATTCTTCCATTTAAATTGAATAGGAAAGGTGAATTTGAAACGGCCCTGCCATATGCCTCTGTCCGAGGCCTCCCGCCGGGCGGCCTGGCAACTGTCGGTATAGATCGTAACGGGAAATCAGTATCAAGGGAGACCATTGTTAAATTCGAGTTCCGGTAGCCCGGACAGATCAAACACACAAATACAACATGGAGATTAAAAGATGGGAAAATTTACAAGCTCGAATGATTATGCTGGCCCGTATTTCATACTGCGTCATGACAGTCTCCGTCCCGGAGATATTATTCTGGAGCGGGGGTATGAAATGCACTCAGATATAATCTGCCAGCAGACCGGCAGCTACTACTCTCATGCAATGATATATGTTGGCGGGACGATTATTGAAGCCACAAGGGACGGAGGCGTATTCAGTCGTATTCCAAACCGATCGGCGGTAAGGGCCATATCTGATTTCAAAGTCCTTAGGCTAGCCAAAGATCCGGGACAAGAAATAACAACAATTGCGTGCAATCAGGCCCGTTACCTTGTGGGCAGCCAGTATTCAGTTGCTGAAGCCATTTTAGTGAAAGGCCCTGAATTTACGAGGCAATTCCGTGAAAACAGCAGAAAACAGTTTTGTTCACGCTTAGTGGCGCAATGCTTTAAAAAAGCGGGCATAAATCTTGTCAGTGATGCGAATTTCTGCTCGCCGGCTGATCTTGAACGGTGCGGGCTTCTGGTGACAGTCCCGGATATGGTCCGCCGTGCTTCCGAACAAGAGACCGCATTCGCGCTTGAGGTTTCGCCGCACGCCAGTCACGCTAAAAACACGGTTCGTTTTGTGGAAGCGGCACTCGGTATTTTAAAAAATCACGGTATCAAAACCGTGGGGGACTCAGACGGAGAAGTGACTGTCACGACGTTAAACGACATTACTCAGGCCGTATTCGAAAACAGAACTTCTCCCGGGCTTGACGGGGAAATTACGGAGGCCATGCAAGCATCGGGCTACCTGGACCATATTGAAATGGACAGGCAACAGAACCCCTTTCGCTACGATTTTGACCTGTTCAGTGCCCGGATTGGCCAGGATGCTGACGATAATGAAATTTCTGAGAGGCTTTGGGGGGAGATCAACAAAGAAGCTCAGGTTCTTATTCCCCGCCTGCAGTCATACATAAATGGCAAACATAATCTTGTATGGGATCTGGAGTATTTTAAAGCCGAATTTTCTATATACGAAGGCCTATTGCAGGCGCTGTATGACCGTACCGTGATCATAGAACAGTACTCAGTCTTAAAAAAAGATATTCCGTTTTTCAGTGAAATTTATGAGCTAAGTAATGCTATTTTAAAAGAAATAAGGGAGCATGCACCGGAGATTGCTATTTCCTGAAGGTATCAATACCGGCATGAGGCGCACTCACTGACCTGATGTATCTTGGGCTCCCACCGATAGCAAGCAAGACGTAAGCACAGACAACTGCTGGTCAGTGCCCGGAGGACCAGCGCTGTTATACACGTTAAAAGGGCTGCAGTAATTCTGCAATCAGAGGCTGAGGGATCGGGATCAGACCGGTGTCAGCAAACGTTGCCGCTGTCATCTGCTTAAAAGCTGGCTGTTTTCCCGGAGACGCTTGATGGCATCCGGCTCCAGTTGCAATAACTTGCGGATGTTTGCTGTCGCATCTCGGTAACGAACATCCTCTGGGCCTGCTTCCGCTTCCGCAGATCCGAAAACCCCAATGTCGGATCTGTAGTGGTCGTCCTTCGCGGGACTGAAGGAAAAGTTACAGGCAAGAGATTTGAAGCGAGGGAATAATCTGGGGTAGTTTCATAGTCCGCTATGAGCGAGTAGCGGAAATTGAGCCATTTGTATCAGGGCTGCTCAAAATATTGAGCGATCAGCCATAAAACCTTTTACATCAATAAGATATTGGATTTTCTTAGCGAGATTGACTACATTGTTTGTGAAGTATGTTCATGTCAATAGTACGCAATTAAATTTACAAAATCGCGAATTAATGATTATATATCACCTATGGCTTAGTTTTTAATAGAGGAATCAAACGGATATGGATAATAATATTCTATTTATTTCATCAATTGAGCGGTTTAATGATTTCGAAGAGGTTGTTAGACGGTTTTTACAGCGAATGTTCAATGCAGATGCTTATATTACAAATGGCCCTTATGACGGAGGCAAGGATGTCGTTTACTCAGTAAGAGGTCGTGAAGTAAGAGAGGTAATACAGGTATCTATTATCAAAAAAGGTTTGGAAGATAAACTTGAAGAAGACTTAATAAAAACAGATGATTTAATTCAAAAATATAATTACCCTCCTGTATTGAATTTCTTTTGGAGCCACAAAATATCTGAAAGCAAGCTTGAGACTTTAAAAAACAATGCCAGAAAAAATTATGGGATAACCCTAGAGTTTTATGACGCAAATAGAATATCTCAAAAAATTACCAACGATTATCCGGAGATATTAACTTTTCTTCTTGAGGATATACACAATTATCAATCTTCTAAAAAGGATGAGTTGGACATAAAAGAAATAGCATTTTACGAATATCTGGTGTTAAGTAAAGATGCAGCGAATTTAAAGAATGTAATTATTGATTCATACATAGTTTCATTACTTACAGTTCAAGGAAAGTCAGAGCATGATTTAATCAATGAAACTCAAATTCTTGGGCTGCATAATGAAACCCTTAAAAATAGATTGTATCTTTTAAAACGAGATAATCGAATTATCCTCGATGGAGATTTATACAGTCTGTCGGAGGTTGAAAGTAAGAGAATCAGAAATCTTGAGTTAAAAGAAATAGCCAAAAGGAATGAGGTTTTAACAATAATTGGCAATGCGACCTCAAAATATTTCAGTGAAAATATATCCACCGAGGTTCTTGACCTTATTAAGGAGGCTTATGCTGAGTCAGTCAATTTACAGCTTAATGAATTAAACTTCGAATCCCCAAGAAATCAAATTGTGAAAGGAATTATTAAGCAACTGGAAAAACTGATAACTGAAAAAGGAAAAATAAGCAACTCATTGTCTTCAACATTAGCTAATGAGCTTGTTGAATTATCTGGGAGAAATGAATATCTTTCAGACTATTGCTCATCAAGACTATGCATAACTCTCTTAAATCAAAAGAAACTTGAAAGATACATTGACAATAAAACATTTTTTTTGTACCTAGATGCGCCAGTATTGATTCCATATCTTGTTGCATTAAGATACGATAAAATTTCTAACAGTGAAAAATCAATAAGCACCGTTAAAACGTTAAAGAAAATAGTATTCAACCTTAAAAATAGATACATTCGCGTAACCCAAGAACATCTTGAAGAAACAGCACGACATTTAGTAAATGCAATGAAAATCAGTTCTTTTGCCAATGATGAATTAGTTGGGAAGATAGGTAATTCTAAAAACGTATTTTTTAATACATACATAAATATTAAAAAAAGCCAGCCTAGTAGTTACAATTTCGAAAACTTCTTAGAAGATTTTATTGGTTATGAAGATACATCTGGTTCTATCGATGCAAAGTTTTATAAACTAAGCCGTTCAGTCTCACAGTATTTAAATCTAAATAGAATTGAAGTTATTTCAACCTCAGTTTATCAAGAAGATAGAATCATTGAGGAAGTTGCCAGGAAGTTTTCCAGACAAATATCAGGTTCAAAAAAAAGAAATCAACGAACTATTAATAATGATATTTATGCTGCATTAACCTTATCTGATGACAGCATACACTGCGATGAAAAGGGAGTCGGTCAAATCCCTATGCTAATTACATGGGATGCCACTCAGCACACACTAAGGAATATAGTAAGGCAAAAAGACAAATATAAAGAATGGTTGGTTTACACTCCCCAGAGAGCAATTGAAAGACTTTCAATGCTGGAGATGAAAATTGAGAGCTCCGCAATTAAAGATGGTGTTTTAGCAATTATTGACGAGGATTACTTCTTCAAGGATAACGATTCAAATTTAATCGATACCCTAGCATTGCTAGTGAAAGATGATGACCCTGACGCTGGCGCATTAACAACTTTGATAAATAAACTATCGCAACGGGTAACAGAGGAGTCTTTAGATTCTCAAGATATTGAAAAAGAGGCGTTCAATACTTTAAACGAGATTTTAGTATTTACTTATACTGAGT
The DNA here is from genome assembly GCF_004296595.1 of Enterobacter sp. A8. NCBI lineage: Bacteria > Pseudomonadati > Pseudomonadota > Gammaproteobacteria > Enterobacterales > Enterobacteriaceae > Enterobacter > Enterobacter sp. A8. Next base: position 220,199 of record NZ_SCMF01000007.1, read on the forward strand.
TTAAAGATAACTTTAGCCAAGTAAAAATTGTTTTCAGTGATGAAAAATATACCGACTCTATCTTTGAGATACTAACCTCAACACTTAAGCGACCTTTCGATGATACTTCTAGAGTAGAGTATAAAAATAAAATAGACAAAATAATCTCAGTTCACTTTGGTTGACTGGTTGGGGAGAGAGTTCTCCCCAACCAATCAAAGAACTTATTAACAATGCCGATAAAGTTGTAAACTGCTGCCCGTGGATTGATGCAGAGAGGTGCTCTCAACGTCCGCCTTTGGCACAGAACGGACTGGCTAACTGGGAATGGGCCCACTGTGAGAGAGGAGATGACACCCTGTTTCACAAAAAGTAGCATTGTTCTACAAGCAGCTTTCATAATGAGGTTATATGAAAATAAGAAGGTTCCGTAATGGGGATGAAATCTCATTATTTAACGTGTTTTATTCTTCTGTACATACCATCGCATCAGACTACTACACACATGAACAAATTGATGCTTGGGCCCCGGCAGAAATCGACCAGGAACAATGGGCCAATCACATGAGGGAACTATCCCCTATTGTTGTAGAGCTTGATGGCGAAATAGCTGGATATGCAGATCTCCAACCAAATGGGTACATTGACCATTTTTATGTCTCAGGAACCTATTCAGGACAGGGGGTAGGGACATTACTAATGAATTGCATTCATGAGGAAGCGAGGCAACATGGAACTAGTGAGCTTACTTCAAATGTAAGTAAGGCTGCGGAAGCGTTCTTTCTACGACACGGCTTTCATGTAGTGGAGAGAGGTTTTCCTATTTGCCGTGGAATTACATTAGAAAATGCACTGATGAGAAAACATTTGGCTAAATAATAAATAACCTGCAGCAGGCAGCATTGTTTGCCTGATTGAGCTCAACAAACCAGTACAATGGATGTCCGCTCCTTGCACACAGGGGATTTATATGGCACAGCCAAAACTTACATACTCTGATAAGTACTTGAAACGTAATTTAACTCGTTGATTTAAATTCTTTTTTTAATAATGCGTAAACAAATGTATTCTCATATCTTTCCTCGCCTTCATCCGTAATAAATGAAACAAACTCTTTAAAGCAACCCTCCTGTCGCATACCAAGGCGGGAGCACAATCTTTGAGAGGACAGGTTGTAGTCTTCAACGTACGCATAGATACGCCTTGCCTGTTTCACGTTAAACAAATATTTAAACAGGGCCCCAACTGATTCTGTTGCATACCCGTACCCTTCATAGCGCTGATTAAAGTGCCAACCTACGGACCACGTATTAGCATCTGGCTCGCCACTATTTTCTGCAAACAGATGGCCAATAACGAGGTCGGAGTCTTTGAGGCAAACAGCAAATTGGCTTGGATCATTTGCTCTTCTGCATACTTCTTCTACGGCATCCTCAACTGAGTTGAGCATTTCGTCCTGAAAACAGGGAGTGCGAGGGGAAGAAAGATAGTCCAGAAGTGCTAAAGCATCACTCTCTTTAAATGAACGAAGAATGAGTCTGGGCGAAGATGTTATTGTCATGGCTTATCGATTCCATTAAAAGATTAGTTATATGCTGCTGATTTAATGAAGAATTTATTGGGTGGATAACACTTGCTTCGACATTACCGTCCACTGTCTCGTTTGTAAACAACATAATCACACTTTAACAATTCGTGCTGTTAAGGCGTTGATCAAACTTCCCCATAAGTGTACTGTATAAACATACAGCTTTTGCGGTGGAGGCGCTTATGAAAGTTGAATTAACCATTGATCGTACTAAAGAACTTCCAGAGGGTGCAGTCCCGGCACTTGAGAGAGAATTATTAAAACGGATCCAGAGTCAGTTCGATGAGTGCAGTCTGATTGTGCGTCGCGCAGGTTCCGATGGGTTAAGTGTTTACGATGGCGAAAAAGAAGCTAAAAAGAAGGTCGAGGAAATCCTCCAGCAGACCTGGGAAAGTGCAGACGACTGGTTTTATTGAAACAGCATGCAGAAATTTTCCAGTTTGGAGGGGAGATTGGTGGAACAAAAAGAAGAATTACCTAACAAGGGCTATGCGGTCATCAGATGCAACGATGGGGTTATCGTTGCGCGACTGCACTCATTTCCTGATAGTGGTCGCGCGCTCATGTACAGACGTGGGGATGAAGTATCCTTTATGCCGTTACAGGATGATGAGATAGTAGGAGCACCGACACTCTTTACGCAGATGCTTGAACGGGCTGGTTATCGCGTTTCCAAGAATTCTGTTACACTCCCGTCATAGGCCTGAACACCCTATACCTGCTGCGCCACTGGAGAGAAACCATGGCGCAAACACCAAACACGAATAAATCCCTACTGACCCCTCAACGGGCCAGCAATTTTCTTTTGATGTCACTCCTGCAGGAGGCGGCATGAAGAAAAGCTGGTTCACTCACACCGGGCTGACAACCGAAGAAGCCAATGAGCTGGTGGCTCGCTATAAGTCTAAAGGCGTCCCCGTCGAGAAAAGTCTCGATATTGACCCTCGTCTTTGGATAGTCAGCGCATTACTACCTCAGCAAAAATCCTCAGCTAAGACAGCGCAAAGTATGTGTTCCCGGGCATGGGGGTGACTGTGACAGTCTACAACATCCTGCCGATGGGTAAGCCACGCATGACGCGTGCAGACAAATGGAAAAAGCGCCCTGAAGTTATGCGTTACCGGGCCTTTTGCGATCACGTCCGGCTGCTGGGCATTTACATGCCAGAGTCAAATTCGCACGTTACCTTCGTTCTTCCGATGCCGAATAGCTGGAGCAAAAAGAAGCGCGCAGAGATGAACGGGCAGCCCCATCAGGGTAAACCCGATCTTGATAACCTGATGAAGTCTCTGATGGATGCGCTCTTCGAGGACGACACGCATATCTGGGATTCAAGGATAACAAAGCTCTGGGGCGAGAACGGGCAGATCATTATCAGGGAGAGCGAGTGATGCGTGCGCTTCTTCGACCTGTGATTGCTAGGGAGCTGGGTGTCGTACTTTTGAAGCCAGGAAGAGAGCTGATGGAGTTGTTCACCGCAGGAAGAGTGTTAATCGAGCGCCAGCCAGAAAGTATGGCCGGGTATCAAACTGGTCGCGTTTCGGACGCGCGGCAGCCACTGGCTGAAAACGAGCAGCTGCGAAGCTTCTTTCTGAATGAAAAGGTGCTGACTGCAGCTGGCGGTATTAGCGGGCTTGATTACTGGTTGCTGAAGCACGGCGCCGGACATTGCCAGAACGCCCACAGTGATTACCACTATCACGAACTAACCATCATGCACCATGAGCCTGGATCCATCCTTCTTTGTGGCTCTTGCGATAACCAGCTTCGAGAGCAGTGTACCGAGGAACTAGCAGAACTGGCATGGAGAAACGTAATTGCCTTTGTTCTGGATTCGGTTCGTATTTCACTCGCTATCGACAAAAGCCGCGAGATTTCTCTCGCTGAACTCTGCTGGTGGGCAGTTCGTAAAGGGGTTACGGATGCACTTCCAGAATCATGCGTTCGTGAAGCGCTTCGTTTACCTCAAGAAAGCAAGATCGGTCGCGAAAGCGATATTACGCCTTCTGTGCCGGCCAGCAACATCCTTAGGGAATTAGTTTCAGCGGTCGACCAGCCTGATGCGCTGACAGAACCCCTAGTAGGTGTGATGGTGGATCCGGCGCCGCCTCAGTCTTTCATGCGTCGACCAAAGCGTCTTCGCTGGGAAAGTCGCGATTATCTGAATTGGGTGAAAACACAGCCCTGTGAATGCTGCCAGCAGCAATCAGACGACCCACATCACTTAATCGGATGGGGGCAGGGTGGCATGGCGACAAAAGCGCATGACATTTTCTCCATACCACTTTGCCGAAAGCATCACATCGAACTGCATAACGACCGACTGGCATTCGAGCGCAAATATGGCTCGCAGCTGGAAATGATCATTAGAGTGCTGGACCGGGCCTACGCGCTCGGCGTTCTGGCGTAAGGAGGACTTATGAACGATATGTATGAATTAATGGACCGTTGGGGTGCTTGGGCTGCAGATGAACATAATGGCGTTGACTGGCAACCAATCGCTGCCGGATTTAAAGGACTTCTTCCACACGGAAAGAAATCACGAAATCAGTGTGATGATGATACAGGTATAATGATCGATGGTTGCGTTGCTAGACTGAGGAAGTTTAAGCCTGATGAGTATGAATTGATCATTGCCCACTTCGTGGTCGGTATTTCGCTAAGAGCAATAGCTAAAAGGCGTAATTGCTCTGATGGAACAATAAGAAAGGAATTACAAACAGCACTCGGCTTTATCGATGGATGTATATCTATGATAAATTATTAACATCTTTTTTTGATCTAAATTGCAGGTAGCAACCTCATTGATACCTGCTTATTTCTGTTTTAGAAGGATTTTGATGTTCATTCTTATTATTGTTAGACAATGAATCAGGAAGCATATTGTAAGTATGGCAAGCCAAACACATAATAAACAAGCGTAGAGGTTAGTTGACAATCCTATTGTAAATTGAAGTATGGCTGTGATAAATGAAAGAAGAATTGATGAGTTTATAAATGAGGATAGGTTGTCTAATGGCTTGAATAAGTTTTTTTCACTTATGTCCGCCTCATCTACCTCATAAGCTTCACAGAATGAAGCTTTATATTCAGGTGTGGCGAAAACTTTATCTCTTAAGTTGACTATTACGAATGTATGTAAACTGAGAAGGAATGAACCAACAGAGATAAATCCTGAGAATAAATATCCACGAAGGTTTTTATGGTAGAAATCAAAAAAATTATCACTGACTACTGGAGTATGTCTATACAGGAAGAATAGCCCTGTGAGACACAGGGCGGAAATGATAATTAATAAAGCGTATTGCACGCCTATTTTCTGCCTAACGACCGCATCAGTTAAAGACATTTTTATTTTTCCCTTTCAACATTTCGTCTTTTATTATAGCGAATACTTTGCTTTTGAGGTAGTTCGTGTTTGTGATTCCATCTGTTTCCTTAGCTATACTATCGAATTCGTAAGTCTCAAGAAAAGTAGGGCAATTCATAAAATCGACTACTTTTTCAATGCCTGAATGATCTACAGCTCTTACTCTTGCTTTTACGATACCGGTTACATTTTTATAAATATCTGCGAGATGCTGTGATAACGGGGTTGTTCTTACTCGGCTTGCAGATTCAATATTGAAGTTAATATCTGTAGTATTAATGAAAGGTGAAAGTGCAGTCATTGGACCTGATTTGAAATCTACATGATCAAATTTAAAAGTAGCTTGTTTTATCTCCTTAAATGCACGCAAAATTGATGAAATGTCTTTTTTGCTGGTAATTAAGCTGAACTCGAATCTGGCTTGATATTTTTCATTTATTTTTCTTACTAAATCTGGATCTGGAGATTTCCCTAAAAGATCTATCTCCTCACTGCATTTACTTCGGATAAATTCATTGCTTATAGTCTGTAAGTGCGTAAATACGCCGTTTAGCGAGCAAGAACCATGATGATACATATATAAGCCTTTAAGATTAGACTTTTTTATACAAAAGAAATTAAAGCTGACTAGTTTGTCGCCTTTGGTTAAGTCCTCTACTTTAAGTTTGAATTTTCCCTTGGAAAATTGCGCTAAACAGTTTTTTTTCTGATTTCTGAAGGTTACAACCAAGCCACTGTAAAAACTCTTATCATCAGATATAAGGATTTGACGAGAGTAATCAGTTCGGTTGTGAATACGAGAAGAATTTTTTATGAAATCAGACATTACATCCGAAGTATTTATGTTTTTATTATTGTTTTTTATAGTAAATCCAATGCTCTTAATTCTCATTTTCATTCCTTTAGGTGATAAGCGCTGTGTGGCATTAGTGAAACAAACACATGATATGAAAATGCTAACGCGTACGCAAAATATATCGTAGTCTGTTAAGAGTGGTCTCTATGCCATGGACTTAAAACGATATCTGGGTCTCATTTTACAGAGGCCTCAAGCTTTTTAGGGCTACCTTCGGGTGGCCTTTTTGTTTCCTACAAACAAGCACCCGCAACTGAGCGAGGTGAGAGTATGTATCGAATGGACAAAATAACTACTGGCATTTCCTACGGCGCATCGGGAGGTAGTGCCATTTACTGGTTTAGAAGACTTCTTGACGGTTACTCCCCAGAGCAGTGGGCGGCTATAGGTGTGATCGGTAGTTTACTGTTCGGCTTGCTCACCTTTCTCACCAACCTCTATTTCCAAATCAAAGCAGACCGTCGAAGAGCTGCGCGAGGTGAATGATGTCTAATAAATCAAAACTCAGCGCAACAGTGCTGGCACTAATCGCATCAGGTGCATCTGCTCCACTCATTTTTGACCAGTTCATCAGCGAGAAAGAAGGCAATGCGCTGGTGGCCGTTGTTGATCCGGGTGGGGTCTGGTCTTTATGTCACGGCGTTACCTTTATCGATGGCAGACGTGTTGTTAGGGGCATGACAGCCACTGAGGAACAATGCCGGAAGGTTAACGCTATTGAACGCGATAAGGCATTAGCCTGGGTTGATCGCAATATCAAAATGCCTCTGACAGAGCCGCAGAAGGTCGGTATAGCATCCTTCTGCCCGTACAACATTGGCCCGGGTAAATGTTTCCCTTCGACCTTCTATAAGCGGATCAACGCAGGTGACCGTAAAGGGGCATGCGAAGCAATCCGCTGGTGGATTAAGGACGGTGGACGTGATTGCCGCCTGACTAAAGGCCAAAAGAATGGCTGTTATGGGCAGGTTGAGCGGCGCGAACAGGAAAGTGCGTTGACGTGCTGGGGGCTAGACCAATGAAAATTAATCCGGCTCTTATCTGCGTTGTCGTTATTGCTGGCCTTTCGGTCGCTCTCGCTAAGAGTTGCTCAAACGCCAGTAGCCTCCAGAGCGATAACGACGTTCTGCGAAGTGACAACGCTTTGCAGGGGCAGGTGATTGCTACACAGGCATTCAACTTCAATCGATTCAATCAGGTTGCAGAACAAGCCAACAGGCTTAACTCCCTGGTCGACACCAGCACCGAAGAAACCGTAATCGAATACCGGGAGATTCTCCGCCGTGAAAAAACCTGTGATTTGCCTGTTCCTGCTGACATTGCTGGTGGGCTGTACGAATACGCGTACCGTTTACGTTCCAGCGCAATGCACACCTATACCGACGGAATTGACGCAGCCAATGATCGTTCCGCTACCGCCAGCTCAATAACGTATTGCCAGGCTGTTTTGTGGATTAAGCCGCTGCTGGCTGTAATTGAAAAAGGCAACAACAACCTCATGGGGATTCGACAAATTGAGCTGGAAAGAAAAAAATGAGGATGACTCATCCTTGAGCGCACGGGTATTCCTGAACGACGACTTTACCTGACATAGCAAAGCCTGAAGTTAATTTTAGAAAATAGTGGGTAATTATCAAGCGAAGCGAGGGAAAAAACATCCCTTCTTAGACAAGATCCGTAAGTTCAGAAGGGAGACCAATCTGGTCATCATTACAAGGAGACTCAAACTATAAACTATAAAGGAAACTGTATGGGAAAACATACATATTAGAATAACTTTATAATTTAAAGGGTTTTAATTTAAAATTAATTAACATGAAAAACATTTAAGCAAGGCTTTAATTTTTTGTTTGGATACGAAAAATGTTAATTTTATACTAGATTAAAAGTGCACATGCGAATCGACATTTCTGGCACTCAGTGGATCCCCCTATGCGGAGGGGCAAGCAGTCGATGCTGGACTAACGTTTGCGGACTTGAAGACTGTGGCAAGTTCACCGGGAGGCACCCGGCACATGAATGAAAGATAAGGGAATATATAATTTGTCGACCAAGGTGTGAATCGCTACTTACTTACTGCTAGACCCAGCCAGTTCTGTCCGAGCTGGCTTTTTTTTTGAAAAAATGCCCCCACGAGGGAGGCTACAGGAGTCTCAGTTTCACATGCTCTTTTTATCGATGTTTCCCTGGAGTTGGCATTCTCCACATCAGAGTCACGTTTAGCCTGGCACTTAACCGGGACTTAACAAGCGTAAGCGGTTTGATTGAGGAATTAATTAGATTCCAGCTCAACTGGTTTTGGCCAGTAATTGTAAAAAAAAGCCCTCCAGTGGAGGGCAGCTGAAAAACGGCTAGTTTCGTTTAAGGTGCTATTTTCTCTGGTGTTGGTAGGAGCCAGTTCAGAGAATTTTAAGGATGGACGCCATGGCTGATTTAACAAGCGTAAGCGGTAAGTTTTAGGAATTACCTTATCTTATCCCCTATGGCGGACAATAAATACAATGTCTCCACCCGAGGATATGACTGTCCCCCAAGGCGTCTGAAGCTCTATGGGTCCTTTCTGGCTATCTAACTTCTTACGGGGCGGCGACCTCGTAGCCTCTCGCTGTTCAAGAAGTTCTGACGGCAATCTTTGCTTCCTTTTGTATTGTAACTTTGTCTGATCCCTTATCCGCACACGTCGCTGCTGTTCATTCAGTTTGATTCGAAGCTGTTTGACGGCAGAACGCCAAACGTCACCGTGGAAATGAAGGGGATAATCGTCCGCGTACCGGCGAACTACGATCCTGTTACCCGTGCCTACAGCGGCACCTGGGATGGAACCTTTAAGTGGGCATGGACTAACAACCCCGCCTGGATTTTTTACGATCTGGTGCTGAACAAGCGATACGGTCTGGGAAAACGGATCACGGCTGATTTAGTTGATAAATGGACCCTGTACCAGATTGCACAGTACTGCGATGCGCAGGTTTCGGACGGAGCAGGCGGGAAAGAGGCGCGGTACCTCTGCGATTTGTACATTTCCCAGCGTACCGATGCATGGACAGTGCTGATGGATTTGGCGAACATCTTCCGGGGGATGATCAGCTGGTCCAACAATCTTCTGTCCGTTGACGCCGATATGCCCCGCGAGCTGGACCCCGACTTTGTGTTCAACAAGTCGAATATCGTGGGCGCGTTTAACTTCTCCAGCACATCGGAAAAGACGAACTACTCGTCAGCAATCGTCACCTACAGCAATCCGGCCAACGGCTATCAGGACGATCAGGCCAGCGCCTGGGTGCCGGAAGTCTCTAACCGGTTCGGCTTTAACACCATAGAGCTGTCCCGCATCGGGTGTACGCGGGAATTCGGATAACACGGTCACCATTAACGGCCTGCCTTACAATCCGAACAAGTTTCCGCGCGTTGATGACGGCGCGGTGATTGAAGACAGGCCCGTCAGCGTTGTGCCGCCACGCGGTCAGGGAATGCCTGAAAATATCACGCTCTCCAGTGTTTACCGCGTTGAACAGGGGATAGGCATCACCACGATGGTTGTTACGTGGGATACCGTCAAAAATGCCGTTGCCTATGAGGCGCAGTGGCGTCAGAACAACGGCGACTGGATTAACGTTCCGCGCACCGGCAACACGCGCTTTGAGGTTGATGGAATTTACTCCGGGCGCTACGTGGTCCGAATCCGCGCGGTTAACGCGCTCGATATCGCATCCCTCTGGGCAACGTCAGCTGAGACGGAGCTTACGGGTAAGGTCGGAAAACCACCTATGCCCGTGAATCTCGCCACGCAGCCGTTGGTGTTTGGGATCGGCATTTCCTGGGGATTTCCGTCCGGGGCGCAGGACACGCAGAAGACAGAAATTCACTACAGCGCCACGGCGAACGGTGATTCTCCGTTACTGCTGGCAGACGTGCCTTATCCCTCATCGACCTACCAGCAAATGGGATTGCTGGCTGGAAAATCGTTCTGGTACCGGGCAAGGCTCGTTGATCGCCTCGGCAATCAGAGCGACTGGACCGAGTGGGTATTTGGCCAGTCGAGCACAGACGTATCTGATATCACCGATTCCATTCTCAAGGAGATGGAGGAAACGGGTCTACTGAAGGATGTGGTTGAGAATGCCGTCGACAGCAATGAAAAAATTGCTGGCATGGTTAATGACATCAAACAGGCCAATGACGAACTGGAGCTGCAGGCGAAGGATATCGCCAAAAATGCCGAGAACGTAGGGAAGGTACAGACCAGCGTTAATGAGCTTTCCAGCACGGTCGGGGATGTTTCGTCTTCACTCAGTCAGCTTGAGCAAACGGTAGCAACAGAAGATGCCGCCCTGGGCCAGCGAATCGACAGCATCAGCGTGTCTATGGACGGCATGACGGGTGGGGTGAAGAACTCGGCTATCGCGATTATTCAGGGCAACCTGGCTCAGGTGGCCACGCGTAAATCGTTGTCGGCTTCAGTCGCCGGTAGCAGCGCACAGCTGGACCGTATTGACGAGGTTATCGTTAACGAGAAGGAAGCAACGGCGCGCTCGCTGCTGAGCCTGCAGACGGACGTTAACGGCAACAAAGCATCTATCAACAACCTGAATCAGACGTTCTCGGATTACCAGCAGGCTATGGCCACGCAGGTAAACAGCATCACGGCGACCGTTAATGGCCACACTTCTGCGATCACCACCAATGCGCAGGCCATTGCGAACATCAACGGCGACCTGAAGGCGATGTACAGCATTAAGGTCGGGTTATCCAGCAACGGCCAGTATTACGCGGCGGGGATGGGGATCGGCGTTGAGAATACGCCATCTGGGATGCAGTCGCAGGTTATCTTCCTGGCTGACCGCTTCGCGGTAACGCACCAGGCAGGAGCGACCGTTACGCTTCCGTTCGTGATTCAGAACGGGCAGACCTTTATCCGAAATACTGTGATTGGCGAAGGGACTATCGACAACACCAAAATCGGCAGCTACATCCAGTCCACAACCTGGGACGGCACGGGGAACGTTGGCTGGCACATCAACAAGTCAGGCTACGCGACGTTCAACAACGTGACCGTTCGCGGCTCGATTTACGCCACAAACGGTAATTTTTCTTTCAATGGCTCCGGCAATACAACGGTTATCAATGGTAATGGCGTAACCATCAATATACCGGGTGGTGGCCGGATCGTTCTCGGGACATGGTCATAAAATGCCGACAGGATTATTGATAGAACTGAATGACGGTGGAAAACGTATGGAGATAACGGCGGGCCTGAGATGCCCGTCGTTTGGTGCAAGCTTTGATACTGGCTACCAGAAATCAAAGTATGTGGATATTGCCGGTTATGTTTCAGGTGCGCAGGTGCTGTTTATACCGCATGCGACTGCCTATGTTGATTCTGGGCTGTGGCATAAAATGAATTCCATCACCATCTCTGGTGGCAGGGTTACGCAAAATTCGAGAATGCAGGCTCTGGGCATTAGTGAAAGAGACAGTACCTATACGTTTCCCGGTAGTGTCTGGCAGATATTCCCGATAGGTCAGCGAAGTGGGGTTGGCCTGCTTATTGGGGACAGCACCGACTTCCTGGCGATCACCAACGCCACACAGTCAGGCCAGTGTATCTGGAAGGGTACCGTAAATGTTCCGACCGGGGGATGGGCGGTTCCCACGATAGCAGGATATGACAAATCGAAGTATGTCGTTTTTGGGCGCTGTAATAGCGGTAACACGATTGACTTCGACGGTAACACCGTCAGGTTCTTCAGCCCTCCGTCCACGAACGATGACGCTCCCGCAACTGGCACGATAGATATCGTTATCTTCGCCAGTGGCGTAGCGCCGCAGCCAGGAACAGGGCTCAATATCTTCAACGCTGCAGGAGCCTGCACGTTTTCAACGACAAGAAGGCCTTTCGTATACCTCAATCAACTCTGGACACCTTCAACAAGCGCCGTGAATATCGGCAGCGGGTATGTTCCGCTCGGTAGGTTTGGTCTGATGGTACATATGGTCAATGGCATGTATGTGTATCGGATGTTCGGAATAAAAATACAGAACGGTAACGCTTCAGTTCAGGGAGGAAAATATCTTGGACGCGAGCAGTATGCAATTTGGGGTAATAACACGATAACGACGCTCAGCCTTCCCGTTCTTCCTGACATGTACGTCTGAATAAATTTCCTATTACAATAAACCTCGCTCCGGCGGGGTTTTTTATTGCCTGGAGAAAATATGCTTTATAACACTGGCACCATCGCCATTAACGGAAACACCGCAACCGGCACCGGCACAAACTGGACTGCACCCGCCAGCCAGGTTCGCGCTGGCCAGACAATTATCGTTATGTCCAACCCGGTGCAGATGTTTCAGATTTCATCCGTGAACAGCGCCACGTCAATGACGGTAACGCCTGCTGCATCACCGGCGCTCAGCGGCCAGAAGTACGGCATTCTGGTATCAGACAATATCTCGGTCGACGGTCTGGCGCAGGCCATGTCTCAGCTCATCAAAGAGTATGACGAGAATATCGGCGCATGGGAGACGTTCGCTACTACCTCAGCAAATCAGAGCATCACGGTAACTATAAACGGCACCCCCATGACTATCCCCGGCATCGGTAAGCTGGCACAGAAAGGGACCAACGGTGCTCTCCCGATTGACCAGGGCGGGACTGGTGCAACGAACGCTGCAGACGTTCGCACAAACCTCGGTTTGGGAACATCGGCCACGAAGGATACTGGCACCTCAAATGGCAATGTTATTCAGGTCGGTGGTTTTGGCATCGGCGCTGATTCGTCTTTGGCTTCTCAACTGGCAAGCCTGACCGATGGTTA
>NZ_SCMF01000008.1:0-119754 GCF_004296595.1 Enterobacter sp. A8
GGCCTGCCGCCAGCGTTCAATCTGAGCCATGATCAAACTCTTCAATTTAAAAGTTTGATGCTCAATGAATTAAACTTCGTAATGAATTACGTGTTCACTCGTTGAGACTTGGTATTCATTTTTCGTCTTGCGACGTTAAGAATCCATGTCACTTTGAGTGCCCACACAGATTGTCTGATAAATTGTTAAAGAGCAGTGCAACGCGGCTTTCGCTCACCGTTGCGAGGTCCCGTATAATACGTTTTCCTCATTCAGAGTCAAGTGATTATTTTCACTTTTCTCTGCCGGCATTCATCTCTGAACCCCGCTAACCCGGCGGCTTGCAAGCCGTTGTTCCGTGTCAGTGGAGGCGCATTATAGGGAGTTCTCAGACGTTGACAACCCCTCTTTAAAAAAAAACGTTCAACCGTCTCTTTTTTGCTCAAAACCGTGCTACAGCGCGAGTTTTTCGAGCTTTTCAAATCCATAACGGCGTAAAACGGGTAAAAGTTGTTCAGTCTCGTTTGTTAATGCCATACAAAAAGCGATATTCGCATCGGCAGATTTGGCATCCGGCGCTTCATGTTCCAGCAGCCAGGCAGTACGACGGGCAATAGCCGCACCGGAATCCACCAGACGCGTCCCCTCCGGCAGTACTTCTAACAATTCTTCCTGTAAGAGCGGGAAATGAGTGCAGCCCAGTACGACGGTATCCGGCGGTTCCGGCATACGCAGCCACGGGCGAAGAATACGACGCAGCTCCTCAAGTGGCACCGTCTTGCCATGCAGCTTCGCTTCAGCCATCTCCACCAGCTCTGCCGAACCGAGCATCGCGATCTGACATTCATTGGCAAAACGATCGATCAATTCACGCGTATAAGGACGCTTCACCGTGCCGCGCGTAGCCAGCAGACCCACAATACCATTCGCAGTCAGGCGCGCAGCAGGCTTTATTGCGGGAACCACGCCCACAACCGGGAACTGAAATTTTGCGCGCAAGGCTGGCAGCGATACCGTGCTTGCCGTATTACAGGCGATGACCGCCAGCGCCAGAGGATAACGCTGCTGTACCGCGGTGACGATTTCAACGACACGCTCAACAATAAAGTCCTCGCTCTTCTCCCCATAAGGGAAAGCGACGTTATCGAAGGCGTAGATATAATGGAGATCCGGCAGGAGATGCCGAATCTCATCATAGACCGAAAGCCCACCGACGCCGGAATCAAATACCAGCACGGTGGGACGCGGATTAGAAGGTGTAGCTGCCAGACAAGGTGTATTCCCGTCCTGCAGTTTGGTAGCCATAAACTGTCTCGTAATCTTTATCGAACAGGTTGGCTATTTTACCACGAACTGTAAGGTGAGAGGTGACAGGATATGAAACTGCGACATCCCACAGGCTTACCCCGCCCATTTTCACGCGTTCTGACGCATACGTGTCTGGATCGATTGCGACATCATAGCGGGTGCCGAGGTAACGGTAAGCGAGGTTCCAGTCGAGATCCCATACCTGCCAGTCAAGTTGATACTTAACCTGCTGCTTAGAACGGCGGGCCAGCACTTCATGAGTTTTGGCGTTACGCGGGTCAACATAATCATAGGAGATCTGATGTCCAACCGGTCCAGTTTCGAACTGTGCCGTCGCTTCCACACCTTTAATACGCGCTTCGTCAACGTTGTAGTACCGATACGTATGCGGATCGCTGCTGATCAGGTTATCAATATCATTACGATAACCGGTGATACGCCAGTTGACCGGTCCCGTCAGGCCTTCAAAGCCCCCTTCCCACTGTTTACTCTCCTCCGGTTTAAGGTCCGGATTGCCGTAAGAAGCGCTGTGGATCTGGCTCATCGTCGGTGCTTTAAAAGCGGTGCCGTAGGAGGCAATCACGCGATAACCATCCACAAACTCCCACGCTGCGCTGGTTTGCCACGTGCCATGGTTGCCAAAGTTGGAGTTGTCGTCATTACGCGCCGCCGCTTCCAGCGTCACGCTGTTGAACTGCTGCATCGCAGACGCGAACACGCCGGTATTACGTTGCTCGTAACCTTTTTCCAGGTAACCGGTCCCGGCCTGCGTCTTCTGCTTTTGCCAGTCCAGGCCTGCGCCGATATTGCCATGGCCAACTTCTATAGTGTTGAGCCATTGGGTGGTGTACTGCTTCACGTCATCCATGGTTGCGGAATCAGCGTAGCGCCCTTTCTTCGGATCATAGTTCTGATCTTTACTGCGGCCGTAACCCGCCACCAGCTGTGACTGGAAAATCCCCTGGCTGTAACGCAAACCGGTATCCCAGTTCTGGCTGTAAAGCTGGCGAGTATCAGGTCGTCCATCCACCATAAAATTGGCGTCGTAATGATCGTAACCGTCATACGCGGTGCGGTTGTCATAACCAAAGCCACGGAAGAACCCGCTCACGCTGTCGGTAATTTGCTGTTCCACGGAGCCGTACAGCGATTTACTCATAAAACCATCGCGGTCAGGCTGGCGCGGCGCATCCTGGGCAGCAATATCAAAGCCGCGGGTATAGGTGTAGTTACCCGCCATAGTGATTTTGGTTTTATTCAGCACCTGCTGGAAAGCGCCATCATAGGTCTGGTAGCCCTTAGAGCCGGCGCCCGCTGAGATTTCCGCACCCGGCTTATCACGCCCGGTGATGATATTAATCACGCCGCCAATCGCGTCGGAGCCATACAGCGCAGAACGCGGGCCACGGACGTATTCGATTCGCTGAATCAGCGAGGTTGGGATTTGGCTCAGATCGGGAACGTTGCTAATCCCGGCGCTGTTCAACGGTACACCGTCAATCAGGACCAGAACATGACGGGATTCAGTGCCGCGAATAAAGGTAGAAGAGGTGGCACCCAGGCCACCGCTTTGCGCGATATCTACGCCCGGCAGACGTGACATAATCTCCACAACGCTCTTTGCCTGCCAGCGCTCAATATCTTCACGCGTCACCACGGACGTCGGTGCCAGAACTGTTTTTGCCGGTTGTTCAAAACGATTTGCTGTCACCACCAACGAGTCAGCGCTATCCTGCGCCCAGCCCGAAAATGCCGTAACGGACAACGCCGTTAACAGCGATACTTTTTTAATCATTGTTAAAGCATCCACAATATAAGAAGGATGCCGCAGGCCTCATCTATAGCACGCGATGATGAAACCAAATGCGACGTGATCCCGGCAGGTCTTCGGGCTGGGTGGCGTTTTGTGGATGAAGACTTCCCATTTTCACAGTGTCTGCAACTCTCATCCCGCCAGTCTTTACCGCTGCGCGTCAGCTCCAGATTTACACTGGATTCCCTTTTCACTCTCAGGAGACCGGAAACAGAATGCTACAATTAGACACGTATAGATGTCCAGATAGCTATTAGCCATTAAATCTGGACATCCACTGCACAATCCCTACAATCCCCGCGTAATTCTTTATCACTCAGGACGCATCATGACCCCCGAACACCTCCCGACAGAACAGTACGACGCACAGCTGGCAGAGAAAGTTGTCCGCCTGCAAAGTATGATGACGCCTTTCAACGCGCCCGTTCCTGAGGTGTTCCGTTCGCCCGTCAGCCACTACCGTATGCGCGCCGAGTTCCGCATCTGGCACGATGGCGACGACCTGTATCACATCATTTTCGATCAGCAGACTAAATCCCGTATCCGGGTTAACAGCTTCCCGGCGGCGAGTGAGCTGATTAACCAGCTCATGACTCTGATGATTGACGGTGTGCGCAACAACCCGGTGCTGCGCCATAAGCTGTTCCAGATTGACTACCTGACCACCCAAAGCAATCAGGCCATTGTCTCTCTGCTGTACCACAAGGCGCTTAACGACGAGTGGCGCGAGCAGGCAGAAGCGCTGCGCGATGCGCTGCGGGCGCAAAACATCAACGTTCACCTGATTGGCCGCGCGACAAAAACCAAAATCATGCTGGATCAGGATTACATCGATGAGCGCCTGTCGGTGGCAGGAAAAGAGATGGTTTACCGTCAGGTAGAGAACAGCTTCACCCAACCTAACGCGGCGATGAACGTGCAAATGCTGGAGTGGGCGCTGAAAGCGACCGAAGGGTCAAAGGGGGATCTGCTTGAGCTGTACTGTGGGAATGGCAACTTCTCGCTGGCACTGGCGCGCAATTTCGAGCGCGTACTGGCAACGGAAATTGCCAAACCGTCCGTTGCGGCCGCGCAGTACAACATTGCCGCCAACCATATCGACAACGTGCAGATTATTCGTATGGCAGCAGAAGAGTTTACGCAGGCCATGAACGGCGTGCGCGAATTTAACCGTCTTGAGGGGATCGATCTGAAGAGCTATCAGTGCGAGACGATTTTTGTCGATCCGCCGCGCAGTGGCCTGGACAGCGAAACCGAGAAGATGGTGCAGGCATACCCGCGTATTTTGTACATTTCCTGTAACCCGGAAACGCTGTGCAAAAACCTGGAAACATTAAGCCAGACGCACAAGGTTGAACGTCTGGCGCTGTTCGATCAATTCCCGTATACGCACCATATGGAGTGCGGTGTTTTACTTACCGCACGGTGATCTGTAGGCCGGATAAGCGTAGCGCCATCCGGCGTTTTTGGCAGGTGGCGCTTCGCTTACCTGCCCTACAAATAATTCCTTACTCTGGCAACTGGCTCTTGCGGCTGCGCATGCGAGAGCCAATCCAGAACACCAGCGCCACAGACAGAACAGCAGGGAAGAAGTTAGAGCCGATATCCGGGTACTCTGCGCGCACCACCGTGCTGTACAGCAACACACCCAGAATAAAGCAGGCAGCGGCCAGACCCGGTAACCCCACCGGCATGGTGCGGTTCAGATAACGCTGGTGCAGGCAGTAAACCGTCAGCACCAGGGCGATAAGCGGGAAAATCGAGAAGGGTACGATGGAGCTAAAAATAGCGGCAAACGTACCATTAATGGATAAGCCAGCGATCAATGCCAGCAACAGCGTCCCTTTATCCTGACCTGACTGTTTCATTACTCACCTTCACTCTTCGGTTTGATGTGCCAGTTTCTCTTGTTCACGGCGATACCAGTAGTACGCTCCTTTGGAAATCATCCTGAGCTGCAATACCAGTCGCTCTTCGAGTTGCTTACGTTGTTCAATGCTGACATCCAGCGCTTCGGCACCTGCACTGAAAACAATCGTCACCATTGCTTCAGCCTGTGCTTCGGTGAACGCACGCGGCATATGGTTTTCGAGTTCAAGATAGTCGGCAAGTTCCGCAATGAAATGCTGAATTTCACGCGCGACAGCGGCACGAAATGCCGCTGACGTCCCTGAACGCTCGCGCAGCAACAGGCGAAACGCGTTGGGGTTATTGCCGATAAATTCCATAAAGGTCGACACGGAGGTACGGATAACGCTACCGCCTTTCGCAATACGCTGCCGCGCCTGGCGCATCAACTGGCGCAGCATGAGCCCACTCTCGTCGACCATGGTCAGACCCAGTTCATCCACATCACGGAAATGGCGATAGAAGGACGTTGGCGCAATCCCGGCCTCGCGTGCGACTTCACGCAGGCTCAAACTGGCAAAACTCCGCTCAGCACTCAGTTGACTGAATGCCGCTTCCACCAGCGAACGCCGGGTTTTCTCTTTTTGTTGTGCTCTTACGCCCATCACGATAGTTGAATCCTTCCAAAGGTCTGATGGCACTATACCAGAGAATAAAATTAATCTGTTTACCTGGCTTTGTGAATGATTGTTTACGCGCGCTTTGTGCTCCACTGCCGGAAAAAAGCACAACGATAATTGGGTTACCCTGGCAATGATGTTATGATTCTGTTGCTTTTATGTATAAGAACAGGTAAGCCTTGCCATGCCACATTCCTACGATTACGACGCAATAGTTATTGGTTCCGGCCCCGGCGGCGAAGGCGCTGCTATGGGTCTGGTAAAACAGGGAGCCAGAGTAGCGGTCATTGAGCGCTACCATAATGTTGGCGGCGGTTGCACCCACTGGGGCACCATCCCTTCCAAAGCCCTCCGCCACGCCGTTAGCCGCATTATTGAATTTAACCAGAACCCTCTTTACAGCGACCACTCCCGACTTCTTCGTTCCTCTTTTGCCGATATCCTGAATCACGCAGATACCGTTATTAACCAGCAGACACGCATGCGTCAGGGTTTTTACGAGCGTAATCACTGCGAAATACTTCAGGGTAACGCGCATTTTGTGGATGAACATACGCTGGCGCTGGAGTGTCACGACGGTTCGGTTGAAACCCTCACCGCTGAAAAATTTGTTATCGCCTGTGGTTCCCGCCCGTATCATCCGGCAGACGTGGATTTCTCACACCCACGCATTTACGACAGCGATTCCATCCTCAGCCTGCACCATGAACCTCGCCATGTGATTATCTATGGCGCGGGGGTGATCGGGTGTGAATATGCGTCTATCTTCCGCGGAATGGATGTCAAAGTTGATCTGATTAACACGCGCGACCGCCTGCTGGCTTTCCTGGATCAGGAGATGTCAGACTCGCTCTCCTACCACTTCTGGAACAGCGGTGTGGTGATTCGCCACAACGAAGAGTACGAGAAGATCGAAGGCTGCGACGACGGCGTGATCATGCATCTGAAGTCTGGCAAAAAGCTGAAAGCCGACTGCCTGCTGTATGCTAACGGCCGTACCGGTAACACCGATTCACTGGCGCTGGAAAACATCGGTCTGGAAACGGACAGCCGTGGTCAGTTGAAGGTTAACAGCATGTACCAGACTGCCCTGCCGCACGTTTACGCGGTCGGTGACGTGATTGGTTACCCGAGCCTCGCTTCCGCGGCCTATGACCAGGGGCGCATTGCTGCGCAGGCGCTGGTAAAAGGCGAAGCGACGGCGCATCTGATCGAAGACATTCCAACGGGGATTTACACCATTCCGGAAATCAGCTCCGTAGGGAAAACCGAGCAGCAGCTGACCTCCATGAAGGTGCCTTACGAGGTGGGTCGCGCCCAGTTTAAACATCTGGCACGGGCACAAATTGTTGGCATGAGCGTGGGAACGCTGAAGATCCTGTTCCATCGTGAGACGAAAGAGATCCTCGGTATTCACTGCTTTGGTGAACGCGCGGCGGAAATCATTCATATCGGCCAGGCGATAATGGAGCAAAAAGGTGGCGGTAACACCATTGAATACTTCGTTAACACCACCTTTAACTACCCGACCATGGCGGAAGCCTATCGGGTCGCCGCGCTGAACGGTTTAAACCGCCTGTTTTAACGCGTTGTCAAAATGGCCATCCATCGCACCACGGATGGCCTCTGCCAGCTGCTCATAGCGGCTGCGCAGCGGTGACCCCGGACGATAAACCAGACCTATAGTACGACGTGGCTCTGGTTTAATGCACGGCAGGTAAACCACACCGTCACGTTTACGCTCGCGCGGCACGGCCAGCGCAGGCAGCAACGTAATACCACTTCCCGCCGCCACCATATTACGCAGCGTTTCCAGGCTGGTTGCGCGGAAATGGGTATCTTCATCCGCTCCCGCTTCAAAACAGAAGCCCATCGCCTGATCGCGCAGGCAGTGACCGTCTTCCAGCATCAGCAGCTTTTCACCGGCCAGATCGGCCATCGGCACACGATCGCGGTTCGCCCACGGGTGATCTTCGTAGATCGCCAGCATCATCGGCTCGTCAAACAGCGGCACTTCGATAAAGGCTTCGCTCTCTTTTACCAGCGCCAGAATGGCGCAGTCGAGCTTGCCGCTATCTAACTGTGCCAGCAGCTGATGGGTTTGCGCTTCATGCAGATACATTTCGAGTTTCGGGAACGTCTGGTGCAGCATCGGAATGATGTGCGGCAGAAGGTACGGACCAACGGTTGGGATCAGGCCAATATGCAGCGGGCCGGACATGGTCTCCCCTTGCTGACTTGCCATTTCCTTGAGCACTTTGACCTCGCGCAGCACGGTGCGCGCCTGATCCACCAGCAGCAAACCCGCCTGAGTGAACAGCACTTTACGACTGGTGCGCTCCAGCAGCATCACGCCCAGCTCATCTTCCAGCTTGCGGATCTGACCGCTCAGCGTAGGCTGGCTGACGTGGCAGGAATCTGCCGCACGGCGAAAGTGGCGATGCTCGGCTAACGCTACCAGGTATTCAAGATCACGAATATTCATTATTCATCCTCCGTCGCCACGATAGTTCATGGCGATAGATAGCATAGCAACGAACGATTATCCCTATCAAGCATTCTGTTGAATAATACACCACATAGACGAGGCGGCACGTGTTTGACCCTTGACGTCCCCGCACCGTCAGCGAGTTTCTCTCAAAACTCGAACAACTAAAGCCAACGTGAACTTTTGCGGACCCCGTGGTCCGCTTTTTTTTGCGTAAAAAAGCCCGGGGGTAAAAGCAAAATGGCAACCGAAGTTGCCATTTTTAGGGTTTGCTCCCTCTCCCTGTGGGAGAGGGCCGGGGTGAGGGCACCAGCCCGCACAAATCAAACCAACCGGTTTTTTGCGTCCGCAATCGCCTGCGCTACCTGCTTCGGCGACACACCGCCTTTCGCCGCACGCTTATCCAGGCATGACTGCAACGAGAGAATCGGGTACACATCCTCCCCAATAACCGCACTGAATTTCTGCAGGTCGGCAAGCGCCAGCTCTTCCAGCGGTTTCCCCTGACGAATCGCTTCCACTACCGCTTCGCCCACAATGTGGTGCGCTTCACGGAACGGTACGCCTTTCGCCACCAGGTAATCCGCCAGTTCGGTCGCGTTTGCATAACCCTGCTGCGCCGCTTCCTGACAACGAGAACGTTTCACCTGAATGCCGTCCAGCACCAGCGCACCCATATGCAGGCAGTCCAGCCAGGTGTCGAGCGCGTCGAACAGCCCTTCTTTGTCTTCCTGCATATCTTTGTTGTACGCCAGCGGCAGCCCTTTCAGGGTCATCATCATGCCGGTCAGTGCGCCCTGTACGCGGCCACACTTCCCGCGGATCAGCTCCAGCGCATCCGGGTTTTTCTTCTGCGGCATCAGGGAAGAGCCGGACGTCACACGGTCAGACAACTCCACAAATCCGGCTTCGCCAGAGTTAAAGAAGATCAGGTCTTCGGCAAAGCGTGACAGGTGGACCATCCCGATAGAAGCATTCGACAGCAGTTCCAGCACGTGGTCACGGTCAGAGACGCTGTCCAGACTGTTACGGGTGGCAGACGCAAAGCCCAGCCAGCCTGCCAGCTGCTCGCGGTCAATTTCATATGCCGTACCCGCCAGCGCACCGCTGCCCAGCGGGCTGACGTCCAGGCGCTTCAGGGTATCCTGCAGGCGGCTTTCGTCACGCGCCAGCATCTCGACATAGGCCAGACACCAGTGCGCAAAGGTCACCGGCTGCGCGCGCTGCAAATGGGTATAACCCGGCATCACCGCGTCCTGGTTGTTCTGCGCCGTGTCTACCAGAGCGCTCTGCAGCTGACGGTTAGCCGCCAGCAGCTCCGCGACGGTATCTTTACACCACAGCTTTAGATCGGTCGCGACCTGGTCGTTACGGCTACGGCCGGTGTGCAGCTTTTTACCCAGCTGGCCAACTTTGTCGATCAGTTTGCCTTCTACCCAGCTGTGAATATCTTCGGCATCGCTCTGGAGAATTTGCTGCGGATCCAGACGCACTTCTTCCAGCAGATTATTGAGCGCCTCTTCCAGCTGCTGCTGCTCCTCTGCGGTCAGCACGCCCACCGTCACCAGCGCTTTGGACCAGGCCACAGAGCCGACGATATCCTGTTCGGCCAGGCGGTAGTCGAAGCGCAAAGAGTCGTTGAACTGTTTGAACCGTTGATCCGCTGCCTGTGTAAAACGCCCACCCCAAAGTGCCATAACATCGTTCCTTTATTCGTTAGTTCCGCCGGGTGGCGCTGCGCTTACCCGGCCTACGGTCATTCATTAATAACTTACGCTAAAATACGCGTGCCAATTGGCGTGCCGTTAAACAGCGCCGGAAGCTGCTCCGCGTGACGCCAGGAGGCGATATCCACCGGGCGACCGAGCGTACGGGCGGCATCCAGCGCGGCATTCACTTTGACGATCATCCCGTCGGTAATAATGCCCTGGGCGATCAGCTGTTCGGCTTTTGCCGCGGTCATTTCCGCAATGCGCTGGCCTTTGCCGTCCAGAATACCGCTCACATCGGAGAGCAGGATCAGGTCCGCGCCCAGCGTTGCCGCCAGTGCCGTCGCCGCCTGGTCCGCATTCACGTTCATCAGCTCACCCTCTTCGGTCACCCCGATAGAGCTCACCACCGGCAGGAAACCGCCTTCCAGCAGCGTGTTAATCAGCTTAGGCGAACCTGGCTGCGCCAGTCCAACGTGGCCGAGTTCTTCATCGAGCTGGGTCACTTTTACGCTGTCACCGTCGCCCAGATAGAGGCCAACGGAGGCAATGTGGTGTTTCTTCGCCCAAGACAACAGAGTCTTATTCGCCGTACCTGCCAGCGCACCGGTGATGATGTCAATCTGGTCGGCAGGCGTCACGCGCAGGCCGTTTTTCTTTTTCACCGTCAGGTTGAGCCCTTTCATCAGCTCATCCACCACGCAGCCGCCGCCGTGCACAATCACCAGCGGACGCTGGTGTGATTCGCGATAGTTAACCAGCGCGGTAAACAGACGCTCCAGCGCTTCTTCGCTGTCCAGCAGTACACCACCGAGTTTGATAATTAATGGGTTCATCATCACACCTTAAATAAGAGCCTGCGTTTCCGGGAAACCGAAACGAATATTTGCACACTGCATTGCCTGAGCGGCAGCGCCTTTGAGTAAGTTATCTTCTGCTGCCACCACGATCAGATGCTCGCCCTGGACGGCATAGCCGATGTCACAGAACGGCAGGCCAACCACGTTTTTCAGCGCGGGCACGCCTTTGTCGTAGAGACGCACCAGCGGTTTATCCGCATACGCCTGAGTAAAGGCCTCGCTCACCTGGTCTTTGGTCACGCCCGGTTTCAGGCGGCAGGTAATGGTTTCGAGGATCCCACGCGGGAAGCTGCCCAGGTGCGGTGTAAAGATGACATTGGCCCCCAGATGGGTAGTGATTTCCGGATGATGGCGGTGATTAAACACGCCATACGGCTGCAGGCTGACTTCACAGAAGCTGTTAGAAATAGCAGCCTTGCGTCCGGCACCGCTGACACCACTGGTGGCGTTGATCACCGGCCACTGGTTCAGATCCAGCAGGTCTGCGTCGATCAGCGGCTTCAGAGAAAGCTGTGCGGCCGTCGGGTAGCAGCCCGGCACGGCAATCAGATCCGCTTCTTTCAGCTTGTCTGCGCTCCACTCCGCCAGCCCATACACGGCTTTTGCAAGCAGGTCCGGGTGCTGATGGGTAAAGCCATAATATTTTTCGTAGAACGCGCCGTCGTTAACACGGAACGCGCCGGAGAGGTCGAACACCACGCAACCGGCCGCCAGGAATTGCGGCGCCAGGTCGTGACTGACCTCGTGCGCGGTGGCCAAAAACACCACGTCGACGCCGTCAGTGAACTCGCTGATGTCAGACATTGGCTGCAGTGGCAAATCGACAATGCCCTTAAGCCACGGATGCAAATCGGAAATTAACTTTCCTGCATCATTGCTTTGCGCTGACACGGTCAAAGCGGTTATGGTCATATGTGGATGGCGATTCACGTAGCTTACAAGCTCTGCGCCCGCATAACCGCTAGCGCCTACAATCAGCGTATTCAACATCGGGTTCCTTTATGCTCAACGTTAATGTATTTTTATTCACATTTATTGCATGAATATTGATACTATCACGACCTAAGGTGTGTCAACAATGAAAATGAACTTACCGCCATTTATCGAGATTTACCGCGCCCTGATTGCCACACCCTCCATCAGCGCGACCGAAGAAGCGCTGGATCAGAGCAATGAGTCTTTAATCAATCTGCTGGCGGGTTGGTTTAGCGATCTTGGCTTTAACGTTGAGGTTCAGCCTGTTCCCGGAACACGCCATAAATTTAACCTGCTCGCCAGTACCGGACACGGCGCAGGCGGACTGCTGCTGGCCGGTCATACCGACACGGTGCCGTTTGACGATGGCCGCTGGACCCGCGACCCGTTTACCCTGACCGAGCATGACAACAAGCTTTACGGCCTTGGCACCGCCGACATGAAAGGCTTCTTCGCTTTTATCCTTGACGCGCTGCGTGACGTGGACGTGACAAAACTGAAAAAGCCGCTCTACATTCTGGCGACCGCCGATGAAGAGACCAGCATGGCGGGGGCGCGTTACTTCTCAGAAAACACATCGATTCGCCCGGATTGCGCCATCATCGGTGAGCCAACGTCATTACAACCGATCCGTGCGCATAAAGGCCATATTTCCACGGCAGTGCGCGTGATGGGCCAGTCTGGCCACTCCAGCGATCCGGCGCGTGGCGTGAACGCCATTGAACTGATGCACGACGCCATCGGCCGCATCATGACTCTGCGCGACGAACTGAAAGAGCGGTATCACTACGACGCCTTCACCGTGCCGTATCCGACGCTGAACCTCGGGAGCCTGCACGGTGGCGATGCCTCTAACCGTATCTGCGCTTGCTGTGAGCTGCACATGGATATCCGTCCGCTGCCGGGCATGACGCTAAGCGATCTCGACGGCTTGCTGACCGAAGCGCTGGCCCCGGTGAGTGAACGCTGGCCTGGCCGCCTGACGGTGTCTGAACTGCATCCACCGATCCCGGGTTATGAATGTCCACCGGATCATCAGCTGGTTGAAGTGGTGGAAAAACTGCTCGGCGAGAAAACCGACGTGGTGAACTACTGCACCGAAGCGCCGTTTATTCAGACGCTGTGCCCGACGCTGGTACTTGGCCCAGGCTCCATCAACCAGGCGCACCAGCCGGATGAATACCTGGAAACCTGCTTCATCAAGCCCACCCGCGAACTGATTACCCAGGTCGTGCATCACTTCTGCTGGCATTAAAACCGCACCGATTAGTCCCCTCTCCCGGTGGGAGAGGGCAACAAATCCCGCGATCTCCGTCACATTCCCATAAGCATCTCTTATCTGACGCAATGCGAATTAAATTTCGTAAATTGCCCGCATTTATTCGTTTGCTGAACCGTTTTCGCAGCAATTGACGACGGGGGTTTTACGTGGCTTTATAAAGGGAGATGACAAAATAATGTCCAGAAGATTTTCGCATGGGCATAAACAAAAATGATGGGGTGACTGGGTTTTTATGAACGAACAATATTCCGCGTTGCGTAGTAATGTCAGTATGCTCGGCAAAGTGCTTGGAGATACCATCAAAGATGCGTTGGGGGAAAACATCCTCGACCGCGTTGAAACCATCCGCAAGCTGTCTAAATCTTCCCGTGCCGGTAACGAAGCGAGTCGTCAGGAGCTGCTCACCACCTTGCAGAACCTCTCTAACGATGAGCTGCTGCCCGTTGCACGCGCATTCAGCCAGTTCCTGAACCTGGCAAACACGGCTGAGCAATACCATAGCATTTCGCCAAACGGCGAAGCTGCCAGCAACCCGGAAGTCATTGCCCGTACGCTTCGTAAACTCAAAGACCAGCCAAACCTCAACGAAGCCACCATTAAAAAAGCGGTGGAGTCCCTTTCGCTGGAGCTGGTGCTGACTGCCCACCCAACCGAAATCACCCGTCGTACCCTGATCCACAAAATGGTCGAAGTGAACAACTGTCTGAAGCAGTTGGATAACAAAGACATTGCCGACTACGAACGTAACCAGCTTATGCGCCGTCTGCGCCAGCTGATTGCGCAGTCCTGGCACACCGATGAAATTCGTAAGCATCGCCCAAGCCCGGTAGACGAGGCCAAATGGGGCTTTGCGGTGGTAGAAAATAGCCTGTGGGAAGGGGTGCCGAACTACCTGCGTGAGCTGAACGAACAGCTGGAAGCAAACCTGGGCTACCGCCTGCCAGTAGATTTTGTCCCGGTACGCTTTACCTCCTGGATGGGCGGTGACCGCGACGGTAACCCGAACGTGACGGCAGAAATCACCCGCCACGTGCTGCTGCTGAGCCGCTGGAAAGCCACCGATCTGTTCCTGAAAGACATTCAGGTGCTGATCTCCGAGCTGTCGATGGTGGAAGCAACGCCAGAACTGCGCGCGCTGGCCGGTGAAGAAGGTGCCAGCGAGCCGTATCGTTTCCTGATGAAAAAACTGCGCAGCCAGCTGATGGCGACCCAAGCCTGGCTGGAAGCACGCCTGAAAGGCCAGCGCCTGCCGAAGCCGGAAGGTCTGCTGAGCCAGAACGAACAGCTCTGGGAACCGCTATACGCTTGCTATAAATCACTACAGGCCTGCGGGATGGGCATCATCGCCAATGGCGAACTACTCGACACCCTGCGCCGCGTGAAGTGTTTTGGCGTGCCGCTGGTGCGTATCGACGTGCGTCAGGAGAGCACCCGCCATACCGAAGCGCTGGGCGAACTGACCCGTTATCTTGGCATTGGCGACTACGAAAGCTGGTCTGAAGCCGACAAACAGGCCTTCCTGATCCGCGAGCTGAACTCCAAGCGACCTCTGCTGCCGCGCAACTGGGAGCCAAGCAACGAAACCCGCGAAGTGCTCAACACCTGTAAAGCGATCGTGGATGCGCCAAAAGGATCGGTCGCCGCCTATGTGATCTCGATGGCGAAAACCCCGTCCGACGTGCTGGCCGTTCACCTGCTGCTGAAAGAAGCCGGTATCGACTATGCCCTGCCGGTCGCCCCGCTGTTTGAAACCCTCGACGACCTGAACAACGCCAATGATGTAATGACCCAGCTGCTGAACATCGACTGGTATCGCGGCTTTATTCAGGGCAAACAGATGGTGATGATCGGCTATTCCGACTCTGCAAAAGATGCGGGCGTGATGGCGGCATCCTGGGCGCAGTATCAGGCGCAGGACGCGCTGATCAAAACTTGCGAGAAAGCCGGTATTGAGCTGACGCTGTTCCACGGTCGCGGTGGCTCCATTGGCCGTGGCGGTGCGCCTGCGCACGCGGCGCTGCTCTCTCAGCCGCCGGGAAGCCTGAAAGGCGGCCTGCGCGTGACCGAACAGGGCGAGATGATCCGCTTCAAATACGGCCTGCCGGAAGTGACCATCAGCAGCCTGTCGCTCTATACCAGTGCGATTCTCGAAGCAAACCTGCTGCCACCGCCGGAGCCGAAAGAATCCTGGTGTCGCATTATGGATGAGCTGTCTGACATCTCGTGCGACCTGTACCGCGGCTACGTGCGTGAAAACAAAGATTTCGTACCTTACTTCCGCTCTGCTACGCCAGAGCAGGAGCTGGGCAAACTGCCGCTGGGTTCACGTCCGGCTAAGCGTCGTCCGACCGGCGGCGTGGAGTCTCTGCGTGCAATCCCGTGGATCTTCGCCTGGACGCAGAACCGTCTGATGCTGCCAGCCTGGCTGGGTGCCGGTGCGGCGCTGCAGAAGGTGGTTGAAGATGGCAAACAGAACGAACTGGAAACCATGTGCCGCGACTGGCCATTCTTCTCTACCCGTCTGGGTATGCTGGAGATGGTCTTCTCGAAAGCTGACCTGTGGCTGGCGGAATACTACGATCAGCGCCTGGTGAAACCAGAGCTGTGGGCGCTGGGTAAAGAGCTGCGCGAACTGCTGGAAGGCGACATCAAAGTGGTGCTGGATATCGCCAACGACTCCCATCTTATGGCCGATCTGCCGTGGATTGCCGAGTCTATCC
Organism: Enterobacter sp. A8; assembly: GCF_004296595.1. Lineage (NCBI taxonomy): Bacteria > Pseudomonadati > Pseudomonadota > Gammaproteobacteria > Enterobacterales > Enterobacteriaceae > Enterobacter > Enterobacter sp. A8. The sequence continues at coordinate 15,663 of NZ_SCMF01000008.1, forward strand.
AGCTGCGTAACATCTATACCGACCCACTGAACGTCCTGCAGGCGGAGCTGCTGCACCGTTCGCGTCTGGCGGAAGAGGAAGGTAAAGATCCGGATCCACGCGTTGAACAAGCGCTGATGGTGACGATTGCGGGCGTTGCAGCGGGTATGCGTAACACCGGCTAATGCTCACTGCCCGGCGGCGCTTCGCTTGCCGGGCCTACGACAGGTAGGCCGGGTAAGCGTTAGCGCCACCCGGCAATACCTCGGTATTTACACCATGCAGCATGATATTACCCACATCCTGACTGACCTGATTAGCGGTACGATGCCGCTACGTCAGGTTCATTTCGCCAACCCCGCCCTCTGCGCACCCGAACTCGCCCTGCAGGTTGATTTCCCCCGTCTGGAGATCGTGCTCGAAGGCTCGGTGAAAGACCAGGCGGCTTGCGTATTACAGCAGGGTGATGTTTTATACGTTCCGGCGGGAGGCTGGAACGATCCGCAATGGCAAACGCCCGCGACAACGCTGAGCATCCTGTTTGGTAAACAGCAGCTTGGATTTAGTCTTTTACACTGGAACGGCGTGGATGCTCGTAATCTTGCAAAACAGCACGTCGCCCGTCGGGGGCCACGCATCGGATCCTTCCTGTTACAGACGCTTCATGAAATGCAGATGCAGCCGCACGAGCAGCAAACAGCGCGATGATTGTTGCCAGCCTGCTTAGCCACTGCGTCGATTTGTTGGGTAGCCAGATCCAGACCGCCTCCCGAAGTCAGGCGCTGTTTGAAGCTATTCGCGTTTATATCGATGAACATTATGCGACCCCGCTTACCCGGGAATCCGTAGCGCAGGCGTTTTACATCTCTCCGAACTATTTATCGCATCTTTTTCAGAAAACCGGCGCGGTAGGTTTTAATGAGTACCTGACCCACACGCGGCTGGAGCACGCGCGTCAGTTGCTGAAAGGGTATGACTTAAAGGTAAAAGAAGTGGCGCATGCCTGCGGTTTTGTCGACAGTAACTATTTCTGCCGTTTATTCCGTAAAAACACGGAGCGCTCGCCGTCGGAATACCGTCGTCAGTATCACAGCCAGCTAATCGGAAAAGCGGCTAATCCAGAATGACCTGCGTATGCTGCGGTGCGGATACCATTTTTCGTACCGCTGCCATGACCTTTTGCGGGTCCCGCAGGAAAGCATTAATGCCGCATTTCACATAGCGGGCGGATTCGAAGCGTTCGTTGCCCGCCAGCTCAATATCCGTGATAAGTAATACGACATCGGCGCGGCAGATATCGTCCTCCGTCAGCTCACTTTCAATGCCTAACGCCCCTTGCGTCTCAATGCGCACTGACCATTTCTCCTGCTGGCAAATCCGCTCCAGCCGTTCTGCGGCCATGTACGTATGCGCCACGCCGCTCACGCACGCGGTTACCGCCACCAGATGACGCCCTGCTATTACTGTCATTTTTAACCTCCAATGGTGACATGAAACCCTTTATCTTCGGCCATACGGCGCATTGCCGCGACCTTGTCAGCTGTCGGAGGACTCACCTCCCGCATCGACCATTGTTGCCCAAGCAGACGGTATTTTGGTTCACCATAAGAGTGAAACGGTAATAAATGCAGCTGCCGTACCCCTGAAGGTAATAAAAATGCCAGCACGCTCGCCATGTTGGCGTCAGTTAGCGTATAGCCCGGAATAAGCGGCACACGGGGGATGACGTTTATGCCTTCGGCCACCAGCTGCGTAAGGTTTTCCAGCACTCTGGGAAGATTTACTGCCGTCACCGAACGTGCCTGCTCAGGATCCATAATCTTCAGGTCAAACAGTACTTCATCACACTGGCGTGCCAGCGGCAGCAATCGGGACAGGGGCGCATCTCCCGCCGTCTCAATAGCGGTATGAATACCGTAGCGGCGCAAACGCTTAAGCAGCTGCGTCGCAAAGGGTGCCTGCATTAATACTTCCCCGCCTGACAGCGTCACCCCGCCTCCCGATGAGCGAAAGAAGACGTCATCCTTCATCACTTCGCGTTCCAGCTCGTCCAGCGTCACGTCGCGTCCGATGCGTTCAAACGCGCCGGACGGGCACTCGTCCGCATCACGCAGGCAGGGAGCGCAGTGCAAACATTTGCTCTCCCGGCGAACCGTCTCTATTTTCGGCGAGATCGACTCAGGATTGGCGCACCACGGGCAACGGTGAGGACAGCCTTTGAAGAAGACTACCGTGCGAATACCTGCTCCGTCGTTCAACGAATAACGCTGAATATTGAAAATACGCGCGACGTCGGCGCGTGTTTCAACGACGTCACAGCTGATGCGCGGTCCGACGGATAATGTCATCCTGGATCTCCTTCGACAGCTCAACAAAGAAGGCGCTGTAGCCGGCAACGCGTACCACCAGCCCGGCAAAATCCTGAGGACGCCGCTGCGCCTCACGCAGGGTTTCCGCGTTGACCACGTTGAACTGGATATGCTGTAACTTAAGCTGCGTAAACGCACGGAGGAAGTCCGCCAGCTTCTGCAACCCGGCATCGCCTTCCAGCGTGGCGGGGGTGAATTTAACGTTTAGCAGCGTACCGTTAGATAACAGATAGTTATCCAGCTTACTTACCGACTTCAGCACAGCTGTCGGCCCCTGCATATCCTGGCCGAGCATCGGAGAAAGCCCTCCATCCGCCAGCTGTTCGCCCGCCAGGCGGCCATCCGGCGTAGCCCCCACGACCGCGCCAAGCGGCACATGGGCGGAGACGGTGTACGAGCCAGGCGTGAAGATTCCACCACGCGGGTTGCGGTATTTTTCGACCTCTTTACAGTAATGGCGCAGCAGTTCCGCACTGATATTATCGACATCGTCGATATCATTACCGTATTTCTCAAAGCGATTGATCAGCCGCGCGCGTACCTTTTCGCCCTCCGGGGTGGCAAAATTCGCTTTTAACACCGCCAGCAGCTCGTCAAAACTTAAGCGTTGCTGTTCAAATACCAGCCCTTTCAGGGCGTGAAGCGAGTCGCTCAAATTAGCAATACCAATCCCCTGCACACCGGAGAAGTTATAGCGCGCGCCACCGTCAGTAATGTCTTTCCCCGTTTCCAGACAGTCGCTGATAAAGGAGGAGAGCAACGGCACGGGTGCCCAGTCGCGATGGCCGATATCGCAAATGTTGCTTCCTTCCACCATCAGTGCAATGTAGTGATTAATCCTGGCGCGTATATGTTCAATTAACCCCTCGTACGTCAGCCCGCTATTACCTTCGTTCTCCTTCATGGCGATTTCCATTACCTTCAGCAGGTTAAACATGGCGATATCATGCAGGCCGTAAGTTTTCCCTGGAATCGACAGTTCAACGCAGCCGACAACCGCATAGTCACGCGCATCTTCCAGCGACACGCCGCGATTCAAAAAGGCAGGTACTATCACTTCATCGTTAAAAATCTGTGGAATGCCGGTGCCCAGCCGAATAGTCTCCGCTGTTTTCAGCAGGAAAGGCCGGTCGATCAGTTCGTTTACCCGTACGCCGAGGTTAGGCTGGGGAAGCTGAACGCTCTGGTAGGCATCCAGACACAGGAACGAAAGCACGTTCACCGCGCTACGCCCGTTTTCCGTCAGGCCACCCAGCAGCGCGGTATACCCGGTCGGGAACCCTGCAAAATAACGGGCGCTGCTGGTCGAGCGCAAGAGCACCACATCGTTACACTTCACCCATAGCGACTCCAGCAACTCTTTCAGAAACGCTGGATCGTCTCCCTGCGTTAACGAGGCCTGATAAAACGGCAGCATATACTGGTCAAAACGCCCGATGGAGAGCGAACTGGCGTTAGATTCGTACTGCAAAATGACGTTCATGTACCAGAACAGCTGACACGCCTGCCAGAAGGTTTGCGGCTTATGCTGTGCGTTGTGTCGCGAGATGTCGGCCATTGCCAGCAATTCTTCGCGGCGAGTAGCATCGCTGCTCTGAGCCAGTTCTTCAGCGAGCGCCGCATAACGCAGAATATGGCGCTGGGACGCTTCGAGCAGAATGAGCGCCGCTGCATAGAACGTGTTTTGCGTATCACGAGCGCAGCGTTCACGCATTTCCGCCACCAGCGCGCCTAGCCCGTTATTAAGCAGGCGAGGATAATCAATAATGATATGCCCCTGCCCTTTATCCGTCTGGTTGACGCTAAAAATCTGCGTCCCTACGGCGGCCTTCACCTCCTCCGTCATCTGGCTGTTGATGAAATCCTTCATCGACCGATTTTCCCAATAGGGATACAGCACCTCACGGTAGGTCTGCTTATCCTCATCGCTGATTTCAAAGCGATCCTGTGGACGGGTGGCGAACTGGTCCAGTTCCTTAAGCAACCAGTAGGGATCCATCTCCGGTGACATAATGCCTGCACGCGGCTTAACGGTGCGGTTTCCGGCAATCAGTTCTTCATCACGAATCGCGATTTCCACATGGTCGAGAATGTGCGCCGTTGCTTTCGCGCGACGGAGAATAACCGGCTCGCCTTCCGTCTGTTGATGGCTGGCTGTATAGAGCAGCGCACGTTCAAGCGAGATCTCGCGAGGGTTGGCAAAGAGCGCATTTTTCAAACGCGGTATACGATTCGTCATGAGGGAACTCCTGTAACGGAAAAAACCAGCCCGCCCCGAAGGGCGGGAGAGCATCAGGCGGTTTGCGCCAGGTGGGCATCGATTTTGTTCATGATGGCGTCGGCACGTTTTACCGCGTCGCTGATATTGACGCGCACGATGGTTTTCCCGGCAAAACGCTCTTCGAATTTAATGCCGATATCTTTAGTCAGGATCACCATATCTGCTGCGGCGATATCCTCTGCCGTCAGTTCGTTCTCAAGACCAATCGACCCCTGCGTTTCTACCTTCACTTCCCAGCCTTTCGCTTTTGCGGCGCTTTCCAGCGCTTCGGCAGCCATATAGGTATGGGCAACGCCAGACGGACATGCGGTTACTGCGATAATTCGGGCCATGTTCTCTTCCTCACTCAGTTAATTTCGAAATCCAGATCCAGGTCATCCTCTTTTTCCTCGACCTGCTTTGTGTTCTTTCGGACAATACGCTTTAGCACGTTGACGCTGACCGCCGTCACCACTGCACCCACGGCAACCGCCGCGATATAGCCGAGCTTGCCGTCCACCACGGGAAGCACAATTAACCCGCCCCATCCGGCATAGCATTGCGCGCCCATAACCGCAGCCGTGACCGCGCCGCAGGCGGAGCCCAACATAATGGAAGGAATCACGCGTAGCGGGTCCGCTGCGGCAAACGGAATCGCTCCCTCGGTGACACCCACGCAGCCCATCACCAGCGCCGCTTTACCTGCTTCACGTTCTTCACCGGTAAAATTCTTACGGCCGATAAGCGTTGCCAGGCCTAACCCCAGCGGCGGTATACAAATAGCCACGGCGGCAATTGCAACGACGGTATAGACGCCTTGCGCAACGCAAATCAGCATGAAGGCATACGCCACTTTGTTGACCGGGCCGCCCATGTCGAACGCCAGCATGAGACCGATAATAATGGCGAGTACCACAATGCTGCCCTGCTGCATGCCTTGCAGCCACTGGGTGAGACCGGTAGTAAGCGCGCCTACAGGCTCGCCCAGTCCCCACATCATAATGCCTGCGGTAATAAACGTGCCGATAATCGGGATGATGAAGATAGGCATAACGGAACGCAGCACTTTCGGCACGGGCAGCTTTTTCAGATACCAGACGACAATGCTACCGAAAATCCCGGCGATAATTGCGCCAAAGAACCCTGCACCGAAGCTGTTGCCCACCCAGGCGGCAATAGCACAGGGAGCAAGCGCGGCGCGTTCTGCAATGGAATAACCAATATAGGCGGCGAGGAATGGCACCATCAGCGTTAAACCCGCCACACCGATATCAAAGAGCTTTTTCAGATTGGGATCGGTTGCGGCATCGGGCACCGCACCTTTGCCGTATAGCATGACCGAAACCGCCAGCAGAATGCCGCCCGAGACCACAAACGGGATCATGTGCGACACCCCTGTCATCAGATGCTGTCGCGTGTTCTTGAGAATATGCACCAACGCTTTCATATGCCGCTCCAGGCCTTTATCCACAAAGATGTTGTGGCAAACAATAGGCAATCAGGAAGACGGCGGACAGGAGACAAAAAGGCCATTTACTGGATTTTTGTAATATCGGAATGAAAATGCGATCCGCCTCGACATTTCTCATCGACTTCGCATTACGCAAACGGTCACAACTTGTGAGTAAAATCTCAATTTTAAGGTGACATTACATTTGTCCAGTTTTTGGCAGTTTTGTCACATGGCGCGCCTCATCATCACGCTCGTATGCTGTTCCGCATAATTGACGATTAGTTTCAGGAGTGTGTATGGCTCTGGTAGTGGAATTTACCTGTGAATTGCCCAACGGCGTTCACGCGCGTCCTGCAAGTCATGTAGAAACGCTGTGCAACACGTTTATCTCGCAAATTGAATGGCATAACCTGCGTACGGATCGTAAAGGCGACGCCAAAAGCGCGCTGGCGCTGATTGGTACCGATACGCTGGCAGGCGATGCCTGCCGCCTGGTGATAAACGGTGAAGACGAGCAGCATGCCCGGCAGCGGCTGGAGCTGTGGCTCAGAGAGGAGTTTCCGCATTGCGACGCGCCGCTTGAAGGGGTAATCAGCACGGAGCTGGATCCCTTGCCTGAATCCCTGACACGCCTGAACCCGACGCTGTTTCGCGCTACTCCGGTATGCAGCGGGAGTGCACATGGCGTCCTGACGTTATTGTCCTCGCTCGATCTCAACGCCCTGACCGATTTGCCCGACGCGCAAAGCGTGGAAACTGAGCAGTCGGCGCTGGATAACGGCCTGACGCAGCTGATCAAACACATTGAGCTGCGCGCCCTGGACAGCGACAGTACTGCCAGCGCTATTCTTGAAGCCCACCGCTCGCTGGCTACAGATACCTCGCTGCGTCAGCACCTCCTGTCAGGGGTCAGCCAGGGTCTAAGCTGCGCCCAGGCCATCATCGCCACGGCGAACCATTTCTGCGACACCTTCTCCCGTTCCAGCAGCACCTATTTGCAGGAGCGGGTGCTCGACGTGCGCGACATCTGCTACCAGCTTTTACAACATATCTATGGTGAAGCGCGTTTCCCGGCTCACGGCCAGCTGACGCAGCCGAGCATCTGCCTTGCTGACGATCTGACTCCCGGTCAGTTTCTTGAACTCGATAAAACGCAGCTAAAAGGACTGCTGCTGAAAAGTGGCGGCACCACCTCGCATACCGTGATCCTCGCGCGTTCCTTCAATATTCCGACGCTGGTTGGCGTCAACAGTGAAAGCCTGCTGCAATGGCGCAATCAGCCTGTATTTGTGGACGGCAATGCCGGTGCGGTGGTCGTCAATGGCAGTGACGCCGTAGCGCGTTACTATCAGCAGGAAGCGCGCGTCCAGCAGGCGATACGCGAGCAACAGCGCGTCTGGCTTGACCGTGAAGCCAGAACCGCCGACGGCCTGCGGGTAGAAATTGCCGCCAATATTGCCCACGCGGTGGAGGCCCAGGCAGCATTTGGAAATGGTGCCGAAGGCGTGGGCCTGTTCCGCACCGAAATGCTCTATATGGATCGTGCCAGCGCACCCGGCGAAAACGAGTTATACAACATTTTCTGTCAGGCTCTGGAAAGTGCAAATAGCCGTAGCATTATTGTGCGCACTATGGATATCGGCGGCGACAAGCCGGTGGAGTACCTGAATATTCCAGCTGAGAACAATCCCTTCCTCGGCTACCGTGCCGTACGCATATATGAAGAGTATTCTTCGCTGTTCACGACCCAGCTTCGGGCGATCCTTCGCGCCTCTGCCCACGGAAACCTTAAAATCATGATCCCGATGATCTCCTCCATGGAGGAGATCCTGTGGGTAAAAGAGAAGCTCGCCGACGCGAAGCAACAGCTCCGGGCTGAACATATTCCGTTTGATGAGAAAATCCCACTCGGCATTATGCTGGAAGTCCCCTCGGTGATGTTCATCATCGATCAGTGCTGCGAAGAGATTGATTTCTTTAGCATCGGCAGCAATGACCTGACACAGTATCTGCTTGCCGTCGACCGCGACAACGCCAAAGTAACGCGCCATTACAACAGCCTGAACCCCGCCTTTCTGCGGGCGCTGGACTACGCGGTGCAGGCCGTTCACCGTCAGGGTAAGTGGATTGGCCTCTGCGGTGAGTTAGGCGCGAAAGGGTCGGTGCTGCCGCTGCTGGTGGGTCTGGGGCTGGACGAACTGAGCATGGGCTCCCCTGCCATTCCTGCCACCAAAGCACGCCTGGCGCAGCTTGATAGCCGCGCCTGTCGCCAGCTGTTGAACCAGGCCATGGCGTGTCGCACCTCGCTTGAAGTAGAACATCTGCTCGCCCAGTTCCGTATGAATCAGCAGGATACGCCACTGGTGACGCCACGCTGTATTTCTCTGGATAACGACTGGAACAGTAAAGAAGAGGTCATGAAAGGCATGACCGATAACCTTTTGCTCGCCGGGCGATGCCGCTATCCGCGCAAGCTGGAAGCCGATTTATGGGCACGCGAAGCCGTATTTTCCACCGGGTTGGGTTTTGGATTCGCCATTCCACACAGCAAATCAGAACACATTGAGCAATCCACTATCAGCGTCGCACGCCTGAAAGCGCCTGTTATGTGGGGTGACGAGGAGGCGCAATTCATCATCATGCTGACGCTGAATAAACACGCTGCTGGCGACCAGCATATGCGTATTTTCTCCCGCCTGGCCCGTCGCATCATGCATAACGATTTTCGCAGTGCTCTGGTTAATGCCAGTTCCCAGGAGGCTATCGCTTCCCTGCTGCAACACGAATTAGAACTCTAAAACGAGGAAAAATAATGGAACTGTATCTCGATACCGCCAACGTGGCAGAAGTAGAACGCCTTGCGCGCGTTTTCCCCCTTGCAGGCGTCACCACCAATCCGAGCATCATTGCCGCCAGCCGTGAGTCAATCTGGGAGGTGCTGCCGCGCCTGCAAAACGCCATTGGTCCGAAAGGCAGGCTATTCGCCCAGACAATGAGCCGCGACGCAGAAGGCATGGTGGCCAAAGCCAAACGCCTGAGCAATGCTATCCCGGATATCGTGGTGAAAATCCCGGTCACCGCCCAGGGGCTTATCGCCATTAAGGCGCTAAAAACAGCGGGCATCACTACGCTGGGTACCGCCGTGTACAGCGCCGCGCAAGGCCTGCTGGCCGCGCTGGCCGGGGCAAAATATGTCGCGCCATACGTAAACCGCGTGGATGCCCAGGGCGGGGACGGCATTCGCATGGTTCAGGAGCTGCAATCCCTGCTGGAACAGCATGCACCGGAGAGCAAGGTGCTGGCAGCCAGCTTCAAAACGCCACGCCAGGCGCTGGACTGCCTGCTCGCCGGATGTGAAGCAATCACGCTTCCCTTAGATGTAGCGCAACAAATGCTCGGCACGCCGGCGGTAGAGTCAGCAATAGAGAAGTTCGAGCAGGACTGGAAAAACGCGTTTGGTAACCTCAACCTCTAAGGGAGATATGTTATGGACCGTATCATTCAATCGCCGGGGAAATATATCCAGGGCGCTGATGTTCTCACCCGTCTCGGCGACTATCTGAAACCTCTGGCTACACGCTGGCTGGTTGTTGGCGATAAATTTGTGCTGGGTTTTGCCGAAGAGACCCTGCGCCAGAGTTTTAAAAATGCAGAGCTACATGCCGAAATCGCGCCGTTTGGCGGCGAATGTTCGCAGAATGAGATCGATCGTCTGAAAAAACTGGCCGACAGTGCGGACTGCATGGCGGTGCTGGGTATTGGCGGCGGTAAAACGCTGGATACCGCCAAAGCGCTGGCACATTTTATGGACGTGCCGGTCGCTATCGCCCCGACTATCGCCTCCACCGATGCCCCGTGCAGCGCCCTTTCTGTGATTTATACCGACAGCGGCGAATTCGAACGCTATCTGATGCTGACGCATAACCCCAATATGGTGATTGTCGACACCAAAGTGGTGGCTGGTGCGCCGCCGCGTCTGCTGGCCGCCGGAATTGGCGATGCCCTTGCCACCTGGTTTGAAGCACGCGCCTGCTCGCGCAGCGGCGCCACGACCATGGCGGGCGGCAAGTGCACGCAAGCCGCGTTAGCGCTTGCCGAGCTGTGCTACAACACGCTGATTGAAGAGGGAGAAAAAGCGATGCTGGCCGCCGAGCAGCACGTAGTAACCCCGGCGCTGGAACGCATTATCGAAGCCAATACCTATCTGAGCGGCGTAGGGTTTGAAAGCGGCGGGCTGGCGGCAGCGCATGCCATTCACAACGGGATGACGGCAGTGCCGGATGCGCATCACTTCTACCACGGTGAAAAAGTGGCGTTTGGTACGCTGACGCAACTGGTGCTGGAAAACGCGCCGGTTGAGGAGATCGAAACCGTCGCGGCGCTTTGCCACAGCGTTGGATTGCCGATCACGCTGGCGCAGCTGAATATCAAAGAAGACATTCCGGCCAAAATGCGCCTGATTGCCGAAGCGTCTTGCGCTGAGGGAGAGACCATTCACAACATGCCGGGTGGCGTGTCGCCGGATCAGGTTTACGCGGCACTGCTGGTTGCCGACCAGTATGGACAGCGTTTCCTGCAGGAGTGGGAGTAACAAAAACGCCGGGTGCGCTACGCGTACCCGGCTCAATGTTTATTTCACGTCAAAACGGTCCAGATCCATCACCTTCGCCCACGCTGCAACGAAGTCGCGAACGAACTTCTCGTGAGCATCACTGCTGGCGTACACCTCTGCCAGCGCGCGAAGGACAGCGTTAGAGCCGAAGACCAGGTCAGCGCGAGTGGCGGTGTATTTCACTTCACCGCTGGTGCGATCGCTTCCGGCAAACAGCTCGTTCGATTCATCGGTCGCCTTCCACTGGGTGTTCATATCCAGCAGGTTCACGAAGAAGTCATTGCTCAGCACGCCTTCGCGGTTGGTGAACACACCATTTTTACTGCCGTCAAAGTTTGCACCCAGTACGCGCAGGCCGCCGATCAGCACCGTCATTTCTGGTGCGGTTAACGTCAACTGCTGGGCTTTATCAATCAGCAGCGATTCGGTGGTGGAAACATCAACCTGCGCACGATAGTTACGGAAACCGTCAGCAATCGGTTCAAGCAGGTTAAACATATCGATATCCGTCTGATCCTGACGTGCATCCACACGGCCCGGCGTGAACGGTACGGTGACGTAAACGCCAGCCGCTTTCGCCGCCTGCTCAACGCCTACCACACCCGCGAGCACGATAATATCGGCCAGTGAGGCTTTATTGGTGGTGCGCTGAATAGCTTCCAGAGCAGGCAATGCACGTACGGCTGCGGCGTTAACATCCCAGTTGCGCTGAGGCGCAAGCGCCAGACGCGCACCGTTGGCACCGCCACGCTTGTCGCCGCCGCGGAAGGTAGAGGCTGACGCCCATGCCACGGAAATCAGTTCGCTCACGGAGAGCCCGGATGCTGCAATTTCCGCCTTCAGGCTCTCAATGTCCTCTTTGGTCGGATTGAATACTACCTCCGGCAGCGGATCCTGCCAGATCAGATCTTCTTTCGGCACTTCCGGGCCAAGATAACGCGATTTTGGCCCCATATCGCGGTGGGTCAGTTTGAACCACGCGCGGGCGAAGGCTTCGTTGAAAGCCTGCGGATCGTTCAGGAAGCGACGGGAAATTTTTTCGAATTCCGGGTCAAAACGCAGCGTCAGGTCGGTAACCAGCATGGTGGGTTTGCGTTTTTTCGACGGGTCGAACGGGTCTGGCATGATCTCAGGCGCGTCCACGGCTTCAAACTGAATCGCACCGGCCGGGCTGCGGGTTTGCACCCATTCGTATTTGAACAGGTTCTCGAAGAAGTAGTTGCTCCACTGGGTCGGGGTTTGTGACCAGATGACTTCCAGACCGGAAGTAATGGCGTCAGCGCCAATACCGGTACCGTGCGTGCTGGCCCAGCCCAGGCCCTGCGCTTCAATCGGAGACGCTTCCGGGTCTGTGCCAACGTGCGTTGCTTCACCCGCACCATGAGTTTTACCGAGCGTATGCCCCCCGGCAATCAGCGCCACGGTCTCTTCGTCGTTCATTCCCATGTTACCGAAGGTGGCGCGAATGGCTGCCGCCGCGGACAGCGGTTCACCGCTGGCGTTTGGTCCTTCCGGGTTAACGTAGATCAGCCCCATTTCTGTGGCCGCCAGCGGGCGTTTCGCCAGCGCTTCCGGGTCACGATGGGTCAGCCAGGCTTTTTCATCCCCCCAGTTAACGTCGAGATCCGGTTCCCAGACATCTTCACGACCGGCACCAAAACCAAAGGTGCGGAAGCCGGAGTTTTCCAGCGCCACGTTACCCGCAAGAATAAACAGGTCTGCCCAGGAGATTTTTTGACCATATTTTTGCTTGATCGGCCACAGCAGACGGCGAGCTTTATCCAGACTGACGTTATCTGGCCAGGAGTTCAGCGGCGCAAAGCGCTGTTGACCGCGTCCGGCACCGCCGCGTCCGTCAACGGAGCGATAGGTTCCCGCACCGTGCCAGGCCATGCGAATAAACAGGCCCGCATAGCTGCCCCAGTCGGCAGGCCACCACGGTTGAGAGTCGGTTAAGAGTGCTTTGAGATCGCCCTTGAGGGCGGAGTAATCCAGCTTGCTAAATTCTTTGCGGTAGTCGAAGTCTTCACCCATAGGGTTCGAACGATTGGAATGTTGGTTAAGAAGATCGATGCGGAGTTGTTTTGGCCACCAGTCGCGGCTGCCTGTACCTGCCCCCGCGCTGTGATCGACGCCGCCCTGGTGGAACGGGCATTTGCCGACTGATGCCGCTTTATTGCTCTCGTCTGACGTGCTCATCGCTATGCTCCCTTTTACAGTGTTACCGTTACGATATACACCACTAGCAATAAGATATAGTTGAATTAATCCACAGATTCGATAGCTAATACCTTTTAACTTTTAGCCAGACTAAAAAGCCCTCCATTCAGGAGGGCTTGATGTTTATTACGCCGGGCGAACACCGAGCGTATGACAAATGGCGTAGCTCATTTCCGCGCGGTTCAGCGTGTAGAAGTGGAAATCTTTTACCCCTTCCCGACTTAAAATTTTCACCATGTCCATTGCGATATTGGCACCCACCAGCTTGCGCGTTTCCGGATCATCGTCCAGCCCTTCGTACATTTTGGACATCCACAGCGGAATGCGTACGTTGGTCATATCGGCAAATTTCTTCGCCTGTTTGAAGTTAGAGACCGGCAGAATACCCGGGATGATTTCCACGTCGATACCCGCAGAAACGCAGCGGTCACGGAAGCGCAGGTAGCTTTCCACATCAAAGAAGAACTGAGTAATGGCCCGGTTCGCACCGGCATCCACTTTACGCTTCAGGTTAAGGAGGTCAGCCTGAGCGCTTTTCGCTTCCGGATGCACTTCCGGGTACGCCGCCACGGAGATATCAAAATCAGCAACGTCTTTCAGCAGCGCGACCAGATCTGCCGCATACATTTCCGGCTTACCGCTACCCGGCGGCAGGTCGCCGCGCAGGGCGACGATATGACGAATCCCGTTATTCCAGTAATCCTGGGCGATAGCACGCAGCTCGTCACCGGTGGCGTCGATACAGGTCAGATGCGGCGCCGCTTCCAGACCGGTTCTGTCTTTAATGCCTTTAATAATGCTGTGCGTACGGTCACGCTCGCCGGAGTTCGCGCCGTAGGTCACGGAGACAAATTTCGGTTTCAGGCTGCTCAGGCGATCGATAGAGCTCCAGAGGGTTTGCTCCATTTCACTGGTGCGCGGCGGGAAAAATTCAAAAGAGACGTTAATCTGGCCGTTTACTTCGGCCAGGCTCTGATTCAGGGCTTCCCGCTGGTTGGCGTGAAAAAAGCTCATACCTTACCTCTATCTTTCGCGTGTCGTTGTTTGTTGTGTTGTGAACTTCTATACGTTTAGACGTCCAGATGTAAAAATGACGGAAAAGCGGGGTGACGTCAACAGAAATAATCAACAATAACGGTGAGGAATGCTCAGGGAAGATGAAGGAAATTCAAGATGGGGTGAGTGCGGTCTGATGCCCTCACCCTAACCCTCTCCCACCGGGAGAGGGAAATACAGGGGTTACAGTAGCTTAGCGAGACGATTGATGTCCGACTGGATCGCCCCGGCGGTGACATCGCGCCCTGCACCCGGGCCACGGATCACCAGTGGGTTATCGCGGTACCAGCGGCTTTCGATTGCAAAGACGTTATCGCAAGGCAGCAGCGCCGCCAGCGGATGTTCAGGACGCACCGCCTCAACCCCCACACGCGCTTTACCGTTGGCCTCGAAACGCGCCACATAGCGCAGCACCAGCCCCATCTCGTTTGCGGCTTCCAGACGTTGCAGCATCTGCTCGTTCAGTTCATCACCGTTTTCAAAGAAGTGGTCAATGGATCCTTCCTCGCAGCCTGCCGGCACCAGCGACTCGACGCGAACAGAGCCGGGTTCAATGTCATAACCGGCTTCACGCGCCAGGATCACCAGCTTACGCATCACATCTTTACCGGAAAGATCGACGCGGGGATCGGGTTCGGTTAGCCCCTGCTGCCACGCCTGATCCACCAGGTCAGTGAACGGTACGGTGCCATCAAACTGCAGGAACAGCCAGGAGAGCGTACCGGAGAAAATACCGCTCAGCGCCAGAATGCTGTCGCCGCTTTCAATCAGATCGCGCACGGTATGGTTAACCGGCAGACCCGCGCCTACGGTGGCGTTATAGAGCCAGTGACGACCGGTTTTTTCGAACGCGTCGTGGATCTGACGGTACTTATCGGTGCTGCTTGCCCCCGCCAGTTTGTTCGCACTGATGACGTGGAAACCGTGGCTGGCGAAATCAAGATACTGATCGGCAAGCTGTTCGCTGGCAGTAACGTCCAGCACCACCAGATCGTCATACGGGTGCGCGCGCATCCACAGGAACAGCGCCTCTTCGTCTTGTTCAACCGCTTCATCATTAAAGAAGGCAAGCGCGCGGCTGGCATCCAGCCCCTCGTAGTTCAACAGACTGCGGCGGCTGTCCACCACCCCGGCGAGGATAAATTCAAAGCCGGTACGTGCTGAGAGCGTGACCTGTTCGCGCGCGAACAGCTCCAGCCAGCGAGAACCGATGTTGCCTTTACCGAACAACACCAGGCCGATGCGTTTTTCCGCACGGAACAGAGAGGTATGCAGACCCTGAATCAGGCTCTCAGTTGGCCCTTTACGCAGGACGGCAACGAGGCTGATGCCCTCTTCCGACTGCCAGGTAAATTCAACCGGTTGCCCTTTCAGCTGTTGCCAGAAGCGGTGGCAGTGCAGTGGGTTACGGGTGACGCCCGCGCCCACCATCGCCACCAGCGCCAGCCCCTGACGCAGACGAAGCTCGCCCGGCAGGCCCGCTTCATCCAGAATTTTTAGCGCGCTGTCCGCCACTTCGGCGGTATAGCAGAACTGCAGCAGTTGACGGTCGTTATGTACGCCAACCGCCAGCGGACGCACCTGAGCACGTTTGAGGATCGTGTCGATATCTTTATGCGCCTGTTTGAAGTCCTGGCCCGCCGGGACCTGGAACTCAATCAGGCAGATATCGTCGTGGCTGGTGACAATACGCGCGCCCGTACCGGATGCCAGCACGCGTTCGATGCGCGTGGAGCCCTGATCCGGGGTGTAACTGCAGCGCAACTGCAAATCGATATCGCTGCCGGAAACCGGCTGCAGCGTACGCGCGTGCAGAACCGGCGCGGCCAGACGTGCCAGCTCGCTGGCTTCATCCAGGCGCAGCAGCGGCAGCAGGCAGGCGTCTTTCACCTTACGTGGATCAGCACTGTAAACACCGGCGACGTCACTCCAGATGGTGACGCGGGACACGCCCGCCAGGGCACCGATTTGCGTCGCCGAGTAGTCAGAGCCGTTACGCCCCAACAGCACGGTTTCCCCGGCATTGCTGCGGCTGATAAAGCCGGTCACCACAATGCGTTTACCCGGATGCTGTACCAGCAACTGTTGCAGCAGCGGGTAGGATAGACCTTCGTCCACCTGTGGCTGTGCGGCGCGTTCGGCACGCAGGAAATCACGCGCGTCGAGCCAGGCAGCCTCAACGCCCAGATGTTGCAGCACGGCGGCCATCAGGCGCGCAGACCACACTTCACCGTGACCCACCACTTCGGCGTACACCGCATCGGTAATACCGCTGTCCAGCAGGGCGGCCAGACGCTCAAGGTCATGCGTAAAAGCGCTAATCAACCCATCCGCCACGTCTGCAGGCAGCAAACCGGCAATCAGCTCACTCTGGTAACGGCGTAAGGACTGTTGCACCTGATGCGCAGAGAGGCGATCGGTCTGGCTCAATTTCAGCCAGCTAATCAGCTGGTTGGTGGTGCTGCCCGCCGCGGAGACAACCATCATGTCACCCGGCTGTGAATACTCTGTCATGATCCCTGCAACGCGCAGGTAACACTTCACATCAGCAAGACTACTACCACCAAACTTGTGCAGTTGACGACCCTTCGCCCCTGCCTGCGCTATCACACTCATGATTACCCCTTGGCTGCGACCCGGAAGCCATTTTCCAGATCGGCAATTAAATCTTCAGAATCTTCAATACCGGTTGAGATCCGCAGCAGCGTCTCAGAAATCCCGGCGGCGGCACGTGCCTCTGGTGCCATACCTGCGTGCGTCATGGTTGCGGCGTGGGAGATCAAACTTTCAACCCCACCTAACGATTCCGCCAGCGTAAACAATGACAGCCCGCTCAGGAAGCGACGCAGCGTTTGCTCGTCACCGTCCAGTTCAAAACTTAACATCGCGCCAAACCCTTTCTGCTGACGCGCGGCAATCTCGTGCCCCTGGTTTTCAGGCAGCGACGGGTGATAAAGCTTCTTCACCAGCGGCTGCGTTTTCAGGAAATCGACAATCGCCTGGGCATTGCGCTGTGCCACCTCCATACGCGGCGACAGCGTACGAATCCCGCGTAACAACAGATAACTGTCGAAGGCCCCGGCGGTGACGCCAATGTTATTGGCCCACCATGCCAGTTCGGTGACAACGTCGGGATCTTTTGCAATCACCACGCCTGCGACGACATCAGAATGACCGTTCAGATATTTAGTGCATGAATGCAAGACCAGATCTGCACCCAGCGCCAGTGGGTTCTGAAGGGCCGGACTAAGGAACGTATTATCCACTACACTTATCGCTCCCGCATCCCTTGTGAGCTGACAAATTTTCGCAATATCGACAACGCGCAACAATGGATTACTTGGACTTTCCACCAGCACCAGCTTCGGTTTCTCTGCCAGCGCCTGTTTCAGCGCCTGTTCGTCATTTTGATCGACAAACAGTACCCGGTAACAGCCGCGTTTTGCCAGGCTATCAAACAGACGATAGCTGCCGCCGTAACAGTCGTGCGGCGCAACCAGCAGATCGCCCGGCTTCAGGAACACGGTAGTCACCAGATGAATGGCAGACATGCCGGTATTGGTTAATACTGCCCCTGCGCCACCTTCCAGTTCCGCCAGCGCGCGCTGGGTAACATCACGCGTAGGGTTGCCACGACGCGAGTAGTCATGCGCACGGGGTTCATTAAATCCGGTGAAATTATAGGTACTGGAAAGATGAATCGGCGGGACAACACAGCCGTACTGCTCGTCATCATTCAATCCGCTACGCACTGCGATGGTGGCCTGTTTACGCGTCATGGTGAAGGCTTCCTGGCTAATTAGGTGAAAAGTCAGGCACCAGAGTAAACATTGAAAGTATGGACGTCAATACATCTGGACATCTAAACTTCTTTGCGTATAGATTGAGCAATGCGCAAATAGCCGTTAAAATTATATGCTTTAGTGCACGCTGCAGCGGCAATATCCGTGCCACGGTATCGTCTCTACGGTAAACTACGCAGGTTTACGGTTCAAAACCGACGGTTACAGGTTTTGCACCTTTAGATTAATGACTGAGAGGATTAAAGGTATCTCATGGCTGAATGGAGCGGCGAATATATCAGCCCATACGCTGAGCACGGTAAGAAGAGTGAGCAAGTAAAGAAAATTACGGTTTCCATTCCTCTGAAGGTGTTGAAGATCCTCACCGATGAACGTACGCGTCGTCAGGTGAACAACCTGCGCCACGCAACCAACAGCGAACTGCTGTGCGAAGCGTTTCTGCATGCGTTTACCGGCCAACCGTTGCCGAACGATGACGACCTGCGCAAAGAGCGTAGCGACGAAATCCCGGAAGAGGCGAAGGTGATCATGCGTGAACTGGGTATCGACCCGGAGACGTGGGAATACTGATAAGCGGATACAAAAAAGGCACCTTGCGGTGCCTTTTTTTCGGGAAACTTATTTAGCGCCCGGGATGCTGAAACGCTTGTTGAAGCGGTCAACACGGCCACCGGTTGCAACGTCACGCTGCTTACCAGTGTAGAACGGGTGGCATTTGCCGCACACGTCCAGGTTCAGATCGTGACCCACGGTAGAGCGGATCTGGATAGAGTTACCGCAAGAGCAGTTTGCAGTAATCATTTCGTATTTCGGGTGAATATCTTTTTTCATGGGAGAACCTCAGTTAAGGCCGCGTCGCTCTTCCAGCCCTAACGCCAGACACCACGCGATGTTGAATGTAAGTTCTTTGGCGTAAAGTACACCAAAGGCGGCGAATCATACAGAATTTGACCAACGTATGCAAACTGATCCGCACGCCGCTTTCACTAATGTGTATACTAACGCGCCACTTTTCAAGTCAGGAAGATTCGATGCCCGTCGCTCACGTTGCCCTGCCCGTTCCGCTTCCCCGCACGTTTGACTATCTGCTGCCCGACAGCATGAGCGTTAAAGCGGGCTGTCGCGTGACCGTGCCCTTTGGCAAACAGCAGCGCGTAGGGATCGTCGTCTCCGTCAGCGACAAGAGCGAATTGCCGCTTAACGAACTGAAATCGGTCGTTGAGGTGCTCGACAGCGAGCCCGTTTACTCCACCAGCACCTGGCGACTGCTACTATGGGCGGCGGATTATTATCATCATCCGATTGGCGATGTTCTGTTCCACGCTTTACCGATTATGCTGCGCCAGGGCAAAAGCGCCAGCCACGCGCCAATGTGGTACTGGTTTGCGACCGAACAGGGCCAGGCGGTGGACATTAACAGCCTGAAGCGCTCCCAGAAACAACAGCAGGCGCTGGCCGCCCTGCGTCAGGGGAAAATCTGGCGCCATCAGGTCGATGAGATGGAAGTCAGCGAAACCGCGCTCCAGGCACTACGAAAAAAAGGGCTGAGCGAACTGGCAAGCGAGGCTCCGGCCCTGTATGACTGGCGGGAGCGATTTTCCGTCTCGGGCGATCGCCTGCGCCTGAACACCGAGCAGGCCACCGCCGTGGGGGCGATCCACAGCGCTTCCGGCCATTTCTCCGCCTGGCTACTGGCCGGGGTCACCGGTTCCGGCAAGACAGAAGTCTATCTCAGTGTGCTGGAAAACGTGCTCGCGCAGGGCAAACAGGCGCTGGTGATGGTGCCGGAAATTGGCCTGACGCCGCAAACCATCGCGCGCTTTCGCGAGCGGTTCAATGCGCCGGTTGAGGTGCTGCACTCTGGCCTGAATGACAGCGAACGCCTCAGCGCCTGGCTGAAAGCGAAAAACGGCGAAGCGGCGATCGTGATTGGCACCCGTTCATCACTGTTTACACCGTTCAAAAATCTTGGCGTCATCGTCATTGATGAAGAACACGACAGCTCTTATAAGCAGCAGGAAGGCTGGCGGTATCACGCCCGCGATTTGGCCGTCTATCGCGCGCACAGCGAGCAAATCCCCATTATTCTGGGCTCTGCTACCCCGGCGCTCGAAACGCTGCATAATGTTCGTCAGCGTAAATACCATATGCTGCGCCTGACGCGTCGCGCGGGGAATGCGCGTCCGGCCATTCAACACGTGCTGGATCTGAAAGGTCAGCAGGTGCAGGCGGGGTTAGCACCTGCCCTTATCACCCGGATGCGTCAGCATTTGCAGGCGGGCAATCAGGTTATTTTGTTCCTCAACAGACGCGGCTTTGCCCCGGCACTGCTGTGTCACGACTGCGGCTGGATCGCAGAATGCCCGCGCTGCGACCACTACTACACCTTCCATCAGGCCCAGCGCCATTTGCGCTGCCACCACTGCGACAGCCAGCGCCCGGTGCCGCGTCAGTGCCCGTCGTGCGGGTCAACGCACATCGTGCCGGTCGGTCTGGGCACTGAACAGCTGGAACAGGCCCTGGAGCCGTTCTTCCCGGACGTGCCCATTTCCCGAATCGACAGGGACACCACCAGCCGCAAAGGGGCGCTGGAACAGCAGCTGGCAGAAGTGCATCGCGGTGGCGCGCGCATCCTGATTGGCACCCAGATGCTGGCTAAAGGTCATCACTTCCCGGACGTGACGCTGGTTGCCCTGCTGGATGTCGATGGCGCACTGTTCTCTGCCGATTTCCGCTCAGCCGAGCGTTTTGCCCAGCTTTATACCCAGGTGGCCGGACGCGCGGGACGCGCCGGGAAACAGGGCGAAGTGGTACTGCAAACGCACCATCCTGAGCATCCGTTGCTGCAAACCCTGCTGCACAAAGGCTATGACGCCTTTGCCGAGCAGGCGCTGGCTGAACGCCAGACCATGCAGCTTCCCCCGTGGACCAGCCACGTGATCATCCGCGCGGAAGATCATAACAACCAGCAGGCGCCGCTTTTCCTGCAGCAGTTGAGAAACCTTCTGCAGGCCAGCCCGCTGGTCGATAATCAATTGTGGATTTTAGGGCCGGTTCCGGCGCTGGCCCCCAAGCGCGGCGGACGTTTTCGCTGGCAGATTTTGCTCC
Source organism: Enterobacter sp. A8 (assembly GCF_004296595.1). Classification (NCBI taxonomy): domain Bacteria; kingdom Pseudomonadati; phylum Pseudomonadota; class Gammaproteobacteria; order Enterobacterales; family Enterobacteriaceae; genus Enterobacter; species Enterobacter sp. A8. Next base: position 36,523 of record NZ_SCMF01000008.1, read on the forward strand.
AGCACCCTTCGCGCATCCGTTTACAGCACATCGTCAGCGGCACGCTGGCCTTGATCAACACCCTGCCAGAAGCGCGCAAAGTGAAGTGGGTGCTTGACGTTGATCCCATCGAAGGCTGAAGCCGGATCGAAAAATTTAACGTCCCTCATACTTTTTATGAAAATTCTGTAACCGATTCCATTAACTATCTGTAAAAATGGTGGCGTCAGAAGTTCGGTGTTCAGGCGAGGAGAAGACATTGAAGTCCAGGAAAGAGGTTGCCACGGCGACCATGAAAGACGTTGCCCAGAAAGCACAAGTCTCTACGGCAACCGTGTCCCGCGCATTAATGAACCCGGATAAAGTCTCTCAGGCGACCCGCAACCGGGTAGAACAGGCCGCGCTGGAAGTGGGGTATTTCCCACAGGCGATGGGGCGTAACGTTAAACGTAATGAGTCGCGGACCATCCTGGTGATCGTACCGGACATCTGCGATCCCTTCTTCAGCGAAATTATTCGCGGCATCGAAGTGACCGCTGCGGAGCAAGGGTATCTGGTGCTCATTGGCGACTGCGCGCACCAGAATCAGCAGGAAAAAACCTTTATCGACCTCATTATCACCAAGCAGATCGACGGCATGCTGCTGCTTGGTTCGCGCCTGCCGTTTGATGCCAGCATTGAAGAGCAGCGCAATTTACCGCCGATGGTGATGGCCAACGAGTTTGCGCCGGAGCTGGAACTGCCAACGGTGCATATTGATAACCTGACCGCCGCGTTCAACGCCGTTAACTACCTGCAGGAGCTGGGGCATAAACGGATTGGCTGCATTGCCGGGCCAGAAGAGATGCCGCTGTGTCACTATCGCCTGCAGGGCTATGTTCAGGCGCTTCGCCGAACCGGCGTGACGGTTGATCCGCACTACATTGCGCGCGGTAATTTTTCCTTCGAAGCCGGTGGTCAGGCGCTGGAAAAACTACTGGCGTTGCCTGAGCCGCCTACCGCAGTGTTCTGCCACAGCGACGTGATGGCGCTGGGGGCATTATCGTATGCGAAACGCCGCGGCCTGCGCATACCGAAAGATTTGTCGATTATCGGTTTCGATAATATTTCGCTTTCAGAATTTTGCGATCCCCCGCTCTCAACCGTTTCGCAACCACGCTACGACATTGGCCGTGAAGCGATGCTTCTTTTGCTCGATCAGTTGCAGGGTCAAACAGTTAGCAGCGGATCGAGGTTGCTGGACTGCGAACTGATTATTCGTGGTTCTACCCAGGCATTGACTTAAAGTAAATGTCTTTAGGACACCCTTATCTGGTCAAAGCCCCGCCGCTTAAGTAACATGGCGGACTGACGAACGAATAAATACAGCGAAACGATAGTGGCACAACGAGATTATGTACGTCGCGGCCAGCCGGCACCTTCGCGACGCAAAAAGAGTAGCGCAAAGAAAAAGCAACGTAACCTGCCTGCTGTCTCGCCAGCAATGGTCGCTATTGCTGCGGCGGTACTGGTGGCCTTCATCGGCGGCCTGTACTTTATCACGCACCATAAAAAAGAAGAGGCTGAGGCCCTTCAGGGCAACAAAGTGGTTGGAAATGGTCTGCCACCGAAGCCTGAAGAGCGCTGGCGCTATATTAAAGAGCTGGAAAGCCGTCAGCCTGGCGTGCGTGCGCCGACCGAGCCATCCGCCGGTGGCGAGGTGAAAAATGCCGATCAGCTAACGGACGAACAGCGTCAGTTGCTGGCACAGATGCAGGCCGATATGCGCCAGCAGCCTACGCAGCTGAATGAAGTGCCGTGGAATGAACAAACGCCGGCGCAGCGTCAGCAAACACTGCAACTGCAGCGCCAGCGTCAGGCACAGATTCAGCAGCAACAACAACAGCAGCAGTGGACGCAAAACCAGCCGGTACAGCAGCCTAAAGCGCAGCCGCGCGTGACGGAACAGCCGTACCAGCAGCCGCAAACGCGAACGGCGCAGTCTCAGCCTGCTCAGCAGCCAAAGGCCCAGACGCAGAAGCAAACGGCTCAACCGTATCAGGATCTGCTGCAGACGCCTGCGCATACCACCGCGCAGCAGCCGAAAACACAGCAGGCCGCACCGGTCACCAAAGAGACCGAGGCACCGAAGCAGACGGCTGAGAAGAAAGACGAACGCCGCTGGATGGTGCAGTGCGGTTCGTTCAAAGGTGCCGAGCAGGCCGAAACGGTCCGCGCTCAGCTGGCATTTGAAGGATTTGACTCGCGCATTACCACCAATAACGGCTGGAATCGCGTGGTGATTGGCCCGGTCAAAGGCAAAGAAAATGCCGATGGCACCATTTCTCGTTTGAAAGTCGCCGGTCACACAAACTGCATCCGACTTGCTTCCGGGGGTTGAAACCCCCAAATTCCCCCCCATCTATCTTTCTATTCAGCCCTGAGCACAGGCTCAGGGCTTCTGTTTCCCGATTCTGTAACCAGGGGGTCTGCTCGTGACAACAATAGTAAGTGTACGCCGTAACGGCCACGTGGTAATCGCCGGTGATGGCCAGGCCACGCTGGGTAATACCGTAATGAAAGGCAACGTGAAAAAAGTCCGTCGTTTATACAACGACAAAGTGATCGCCGGTTTTGCAGGCGGCACGGCTGATGCTTTCACGCTGTTTGAACTGTTTGAACGTAAACTGGAAATGCACCAGGGTCATCTGGTGAAAGCCGCCGTGGAGCTGGCGAAAGACTGGCGAACCGACCGCATGCTGCGCAAACTCGAAGCGCTGCTGGCCGTGGCCGATGAAACCGCATCGCTGATCATCACCGGTAACGGTGACGTCATTCAGCCGGAAAACGACCTGATTGCCATCGGCTCTGGCGGCCCTTATGCCCAGGCTGCGGCTCGCGCACTGTTGGAGAATACCGACATGAATGCGCGTGATATCGCGGTGAAGGCGTTGGATATTGCGGGTGATATCTGCATCTATACCAACCACAACCACACCATCGAAGAATTGACCTCTAAAGCGTAAGGATCTCCCATGTCTGAAATGACCCCACGCGAAATTGTCAGCGAACTGGACAAACATATTATCGGCCAGGATAACGCCAAGCGTTCCGTGGCTATTGCTCTGCGTAACCGCTGGCGCCGCATGCAGCTCGACGAAGAGCTGCGCCATGAAGTGACGCCAAAAAACATTCTGATGATCGGCCCAACCGGTGTCGGTAAAACCGAAATCGCGCGCCGTCTGGCTAAACTGGCTAACGCGCCGTTCATCAAAGTTGAAGCCACTAAGTTCACCGAAGTGGGCTATGTAGGTAAAGAAGTTGACTCTATCATCCGCGATCTGACCGACTCGGCAATCAAGATGGTTCGCGTTCAGGCGATCGAGAAAAACCGCTATCGCGCGGAAGAGATGGCTGAAGAGCGTATTCTTGACGTGCTGATCCCGCCGGCGAAAAACAACTGGGGCCAGGCTGAACAGCAGGCTGAACCGTCTGCGGCACGTCAGGCATTCCGCAAAAAGCTGCGCGAAGGCCAGCTGGATGACAAAGAGATTGAGATCGATCTCGCCGCCGCGCCAATGGGTGTGGAAATCATGGCGCCTCCTGGCATGGAGGAGATGACCAGCCAGCTGCAGTCCATGTTCCAGAACCTGGGCGGTCAGAAACAGAAAGCGCGTAAGCTGAAAATAAAAGATGCGATGAAGCTGCTGATTGAAGAAGAAGCAGCAAAGCTGGTGAACCCGGAAGAGCTGAAGCAGGATGCTATCGACGCGGTTGAGCAGCACGGTATCGTGTTTATCGACGAAATCGATAAGATCTGTAAGCGCGGTAACGCGTCCGGCCCGGATGTCTCCCGTGAAGGCGTGCAGCGCGACCTGCTGCCGCTGGTAGAAGGTTGCACCGTCTCCACCAAGCACGGGATGGTTAAAACGGACCACATCCTGTTTATCGCATCCGGTGCGTTCCAGATTGCCAGCCCGTCTGACCTGATCCCGGAACTGCAGGGTCGTCTGCCTATCCGCGTTGAGCTGCAGGCGCTGACCACTGAAGATTTCGAACGTATCCTGACCGAGCCAAACGCGTCTGTGACCGTACAGTACAAAGCGCTGATGGCGACCGAAGGCGTGAACATTGAGTTCACCGAAGACGGTATCAAACGCATCGCCCAGGCGGCCTGGCAGGTCAACGAAACCACCGAGAACATCGGTGCGCGTCGTCTGCACACGGTGCTGGAACGCCTGATGGAAGATATCTCTTATGATGCGAGCGACCTGAACGGTCAAACCATTACCATTGACGCAGAATATGTGGGTAAACACCTGGATGCGTTAGTGGCAGATGAAGATCTGAGCCGTTTTATCCTATAATCGCGGTTACTGCATTCTCATCACATTTAATGGGGGCTAATGCCCCCATTTTTTTGGCTTAATAACTATGACTGATATCAGCCGTACTCAGGCGTGGCTCGAAAGTCTGCGCCCTAAAACCCTTCCTCTGGCCTTTGCCGCGATTATCGTCGGTACCGTCCTTGCCTGGTGGCAGGGGTATTTCAATCCGCTGGTTGCCGTGCTGGCGCTGGTCACCGCCGGTTTGTTGCAGATCCTCTCTAATCTCGCCAACGACTACGGCGATGCGGTTAAAGGTAGCGATAAGCCTGACCGTATCGGCCCTCTGCGCGGGATGCAGAAAGGGGTGATTACGCAGGCACAGATGAAGCGCGCGTTGATTATCACCGTGGTACTGATTTGTTTATCCGGCCTCGCGCTGGTGACGGTCGCCTCGAAAACCACCAGTGATTTCATTGGTTTTCTGGTGCTGGGCCTGCTCGCTATTATCGCCGCCATTACCTATACCGTCGGCACGCGCCCTTACGGTTATATCGGCCTGGGTGATATTTCCGTGCTGGTATTTTTTGGCTGGCTGAGCGTGATGGGCAGCTGGTACTTACAGGCGCATACGCTTATCCCTGCCCTGTTCCTGCCCGCCACCGCCTGCGGTCTGCTGGCAACGGCGGTACTTAACATCAACAATCTGCGCGATATCGACAGCGACCGTAAGAACGGCAAAAACACGCTAGCCGTGCGTCTGGGGCCGGTTAACGCGCGTCGCTATCATGCCTGCCTGCTGATGGGCGCCCTGCTCTGCCTCGCGCTGTTCAACCTGATCTCGCTGCATAGTCTCTGGGGCTGGCTGTTTGTGCTCGCCGCGCCGCTGCTGATTAAACAGGCCCGCTTTGTGATGCGTGAGCTCAGCCCGGCAGCCATGCCACCGATGCTTGAGCGCACGGTAAAAGGCGCATTGCTCACTAACCTGTTGTTCGTGATAGGGATTGTCCTGAGCCAGACGCTGAGTTAACTGACAAATATCAATTAACAATTGATGATTTTGCCAACAACGCATTTCGCACGATATACTGAACACATTCGCAGCAACAGAGCGTTAAACCTATGAAATACGATACCTCCGAGCTTTGTGACATCTACCAGGAAGATGTCAACGTCGTTGAACCGCTGTTCTCCAACTTTGGTGGACGGTCTTCGTTTGGCGGACAAATCATCACGGTGAAATGTTTCGAGGATAACGGGTTGCTGTACGATCTGCTCGAACAGAACGGTCGTGGTCGCGTGCTGCTGGTTGATGGCGGCGGCTCCGTACGTCGTGCATTGATTGACGCGGAACTGGCCGGAATTGCCGTGCAAAATGAATGGGAAGGCATTGTGGTCTACGGTTCAGTCCGCCAGGTGGACGACCTCGAAGACCTCGATATCGGCATTCAGGCGATTGCCGCCATTCCGGTAGGCGCCGCAGGTGAAGGCATTGGCGAAAGCGATATCCGCGTCAATTTCGGCGGCGTGACCTTCTTCTCCGGCGACCATCTCTATGCCGATAACACCGGCATTATCCTCTCCGAAGATCCGCTGGATATTGAGTAGTAAACAGTAAGCGAGCGCCATAAAAAAACCGCCATCAGCAATGTGGCGGTTTTTTTGTCCCTTGGGATTCGCGGTCCGTTGGGAAGGCTTGCAGGCTAATACCAAGGATCTTCATCATACTCTCGTCCAAACCTTGGGCAACCCCTCAGAAGCTTTATAAAATCCTAATTCTTTATGAATACCTTAACACCACGGTTGCTGCTTATTATGATGCAGCGTCCCTTTCCGCCATCTCGCAAATGGGCATCGGTCCAGGGAAAGGTGTATTCACAACCGTAATACAGGCTAATACCAGGGCTTGTGTCCACCAACTTATCACCGGTGGTGAACGGTGGAGCGGTTAGCTGCAGGGACCGCATAATGAAACGCTATTTATGTATCGCGTTCATTGTCGCCAGCGTACTCGTTGTGAAGAGTGATGAACCCAATGTGTTCTTTGCTTTTGCTACGACAGCGCAGGACAAGTAGCGTTAAGGCCGCCTTGGGCGGTCTTTTTTATGGTTATTACCCATTCGCGATAACCATAAAAAAGCCGGGTGGCGGCTTCGCCTTACCCGGCCTACTCAGTTCAATCCCAGGGGAATTAAACCTCTTCCATACGTCCCAGCAGCGCCTGCAGACGTTCCTGCCAGCCGTTCTGCTGTTCACGCAGCTGGTTGTTTTCGCGCTCCAGTTCTTCACGGCCGTGCTGAGCTGTCTGCACTTCTTGCGCCAGGCTGTTGTTCTTTTCTTTCAGCTCTTCAATTTCCATCTGCAGCAGCGTGATGGTGTCAATCGCCTGCTGTACTTTCGATTCCAGTTTCTCAAACACTTCTAAAGACATGATCCTACCTCTCCTGAATTGCAAGGCGACGCTTTAACGTAAACGCGCACAACATCTATGCCGATTGTATGAAGCCCCGTCGCCCCTGTCCAGCGACACACCGCGCAGATCGCGGTTTGCAACACTTTTCGGCCTCGTCCTGGTGCGTTCGCGGCAATTACCCCTAAGTTGTTAACTCATTAGTTAATGAAATGATTCAGCTCACACTCTCTCGCTGATGCAAAAATGCGCTTTATGGCGCGTAAACGCTCATTTTATTGACGCAGACCACACATTTTGATTTCGATATTTCTCGTTTTTGCTCGTTAACGATAAATTAACACTATGTCTACAGGACATCATGGCTGTCACGGGCGGCCATGCTAACAATAAACATCAATCTCTTCAGGATTCCGATTATGAGTCAGACATCAACCTTAAAAGGCCAGTGCATTGCCGAGTTCCTTGGTACCGGGTTGTTGATATTCTTCGGAGTGGGCTGTGTTGCTGCACTGAAAGTGGCAGGTGCCAGTTTTGGTCAGTGGGAAATCAGTATTATCTGGGGTCTGGGTGTGGCAATGGCCATCTACCTGACTGCAGGGGTTTCTGGCGCACATCTTAACCCGGCGGTGACCATCGCACTGTGGCTGTTCGCGTGCTTCGACGGACGCAAAGTTGTTCCTTTCATTATTTCTCAATTTGCCGGCGCGTTTTGCGCAGCGGCGTTAGTTTACGGGCTTTATTACAATCTTTTCATCGACTTCGAACAGACGCATCATATGGTGCGCGGCAGCGTCGAAAGTCTGGACCTGGCAGGTATCTTCTCAACATATCCAAACCCGCATATCAATTTTGTGCAGGCGTTCGCAGTTGAAATGGTGATTACCGCTATTCTGATGGGCGTTATCCTGGCGCTGACCGACGACGGAAACGGCATTCCGCGCGGCCCGCTGGCACCTCTGCTGATTGGCCTGCTGATTGCGGTGATCGGTGCATCCATGGGCCCGCTGACCGGCTTCGCGATGAACCCGGCGCGTGATATCGGACCAAAAGCGTTCGCCTTTATCGCAGGCTGGGGCGACGTGGCCTTCACCGGTGGCAAAGACATTCCTTACTTCCTGGTTCCGCTGTTTGCGCCGGTTGTCGGGGCTGCGCTGGGTGCGTTTAGCTATCGCAAATTAATTGGTCGCCACTTACCGTGCGACACCTGTGTGGACGAGGAGAAAGAGACGACTTCTACCGCACAACAAAAAGCTTCGCTGTAATCTGACTACGGGACTTACACCATGACCGAAAAAAAATATATCGTTGCGCTCGACCAGGGCACCACCAGCTCCCGCGCTGTCGTAATGGATCATGACGCGAACATTGTCAGCGTGTCACAGCGTGAATTTGAGCAAATCTATCCTCGTCCAGGCTGGGTAGAGCACGACCCGATGGAGATCTGGGCATCGCAAAGCTCCACGCTGGTCGAAGTGCTGGCGAAAGCCGATATCAGTTCTGACGAAATAGCCGCGATTGGTATTACCAACCAGCGTGAAACGACAATCGTCTGGGAACGTGAAACCGGCAAGCCAATTTATAACGCCATCGTCTGGCAGTGTCGTCGTACGTCAGAGATTTGCGAACAGCTGAAGCGCGACGGTATGGAAGAGTACGTCCGCAGCGCCACGGGCCTGGTGGTCGACCCGTATTTCTCGGGTACCAAAGTGAAGTGGATCCTTGACCACGTGGAAGGTTCACGTGAGCGTGCAAAACGCGGCGAACTGCTGTTCGGTACCGTCGATACCTGGCTTATCTGGAAGATGACCCAGGGTCGCGTCCACGTCACGGACTACACCAACGCCTCGCGCACCATGCTGTTCAACATCAACACGCTGGAGTGGGATGACAAGATGCTGGACGCGCTGGATATTCCACGCGCTATGCTGCCAGAAGTACGTAAATCTTCTGAAGTGTACGGTCAGACCAACATCGGTGGTAAAGGCGGCACGCGTATTCCTATCGCCGGTATCGCCGGTGACCAGCAGGCGGCGCTGTTCGGCCAGCTGTGTGTTAAAGAAGGGATGGCGAAAAACACCTACGGTACCGGCTGCTTTATGCTGATGAATACCGGCGAGAAAGCGGTGAAATCAGAAAACGGTCTGCTGACCACCATCGCCTGCGGCCCACGCGGTGAAGTCAACTATGCGCTGGAAGGTGCGGTGTTCATGGCGGGTGCATCCATCCAGTGGCTGCGCGACGAGATGAAGCTTATCAGCGATGCGTTCGACTCCGAGTACTTCGCCACCAAAGTGAAGGATACCAACGGCGTGTACGTGGTACCTGCGTTTACCGGTCTGGGCGCACCGTACTGGGATCCGTATGCACGCGGCGCGATTTTCGGCCTGACGCGTGGCGTGAATTCTAACCACATTATTCGCGCCACCCTGGAATCTATCGCTTACCAGACGCGCGACGTACTGGAAGCGATGCAGGCTGACTCCGGCATCCGTCTGCACGCTCTGCGCGTGGACGGCGGTGCGGTCGCGAACAACTTCCTGATGCAGTTCCAGTCCGACATTCTGGGCACCCGCGTGGAACGCCCGGAAGTGCGCGAAGTGACCGCGCTGGGTGCGGCGTACCTTGCGGGTCTGGCGGTCGGCTTCTGGCAGAATCTGGACGAGCTGCAGGAAAAAGCGGTTATCGAACGTGAATTCCGCCCTGGCATCGAAACCACCGAGCGTAACTACCGCTACAGCGGCTGGAAGAAAGCGGTGAAACGCGCCCTGGCGTGGGAAGAGCACGAAGAGTAATCATACATTCCCTCTCCCTCGGGGAGAGGGTCAGGGTGAGGGGCTCCGGCTGCACCGGTCCCCTCGCCTCGCCCCACTCTGTGATAAACTTCGTGCAATTCCTTTTGATTGCACGAGTACCTCATGAAACGTGAACTTGCTATCGAGTTTTCCCGCGTTACCGAAGCCGCTGCCCTGGCAGGCTATAAATGGCTTGGCCGTGGCGACAAAAATACCGCCGACGGTGCGGCTGTCCATGCCATGCGCATTGTCCTCAATCAGGTCAATATTGACGGCACTATTGTGATCGGCGAAGGCGAGATCGACGAAGCGCCAATGCTCTACATCGGTGAAAAAGTGGGTACCGGCAAAGGCGATGCCGTGGATATCGCCGTCGACCCGATCGAAGGCACACGCATGACGGCGATGGGTCAGGCCAACGCGCTGGCCGTGCTGGCCGTGGGTGATAAAGGCTGCTTCCTCAACGCACCGGATATGTACATGGAAAAGCTGATTGTCGGTCCTGGCGCGAAAGGCGCCATCGACCTCAGCCTGCCGCTGGAAGAGAACCTGCGTAATGTCGCCAGCGCGCTGAACAAGCCGCTGAGCGAACTCACCGTCACCATTCTGGCGAAACCACGTCACGACGCTACCATCGCGCAGATGCAAAAGCTGGGCGTACGCGTGTTTGCCATCCCGGATGGCGACGTGGCGGCCTCCATTCTGACCTGCATGCCAGACAGTGAAGTGGATGTCCTGTACGGTATTGGCGGCGCGCCGGAAGGCGTGGTCTCTGCTGCGGTGATCCGCGCGCTGGATGGCGACATGCAGGCCCGCCTGTTGCCCCGTCATGAGGTCAAAGGCGACAACGAAGAGAATCGCCGCATTGGCGAAGATGAGCTGGCGCGCTGTGAGGCAATGGGTATCGAAGCCAATAAAGTCCTCGCACTTCACGAAATGGCCCGCAGCGACAACGTTGTTTTCTCCGCGACCGGCATCACCAAAGGCGATCTGCTGGATGGCATCACCCGCAAAGGCAACATGGCGACCACGGAGACGCTGCTGATCCGCGGTAAATCGCGCACCATTCGTCGCATTCAGTCGATTCACTATCTCGACCGTAAAGACCCGGACGTACAGACGCACATTCTGTAAAACCGTTTGATCGATAGAGCTTTCCGGCCCGAATGGGCTGGATATCTTCATCACAAATACGGAAGATAGATCCGAGAAACAGCACAGGAGAAGATCATGGCGGACTGGGTAACAGGTAAAGTCACTAAGATAAAATTCTGGACCGATGCGCTATTTAGTCTCACCGTGCACGCCCCCATCCATCCGTTTACGGCCGGACAGTTTGCCAAACTGGGGCTGGATATCGACGGCGAACGCGTGCAGCGCGCTTACTCGTACGTCAACGCGCCTGATAATCCGGATCTCGAGTTCTATCTGGTTACCGTCCCGGACGGCAAACTCAGCCCGCGCCTGGCGGCGCTTAAACCCGGTGATGATGTCCAGATTGTGAGTGACGCAGCAGGTTTCTTCGTGCTGGACGAAATTCCGGACTGCGAAACCCTGTGGATGCTGGCAACCGGCACGGCCATCGGCCCCTATCTCTCCATTCTGCAGTACGGCAAAGACCTGGAGCGGTTTAAAAACATCGTGCTGGTGCATGCCGCGCGTTACGCCGCAGACTTAAGCTATCTGCCGCAGATGCAGGAGCTGGAGCGGCAGTATGCCGGAAAGCTGAAAATCCAGACCGTGGTAAGCCGCGAAACGGCAGCAGGTTCGCTGACCGGCCGCGTGCCGGCATTAATTGAGAGTGGAGCCCTGGAAGAGGCCGTTGGCTTGCCGATGCGTGCCGAAACCAGCCACGTGATGCTGTGTGGTAACCCGCAGATGGTACGGGACACTCAGCAGCTTCTGAAAGATACCCGGCAGATGACGAAACACCTTCGCCGCCGACCGGGTCATATGACCGCCGAACACTACTGGTGATCAGCGGTATTTCACCTCAAGGGTGTCTTTACCGTATTTGTTTTCGCTCTGGGTGCCGATGAACGCACCCAGATCGATAACCATCATCACAAAGATAATGGTCGGTAGCAGTCTGCCCACCACCCAGGGGAGGATGGACGGAAGTATTGACCAGTTCCCGGCGACCAGCATCCACGCCAGAATAATCAGAAAAGCCCATGCACCGGAACGACCGCGATCGTGCAGGCGTTTCACCACCACGGCCGCGGTTGGCCACAATAAACAAACCAGCGCAAACGCCGCGGTTTGCGTGCTCAGCCATGCGTTATAGGCCACAAAAAACAGAAGCAGCATGGCGATAATCCACGTCGCCATCCAGATCCAGAAATCACGGCGTCCAATACGCCCTTTGAATGAAAACAACCACTGCTGTATGGTCATGTAAGGTTCCTTATTATCATATCGTGCGCATTTTACCCTGGAGTTGTGACCTTTTGACAAGCCGACCAGATATCGATTTAATCATGAGCACTTACGGCCAGGGACAATGTTGATGAAAAATTCGGCACACCTTCTTTTCCTGTGTTTCGCGATGCTGAGCGCCGGTCTCCCCCTGCACGCCGCCGAACCCCCTGCTCCGACAACCGCGCCCTACCTTCTGGCGGGTGCGCCATCGTTCGATCAGTCCATCAGTCAGTTTCGTGAAACGTTTAACAAAACCAATCCAACGCTGCCGCTGGATGAATTTCGCGCCATTGATGGCGCACGCGATACTCCAAACCTGACCCGTGCCGCCAGCAAGATTAACGAAAACTTGTACGCTTCCACTGCGCTGGAGCGCGGTACGCTAAAAATCAAAAGTATGCAGATCACCTGGCTGCCGATTCAGGGGCCAGAGCAGAAAGCCGCGAAGGCGAAGGCGCTGGAGTACATGAGCGCGGTGCTGCAGGCGTTTACGCCCGCACTGACGAAAAAACAGAGCCAACAAAAGCTGCAAAAACTGCTGGTTGCGGGTAAAAACAAGCGCTATTACACCGAAACCGAAGGCGCGGTGCGCTATGTGGTGGCGGATAACGGCGAAAAAGGCCTGACCTTCGCTGTTGAACCGATTAAGCTGGCACTATCTGACACACTCGGAGGGGCGAATTAATGACAAAAAGCAAAGCCTTTCGAGGGAAAATCTCTATACTGATTCACAGACCATGCTGCCCGTCAGGGTGGCCATATTCCTTAATTCGCTTATTTAGCGTGGAGAATTGAAATGCGACATCCTTTAGTGATGGGTAACTGGAAACTGAACGGCAGCCGCCACATGGTAAACGAACTGGTTGCGAACCTGCGTAAAGAGCTGGCTGGCGTGACTGGCTGCGCGGTTGCTATCGCTCCGCCGGATATGTACCTGGATCTGGCTAAACGTGCCGCTGACGGCAGCCACATCATTCTGGGCGCACAGAACGTTGACGTTAACCTGTCTGGCGCATTCACCGGTGAAACCTCCGCTGAAATGCTGAAAGATATCGGCGCCAAATACATCATCATCGGCCACTCTGAGCGTCGCACCTACCACAAAGAATCCGACGAGTTCATCGCGAAGAAATTTGCGGTGCTGAAAGAGCAGGGTCTGATCCCGGTTCTGTGCATCGGTGAAACCGAAGCAGAAAACGAAGCAGGCAAAACGGAAGAAGTGTGCGCACGTCAGATCGACGCTGTGCTGAAGACGCAGGGCGCGGCAGCATTCGAAGGCGCGGTTATCGCTTACGAGCCAGTCTGGGCGATCGGTACCGGCAAATCTGCAACCCCAGCGCAGGCTCAGGCGGTTCACAAATTCATCCGTGACCACATTGCTAAAGCCGACGCGAAAGTGGCAGAGCAGGTCATCATCCAGTACGGCGGTTCCGTAAATGCCTCTAACGCGGCAGAACTGTTCACCCAGCCAGACATCGATGGCGCGCTGGTTGGCGGTGCATCCCTGAAAGCTGACGCTTTCGCGGTGATCGTTAAAGCGGCAGAAGCGGCTAAACAGGCGTAATGCTGTTGTGGCGGGTGGCGCTTGCGCTTACCCGCCCTACAAAATCGCTACAAACGACCTAAAACGCTAAACCACAGATAATCCAGCGGCAGCAGCACCAGATACGTGGCAATTGCCAGCGCCAGACAGAGCACCATCCCCGCCCTTGCAGGCACCTTTCCTAAGCCCATCGCCACCACTATCGGCGACGCCTGATACGGCAGCAGCGGCGTGGAATAGCCCAGCACCTGAATCATGATGACAGACAATAGCGGAAAGCCCGTCGCCTCTGAAAAATTCTGCGCCAGCGTGGTATAGAGCGCCGGAACACCGTTAGCCGTCATAATAAAGTTCATTGCCGTAGTGATCCCGGTCAGCGCCAGGAAACTGGTGAACGGTCTGTCGGCGTCCAGCGGCATTATCTTCAGCAACGCCTCCCCCACCGCCGGACCGATACCGGTTTGCGTCACCACAATGGCCAAACCGAGGATGCCTGCCACATAAATACAGGTGCGCATATTCACCCCCGCCGAGAACTCTTCTCCGGTGATAAAACCTACGCGTGGCAGCATCACAATGACCGATGCCGCAAGTCCGGTCCATGCCGGCCCCACACCGTGCCAGCTCTCCGTCACCCACATTCCCAATACCACCGCCAGCAGCCAGGCAAGGCGTTTTTCATCACGCCCCATCGGTTCAGCGGGCGCCAGATCCCTGGGCGGCTTCGGGCTGCCGGGGAATAACCAGCAGATTAAACCAATCAGAATCAACCCTTTGAGAATACCGAGCACGGGCGTGTGCAGCAGCAGATAAGGCACGTAGTTCAGATGAATACCGTATGATCCCTCTGCCGCGCCGCTCATCACCAGATTGGGAACGTTGGCAGGCAGGATGGTGGCCGAAAGCTGGAAGGTGCCGAAACCAACGGCCAGCGCCAGGCCAAACCAGGCGCGCGATCCGTCGGCAATACCGGCACGTTTTGCCATCGCGGCCACGATGGGCATCAGCAGCGCGATACGCCCCATGTTCGACGGCATCACAAACGCCAGGGCATAACTCAGCAGAACCACGCTGGCCACCATTAGCACCCAGGAGTCAGTAAGCCGGGCGGAGAGCGCCCGTGCAGCCCTGTCAGCCAGACCGGTTTTCCGGATTGCCACACCAAGCACAAAGCCGCTGAACACCAGCCAGAAGGCAGACGAGGCAAAGCCGCCAAAAATGACCTCCGGCGGGGCAATTCTGGCGGTCATCGCTGCCGTGAAGAACAGCAGCGCGGTAATGAATTCCGGCAATAGCGACGTCGCCCATAACACAATGGTGACGCCGACGATCGCTGAGGGCACAAACAGAGGGTGGGTTAACCAGAGCGACATGCCTGTCTCCTGTCGTTTTTTTCAGCAAGTCTACGGCGACAGGCAGGACGAGTAAACGCTATTTATGGTGGGGTCACTTCAGGATATCGCATTGATGATCCTGCAATTCCTCAGCCGACGCGCGGTTAAGCATCAGCAGATTACGTTCGGTTGCCAGCAACACAAACGAGCCATCAGACTGCTGGGCCATCGCCAGCGCGAAGCGCCCCATATGGTCACGCGCTTCCGGCAGCTCTTCCGCCAGCATCATAAACGGACTCCGCTGCACCAGCTCGTTCTCCGTCACCCGGCGGGCGAGATATTCATGTCCTTCCAGTCCACCGGGAAGGGGCAGCCATTGGGTGCTGATTTGCCCCTGCGCGGCATTGAGCTTCTCGCGCACGTCCGGGCGCAGGCAGGAGATGTGGATATGGAAATGATTCTGCGTGCGGCCCGTGGGTGAGTTGATGGTCAATGAAATTGCGCTGTCTGGCACCTCGGATCCGTGCTTCATGCTCATAAAGCTACGGGCCTGCCATGCCAGCCAGAAGAAGTTCGGTGTTTGAGGCTTTGTCAGAAGCGGGCTTTCGGTGCCGTTGATGCGGTAGGTGGGCATCAATAAGTACTGCAGCGGACCGTTGCGATCCTTGAACACCACATAGCCCGCGTCAGGTTTCACCTGTGCACACGGCGCCGGATTGCGGTGCTGGATCTGATTCGGCACACACTGGTCCAGCACGATGTGACGCAACGCATTCGGATTACCTGCTTTCATCCAGTACACGCCACCCGCGGCAAGGGCGATAACAATCAGAATCAGTAAGATAATTTTTTTCACAATGCGTTCCCTGTTTTCAGTAGAGGCCAAAGAGTAACGCAAAATGATGACCAAATAAAAAACCCGGCGGATTTCTCACACCGGGTCACCGTGTCGTTCGTTACAAAAGCCTAGCGTTTGCTGATCTGATCGAATGTACCGCCGTTAGAGAAGTGGTCTTTCTGGGCTTTTGTCCAGCCGCCAAACTCATCATCAATGGTGAAGAGCTTCAGTTTCGGGAATACGCTGTCGTATTTCTTCGCAACCGCCGGATCGCGTGGGCGATAGAAGTTTTTCGCTGCAATTTCCTGGCCTTCTGGCGAATAGAGATACTTCAGGTAGGCTTCCGCCACCGCTTTGGTCCCTTTCTTATCGACCACTTTATCCACCACAGAAACGGTCGGCTCGGCGAGGATAGATTCGCTCGGGGTCACGATCTCGAATTTGTCTTTACCCAGTTCGTTGGTTGCCAGCAGGGCTTCGTTTTCCCAGGCAATCAGCACATCGCCAATGCCGCGCTCTACGAAGGTATTAGTTGCGCCACGCGCGCCGGAGTCGAGCACTTCAACGTTTTTATACAGCGCTTTGACGAACTCCTGAGCCTTGGCCTGATCGCCATTGTTGTGATGCAGGGCATAGCCCCAGGCTGCCAGATAGTTCCAGCGTGCGCCGCCGGAGCTTTTCGGGTTCGGCGTGATGACCGATACGCCAGGTTTAACCAGGTCGTTCCAGTCATGGATCTGTTTGGGGTTGCCTTTACGCACCAGGAAAACGATGGTCGAGGTATATGGCGCAGAGTTATCCGGCAGGCGTTTGATCCAGTTTTTGTCGATGCGGCCACGTTCGGCAATTGCGTCCACATCGTAGGCCAGTGCCAGAGTCACCACATCCGCTTCAATGCCGTTGATGACGGAGGTCGCCTGCTTACCAGAGCCGCCGTGAGACTGGCGAACCACCACGTTGTCGCCCGTTTCCTGTTTCCAGTGTGCCGCAAAGGCTTTGTTGTACTGCTCGTACAGCTCACGCGTCGGGTCGTATGACACGTTCAGTAACTGGATGTCCTTAGCCAGAACGCTGGTCGATGCCAGCAATAATGTTAAACCCACGCCCCATTTATTCATCGCCCAGCTCTCATATGTAGTGTTTTGATGAATGCAGCGTGCCAGAAACGGAATTGATGATTAAAGAATAAAAAAAGATTGGCTATAACTTTGAGGAATAAAAATGGATGAGTGGCCTGATGCCCTCACCCCAACCTTCTCCCACGGGAGAGGGCGCAACCATAAAAAACGGTAACCCTGGGGTTACCGTTTTGCATTTACCTTGCCGCCACCCGGCACAATACAAACACCGATCAGTACAGTTTTTTCGCGCAGTCCAGCCAGTCACCTTTGAACGGACGCTTCATGTTTTCGATGGCGTCGATGATGTCATGGTGAACCAGTTTTTCGTTCTGAATACCGACGCAACGACCGCCGTGACCCTGCAGCAGCAGTTCAATGGCGTACGCACCCATGCGGGAAGCCAGGATACGGTCGTATGGACCCGGGGAACCACCACGCTGGATGTGACCCAGAACGGTCGCGCGGGTTTCGCGTTTGGTTTCTGCTTCGATGTACTTCGCCAGCTCATCAACGTCACAGATATGCTCGGTGATCGCGACGATGGCGTGTTTCTTACCTTTGGCGATACCGGCTTTGATTTCTGCAACCAGATCTTCACGGCTGAATTCCACTTCCGGAACCACGACGAACTCACAACCGCCCGCGATAGCCGCAGCCAGGGTCAGGTCACCACAGTAACGGCCCATCACTTCAACGATGGAGATACGCTGGTGAGAAGAAGAGGTGTCACGCAGACGGTCAATCGCTTCCACAACGGTACCCAGGGCGGTGAAGTAACCGATGGTGTAGTCAGTACCTTTGATGTCGTTGTCGATGGTGCCAGGCAGACCGATGCACGGGAAGCCCATTTCAGTCAGACGTTTTGCACCCATGTACGAACCATCACCACCGATAACAACCAGTGCGTCGAGGCCGCGTTTTTTCATGTTCTCGATAGCCACTTCACGCACGTGTTCGTCGCGGAATTCCGGGAAGCGCGCAGAACCGAGGAAAGTACCACCGCGGTTGATCATGTCAGATACGCTGTAACGGTCGAGCTGAACCATACGGTCTTCATACAGACCCAGATAACCATCATAGATACCAAAAACTTCCAGACCTTCCGTCAGCGCTGCACGAACAACCCCACGAATTGCCGCGTTCATGCCCGGCGCATCACCGCCGCTTGTCAACACACCGATTTTCTTAATCATGACTACCTCTGAACTTAGGAATGCAAAATTGAAATCTGTTGCCGGAAGAAACTTGTCGACCAACGAATACTGCAAATAGTATATCAACCACTTCCAGCTGAATTGATTCAGGTCAGACCAAATGGCGGTAATTTATACACAAAATGCTGGCCTGGCTCACTTTTTTACAACGAATTACGAAAGCCCAACATAACCGGGTACAACCGAGCAGGGATCCTGGTGAATAATGACGTCTGACCCAGGAAAACGCTGCAAAATCGCCTGCTCCACCTGCTCAGCAATAACGTGAGCCTGAACCAATGGCAGGTTGTCTTCCATTTCTATGTGAATCTGAATAAAGCGGGTCGGCCCTGACTGCCGCGTACGAAGATCGTGAGCACCACTGACACCCGGCCAGGAGGTCACGATAGTATAAATTTCATCGCGTTCTGCGTCGGGGAGCGCACGGTCAAGAAGCGATTGCACCGCGTCATACCCCATCCGCAAAGCGCTGTATAAAATATAGATGCCAATCCCTAACGCAAATAACGCATCGGCCCGATGCCAGCCATACCAGGCCAGACCGAGCGCAATAAGAATAGCGCCATTCATCATAACATCAGACTGATAATGAAGCATATCCGCCCGTACAGCCTGACTTTGCGTTTTTCGAACCACCCAGCGCTGGAACGTTACAAGAACAAGGGTGCATATAAGTGCAGCCACCGTCACCACCACGCCCACGCCGGGATCGTTCATGGGTGATGGCGAAACAAGATGCTGAATGCCGGTTAAAAACAGAAACAGCGCAGAGCCGGAAATAAACATACTTTGCGCCAGCGCCGCCAGCGATTCGGCTTTGCCGTGTCCGAAGGTGTGCTCTTCATCCGCCGGTTGCAGCGAGTAACGCACCACCAGCAGGTTGGTCAGCGAGGCGGCAATATCCATCAGCGAGTCCACCAGCGCCGCCAGAATACTGACCGAGCCCGTGTACCACCACGCGAATATTTTGATGACCAGTAAGCTTGAGGCCACGACCGTCGCGGCAATGGCGGCCCGGCTGACCAGTCTTCCATAGGATTGATTCATAAATACTCCTGTCATGCCATGCCGCTAGTATAACGGAAGGTTACGGAGTCAAAGGATGAATAAACGGTTAACACATCAGAATGAAGGGCAAAAAAAACCCCCACATCATGTGGGGGAAGACAGGGATGGTGTCTATGGCAAGGAAAACAGGGTTTACTGGTTACTACGGGTACTGCTATTGCTACTGAAAAGCGTCGTTTCTGAGCTTCGCTGCATCCGTGCAACCTTACGCAATTGGTCCATACGTTGCTGATGTTTCTGGTTCAAAACCGCTTGCTGCTCGGGCGACAACAGGTGGAACATCTGGTTGCGAACCTTCGCCATCTCTACCTGGCGGGCAACCTGCTCCTGTGCCATTTTTTCTGCCTGAGCACGTACAGCGTTTTCGTCAAAATTTTCTGCGGTGACAAGGCGATGCATTGTCTCCATTTCGCTAACATTAACAGGGGGCTGATCGTGTCGTGCCCTCTGCATCAGATCTCGCATCTGTTGACGCTGATGTTCGGTTAAACTTATGCCGTCAAACATATGGCTTTGGCTGCTGTGCTGCGCGATACCCTCTTGTGAGGACGCGTTATCGCCGATGATAGCTACAGCGGCCTGGCTAAACGCACTGAACGCCAGCGTTGAGGCCATGACGGCAGCGGTAACTTTGCGCATCACTTGCTCCCAAAATCTTTCATGTCGCGATTCAACGAGAGACAGTCTACGATTCAGGCTGCAAACATGCGTCAGGGGGTGTAAAACAACGTAAAGTCATGGATTAGATAGCCTTGATGTCGTAATTTCTGCCTCGGAGGTATTTAAACAATGAATAAAATCCTGTTAGTTGATGATGACCGAGAGCTCACATCTCTTTTAAAGGAGTTGCTCGACATGGAAGGTTTCAACGTTCTGGTCGCCCATGATGGCGAGCAGGCGCTGAGTCTCCTTGACGACAGCATCGATCTACTTTTGCTCGACGTCATGATGCCGAAGAAAAACGGCATTGATACGCTGAAAGAGCTTCGCCAGACACACCAGACCCCCGTTATCATGCTGACCGCACGCGGCAGCGAACTAGACCGTGTACTCGGCCTTGAGCTGGGTGCGGATGACTATCTACCGAAGCCGTTCAACGACCGCGAACTGGTCGCCCGTATTCGCGCTATCCTGCGTCGTTCCCACTGGAGCGAACAGCAGCAGAATACTGACAACAGTTCACCGACGCTGGAAGTGGACTCACTGAGCCTCAATCCGGGTCGTCAGGAAGCGAGCTTTGACGGTGAAACGCTGGAGCTGACCGGTACCGAGTTCACGCTGCTGTATCTGCTGGCGCAGCACCTCGGCCAGGTGGTATCGCGTGAACACTTAAGCCAGGAAGTGCTGGGTAAACGCCTCACGCCGTTTGACCGCGCCATCGATATGCATATCTCGAACCTGCGCCGCAAACTGCCGGAGCGTAAAGACGGTCATCCGTGGTTTAAAACCCTGCGTGGTCGCGGCTATCTGATGGTTTCCGCTTCATGATAGGAAGCTTAACCGCCCGCATCTTCGCCATCTTCTGGCTGACGCTGGCACTGGTTTTAATGCTGGTTTTGATGTTGCCAAAACTCGACTCACGCCAGATGACGGAGCTTCTCGACAGCGAGCAACGTCAGGGCGTGATGATCGAGCAGCACGTAGAAGCCGAGCTGGCAAACGATCCGCCAAACGATTTGATGTGGTGGCGCAGGCTGTTTCGCGCTATCGACAAATGGGCACCTCCCGGACAACGCCTGCTGCTGGTGACCAGCGAAGGCCGCGTGATTGGCGCGGATCGCAATGAAATGCAGATCATCCGCAACTTTATTGGCCAGGCGGATAACGCCGATCATCCGCAGAAGAAAAAATATGGTCGGGTTGAGATGGTGGGCCCTTTCTCAGTCAGGGATGGGGAAGATAACTACCAGCTTTATTTGATTCGTCCGGCGAGCAATTCCCAGTCCGATTTTATCAACCTGCTGTTTGACCGTCCGCTTCTGCTGCTGATTGTGACGATGCTGGTCAGTTCACCGCTGTTGCTTTGGCTGGCGTGGAGCCTGGCAAAACCGGCGCGTAAGCTGAAAAACGCCGCCGACGAAGTGGCGCAGGGTAACCTGCGACAGCACCCTGAGCTGGAAGCCGGACCGCAGGAATTTCTTGCCGCCGGGGCCAGTTTCAACCAGATGATCACCGCTCTTGAGCGCATGATGACCACGCAGCAGCGGCTGCTGTCGGATATCTCGCACGAACTGCGTACGCCGCTCACGCGGCTCCAACTGGGCACCGCACTGCTGCGTCGCCGCAGCGGTGAGAGCAAAGAGCTGGAACGTATCGAAACCGAAGCCCAGCGTCTGGACAGCATGATCAACGATCTGCTGGTGATGTCGCGCAATCAGCAGAAAAACGCGCTGGTGAGCGAAACGGTGAAAGCTAATCAGCTGTGGCATGAAGTGTTAGACAACGCGGCGTTCGAAGCGGAACAGATGGGTAAATCGTTCACCGTCAACTTCCCGCCGGGGCCATGGCCGCTATACGGTAACCCCAACACGCTGGAGAGCGCGCTGGAGAATATCGTGCGTAACGCCCTGCGCTACTCGCATACGAAGATTGAGGTGGCCTTCTCGGTGGATAAAGACGGTATCACCATCATTGTGGATGACGATGGTCCAGGCGTAAGCCCGGAAGATCGCGAGCAGATTTTCCGTCCGTTCTACCGCACCGACGAGGCGCGGGACCGTGAATCTGGCGGTACCGGGCTGGGTCTGGCGATTGTTGAAACCGCTATGCAGCAGCATCGCGGCTGGGTGAAAGCCGACGACAGTCCGTTGGGCGGGCTGCGGTTAACGCTGTGGCTGCCGTTGTATAAGCGCGCGTAATCCCCTCACCCTAACCCTCTCCCCAAAGGGGAGAGGGGACTGCTCGGTGCGGTTTTTTCACCCTCGCCCCTTTGGGGAGAGGGCCGGGGTGAGGGGCACTATTTCCCCCACAATCTCCGCGAATTATCCTCAATCTGCCGACTAGTGCGGCGTTTCTGCATCGTTCTTGTCCAGCTGGTGGATAACCCTGCCGCCGACAACAGCCGATGATATTGCTCGTCATCAAACGGCATATGCCAGGCAATGGCACAAGCGTCATACACCGACACATCGCTCAGGCGCGACACCAGCTCCAGCGGCGCATCCGCAGACACCTGCCCCGCCAGCACCACCCGGTACAACCAGCCGGTTTTACCCGCACTCTGCAGCCGTGCGGACATGTCGTTAATGCCGAAATGGAAGTTAAGCTTGAAGCATGGCGAGCGCGGTTGCGTTACCTGAATCAGGGCATCACCCCAGCGGAAAATATCACCAATGAAGACGTTCTTCTCCGTCAGCCCTTCGGTGGAGAGATTCTCACCGAACGCGGGGGCGACGAACAGGTCCGCCTGTTCAGGGAATTCGGTTATCCAGTATTGATAATGCTCGCGCGGATAGTGGCACAGCGCGCGTTCGGGCCCGCCGTGGATTTTCTTCTCGGCCTGCTCGTCGCCCGCAAGCCCGAGCTCGGTTAACGTCAGCTCTCCGTCGACCTGCACTTTGGCGATGGCGCTCGGGCGGCTGCCGTCGTATTCCCTTACCTTGCCTGTAAACACATTCACCGGGTAATGCATCTCTACTCCTTCAGATACAAAAAAAGCGAGTCAACAGACTCGCTTCTCACAGGCGTCAATGCAACCTTATTTTTTCGCGGCGAAACGCGCTGCAGCTTCGTCCCAGTTCACCACATCCCAGAAGGCTTTGATGTAGTCCGGGCGACGGTTCTGGAACTTCAGGTAGTAAGCGTGTTCCCACACGTCCAGACCCAGAATTGGGAAACCAGATGCGCCAGAGATCGCTTCACCCATCAGCGGGGAGTCCTGGTTTGCGGTAGAAACGACCGCCAGTTTGTCACCTTTCAGAACCAGCCACGCCCAGCCGGAGCCGAAACGGGTTGCAGCCGCTTTTTCGAATTCCGCTTTGAAGTTATCAACAGAACCGAAGTCGCGCTCGATAGCCGCTTTCAGGTCGCCCTGCAGGGTGGTACCGGTTTTCAGGCCTTTCCAGAACAGGCTGTGGTTTGCGTGGCCGCCCGCGTTGTTACGCAGTACGGTTTTCTTGTCCGCTGGCAGCTGGTCCAGTTTAGTGATCAGCTCTTCAACAGGCAGGTTAGCGAACTCTGGCAGGCTTTCCAGCGCAGCATTCGCGTTGTTCACATAGGTCTGGTGGTGTTTAGTGTGATGGATTTCCATCGTCTGCTTGTCGAAATGCGGTTCCAGTGCGTCATAGGCATACGGCAGGGATGGCAGTGTATAACTCATAATCCTCTCCATTAGTGTCGGGCGGCACAGCTGTTAATGCCGCGTAAGCAGTTGGTTCATTATAGTTAATTAAATGATATTGAAAATGATTATCAATGCCGTAGTTTTTATAAGGTTATTCGGGTTTTGCCAAATGACAAAATTGTGAGTCTGCTCACCCGGTTAACGTGCTGATTGCCATCCAGAACCAAAGTGCGGCAACCTTCTGAAGGTTCCTGAACCGCCTAATTTTTACACTCATCAAGTCGGGGGGAAGCCACCGGCTATAAAAACGATGAGGACGTAAAAATGAATCATGCGATTACGATGGGTATCTTCTGGCATTTGATAGGCGCAGCCAGTGCAGCCTGTTTCTATGCCCCGTTCAAAAAGGTGAAAGGGTGGTCGTGGGAAACCATGTGGTCGGTTGGCGGTACCGTCTCCTGGCTGATTTTGCCGTGGACCATTAGCGCCATGCTGCTCCCGGATTTTTGGGGCTACTTCACCTCCTTCAGTGCCTCCACCCTGCTGCCGGTGTTTCTGTTCGGTGCGATGTGGGGCATCGGCAACATCAACTATGGCCTGACCATGCGCTACCTCGGGATGTCGATGGGTATCGGCATCGCAATTGGCATTACCCTGATCGTCGGCACGCTGATGACGCCCATTCTTAACGGCAATGTCGATGTGTTGCTCAACACCAAAGGCGGGCAGATGACGCTGCTGGGCGTGCTTGTCGCGGTGATCGGCGTGGGTATCGTCACCCGTGCGGGTCAGCTGAAAGAGCGCAAGATGGGCATCAAAGCCGAGGACTTTAACCTGAAGAAAGGGCTGCTGCTGGCAGTGATGTGTGGCATCTTCTCGGCGGGCATGTCGTTCGCCATGAACGCCGCAAAACCTATGCACGAAGCGGCCGCTGCGCTGGGCGTCGACCCGCTGTACGTGGCGCTGCCAAGCTACGTGGTGATCATGGGCGGCGGCGCGCTGGTAAACCTCGGCTTCTGCTTCATTCGTCTGGCAAAAGTGAAGGATCTGTCGGTAAAAGCCGATTTCTCACTGGCAAAATCCTTAATCCTCACCAATGTGCTGCTGTCGATGCTGGGTGGCCTCATGTGGTATCTGCAGTTCTTTTTCTACGCCTGGGGTCACGCCAGCATTCCACCGCAGTACGACTACATAAGCTGGATGCTGCACATGAGCTTCTACGTACTGTGCGGCGGACTGGTTGGGCTGGTACTGAAGGAGTGGAATAACGCCGGGCGTCGTCCGGTGGGCGTCCTGAGCCTGGGCTGCGTGGTGATCATCATTGCCGCTAACATTGTCGGCCTCGGCATGGCGAACTGACTACGCTGCCTTTCGACTGCGATGACGCCACTGAACCGGCGTCATCCCCACCTCGCGGTTAAACACCACCGAAAAGTAATTACTGTCCTCAAACCCGCAGCGCATCGCCACCTCACTGACCATCAGCTCCGTATGCTGCAACAGATACTGGGCGTGGCAGATGCGCAACTGGCGCAGGTAGTGGTTCACCGTCATCCCCGTCTGGGTGCGGAACTGCTGGCGCAGCGCGCGCTCGCTGCACTGCTCCTGCTCGCAGAATTTTTCCAGCACAAAACTTTTGTTCAGGCTGCCCGCAAGCCGGGCGATCAGCTTGTCCAGCAGCGCTTCCTGAACGGTCGCGGAGGGGTTATCGGTAGCGTAACGATGGCGTTTGAGGGTCATGACCAACTGGGCGAACAGCAGTTCCGCCATCGGGTTTGCCACCGGATCGTGCTTCTGGCTCTCCTGCTCCAGCTGGGAGATTGTCTGGCGCACCTGCGCCATACCGCTGCTGCTCAAGCGCCAGTGGGGTTCGCCTCTGGCATTGAGAAAACCGGGGATATGGGCCGCCCAGTCGACGTTCAGTTTGAGCCTGTCCGGGCAGTAGATCACGTTCTGCAACACCAGATCGTTAACCGAGGCGTAGGCGTGTTTGTCTTCGGCGCGGATATAAAACAGATCGCCACGCGTAATGCGGTAGGGCCTGTCATTGAGGATGTGTAAGCCGTTGCCGCGCCACACCAGCACCAGCTCACAAAATTCGTGGGTATGCTCGGCAAAGACATTTTGCGGGTAGCGGTCGGCCACCGCGACGGCCTGACTCGCGGAGGCAAAAAAATCATCTTTGCGAAGAATTAACTGAGCGGCCACACCACAACCTCTACGGTGAATAACCGGACATTATTAGCCTTTTTGCGGCAATAAAACGGTGATTGCCTTCGCGTTACTGGAGTGAAGCATCCTTCCCCTGACGGATATCGCGCGGCGACCAGCTAAACTCGCGGCGAAAAAGGGTCGAAAAGTGATTACTGTCGCCGAAACCGCAGCGATAGGCGATATCCGTGACGCTTTCATCGGTATGACGTAAAAGATGACGCGCTTTAATCAGGCGCAGACGATTGAGGTAGCGCTGGGGCGTCAGCCCGGTGTGTTGCTTGAGCTGACGATGAAGCGTGCGTAACGACAGCGAAAAATCATCCGCCAGCGTTTCCCAGCACACATCCTCGGCGAAATGGTCCTCCAGCCAGGCCATCAGCTGGTTCAGCCGCGCGTCGTTATTTGCCAGCCCTTCCACCAGAGAGCTGCGACGCAGCAGCACCAGCAGCTGCATAAACAGCAGCTCGCGGGTGGCAATGGCATGGGTCTCCTGCCCGTCCTCGCTCTGCTCCAGTTGATTCACCAGCTGGCGCACCTGCTGCAACGTGGACTGATTCACCCGCCAGTGAGACGGGTAGTGCCCATCCTGCTCCTGAGGCAGGAGCTTATTCAACCCCGACAGAAACTGGAACGCGTCCGGCGAACGATAGAGCACGTTGGTCAGACACAGGTTGTCGGTGTGTTCATACAAATGCCTGTCGTGATCGCGCACGAAGCACACCATACCGCCGCTGATGGTGTACGGCTGGCCGTTAAAGACGTGAATGCCTGTCCCATGCTCGACAATCACAATTTCATGAAAATCATGATGATGTTCAGGAAACGCAGCCTGCGGGAGCCGTGGCTCAATCGCGACCGGAGACGTTCCCGACGGGAAAAAATCGACGCTGTGCAGTACGGTCATAACGGCCCCCACCAATGAGAAAAGTTCTCAAAATAGTAATTAAGGCCTTCCGCACTCACCTTAAATTTTTGACAGCAAACGTCGCAAAAGCTGTCCATTTTTCAAGAAACAGACGGAAAAATCGGGAAATGCGGTCAGCGTCACATTGACCGTAAACCCCGCCCTGACTGGAAATTGTGAACTCCCTCACGTTCATCTTTGCTTTCTTGCCAGCGCGAGATTCCGGCTGTCAGTGACGAGAAGGTGGTCTTTTCTTCCCTTTTTTACACTCAGCACCAATGACTTAAGAAGGGACCTGACCATGACTTTTCGCCATTGTGTGGCTGTCGATTTAGGCGCATCCAGCGGCCGCGTAATGCTCGCCACCTGGGACTGCGGCAAGCGCACACTTACGCTTCGCGAAATGCACCGTTTCGCCAACTGCCTGCAAAAACTGGACGGTTTTGATACCTGGGATATTGATGCCCTGGAAGCGGAGATCCGCACCGGGCTGAACAACGTCTGCAACGACGGCATTCGCATCGACAGCATTGGCATTGATACCTGGGGGGTGGACTACGTTCTGCTCGACAGCCACGGCGACCGCGTCGGCCTGCCCGTCTCGTATCGCGACAGCCGCACCGACGGGCTGATGGCACAGGCCATCGCGCAGCTTGGCAAGGACAACATCTATGGCCGCAGCGGCATTCAGTTTCTGCCCTTTAACACGCTGTATCAGCTGCGCGCGCTGGTTGAGCAGCAGCCGGAGCTGGTCAAAAAGGTGGCGCACGCGCTGCTGATCCCGGACTACTTAAGCTACCGGCTGACCGGCAACATGAACTGGGAATACACCAACGCCACCACCACGCAGTTGGTCAACATTAACACCGACAGCTGGGATGAAATCCTGCTGGCCTGGACCGGCGCTTCGCCTTCCTGGTTCGGCACGCCGACCCATCCGGGTAACGTAATCGGTTACTGGATTTGCCCGCAGGGGAATGAAATCCCGGTGGTCGCCGTCGCCAGTCACGACACCGCCAGCGCGGTGATTGCATCTCCGTTGGCCGGTAAAGACGCGGCCTATCTCTCTTCCGGCACCTGGTCGCTGATGGGCTTTGAGAGCAAAACGCCGTACACCAGCGACGCCGCGATGGCAGCAAACATCACTAACGAAGGCGGTGCCGAAGGCCGCTACCGCGTGCTGAAGAACATCATGGGGCTCTGGCTGCTCCAGAGGATGCTGAAAGAGCAACACATTGCCGACCTGCCTGCGCTTATCGCAGAGACCGAAAAGCTGAAGGCCTGTACGTTCCTGATCAACCCGAACGACGACCGCTTTATTAACCCGGTGCATATGAGCGCCGAAATCCAGGCCGCCTGTTTCGAAGCCGGTCAGCCGGTGCCTTCCCGTCCTGCCGAGCTGGCGCGCTGCATTTTTGACAGCCTGGCCCTGCTCTACGCGGATGTTCTGAGCGAGCTGGCGAGCCTTCGCGGCAAACCGTTCAGCCAGCTGCATATCGTGGGCGGCGGCTGCCAGAACCAGCTGCTGAACCAGCTCTGCGCCGATGCCTGCGGCATCACCGTGGTGGCGGGTCCGGTGGAGGCCTCAACGCTCGGCAACATCGGTATTCAACTGATGACTCTGGACGAACTTTCAGACGTCGACGAATTCCGTTCGGTGGTCACCGCGAATACCCGCCTGACCACCTTCACCCCTAATCCCTGCCATGAAATTGCCCGCTACCGGGCGCAGTTTCAGCAAAAACGACTGACTAAGGAGCTTTGCGCATGACCACTCAACTTGAACAAGCCTGGGACCTGGCTAAACAGCGTTTCGCCGCCGTCGGCGTGGATGTCGACGCGGCGCTGCGCCAGCTCGACCGTCTGCCTGTCTCCATGCACTGCTGGCAGGGCGATGACGTCGCCGGCTTCGAGAACCCGGGCGGTTCTCTGACGGGTGGCATTCAGGCGACGGGTAACTACCCGGGCAAAGCGCGCAACGCCACCGAACTGCGTGCGGATCTGGAACTGGCGCTGAGCCTGATCCCGGGGCCAAAACGCCTGAACCTGCACGCGATCTATCTGGAGTCCGACGAGCCGGTGGCGCGTAACGCAATCAAACCGGAGCACTTTAAAAACTGGGTGGAATGGGCCAAAGCCAACAAACTGGGTCTGGACTTTAACCCGTCCTGCTTCTCGCACCCGCTGAGCGCAGAGGGGTTTACCCTTGCGCATGCCAACGACGAGATCCGTCAGTTCTGGATCGACCACGTTAAAGCCTGCCGGCGCGTCTCGGCCTGGTTTGGCGAGCAGCTTGGCACGCCGTCGGTGATGAACATCTGGATCCCGGACGGCATGAAAGACATCACCGTCGACCGTCTCGCCCCGCGCCAGCGCCTGCTGGCCGCGCTGGATGAGGCCATCAGCGAAAAACTCAACCCGGCGCACCACATCGACGCGGTGGAGAGCAAGCTGTTCGGCATTGGCGCGGAGAGCTATACCGTCGGCTCGAACGAGTTCTACATGGGTTACGCCACCAGCCGCCAGACCGCGTTGTGCCTGGACGCCGGTCACTTCCACCCCACAGAAGTGATCTCCGACAAAATCTCCGCCGCCATGCTCTTCGTGCCGCGCCTGCTGCTGCACGTCAGCCGTCCGGTGCGCTGGGACAGCGACCACGTGGTGCTGCTGGATGACGAAACCCAGGCGATTGCCAGCGAAATCATCCGTCATGACCTGTTTGACCGCGTGCACATTGGCCTCGACTTCTTTGACGCCTCTATCAACCGCATCGCGGCATGGGTGATCGGCACCCGCAATATGAAAAAAGCCCTGCTGCGCGCGCTGCTGGAGCCAACCGCAGCGCTGAAACAGCTGGAAGCAAACGGCGACTACACCGCGCGCCTGGCGCTGCTGGAAGAGCAGAAATCCCTGCCGTGGCAGGCCGTGTGGGAGATGTACTGCCAGCGTAACGACACGCCGGCAGGCAGCCAGTGGCTGGAAAACGTGCGGGCGTATGAGAAAGACGTGTTAAGTCAGCGCGGGTAATTTTGCCCTCACCCTAACCCTCTCCCAAAGGGAGAGGGAACTTTTACCCCCTCTCCCTGTGGGAGAGGGCTGGGGTGAGGGATTTCACCTCACCGCGATAACTGGAAAAATAACTATGCAGACCATCACCACCTCCTGGTTCGTCCAGGGCATGATCAAAGCCACCTCCGATGCCTGGCTGAAGGGCTGGGACGAGCGTAACGGCGGCAACCTGACGCTGCGCCTGGACGACGCGGATATCGAACCCTACACCGCCGATTTCCACCAGAAGCCGCGCTATATTGCCCTGAGCCAGCCCATGCCGCTGCTCGCCAATACGCCGTTTATCGTCACTGGATCCGGCAAGTTCTTCCGTAACGTCCAGCTCGATCCAGAGGCCAACCTTGGCGTGGTGAAAGTGGACAGCGACGGCGCGGGCTACCACATCCTGTGGGGCCTGACCGATGAGGCGGTACCCACGTCTGAACTGCCGGCACACTTCCTCTCCCACTGCGAGCGCATCAGGGCGACTGACGGCAAAGACCGCGTGATCATGCACTGCCACGCCACCAACCTGATCGCCCTGACCTATGTGCTGGAAAACAACCCGGATTTCATCACCCGCAAGCTGTGGGAAGGCAGCACCGAGTGTCTGGTGGTCTTCCCGGACGGGGTCGGCATTCTGCCGTGGATGGTACCGGGCACCGACGAAATCGGCCAGGCGACCGCCAGAGATATGCAAAAACATTCGCTGGTGCTGTGGCCGTTCCACGGCGTCTTCGGCAGCGGCCCTACGCTTGATGAAACCTTCGGCCTGATCGACACCGCCGAGAAATCCGCTGAAGTGCTGGTAAAGGTTTATTCCATGGGCGGTATGAAGCAAACCATTACCCGCGAAGAACTTATTGCGCTCGGCAAGCGCTTCGGCGTAACCCCGCTCCGTTCAGCGCTGGAAATATATGCATAAACCCTCGCTGACCGGACAGTCCGGGCGATAGTTAAGGAGAATTATCATGAGCTTTATGTTGGCACTTCCAAAAATCAGCCTGCACGGCGCGGGCGCTATTGGCGACATGGTCAAGCTGGTGGCGAACAAACGGTGGGGCAAAGCGCTGATTGTCACCGACGGCCAGCTGGTGAAGCTGGGCCTGCTGGACAGTCTGTTTACCGCGCTGGATGCGCACCAGATGTCATATCAGCTGTTTGACGGAGTCTTTCCCAACCCGACGGAGGCGCTGGTGCAAAAAGGCTATGCAGCATACCGGGACGCGGAATGTGATTATCTTATCGCCTTCGGCGGCGGCAGCCCGATTGATACCGCCAAAGCGATTAAAATCCTCACCGCCAATCCGGGTCCGTCCACCGATTATTCCGGCGTCGGCAAGGTGAAAAACCCGGGTGTGCCGCTGGTGGCGATCAACACCACCGCAGGCACGGCGGCGGAGATGACCAGCAACGCGGTGATTATTGACTCCGCGCGTCAGGTGAAAGAGGTGATCATCGACCCGAACATCATTCCGGATATTGCCGTGGATGATGCCAGCGTGATGCTGGATATTCCTGCGTCCGTCACTGCCGCAACGGGAATGGATGCGTTAACGCACGCCATTGAAGCCTATGTGTCCGTTGGCGCGCACCCGCTGACCGATGCCAACGCGCTGGAGGCGATTCGCCTGATAAACTTCTGGCTGCCCAAAGCGGTCGACGACGGTCATAACCTGGAAGCACGCGAGCAGATGGCGTTTGGTCAGTATCTGGCGGGCATGGCGTTTAACAGTGCTGGCCTCGGCCTCGTGCATGCCCTGGCGCACCAGCCGGGCGCGACGCACAATCTGCCGCACGGCGTGTGTAACGCCATCCTGCTGCCGATCATCGAAAACTTTAACCGCCCGAACGCCGTAGCACGGTTTGCTCGCGTGGCGCAGGCGATGGGCGTCGACACGCGCGGCATGAGCGACGAGGCGGCCAGTCTGTCAGCGATTCAGGCGATTCGCGACCTGAGCGCCCGCGTCGGCATTCCGTCCGGCTTCAGCCAGCTTGGTGTCACCAAAGCCGATATCGAAGGCTGGCTGGATAAAGCCCTCGCCGACCCGTGCGCGCCATGCAACCCGCGCACCGCCAGTCGCGACGAGGTGCGCGAGCTGTATCTGGAGGCATTATGATCCGCAAAGCCTTTGTGATGCAGGTAAACCCGGACGCGCACGAGGAGTACGCGCGTCGCCACAACCCCATCTGGCCCGAGCTGGAAGCGGTGCTGAAGGACCACGGCGCGCACCACTACGCCATTTATCTCGACCGGGAACGTAACCTGCTGTTTGCCACCGTAGAGATTGAATCGGAGGAGCGCTGGAACGCGGTCGCGAATACCGACGTCTGCCAGCGCTGGTGGAAACACATGCGTGATGTAATGCCGTCGAACCCGGACAACAGCCCGGTGAGTACCGGGCTGGAAGAGGTGTTTTATCTGGACTGACTGGTTAACGCTGCCGCGCCCGCGGCAGCGGCTATCTCCTGCCTGCTGCTCAGCGTAAACGCCGACACCACCGTAATTGCCAGCACGAAGCAGCCCAGCATCAGATACGTCTCCTGGAAGCCGATCCGGTCATACATATTTCCGGCAAAGGCGGAGAGGAAAATGGCCGCTGACTGTTTGGCAAACTGAAAGCCAATCAGATAGATAGTGGCCGAGAGTCGCGTATCAAACACGCCGGTGATGTACTTGAAGGCTCCCACCAGCAGGAACGGGACCTCCAGCGCGTGCAGCATTTTCAGGGCGATGACCTCCACGGCGGTGGTGGCAAACGACGAGCCGATGATGCGCGTCGCCATAATCAACCCGGCGATCAGCAGCGTATTTTTCGCCCCAATGCGGTTAATGATCCACGGCGAGCAGAACATGATGATGGCGTTACAGACCTCCCCCGCCGTCGTCGCGAAACCAAAGGCGCGAGTGCCCTCCTGCGGCGTGGCGAAGAAGGTTTTGAAGAAGGTGGCGAACTGCTGATCAAAAACGTCATAGACGCAGGCTACGCCAATCACGTACAGAATAAACATCCACATTCTGCGCTGACGGAACAGGTTAAAGACCGTTTTCGCGGTGATCTGCGGCTGGTTGGCCCCCAGGGCATTCATCACCTGTGCCGTCTGATTGGGCTTCGGCTTTGCGACCACCAGCAGCAGCATCAGCAACAGCGCCGCCGCCGATCCCATCCAGAAAACGTATGACGGATCGATACCAAACAGGATGCCCCCCGTTGAGGCGCACAGCCCCCAGCCAAGGCAGCCGAACATGCGCGCCTTGCCGTATTCAAAGGCGCTGTTGCGGCTCACGCGTTCGATATAGGCCTCAATCGCCCCGGACCCGGCCGAGAAAACAAAGCCGATATACAGCCCGCCGCTCAGTGCGCCCAGCCAGATGTTGGTTTTCAGCAGCGGCGCGAATACGTACAGGAAGAAAGGCGCGAACAGAAACAGCAATACAGAGATAATCCACAGCAGATGCTTTTTCAGCCCCAGCTTGTCCGAAATCACCCCCAGCACCGGCTGGAAGGCGATAGCCGACAGCGAAATGCAGGAGAAAACAATGCCGGTATGGGTTTTGTTCAGGCCGATGATGTCCGACAGCCAGATAGGCAGGAACGGAAAGCAGGTGGCCATGATGAAGAAGTAGAGAAAGAAGAACAGCCCGAAGATCCAGAAGTTAGGGTTGTCTTTGTGGGTACAGGTTGTTGTGTTCATTATTTTTATCCTCAACGGAGGGCCAGTTTCCCGGCCCGTCACCCTTACACGCGTTCCACACCAATCAAAATGGCGGTTTCCGGATCGAGAATCGGCAGCGCAATACCCGCCTGCATCAGCCACTCACCGTTCACCGTTTGCGGTGTCTCCATCCATGCCGGCAGCTTGCGCATGGTGTGCCCGCCCTCTCCCGTAATCTGAATATTCGGGTGATCGAGCAGCGAGATACGGTACTGCGCGCTGGCCTCCAGCCCCGGCATGCGCAGCGGCATCATCAGGGTATAATCCGGCATCGCGAGCTGGCTGACGATAAACAGTCCCTGCGACTTGTCTTCGCTCACGATCCCCTGCGCCAGCGTGGTGGCGTCCGGCATATCCACGCGCCACTGGGTGCCGTGGTGGATCACCTCGCGCCACTGCTTGTGCAGCGCAGCGTAATGGCGATAGCCTTCGCGCTCTTTCTCATCGACGGTGAGCGGATCCAGCTCCAGCCCCATATGGCCAAACAGCGCCGTCAGGCCGCGGAAGGCAATGCTGTGCTGGCGGAACGTCGCGTGGCATTTATGATGACCGATATGCGCGCCCATCACCTCCGGCGGGAAAAAGTAGCTCATGCCGCGCTGAATAGCGTTGCGCTCCAGCGCGTCGTTGTTGTCGGACGCCCAGAAGCGATGGCAGCGGGTCAGCACCTCGTAATCGATTCGTCCGCCACCTGAGGAGCAGGATTCAAATTCAATATGCGGGAAACGCTCGCCCAGCACATCTAAAAGTCGATAAAACTGGCGGGTCTGCGCGTCGGCGGCGGCTCTGCCGTTATGGCCAGGCTGCACCAGCTCGCGGTTCATATCCCATTTCACATAATCAACCGCATGCTCACCCAGCAGCCAGCTCATGCGCTCCACCAGGTAATCAAACGCTTGCGGAATGTTCAGGTTGAGCACCAGCTGGTGTCGTCCGGTCGCCTGCGCGTATCCCGGCAGCGCCAGAACCCAGTCAGGATGCGCGCGGTAGAGATCGGAATCCGGGTTGATCATCTCCGGTTCAATCCAGATGCCGAACTCCATCCCGAGGTTTTTGACATGGTCGATCACTGGCCGCAGGCCGTTCGGGTATTTTTTCTCATCCAGATACCAGTCGCCCAGCGCAGCATGGTCGTCATTGCGCCCTTTAAACCAGCCGTCGTCGATGATAAAGCGTTCCACACCCAGCGCGGCCGCCTCGTCAGCCATACGCATGATGTAGTTCGGATCATGGTTGAAGTAGATCCCCTCCCAGGTGTTGAGGTGGACCGGACGCGGTTTGTTTTCCGGGAAACGGATGATGTTGTCGCGCAGGTAGCGGTGAAACTGCTGGCTCATGCCGTTGAGCCCGTGCGCGGAGTAGCTCGCATAAAGGCGTGGCGTCCAGAGCGTTTGTCCCTCTTCCAGCGTCATCTCCCCTGGCAGGTAGAGCGCTTCCGCTTGCAGATAGCGACGGCCATCGGTTTTGGCTTCAGCGCGAAGGCGATGGTTGCCGCTCCAGCCCAGATGCACACCCCAGACATCGCCGTGCATTTCGCTGAACGACGGCGTGCCTGAAATGAGCGCCGGGAAGTGTTCGTGAGACGTTCTACCCCGGCGGTTCTCAATCACAAAGCTGTCATGCTCCAGCATGACGCGGTGCGGCTGGAATTCACGGATCCAGCGGCCATGAAACGCCATCACCTCCCGGGCGCGCTCCGCCACGGGCAGCGTGACGGCAAAACGGTCCACCTGCCACGCCTGCGATTTCAGGTTGGTTACGCCGTGCCGCACGACCAGCACGCCGCTGGCGTCCAGCGCCAGCTCGCTGGTCAGGCGCAGGCCCGCGTGTTCATCTTCTGCCGTTATCGTCAGGGTTTGTCCCTGCTGCTGCACGTCGGTGGTGCTGAAAACCGGGGAACCATCCAGCCCCTGCCGGTGCCCCTCAATGCCGGGTGAACCAAACAGGCCGTGTCCAGGTTCAGCCATCAGCGTAACCGGGGAATCCACATCGAGCCTGCCGTTAGCCACCGGGCGTTCGAGCGTAGCGGCATCCTGCGGTGAAAAGTGCTGAAGGTGCGGCCCCCAGTAGAGAATTTCGGCAAACGGGTGCGTTTTTATCACCACGTCCACCGTGTTGCTTACGAGTCGAAAAACGTAATCTTGCATCAGACATCTCCAGTCATCGGGATGTCCTGAGTGTTGATCCGAAACGTTTCGGATACAAACCAAAACGTTTCGGATCTGTGATCGGCTTTGGAATTTTGCGTGGTTTACGCCGTCTGGCCTGGGGAGAATTCCGGCTGCCAGAGCACCTGAAGAGTGTCGATGTCGTCACCGTTAATCAGCTGGCGCACCATATCGGCAATCTGTTTCCCGACGCCCTGACGGGTAGACTGGATCACCGCCGCCACGTCGATATCGACGATGCTGTCCTGGGGCAAACCGTCGTAGACCACCAGCGATACGGCATTTTCGCCGGTTAGACGGCCAAGCTGTGCCAGCGCCATTGCCGCGCCGTCGCCGTGGGTGTTGCAGTCGGTGATGATGGCCGTGGGGGGTTGCGGCAGAGAGAGCAGCTCTTTTGTTGTGGCGTAGCCGACCCGGCGGGAGGGGGGCATGGCGCGCAGCCACTCGCTGGACAGCCCGGCTTCACGCAGCGCATCCAGATACCCCTGGCGACGCTGGGTGATGAACGCCTGGTTGTTACTTTCGCCGAGCAAAGCAATACGCTGATGGCCTTTTTCGATCAGCCAGCGGGTGGCCTGATACGTACCGGCGTAGTTGTCAAAATCAAACCACGCGTAGGGCTGCGGCAGCTGACTGCGTCCGAGAGCCAGAAAGGGGAATCCGGCAGCCTGAAGCTGCTCCAGGCGCGGATCGTGATCCAGCGTGTGCGCCACAATCAGCGCATCCACGCGACGGCTTTGCACCATGCGCATATAGCTGTGTTTATCGGCCAGATCGTCATCGGCAATCAGCAGGAGATCGATTTCATGTCGCGCCAGTTCGTGGCTAATTTCGCCGACCATGTCCATAAATACGCTGTTATTGAGCGGAACAGGATGTACCGGGAAAACCAGCCCCACCGCGTCGATCTTGCCCATCTTCAGACGACGGGCAAAGGTATTGGGCCGATAGCCGCGTCGCTGGGCTTCCGCTTCCACGCGGGCGCGCGTCTCGCTGGAGACGTCGTCATATCCGTTGAGGGCACGACTGACGGTGGTAACCGAAAGCCCCAGTTCTTTGGCGATAGCTTTAAGCGACATGCGTTTCCGTTTCCTGGTTAATTTTGTTCCGCCACCAGTAGCGCGTAGGTGTCTGGCTCCAGGGCCTTGAAGATATGCGGCTCGTCGGCGGGATAGCAAATGTAATCCCCTGCCTCCAGCACCTCCGCGGCATCAAGCAGACCGACCAGCGCCCGGCCCTGGGTCACAATAATATGCTCAACCGACCCCGGTGAATGGGGCTGGGAAATACGATCGGCACCTGGCTGGGTGATGAGCAGGTAGACATCGCGCCGTGCGCCCGGGGGGCATGCCGCCAGCAGAATGGCTTCGTAATTGGCCTGCCCGGCGACCACTTTTGTGCCTTCACCGCGGCGGATCACCTGCGTGGTCGGCTGCTGCGGCTCCAGCAACCGTGCAAAGGGAATATCCAGCGCCACACATAGCGACCACAGCGTCTCAAGGCTGGGATTGCCATTGCCGGACTCCAGCTGCGAAAGTGTGGATTTGGCGATACCGGCACGGCGGGCAATTTCCGCCAGTGAAAGTCCGGTTCGCAGGCGTTCTCGCACCAGACTTTTGGCGATCACGCTGATTGGCTGCGTCATAAACGGCCTCTTGTTCTATAAATCGAACGATTCGTTCATCTTGTAAACCGAATCTGATCCGTTCATTATAATGGATACACGTTCGATATGGCTAAAATTGTATGAAACGTTCTCTCTCTTGCCTGAAAGGCGACACCATCAAAGCAATTATCCTCGTTTGCCTCGCCGTTGGCGTGGTGGGGATGTCATACGGCTCGCTGGCGATGGCCTACGGTTTCCCGCTATGGGTACCGTTTGTACTGTCTATTACCGTGCTGGCGGGGGCCTCGGAGTTTATGTTTATCGGTATCGTGGCGAGCGGGGGTAACCCACTGGCGGCGGCCGCGGCCGGGCTGCTGGTGAACGCCCGCCATGTGCCGTTTGGCGTTACGGTGCGCGAGCTGGTGGGTAAACGCGGTTTAAGCTTTTTGGGCTGCCACATCATGAACGACGAAAGCGTGGTGTTTGGGCTGTCGCAAAAAACCCCGGAGCAGCGCAAAACGGCCTACTGGCTGTGCGGCCTGGGCGTTGCCATTCTCTGGCCGCTGGGTACCCTGCTGGGTGCCATGGTCGGAAAACTGTTGCCGGCCCCGGAAACCATCGGGCTGGACGTGGTATTTCCGGCCATTTTGCTGGCCTTAGTGGTTCCGGCGTTTAAAAACCGCACCACGCTTATCCGCGCCTGCAGCGGCGCCGCCCTGTCGCTGGTCGCCGTACCGTTCGCTCCGGTGGGCTTACCGGTACTGCTCTCTTTACTCGGTCTCGCCGCGAGGAAAAAATAATGGAAAACATGACCCTCTTTATCCTCGGTATCGCCATTCTGTCAGCAGGGACCTATCTGATGCGTCTTGGCGGGGCGAAACTGGGTAGCCGACTGGCGCTGTCCGAGCGATCTCAGGCACTGCTGTCGGATGCGGCAACGGTGTTGCTGTTTTCCGTTGCGCTGGCGACCACCTTCTATGAAGGGGAACACTTCGCCGGGATGGCGCGGGTGCTGGGCGTGGCGTTTGCGGTGTTTCTGGCCTGGCGAAAAATGCCGTTAATTGTGGTGATCGTGGCGGCGGCGGTCGTTACGGCGCTGCTGCGTCTGGCGGGCATGGCATAAAAAAGCCCGACAGCACGCGTCCGTCGGGCAAGGCGGCGTTTACTGCGCCGCGAGGGTAACGTAATTCACCGTCAGCATTTCTTCGAGTTCCGCCGTGTTGCCGGTCCTGAACGCGTTATCGTTGAGATAAGTGACCACCGAGAGCGTAACAACCAGCTGTTTGCCCGCCACCTCGCTGCCGTTCACCGCCACAAGCGACGTATCCGGCGGCAGCGTAACCTCCGCTGCACCCGCGGTGACCTGCGCCGCGCCGCGCGGCACGGCCGCCAGCTGCACGGCACCATTATCCATGCGGGCCTCTTTCGCCGTG
Organism: Enterobacter sp. A8; assembly: GCF_004296595.1. Lineage (NCBI taxonomy): Bacteria > Pseudomonadati > Pseudomonadota > Gammaproteobacteria > Enterobacterales > Enterobacteriaceae > Enterobacter > Enterobacter sp. A8. The sequence continues at coordinate 74,922 of NZ_SCMF01000008.1, forward strand.
ATTTTCAGCACCCCGTTGTCGCTAAAGCGATACGCTTTATTTCCACGGGCCGGGCCGTCCACCTGCAGACGGATCTTGCGCGCGTCCGGGCAGATCACCGACACCTGGATCTCACGCTCTGACGAGGCATAACCCCGGTACGTTTTTCCGGCAATATCCGTGCTGACCTCGCGCATCGCCTCCCGACGCAGCAGACCATTATTGATACTCTTTACTGACGAAACCACCTGACACTCTTCTTCTGCCAGGACGAAGGGAGCATGGCTGAGGGCGACGCAGGCCAGCAGCAGTAAACACGTGCGATGAATAATCAGAGACATTTTCCGTTTATCTCCTCGTAGAATTGAGTGGGATCCGCTTCCGGCAGGGTGAAACTCAGCGTGCAACGGCCAGCATCCTGCTTCGCATACAGCGTCTGGCTGGCGGAAATATCATTCAGGAAAATGATGCCGTCTTCCGGTGCAGAGGTGATGTACTCCCCTTTCCCGTTCACGACAGAGACGCCTTTCGGTAACGGCGTGCCGTCCGCGCGCGTAATGTTCAGCAGCACGCGGCGCTGGCTCAGCGTGGTGAACTTCCAGTGAGCAAATGCTCCGTGGGAGGCCTTCAGCGACGCATGACCGTTGCTGACGTCAACATTGCCCGGCAGGCTTTGGGTATCTATTTCAACCGTACTTTCGCTGAACGGTGTCAGGGCGGGCACAACCGCTCTGCCCCATTTGTCCGTCCAGACGTTACCGCGCGGGGTACCTATCGCCACCCCGGCAACGGGCTTGTCCAGCGCCACTACCGCATAGGTATCTGTTACCGGATAAGGTGAGAAGGTGACGCCATCACCGTGCGCGACAATGCCGCCGCTCAGTGCGATCGAGGAGTTACGGTTACTTTCATTGTCACCGCCAATACCCAACGCGAGCGTGGTGTAGTGCAGGTTGCTGTTCAGCGAACCATCCCAGTTGGTTACGCTGTCATCGTGATCCTGAGAGACGCCCACCGTGTAGGTGTTTTCATCGTTAAATGACCCCATGGCGCGGGTCCCGTAAGAGGCTTTGCCCTCGTTTTCACGGTACCAGCTGTTGGTGGAAACGCCGGTGCGGCCCAGCGGCACAGAGACGTTCACATAAAACATATCGCTGTCGCTGGTGTACTTATCACCGTGGCTGATGTCTGATTCCCAGTTTACGCTGACGTTAAAATAGCGGAACGACCGCGACCATGACGAAATGATGCGGCGGCTGTCGTATTCGCTGTTCCAGGTCTGGTTGTTGTAATAGCTCAGAGAGAAACGGCCCAGCGTCGGGTTCGACCAGCTCACGCCAACGTTGGTGTCGTATTTTGTGGTCGAGTAGTCATCGTCATCGCTGTATAACTCCTGCATTTCACGATACTTCGGCGTACCGTAGCTCCCGCCAAGGGACAGGCCGAGCCCCCACGGTAAGGCGTAGCCGAGATCCAGCGTGGTTTTATTACCGTCGGTTTGCGAGAGGTTATCAATGGAGCCGAGAAAACCCAGCGAGGCATACATATGCTGCATCGGCACGGTGTCAATGTTGGCGGAGAAACCGTAATAGTGGTTATCTGCCATCACCATGCCGGCGAGAAAGTTCATCCGGTTGTTAATGGACCAGCCGTTTGATGCGGCGACAATCCACGGCTGCGTAAAGTTTGTCTCCATGTCCTCTGCACGCCCAACGGCCAGTGAAAACCCCGGCGCGCGGCCCACGTGGTTGCTACGGAAGGTGCTGGCGGAAACCGTAAAATGGCTTTCGCTGCCGTCGGTTTCTGTCACCGTGACCTTTAAATCCGTGTTCAGGTTAGCAACCGGCACATCGCTTAAGGTGAACGGCCCGGCAGGCACCAGCGTGGAGAAGATCAGCTGTCCACCCTGGCGAATGTCCACGCGCGCCTGGGCGTTGCGGGCAATACCGCTTACCTCAATACCGCTGCTGTAGCCCGGCAGGAGAGCGTTATCCGGCATCATCTGTACGCCATAGATCCCGGGGATACTGAAGCGGCTGTTGGCGATGTTAATTTGCCCGCCCTGCACCATCACGCCGTAGTCGGTAAAGGTGCGTTGTGCGTAGGTGTAGAGCGATTCGCTCTCGAACGACATGTCGCTGCCGTCGCTGATAAACTGCGAACTGCGCACAATCCAGTCGCCTGCGTTAAAGCCAAATTCAAACGAAGACTGAAAACGATCGGACTTATCATCGTCAAAGTCGTAATGGGTGCCAAACATGGAGTAGTTCAGCATAGCCGCGCGTCCGCCACGCACGTCAGCCACCTGGCGGCCACTTTCCGGGTTAATGGCCTCCGGCGGAACAACCAGTGAAATTTCGTCTACGTCTGGAGATGTGACGACCGTTGCGTTTTTCCAGTACTGGTGAATTGAAGGGCACGTTTCACGCTTGAGTTTTTTATATAACCCGGCGGCGTCCAGAAATTCCCCATCAATACACGGAAGACCTTCATCATTAAATTTCACGGGCATAATGCCGCGCTTTTTGCCGTTAATAAGCACGGTGACATTATGGTAACCCGGCATGAATCGCGGGGCGACGGCATAATAGTCAGCAATAGCCGGATCGAGGCCATTCTCTTTTAACGCCTGGGTATCGAAAAACGCTCTTGCCAGCTCCATAGTGGGCGCTGCCGTTGGCAGAATCTCTGCACGAATTCCGAATGCCACCGCGCTCAGGCAAAATGCCAGCACGCCTGTTTTACAGGGGGAAATTTTCATGGCCACTCCGTCGGGTATTATTATTTTACTTCAGCAACGTAAGAACTGGCTTTATAGCCAAAGCGGGTAGCAGGGTACATTTCTACTTTGTTATTCTGCCCGGATATTTTGTTTTCTGACGTCGCTATCATCGTCTGGCCGGGAAGAATATAGCTTTTATCGAATTTGACCTTAATTCGTGACGGTAATAACGTGGCGTTTTGCTCCATACGCACCACATAAGGTGTATCGTTTACCACCGTCAGGTTGCCGTTTTTAATCTGCCAGCGCAGATCTTTCCACGGCTCCATATTCACGTCGAGACCCGCCGGGTGAATAATGACCGGGAGATTCTGGCTGAACACCATTTTCACTTTATTCTGCTCTCGTTGCGGAATAGTGGAAAAAATGACGCGTTTTAAGTGTTCTGTTTTTAATTTTTCCGCGCTGTCTTTTAAGACAAAGCGGACACGCTGCGTTTTACCGGCATTTACACGTACCACCGGTTGAGTGACAATAACACCGGGTGTGGGATCGTCCGGTAAATCGACAATACGGGTATAAAGAAGCTGGGCGGTATCGTCGCTATTTTTCACATCCATGCTCGCTCCCCGCTCGTCTTCGTTAATCAACAGCAGGGAAGTATCTGGCACCATACCGGCGGCAAATGTCTGCAACGACGAAAGCAGGCAAACGCAGAGCAACGTTTTTTTAGAGAGAATCATAATATTAGTCCGTTAATATTGATGGAAACTGCTCCCCTAATCAGAGGAGCAGTGAATTATCAGCACTGTGATAATCAGAGGTAAACCAGCTCAACGTTGGTTAAACCGTCCAGCGTCACTTCATCCGTGACGTTTAAATCGTTGGTTGGGTTGATTGTGGCGCTCACAGCAACCTTAAAGTTGATCTTGCTTTCTGCAGAAGGCGCGCCACTCGTTTTATCTGAAGCAAAGGCATAAATTTCAGAATTGTCACTGTAAATTTGCATATAGTCGGCGCCTCTAACAACCCAGCCTTTTCCACCATCTATACTCGCCAATGGATAAAGCGGGTCCCCATTACTGTTAGTGTTTGCACCTTGAGTACGGAATAACGCTAATGCATAGGCACCAATTTTTTTATCGTTATACATTCCCAGACCAAACACAGTAGATGGCGAACCGGTAAAGCCATTACCCATTACGACTTTTTCAGTGGGTGAAGAGTCATCACGCGAATCGGTAAACTTCACAGCAACACGCGTGGCTTCTTCACAGGTAATGGCAACAGGAATTTCTTTCATTTCCGTCAGCGGGGTCATGCTGGTCGAGTTGAGTGAGGCAACCTTCATGGTACCAAAGTCAGCCACACCGCCACCGCTTGGGAAGGCTGGAGTGCATGAGGATGGAAGGATTTTACCTGTTACTTTAATATCAATGCTTTGTGCAGCCATAGCTGTATTAACCGACATGGCTAACGCTGTAACCAGCATTCCTTTTTTGATCAATGCGTTCATTCAATTTCCTTATTAAGGTGAAATACAAAAGAAAGCCAAATGCCAACATTTGGCCGAGGGTATCGATAAGCAATATTAATTGCCGGAAAATACCAGCATCAATAACCGCTATCAATTGTCTGACCCATCTTTAGGATTTAGACCTGAGGAATTCCTTAACAATTAAGATCAATTATTTGGAATATGAATGTAAATAGCGCCAGCGGCTTAAAAGCATTGAAGGGAATTATGTTATCGACAGTCTTATCAGACAAATTATTTAAGAGGGTTATTTAACGATGAGCGTTAAACAGGAATAACAATTGAGAAGAGGGGGGAAGTATCGCCTTTGCAAGCGAGAAGCGGGATGAGTTTTTACACCTGTCCCCGCTCCGAAGAGCAAGGGACAGTGGCAACACAACTTATTTGTTCAGTTCCGCGGTCATATGTACGCGGTTACCAGAGAATGCCTGAGTAATTTTGTAAGAGGACGCGCCCGCTTCCTGAGCCTGAGCGGCGATTTTCGCTTCTGCGCCATCCAGCGTGGAGGCAGAGGCGGTAACAGTTTGTGCAGCAAAAGAACCGAATGAAGCAGCCAGAGCGATTACAGCGACAAAAGTTTTGATGCTTTTCATGATATAAATCCTTTCGTTAAGTTGTTTAGGTAAGGCACCGTGCCTTGATGAGATAAATACTAGACCTCATAGCCGACAACGAAAAGCGGAAGGATTTGCTATTATCATTCAAAATTACTGATCAACAATTAATCGCTGCGGATGGGTATAAATTGTCGCCCTTCCCGGCTTGCAGAACCCGACCAGCGTCAGGTTACAACGCTCTGCCACCTCTACCGCCAGCGTCGTCGCCGCCGAGACCGCAAACAGGATTTCGACACCGCACATTGCAGATTTTTGCACCATCTCGTAGCTGGCGCGGCTGGAAACCAGCGCTGCGCCCTGCTGCCAGAGATCGCTCTCCCGCGCCCGACGCCCCATCAGTTTATCCAGTGCCACGTGACGTCCCACGTCTTCATGCCCACCGGCGATCTCGCCTGATGGCAGAACCCATGCCGCCGCATGCGTACAGCCGCTCAACTGGCCGATGGGCTGCACGTCGTTGAGGTGGGCAAGCGCGTGGTCGAGGTTGGCCAGATTGAAGGTCTGCGTAAATGGCAGCGGCGCGACAGGTTTGCCGATATCGTTCAGTTGCTCAACGCCACAGACGCCGCACCCTGTTCGCCCGGCCAACGCGCGACGACGCTCCTTCAGCCCCATAAAGCGACGACTGGAGAGTTCGATCTGCACTTCCAGACCGTTGCAGGCCTGAACCACATCCATGCCGTAAATGTCCTGCGGATGCGCAATGATGCCTTCCGAGAGCGAAAACCCGATGGCGAACAGTTCAAGATCTTTTGGCGACGCCATCATCACAACGTGCGAGATGCCGTTGTACACCAGAGCGACGGGGACTTCTTCCGCCAGAAAATCGGGCGTGGCGTGGGTAATGTGAGGGGGTCGATGTACCGACAGCTCCACAATGCCTGCTGGCAGCGGTGACGAGTGGGTAGCACGGTTTTGTTTAGACACAACGGTTTTCCTGAACAACCACGGAGGTGAGCCTGCTATTGCAGCATAAACCACAGGCCTTACGCATAGTATGGATCAACTTTTCAGCACCCAACCGCCTCAAGTTTACCTACTCATTCTGGAGAGGTGCAACCGGCGCCATGCTACACCCCTGTAACATGCGGGGTTAATAGTGTGATTGATATCACACTTTATAATCAACACAGTGATAATACGTTCACTTTGTATTAACGCCATTGGAACAGGCGTACCGACATTGTGGTATTCTGGTGATATCCCCCGGAGAAATGAGGGATTAACGCAAATTTTTCTCCTTTGCGGTCATTATTCAACCGCGAAGTCAAAACTACATATGTAAGCAATGTCGAAACAAGGAGTGACCCATGCAGGTCAGCAGAAGGCAGTTCTTTAAGATCTGCGCTGGCGGTATGGCAGGCACCACGGCAGCGGCACTGGGCTTTGCGCCTGGCGTAGCGCTGGCGGAAACGCGGCAGTATAAACTGCTGCGCACCCGTGAAACCCGTAATACCTGTACGTACTGCTCTGTCGGTTGCGGGCTGTTAATGTATAGCCTCGGCGACGGTGCTAAAAACGCCAAAGCGTCTATCTTCCACATCGAAGGCGACCCGGACCACCCGGTCAACCGCGGCGCGCTGTGCCCGAAAGGGGCCGGTCTGGTGGACTTTATCCACTCCGAAAGCCGTCTGAAATTCCCGGAATATCGCGCGCCTGGCTCTGATAAATGGCAGCAAATCAGCTGGGAAGAAGCATTTGACCGCATCGCTAAACTGATTAAAGAAGACCGCGATGCCAACTTTATTGCGAAGAACGCCGACGGCGTGACGGTCAACCGCTGGCTCTCCACCGGGATGCTCTGTGCATCGGCTTCCAGTAACGAAACCGGCTATTTAACCCAGAAATTCACGCGCGCACTCGGTATGCTCGCGGTCGACAACCAGGCGCGTGTCTGACACGGACCAACGGTAGCAAGTCTTGCTCCAACATTTGGTCGCGGTGCGATGACCAACCACTGGGTCGACATCAAGAACGCCAACCTCATTGTGGTGATGGGCGGTAACGCCGCTGAAGCGCACCCTGTCGGGTTCCGCTGGGCGATGGAAGCCAAAATCCACAACGGTGCGAAACTGATTGTGATCGATCCCCGCTTTACGCGTACAGCGTCAGTGGCGGATTTCTACACCCCTATTCGTTCAGGTACTGACATCACTTTCCTGTCAGGCGTATTGCTGTACCTGATGACTAACGAAAAATACAACCGCGAATACACCGAAGCCTATACCAACGCCAGCCTGATCGTGCGTGAGGATTACCACTTCGAAGATGGCCTGTTCAGCGGTTACGACGCCGAAAAACGCAAGTACGACAAAACCAGCTGGAACTACGAGCTGGACGAGAACGGCTTTGCGAAGCGCGACACCACCCTGCAACACCCGCGCTGCGTGTGGAACCTGCTGAAAGAGCACGTTTCTCGCTATACGCCGGATGTTGTTGAGAACATCTGTGGTACGCCAAAGGCTGACTTCCTGAAGGTCTGCGAGCTTATCGCCGAAACCAGCGCGAAAGACAAAACCGCGTCGTTCCTGTATGCCCTCGGCTGGACGCAACACTCCATTGGTGCGCAGAACATCCGTACCATGGCGATGGTTCAGCTGCTGCTCGGCAACATGGGGATGGCAGGCGGTGGCGTGAACGCCCTGCGCGGTCACTCCAACATTCAGGGTCTGACCGACCTCGGCCTGCTGTCACAAAGCCTGACAGGTTATATGAACCTGCCAAGCGAGAAACAACCGGACCTGCAAACCTACCTTACAGCCAGCACGCCAAAACCGCTGCTTGAAGGCCAGGTGAACTACTGGGGCAACTATCCGAAGTTCTTCGTCTCGCTGATGAAAGCCTTCTACGGCGACAAAGCGACGGCGGAAAATAGCTGGGGCTTTGACTGGCTGCCGAAGTGGGACAAAGGTTACGACGTGCTGCAGTACTTCGAGATGATGCACCAGGGTCAGGTCAACGGCTATATTTGCCAGGGCTTTAACCCGGTCGCCTCGTTCCCGAACAAGAACAAGGTTGTCGAGTCGCTGTCGAAACTGAAGTTCCTGATTACCATCGACCCGCTCAACACCGAGACCTCGACCTTCTGGCAGAACCACGGTGAATCGAACGACGTCGATCCGTCAAAAATTCAGACCGAAGTGTTCCGTCTGCCATCAACCTGCTTCGCGGAAGAGAACGGTTCTATCGTCAACTCTGGCCGCTGGCTGCAGTGGCACTGGAAAGGTGCGGACGCCCCGGGCATCGCCATGAACGACGGCGAGATCCTGGCCGGTATCTTCTTACGCCTGCGTAAGATGTACGCGGCAGAAGGCGGCGCGAACCCGGAACCGGTTCTGAACATGACCTGGAACTACTCGACGCCGGAGAATCCATCCCCGGAAGAAGTGGCGATGGAGAGCAACGGTAAGGCGCTGGCGGACGTTATCGACCCGGCCACCGGTACCGTGCTGGCGAAGAAAGGCGATCAGCTCAGCACCTTCGCGCACCTGCGTGATGACGGCACCACCTCAAGCGGTTGCTGGATCTTTACCGGTAGCTGGACGCCGAAAGGCAACCAGATGGCCAACCGCGATAACGCTGACCCATCGGGCCTTGGCAATACGCTGGGCTGGGCTTGGGCATGGCCGCTGAACCGCCGCATTCTCTATAACCGTGCCTCCGCTGACCCGCAGGGCAACCCGTGGGATCCGAAGCGTCAGCTTCTGAAATGGGACGGCGCGAAATGGGGCGGCGTGGATATTCCGGACTACAGCACTGCCGCACCGGGCAGCGATGTCGGGCCGTTTATCATGCAGCCTGAAGGGATGGGACGCCTGTTTGCCATTGATAAAATGGCGGAAGGGCCGTTCCCGGAACACTACGAGCCGTTTGAAACGCCGCTGGGTACTAACCCGCTGCACCCGAACGTGGTCTCTAACCCGGCTGCCCGTATCTTTAAGGGCGACTTTGAAGCGCTGGGTAAAAAAGACAAGTTCCCGTATGTGGGCACCACTTACCGTCTGACCGAGCACTTCCACTACTGGACCAAGCACGCGCTGCTTAACGCCATCGCGCAGCCGGAACAGTTTGTGGAGATCGGCGAGAAGCTGGCGAACAAGCTCGGCATTGCCCATGGCGATACCGTGAAGGTCTCCTCCAACCGTGGCTATATCAAGGCCAAGGCGGTAGTGACCAAGCGTATTCGCACGCTGAACGTACACGGTCAGCAGGTGGATACCATCGGTATTCCGATTCACTGGGGTTATGAGGGCGTGGCGAAGAAAGGGTTCATTGCGAACACCCTGACGCCATTCGTCGGTGATGCGAACACGCAGACGCCGGAGTTTAAGGCCTTCCTCGTGAACGTGGAAAAGGTGTAACGGAGACGACTTATGGCTTATCAATCTCAGGACATTATTCGTCGTTCCGCGACTAACGGTTTCACGCCCGCGCCTCAGGCGCGGGACCACCAGCAGGAAGTGGCGAAGCTTATCGACGTTACCACCTGTATCGGCTGTAAAGCCTGTCAGGTGGCCTGTTCAGAGTGGAACGACCTCCGTGACGAAGTGGGTCATAACGTCGGGGTGTACGACAACCCGGCCGACCTGACCGCCAAGTCCTGGACGGTAATGCGTTTCTCTGAAGTGGAGCAGAACGACAAACTGGAATGGCTTATCCGCAAAGATGGCTGTATGCACTGTGCGGATCCGGGCTGCCTGAAGGCGTGTCCGTCAGAAGGGGCTATCATTCAGTATGCCAACGGCATTGTCGACTTCCAGTCCGAGCAGTGCATCGGCTGCGGCTACTGCATCGCGGGCTGCCCGTTTGACGTGCCGCGACTGAACCCGGAAGACAACCGCGTCTACAAATGTACGCTGTGCGTTGACCGCGTGAACGTTGGCCAGGAGCCAGCCTGCGTGAAAACCTGTCCAACCGGCGCCATCCACTTTGGCTCCAAAGAGGATATGAAAACGCTGGCGGCCGAACGCGTGGGTGAACTGAAAACCCGTGGTTACGATAACGCTGGCCTGTACGATCCGGCCGGTGTGGGCGGTACGCACGTGATGTACGTGTTGCACCATGCCGACAAGCCGAATCTGTATCACGGCCTGCCGGAGAACCCGGAAATCAGCGCCACCGTGAAGTTCTGGAAAGGCATCTGGAAACCGCTGGCAGCGGTAGGCTTTGCTGCCACCTTCGCAGCGAGCATCTTCCACTACGTCGGCGTCGGTCCGAACCGCGCGGAAGAGGAAGACGATAACCTGCATGAAGAGAAAGACGAGGTGCGCAAATGAAAAAACGTGACACCATCGTGCGCTACACCGCGCCGGAACGCATCAACCACTGGGTCACCGCCTTCTGCTTCATGCTGGCGGCGATAAGCGGGCTGGGGTTCTTCTTCCCGTCCTTCAACTGGCTGATGCAGATACTGGGTACGCCACAGCTGGCGCGCATCCTTCACCCGTTCGTGGGTGTGGTGATGTTTGCCTCGTTTATCATCATGTTTTTCCGTTACTGGCACCATAACCTAATCAATCGGGATGATATCTTTTGGGCGAAGAATATTCGTAAGATCGTCGTCAACGAGGAAGTGGGTGACACCGGGCGTTATAACTTCGGCCAGAAGTGCGTATTCTGGGCGGCGATTATCTTTCTGGTCCTGTTGCTGGTGAGCGGCGTGATCATCTGGCGTCCGTACTTTGCGCCTGCTTTCTCAATCCCGGTGATCCGATTCGCGCTGATGCTGCATTCATTTGCCGCAGTGGCGTTAATTGTGGTTATCATGGTGCATATTTACGCCGCCCTCTGGGTGAAAGGCACCATTACCGCGATGGTGGAAGGATGGGTAACCAAAACGTGGGCAAAGAAACATCACCCGCGTTGGTACCGTGAAGTCCGCCAGAAACAGGAAAAGTCATCTGAATGAGTATTCGCATAATCCCGCAAGATGAGCTGGGGTCGAGCGAGAAACGCACGGCGGAATATATTCCGCCGTTGTTATTCCCCAGACTCAAGAACCTCTACAACCGCCGTGCAGAGCGCCTGCGCGAGCTGGCAGAGAACAACCCGCTGGGCGATTTTCTGCGTTTTGCCGCGCTGGTTGCCCATGCGCAGGAAGTGGTGCTGTACGACCACCCGCTGCAAATGGATCTGACTGCGCGCATCAAAGAAGCCAGTGAGCAGGGCAAGCCGCCGCTGGATATTCACGTCCTGCCGCGTGACAAGCACTGGCATAAGCTGCTGCATTCTCTGATTGCCGAGCTGAAGCCCGAGATGAGCGGCACCGCGCTGGCGGTCATTGAGAACCTGGAAAAAGCCTCCGATCAGGAGCTGGAAGAGATGGCGAGCGCGCTGTTTGCCTCTGACTTCTCGCTGGTCAGCAGCGATAAAGCGCCGTTTATCTGGGCTGCGCTGTCGCTCTACTGGGCACAAATGGCCAGTCTGATCCCCGGTAAAGCGCGCGCCGAATACGGCGAAGCGCGCCAGTTCTGTCCGGTGTGTGGCTCAATGCCAGTCTCCAGCATGGTACAGATCGGCACCACCCAGGGGCTGCGCTACCTGCATTGCAACCTGTGTGAAACCGAGTGGCATGTGGTGCGCGTGAAGTGTAGCAACTGCGAGCAGACCCGCGATCTGAACTACTGGTCGCTGGAAAATGAAGACGCGGCGGTAAAAGCCGAAAGTTGCGGCGATTGCGGAACGTATCTGAAGATTCTGTATCAGGAAAAAGACCCGAAAGTTGAAGCGGTGGCCGACGATCTCGCCTCGCTGATTCTGGACGCCAAAATGGAGCAGGAGGGCTTTGCCCGTAGCTCTATCAACCCGTTCCTGTTCCCGGGTGAAGGGGAGTAATCTCCCTCATTAGCCCGGCAAGCTACTTTGCTGTCGGGCTAATTAATCTGATAAAGCCGAAATAACGTGCTGTGGATCATTCGCAATTGCACGCAACAATGCCTTTGCGGGACCGGTAGGCGAACGCCGTCCTTGTTCCCAGTTACGCAACGTATCAACGCTGACTGAGATTAAGTTCGCGAATTTACTTTGGGACAACCCAGACGCCTGACGAATTTCTTTGATTTTCATCGCATCGATTTGAAAGGTGCGCGACGGCTCGCGTTTCCCCCCGACAATGTCATCCATCTGAGCTATGCTTTGTGTTAATCGCTCAAACAGTGCCTTATCCATTTACCACCTCTCAATCATCTTTTTCAGAATGGCTTTTTCTCTCGCGGACAGGTCATCTTTGATCCCTTTGCGATAGATGAGCAGCAATCTGATTTCAAACTCGTGGGTACGATGAAAATAAATAACCCTTACTCCACCGCGCTTTCCCCTGCCTCCTGAAAGCCAACGAATCTTTCGCAGCCCCCCGGTATTCTGGATCAGATCGCCATAATCAGGTTGTGTTGCCAGGAACACCTGGAGCTTATGGTATTCGTCGTCATCCAGTAACGTTTTGACGTCTTCTGTGAAGATATCCGTTTCAATGAATAGCATAAATTATACGCCATTGGCTTAGAGTAACACATCTCCAATGTACGTCAATGACGTACCCCTATGTGAGGTACGTTATTGATTTTTCAGTAACATATCCATTTATTTCATTAAGTGAAGTTGGTTTCTGCGAGCCTTTTTCCAAATCTCTGGTTCTACTTAATTTGATTGTTTTCATCTGCTTTCATACAGGTTATAAGACTGTGCATACATACAGCAAAAGGACATCACCATGGCACTGGAAAAGGGTATTGATAGGCTTGTGCAGGATTTTATCGCTGCAGGCCGACCTGGCGCGCGTAAGCAGAGTATTGATGACCGGAGAGCCGGATATGTAGCCAGCACTGTACTTGCCGGCGAAACCGAAACCCGCGTGCAGGTTGAAACGCTTGTCATTGATGGCCTTACCCTTCGGGTATTCTCGCCTCTCAATGTCGCTGAAACGTTACCTTGTGCCCTCTACTACCATGGCGGTTGTTTTGTCAGCGGTGGGTTTGCAACCCATGACAATCAGCTCCGCCAGCTGGCGTTTTACGGTCAGTGTCGGGTGATTGCGGTTCAGTACAGGCTGGCACCGGAGCATACCTTCCCCGCTGCGCATGATGATGCAGAGAGAGCGGCGGAGCTTGTCTGGCAACATGCAGAAAAAGTCGGCGTGGATAAAAACCGCATTACGCTTTGTGGTGACAGTGCAGGCGGCCATCTGGCGCTGGTCACCGCGCTGCGGCTCAAGGCTAAAACACAGTGGAATCCGGCCCAGCTTATCCTTATTTACCCTATGCTCGACGCCACAGCCAGCTTTGCAAGCTACACCCATAATGGGCAGGACTACGTTATCACGCGCGATACGCTGCTGAGTGGTTATGACATGTACCTGGCAGAGACAGACCGCCGGGACCCTGAAGCCAGCCCACTCTGGCGGGATGATTTCAACGGCCTGCCGCCGGTACACATTATTACCGCCGAGTACGATCCGCTATGCGACGAGGGTCAGGCGCTTTATCAACATATGACAGAACAAGGGGTTATTTGCACAGCGCAGCATTGGCTGGGTGTCATCCACGGCTTCTTCCAGCTTGGCGGCGTCAGTCCATCAGCGCGAGATGTTCTTCGGGACATCGCCTGGCGGATCAACTCCGCCCGGCGATAACAACGGGGAACCTTACTCCTCCTCGTTCCCGCCCTCTTCATACGCGCCAAACGGCTTCGCAGGCAGAACGATATAGGTGCCTTCAAACACCGCCCCTGGGGTTTCATCGCCAAAGAGTTCAACCTGCATCTGTACACGGGCTTTGCGACCGCGCGCCAGGCGGTCGAGATCGCCCCCCAAAGAGCCGAGATCGGCCACGGCGCTCGGTTTGCCGCTTATGGGGGCGCTGTAGCGAATATGGGCATCAGCCAGAATGATCGTGCCGCCAAGGTGGCGTTCACGCAGCATCAGCCAGATAAGCCCCCAGCCGGTGAGCGTGGCGAGCGAAAACAGGCTGCCGGCAAATAGCGTGTGGTGCGGGTTCTGGTTGCCGGTTTCCGGCATGGTGGTAATGAATTTTTGCCCGGTGTACTGCTGAATACGCACCCCCATCTTTTCACTCAGAGGGATGTGCTGATACCAGGCCTGCTGAAGCTGTCCGCACCAGTCCGCGCGGTGGAGAATATCATCCAGCGTGGCGATGGGTTTAATCATCAAAAAGTGGCGAATCGGCGTGGTTTGCGGGGTCGTAATTTCCCCCTGATTAACAAAACCGAGTTTGGCGAAGAACTCAACGGCATCTTCGCGGGCGCTACAGGTCACGCGCTTAACGCCTTCCTGACGGGCCACTGACTCCAGGGTCATGGCCATCAACGTACCTAACCCTTTGTCCTGCACGGAGGGATGGACCGCCATAAAACGAATAGAGGCTTCGTTATCGGCATTAATATACAGACGCCCGACGGCAACGAGGTTACCCTCTTCGTCCATCACCATCTGATGATGTGCCATGGCGTCCCAGGCGTCGCGTTCAGACCCTTTAGGCTGATGTAATGGCTTGCGCAGCATTTCCCAGCGGAACTGGTAATAGGCTTCTAACTCTTCTTCCGTTTGCGGTACTCGAAGGTGATACATAGCTGTACTCTCTCTTGTTACCCGCGGCCACGCCGCCAGTTGGCTCATACCTGGAGCCAGAATGTGACGGGGCCATCGTTCACCAGCGATACCTGCATATCTGCAGCAAATCGTCCGGTTTGCGTATTCATTTCCTGTTGGCGACAACGCTCAACAAAGTACTCGTAAAGCGCTTCTGCCCGATCCGGGGCCGCACCTTTTGAGAAACTCGGGCGCATGCCGCGTTCGGTATCGGCGGCCAGCGTAAACTGGGAAACCACCAGCACACTTCCGCCCGATTGCTGGACGTTAAGGTTCATCTTGCCTTCCGCATCACTAAAGATACGGTAGCCCAGCACGCGTTCACATAAGCGGTTGGCTTTTTGTTCGTCGTCATCCTTTTCGACACCTAACAACACTAAAAGTCCTGGGCCAATTTCACCCGTCACCTCTCCCTCCACGGTGACGCTGGCACGGGTTACGCGCTGTATCAATGCAATCATGGTTGGTCTGCTTCTTGTTGTTTTTCAGCTTCTGCTGCTTTTTTAAGTTCGCGGTATACGCCGAGAGTGACAGTTATTTCCGCACCAAGCAAGACGATACACCAGGTCCAGTAAACCCAGACAAACAAAATGGGGATCACCGCCAGTACGCCGTAAATGAGCTGATAGGAGGGGAACATGGTGATGTAAAGGGCAAACCCCTTTTTGCCCAGTTCGAAGAGCACCGCTGCCACCAGTGCACCAACAACCGCATCACGGTTCGGCACGCGCGTGGTCGGCACCACACTGTAGAGCAGCCAGAAAGAGAGCCACGATAAAATCAGCGGGAAGATACGCAACACGTTATCAATGGCACCGTTGAGATCGCTGGCCCAGCGCAGGGAGAGCAGATAGGAGCTAATCGCCAGGCTCGCCCCCGCCAGCAACGGGCCGAGAGTTAAAATCATCCAGTAAACAGCAAAGGAGTAGACCTTCGGGCGGACTTTTTTACTCCGCCAGATCGTATTAAGCGCACTGTCGATGGAGTACATCAGCAGAAGCGCGGTGACGATAAGCCCGCACGCCCCCACTGCCGTCATCTTGCTGGAGTTTGCGACAAACTGTTCAATGTAGTTCTGGATCACATCGCCAGTGGCAGGAATAAAATTCGCAAAGACGAAGTGACGCAGTTGCAGGCTGACCTCTGCAAACATGGGAAAAGCGGAAAAAAGGGCAAAAATAACCGCCACCAGCGGTACCAGGGAGAGCAACGACACGTAGGCGAGGTTACCCGCCAGCGTGGTCATGTTGTCCTCATCAATACGGTGCCAGAGGAGTTTTAGCCAGGCCCTGAGCGGGCGAGTATGGTGCGTGGCTTTTTGATGAACGGTTTTTAGCATAACTGCTTCGCAAAGTAGTTCGGTATCGTCTCTTTTCCGGTCACCAGAATTGACGTAATACCCAACTGGTTAGCTCCCTCTATATTATCGGCATTGTCATCGAAAAAGACCGCATCGGACGCGGAGAATCCTTCCGCTTGCAGTACCGCCTGATAAATCCGCGCTTCGGGTTTACGCATCCCCATCTCCTGCGAGAGGTAGATTTTATCTGCTGCAGCCTTAACTTCTGGGTATTCCTCTGGCCAGAACGTGGTGTGCAGGCGGTTGGTGTTCGACAGCACGACGACCCGGTGACCCTGCTCGCGAAGTTTATGCATGATGTCGATAACCTCAGGGCGGATAGCGACAAATACAGCCTGCCAGCCGTGGGAGAACTGTTCGTAGCTTAACGGCAGATCCATTTCATGGCACAGACGTTCAGCAAACACTTCGTCGCTGATCTCACCCCGTTCATGCTGATGGAATGTCTCGCCCATGGCGAAACTCTGTTTTAACGTCGCCAGCGGGACACGGCTAAAATCGCTCCATGCGCCCAGCACCCGATTGAAATCGATATCGACGATTACATTTCCTAAGTCAAAGATATAAAGCATGTTTATCTCCTGCTCGCCGTGGAAAAGTAACTGTAGCGGGAAAGATAAGGTTTGGCTATGCGCCAGATTCAGCTTAAAGAAAGGAACGGCCCGAAGGGATTTTCGGGCCGTCAGAGAGGTTATCCAGCCTGCTGCTCGTCGCCTGTGCTGACTTCGACAACTTCTACCTTGCTGAATTTGAGATGATTATGTAGCGCTGAGCCGGGCAGTTCATCGGTAAAGAGCGCCGTTGCCTGCGCCACGTTGCCAATTTCCACGGCGGCAGAGGCGGTGTATTTCGTATGATCGGCCGCCAGTAAAATATGTCTGGCATGAGCCATCATCGTTTTCACCACGCTGGCTTCATTAACGTCAAACTCCATCATCGCGCCGTCGTGTTCAATCGCCCCCACGCTGGTCACCAGATAATCCGCCCGAAAGCCAGACACGAACGCCGTCGCCGCCGGACCGATAATGCCGCCGTTATGTGGACGCAGCGTACCGCCGGGCACCATCACCTCAAAACGCGGATTTTTATAGAGGATGTGTGCCACCCGCAGACTGTTAGTAATGATACGCAGATGGTTATGGTTGAGCAGCGCACGGGCCACGTGCTCCACGGTCGTGCCAATGGTGATGAAAATAGTCGAACCATCAGGAATATAGTCGGCAATTGCTTCGGCAATTGCCCGCTTCTCTTCAGTCAGCGACACTTCGCGCTGCTCAAAGGCCGTGTTCACCACGCTGGATGCCCTGCCCGCACCGCCATGATGTCGCGTAATCAGTCCCTGTTCGCTCAGCTTGCGGATATCCCGGCGCACGGTTTGCGTCGAGACGTCCAGCAACTGCGCCAGTTCATCAATGTTCATATATCCGCGATCGGCTATCAGCGTCAGCAGCTGATCGTGACGCGGGTTGCCGGTCAGTTCGGTAAGGCTCATGGGCTGTCCTCTGAAAACCATCACGCCCCGCATTTTATACAAAAAGTGACAAAAAAGAGCGGGTTTGATCACAGTCGGGTATACCTGCGCGACCGCCGGGCTGAGTACATTTCAGCGCGGCGACGGCGCTGGCGAAACGCACGGCTTGCGCTGGAGATAACCGTTGCGCCAGGCTGACCGCCAGGGCACCGTGGAAAACATCCCCCGCCCCGGTGGTATCAACCACCTCGACCTCAAAACCCGGCTGATGGCACAGGGCATCGTTCTCCAGCCAAAAGCAGCCGTCCCGGCCCTGCGTGACATAGACATGTCCATTTGTGAGCGTTTGTGCTTTTTTAAGCGCACCTTCCGTTTCCTCAAGATGGCTTACCCGACGCAGCCCCGGCGCGGAAAAGGCAGCATGATCGCTGAGGGCGATAAGTTCCGCGATGTCCTGAGGGGTTGTGTCCGCATCGAGCAACGTGGGGACGCCTTGCTGGCGGGCAAGGGTAAACGCCTGCTTCGCCCCTTCATGCCAGCGCACATCGGCTAAAACAATGTCCCATTGCGAGAAGTCGATGCCCTGCAGCCAGTCTGCCGCAGCGGGAAGATCGGGGCTGGGATAGTTCGCGATAATGCGTTCCCCGCTGCCGTCCACCAGCACTGCCGATTGTGACGAGCGGGCATCTTTCACTATACGCGTGTAGCGGGTGTTCACCCCCAGGGATTCCAGCTCCGCAAGCAGCCTTCTGCCGGTATCGTCGTCACCCACCCGGCCAATAAAATCCACGGATGCCCCCAGTTTTGCCGCCGCCACCGCCGCAGTTGCCGCCGGGCCGCCGCCCACTTCCGTATAGTCTTTTGCGACATATTTCCCACCTTCTTTTGGTAAATCATCGAGATACCAGATGCGATCCAGCACGGTTATGCCGACACAAACGATGCGAGTCATGGTGCTTCCTTCTGCAATTTCTGATGCCTTCATTTTAATTTCATCAAATGTTTAAAAAGTGACCCCTGTCAATTTTTTGACCATAAATTACAAATACGATCAAAAACAGACAACATAAACGCGCAAAAATTGACACGATATGACAGGAGAGAGGCATGTCAGCAATCGCATTTATCGGTTTAGGGCAGATGGGCGCGCCAATGGCGAAGAATCTGTTGAAGCAAGGTCACCAGCTTCAGGTCTTTGATGTGAACCCGCAGGCGGTTCAGATCCTGGTGGAGAGCGGCGCGAAGGCGGCGGCAACGCCCGCGCAGGCCGCAACGGATGCCGAGTTCGTCATTACCATGCTGCCCAACGGCGACCTGGTGCGCAGCGTGTTGTTTGGCGAACACGGCGTTTGCGAAGGCTTATCTCGCAACGCGCTGGTGATCGATATGTCGACCATTCATCCCCTGCAAACCGACGCGTTGATCCACGACATGGCCGGGCGTGGCTTCAGCCTGATGGACGTACCTGTCGGGCGCACCTCAGACCATGCCATCGCCGGCACGCTGCTCCTGCTGGCAGGCGGCACGGCGGAGCAGGTTGAGCGCGCCACCCCCGTCTTAATGGCGATGGGCAATGAGCTGATTAACGCCGGCGGGCCGGGCATGGGCATCCGCGTGAAGCTTATCAATAACTACATGAGCATTGCGCTAAACGCCCTGTCCGCCGAGGCGGCCGTGCTGTGTGAAGCGCTCGGTCTCTCCTTTGAGGTGGCGCTCAAGGTCATGAGCGGCACGCCTGCAGGTAAAGGCCATTTCACCACCTCCTGGCCGAACAAGGTGCTGAAAGGGGATCTTTCACCCGCCTTCATGATCGACCTTGCACATAAAGATCTGGGGATCGCCCTGGACGTGGCCAACCAGCTCCACGTTCCGATGCCGCTGGGCGCGGCTTCCCGCGAAGTTTACAACCAGGCACGCGCCGCCGGGCGCGGGCGCGAAGACTGGACAGCCATTCTTGAACAGGTTCGCGCATCTGCCGGGCTGAAAAAATCACACTGATACGAAAGGACTGAGGAATGACGATGTACACCCTGAAAGATATCACCCGACCTTCCGGCGGTTTTGCGATGCTGGCCGTCGATCAGCGCGAAGCGATGCGCCTGATGTTTGCCGCAGCAGGTGCGCCGGTGCCGGTCACGGACCAGCATCTGACGGATTTTAAGGTCAACGCAGCGAAAATTCTGTCGCCGTACGCCTCTGCCATTCTCGTCGACCAGCAGTTCTGTTATCGCCAGATTGTGGAGCAGCAGGCCGTAGCTAAAAGCTGCGCGCTGATTGTGGCGGCCGACGAGTTTATTCCAGGGAACGGTATTCCCGTCGACAGCGTGACGATCGACAAGAACGTCGATGCGCAGGCGGTCAAACGCGATGGCGGCAAGGCGCTGAAATTACTGGTGCTATGGCGTAGCGATGAAGACGCGCAGCAGCGTCTTGAGATGGTGAAGGCATTTAACTCCCTGTGCCACGACAACGGCCTGCTGAGCATTATCGAGCCGGTGGTGCGTCCACCGCGTCGCGGCGCCGGGTTTAACCGCGAACAGGCGATTATCGATGCGGCCAAAGAGCTGGGTGACAGCGGTGCGGACCTCTACAAAGTGGAGATGCCGCTGTTGGGTAAAGGCACGCAGCAGGAACTGCTGGCGGCCTCGCAGAAGCTGAACGAGCACATCGCCATGCCGTGGGTGATCCTCTCCTCCGGCGTGGACGAAAAATTATTCCCGCGCGCCGTGAGCGTTGCCATGCAGGCGGGGGCATCAGGCTTTTTAGCCGGTCGCGCCGTCTGGTCATCGGTGATTGGCCTGCCGGACACCGGGCTGATGCTTCGCGATATTTCCGTACCTAAACTGCAGCGCCTGGGTGAGATCGTCGACGAAATGATGGCTCGCCGTTAAGAAAGGACCCGAACATGAAATGGTTTAACACCCTGAGCCATAACCGCTGGCTCGAACAAGAGACCGACCGCATTCTTGATTTCGGTAAAAACGCCGCCGTACCCACCGGCTTCGGCTGGCTGGGCAATAACGGGCAGGTTCGCAGCGATATGGGCACGCATCTGTGGATCACCGCCCGTATGCTGCACGTTTACGCGGTGGCGGCGAACATGGGTCGTCCCGGTGCGTATGCCCTGGTTGAGCACGGCATCAATGCCCTGAACGGCCCGCTGCGCGACAAACAGTACGGCGGCTGGTACGCCTGTGTTACCGATGAAGGCGTGGTGGATGCCTCCAAGCAGGGCTATCAGCACTTCTTCGTACTGCTGGGCGCGGCGAGCGCCGTCACCACCGGACATCCTCAGGCACGCAGGCTGCTGGACGACGCCATTGAGGTGATTGAGCGCTACTTCTGGAGCGAACAGGAACAGATGTGCCTGGAATCCTGGGATGAAGCGTTCAGCAAAACGGAAGATTACCGCGGCGGTAACGCCAACATGCACGCCGTGGAAGCCTTCCTCATCGTTTATGACGTAACCCACGATCGTAAATGGCTCGACCGCGCCCTGCGCATCGCCTCGGTGATTATTCACGACGTGGCGCGCAAAGGTGAGTATCGCGTTAATGAGCATTTCGATACCAACTGGAACCCGATCCGCGACTACAACATCGATAATCCCGCCCACCGTTTTCGCGCCTACGGCGGCACACCAGGGCACTGGATTGAGTGGGGCCGCCTGATGCTGCACCTGCGTGCCGCGCTGGAAGCCCGCTTCGAAACCCCACCGGCGTGGCTGCTGGAAGACGCAAAAGGACTGTTCCACGCCACCATCCGCGATGCCTGGGCGCCAGACGGAGCCGATGGGTTCGTCTACTCCGTTGGCTGGGACGGCAAGCCTATCGTGCGCGAACGCGTGCGCTGGCCGATCGTCGAGGCGATGGGCACAGCGTATGCGCTCTACACCGTAACCGGCGAGGCGCAGTACGAAGCCTGGTATCAGAAATGGTGGGATTACTGCATCAAATACCTGATGGATTACGAGAACGGATCCTGGTGGCAGGAGCTGGACACCAACAACGAAGTGACCACCAAAGTCTGGGACGGCAAGCAGGATATTTACCATCTGCTGCACTGCCTGGTGATCCCCCGCCTGCCGCTGGCCCCGGGCTTAGCCCCTGCCGTAGCCGCCGGATTACTGGATAGCCAGGCCAAATAATAAAGACGGAGTTTTCTATGCGTACCCTACACAATATTGATCTGAAAAATAACGAACATGGCTTCACCCTGCGCTGGCAGGACCGTCTGATTTTATCCCACTCCACCGATGAACCTTGCCTGTGGATCGGCGCGGGCGTTGCCGATATCGATATGTTTCGCGGCAACTTCAGCATCAAAGACAAGCTCAACGAAAAAATCGCCCTGACGGACGCGACCGTTACACAGCAAAGCGCAGGCTGGGCGATCCGCTTTACCCGTGGCGATGCGGTGAGCGCGACGCTGCTGGTGGGTGTGGATGCAGAAGGCCGTCTGGAACTGAAGCTGAAAAATGATGCCACCTGTCACAACCGCATCTGGCTGCGGCTGGCGGCCCAGCCTGAAGATCATATCTACGGCTGCGGCGAGCAGTTCTCGTACTTTGATCTGCGCGGAAAACCGTTCCCGCTGTGGACCAGCGAACAGGGGGTGGGCCGCAATAAGCAGACCTACGTGACCTGGCAGGCCGACTGCAAAGAGAACGCGGGCGGCGATTATTACTGGACCTTCTTCCCCCAGCCTACCTTCGTGAGCACCCAGAAGTACTACTGCCACGTGGATAACAGCTGCTACATGAACTTCGACTTCAGCGCGCCGGATTTCCACGAACTGGCGTTCTGGGAAGATAACGCCACGCTGCGCTTTGAATGTGCAGAAACCTACGTCGATCTGCTGGAAAAACTCACCGGCCTGTTGGGGCGACAGCCGGAGCTGCCGGACTGGGTTTACGACGGCGTGACGCTGGGCATTCAGGGCGGCACCGGGGTGTGTCAGCACAAGCTCGACGTCATGCGCCAGGGCGGGGTGAAGGTGAACGGCATCTGGGCGCAGGACTGGTCCGGCATCCGCATGACCTCCTTTGGCAAACGCGTGATGTGGAACTGGAAGTGGAACAGCGAGCTGTATCCGCAGCTTAATGAGCGTATTGCACAGTGGAAACAGGAAGGCGTGCAGTTCCTCTCCTATATCAACCCGTACGTCGCCAGCGACAAAGATCTCTGTGAAGAGGCGGCAAAACGCGGCTATCTGACCAAAAATGCCGACGGCAAGGACTACCACGTCGAGTTTGGCGAGTTCTACGCGGGCGTTATCGACCTGACCAACCCGGAAGCCTACGGCTGGTACAAAGAGGTGATCAAAAAGAACCTGATCGAACTGGGTTGCGGCGGCTGGATGGCCGATTTTGGCGAATATCTGCCAACCGATACCTTCCTGCATAACGGCGTCAGCGCGGAGATCATGCATAACGCCTGGCCTGCCCTGTGGGCCAAATGTAACTACGAGGCGCTGGAAGAGACCGGCAAGCTCGGCGAGATCCTGTTCTTCATGCGCGCAGGTTATACCGGCAGCCAGAAGCACTCGGTGATGATGTGGGCGGGAGATCAGAACGTCGACTGGAGCCTGGACGACGGTCTGGCGTCCGTCGTACCTGCTGCGCTGTCTCTGGCGATGACCGGTCACGGGCTGCACCACAGCGACATCGGCGGCTATACCACCCTGTTCGAGATGAAACGCACCAAAGAGCTGTTGCTGCGCTGGTGCGACTTCAGCGCCTTTACGCCGATGATGCGTACCCACGAAGGTAACCGCCCGGGTGACAACTGGCAGTTCGACGGCGACGCCGAAACCATCGCGCACTTTGCACGTATGACCACCGTGTTCACCACCCTGAAGCCGTACATCAAAGCTGCGGTTGCGCAGAACGCGAAAAGTGGCCTGCCGGTGATGCGACCGTTGTTCCTGCATTATGAAGACGACGCGCGCGCCTACACGCTGAAATACCAGTACCTGTTTGGCCGCGATCTGCTGGTGGCACCGGTTCATGAAGAGGGCCGCCACGACTGGACGCTCTATCTGCCGCAGGACAACTGGGTGAATGTGTGGACGGGTGAAACCTGCCAGGGCGGTGAGGTGACCGTTGCTGCCCCGCTCGGCAAACCACCGGTCTTCTATCGCCAGCAAAGCGAATGGGCAGATCTGTTTAATACCTTACGTCATATCTGATAAGGCTCGCCCGCGGGGAAACCTGCGGGCAGACGGAGAACAATAATGAGTCAACATACTTCTGATCCGGCAACCCTACGCCTGCCGTTTAAAGAAAAACTCGCCTACGGGATGGGCGATCTCGGCTCTAACATCCTGCTGGATATCGGCACGCTGTATCTGCTGAAGTTTTATACCGACGTGCTGGGCCTGCCGGGTACCTACGGCGGGATCATCTTCCTGATTGCCAAATTCTTTACCGCCTTCACCGATATGGGTACCGGGATCATGCTCGACTCCCGGCGCAACATCGGCCCGAAAGGGAAATTCCGCCCGTTCGTGCTGTATGCCGCCTTCCCGGTGACCTTGCTGGCGATTGCCAACTTCGTCGGTACGCCGTTTGAAATCACCGGTAAAACGGTGATGGCAACGGTGCTGTTCATGCTGTACGGCCTGTTCTTCAGCATGATGAACTGCTCTTACGGCGCGATGGTGCCCGCCATCACCAAAAACCCGGACGAGCGCGCCTCGCTGGCCGCCTGGCGTCAGGGCGGCGCCACGCTTGGCCTGCTGCTCTGTACCGTCGGTTTTGTCCCGGTAATGAACCTGATTGAGGGCAACGATCAGCTTGGCTATATCTTTGCCGCCACGCTTTTCTCGCTGTTCGGGCTGTTCTTTATGTGGTGGTGCTACAAGGGCGTGACCGAGCGTTACGTCGAGACGCAGCCTGCTCATCCGGCGCAAAAACCGGGGCTGTTGCAGTCGTTTCGCGCCATTGCCGGAAACCGTCCGCTGTTTATCCTGTGCATCGCCAACCTCTGCACGCTGGGTGCCTTTAACGTCAAACTCGCCATCCAGGTTTACTACACGCAGTACGTGCTGAACGACCCGATCCTGCTGTCTTACATGGGTTTCTTCAGCATGGGCTGTATTTTTATCGGCGTCTTTATGATGCCCGGCGCGGTGCGGCGCTTCGGCAAGAAAAAAGTCTATATCGGCGGGCTGATGGTTTGGGTGGCGGGCGATCTGCTCAACTACTTCTTCGGCGGCGGCTCGGTGAGCTTTGTGGCGTTCTCCTGCCTGGCCTTCTTCGGCTCCGCGTTCGTGAACAGCCTGAACTGGGCGTTGGTATCCGATACCGTGGAATACGGCGAGTGGCGCACCGGCGTGCGATCTGAAGGGACGGTTTACACCGGCTTTACCTTCTTCAGAAAGGTATCTCAGGCACTGGCGGGCTTCTTCCCGGGGATCATGCTCACGCAAATTGGCTATGTGCCCAACGTGGTGCAATCCGCCGGAACGGTTGAAGGACTGCGGCAGCTGATTTTTATCTATCCGAGCCTGCTGGCGGTCATCACCATTGTGGCGATGGGCTGTTTCTACAATCTCAACGAGAAGATGTATGTGCGCATCGTGGAAGAGATCGAATTGCGTAAACGTACGGCATAAATGACGAGAGAGAGCGCCCTGCGGGCGCTCTGAGGATCGACCATGACACATAACACTGATCCGTTAACCCTGAAATTGAGCCTGCGAGAGAAGTGCGCCTACGGGATGGGCGATTTTGGCTCGAATCTGATGCTGTGTATTGGCACGCTGTATCTGCTGAAGTTTTACACCGACGAACTGGGCATGCCCGCCTTCTATGGCGGCATTATTTTCCTGGTAGCGAAGTTTTTTACCGCGTTCACCGACATGCTGACCGGCGTGCTGCTGGACTCCCGGCGTAACATCGGCGCGAAGGGAAAGTTCCGGCCATTCATTCTTTATGCCTCCGTCCCGGTGGCGCTGGTCGCGACGGCGCAGTTTATGGCCAACGACTTTAGCCTGACGGTGAAAACAGCGCTCGCCACCGTGCTCTTCATGATGTTTGGCCTCTGCTATAGCCTGATGAATTGCGCCTACGGTGCGATGGTCCCGGCCATCACCAAAAACCCGAACGAGCGCGCGCAGCTTGCGGCGTGGCGTCAGGGCGGCGCAACCGTGGGGCTGTTGCTCTGCACCGTCGGCTTTATGCCCATTCAGGCGCTGTTCGTCAGCCAGCCCTCCCTCGGCTATCTGGTGGCGGCGCTGGTGTTCGTCACCGGTGGCCTGGTCTGCATGTGGTGGTGCTACAGCGGCGTGAAAGAGCGCTACGTGGAGCTTACGCCCGATCACCATAAGCCCGGCATTCTGCAATCATTCTGCGCGATTTTCCGCAATCCGCCGCTACTGGTGCTGTGTATCGCCAACCTGTGTACCCTTGCCGCGTTTAACATCAAGCTGGCGATTCAGGTCTATTACACCCAGTACGTGCTAAACGATCTGCATTTGCTGTCGTGGATGGGCTTTTTCAGCATGGGCTGCATTCTGATTGGCGTGTTTCTGGTGCCCGGCGCGGTGAAGCGCTTTGGCAAAAAACCGGTTTATCTGGGTGGGCTGGCGCTGTGGGCGGTGGGCGACGTGCTGAACTTCTTCTGGGGGACCAGTTCCCTGCTGTTCGTGCTGTTTTCCTGCATGGCGTTTTTCGGCACGGCGTTTGTGAACAGCCTGAACTGGGCGCTGGTACCGGATACCGTTGATTACGGCGAGTGGAAAACGGGCATTCGTGCTGAAGGGTCGGTTTATACCGGCTATACCTTCTCACGCAAAATCTCTGCCGCCCTCGCCGGTTTTCTGCCTGGCATCATGCTGACCCAGATTGGCTACGTTCCCCATGCGGTGCAGAGCGCAGGCACACTACTTGGTCTGCGTCAGCTTATTTTCCTCTGGCCGTGCGGCCTGGCCGTCGTTGCCGCCGTGACCATGGGGCTGTTTTATAAACTCAACGAAGCGCGCTTCGCCTTTATTATCGAGGAGATTGGAAAACGGAAAAAACAAACCGCGAATACCCCTGAGATAACCACCAACAATAAAGCGTCAGCAGTCACTTTATAACAATAAAACCGGCCACTATGTCCTTCCTGTTCATCAGGAGGGAGGCCTTTCTGTACCTGATACATGGACAAATTATGAAAAGAATCATTACTGTACTGATCGTGTCGTCTGTGTCCTGCCCGGTATTTGCCGGGGCTTATGTCGAAACCCGCGAAGCATACAATACGGCCTCTGAGCTCCACGAGGTGATCCTGCGTGCAGGCTATAACTTCGATATGGGCGCGGGGCTGATGTTCACCAATGCCTATAACGTGGGGAAATGGGATGAGCTTAAGCACAGCTATAACGAAATAGAGGGGTGGTATCCGCTCTTAAAACCCACCGACAAGCTCACCTTCCAGCCCGGCGGATTGATTAACGACAGCAGCGCAGGATCAGGTGGTGCGGTCTATTTAGATACCAATTATAAATTTACGGACGGGTTCAACCTGACGTTCCGCTATCGCTATAACCATAACAATTACGATACGCCGGACTATAACGGGCAGATGGATAAGAACGATACGCACGAGTTTGCTAACTACTGGAATTTCAAAGTGACGGATGCGTTTTTTTATACCTTTGAACCGCACTTTTTCCAGCGGGTGAATGATTACCACAGCAAAAATGGCAAAGATCATCACTGGGAAATTACCAATAAATTCAGCTACAAGATCGACAAAAACTGGCTGCCATATCTTGAACTGCAGTGGCTGGACAGATGGAATGATTACAACCGGGAGCAGTACCGGATTCGCCTGGGATTGCGGTATTCGTTCTAATAAAAAAGCCGCTGAGCAATCAGCGGCTTTTTACTGCCGGGCGGCGCATGCGCTTACCCGGCTAACGGATTGACCGTATTACTCTTCTTTCGCACCGCGCATTGCACGTTTACGATCGTTCTCGGTCAGGTGACGTTTACGGATACGGATAGACAGTGGAGTCACTTCTACCAGTTCGTCGTCATCGATGAATTCCAGAGCCTGCTCCAACGTCATCTTGATCGGTGGAACCAGAACCGTTGCTTCGTCAGTACCGGACGCACGCATGTTGGTCAGTTTCTTACCGGTCAGGCAGTTTACAGTCAGGTCGTTAGAACGACTGTGAATACCGATGATCTGGCCTTCATACACTTCAGCACCGTGACCCAGGAACAGCTTACCGCGATCCTGCAGACCGAACAGCGCAAACGCAACCGCTTTACCCTGACCGTTAGAGATCAGCACACCGTTGTTACGCTGGCCCACTTCACCCGGACGTACGTCGTCGTAGTGGCTGAAGGTGGAGTACAGCAGACCGGTACCGGAAGTCATGGTCATGAACTCAGAACGGAAGCCGATCAGGCCACGGCTTGGGATCACGTAGTCGAGACGTACGCGGCCTTTGCCATCTGGATTCATGTTTTTCAGGTCGCCTTTACGCTCACCCAGAGCCTGCATCACAGAACCCTGGTGCTGCTCTTCAACGTCCAGCGTTACGTTTTCGAACGGCTCTTGTTTACGGCCGTCGATTTCGCGGAAGATAACTTTCGGACGGGAAACCGCCATCTCGAAACCTTCACGACGCATGTTTTCGATCAGAACAGACAGGTGCAGTTCACCACGACCGGATACGCGGAAGGCATCAGCGTCTTCCGTTTCTTCAACGCGCAGCGCAACGTTGTGCACCAGCTCTTTGTTCAGGCGGTCAAGGATCTGACGAGAGGTAACGAATTTACCTTCTTTACCACAGAACGGAGAGGTGTTGACGTTGAAGAACATGGTTACCGTTGGTTCATCAACAGACAGGGCTGGCAGCGCTTCCACGTTCTGCGGGTCGCAGATGGTGTCAGAGATGTTCAGCTCGCCCAGACCGGTGATCGCGATGATATCGCCCGCTTCAGCCAGATCGCTGTCGATACGCTCCAGACCCAGGTGAGTCAGCACTTTGCCCACTTTACCGTTACGGGTTTTGCCTTCGCTATCGATGATAGTAACCTGCTGGTTCGGCTTCACTTTACCGCGTTTGATGCGGCCGATACCGATAACGCCAACGTAGTTGTTGTAGTCCAGCTGGGAGATCTGCATCTGCAGAGGACCATCAAGATCAACATCCGGAGCCGGTACGTGATCGACAATCGCCTGATACAGCGGGGTCATGTCTTCCGCCATATCTTCGTGATCCAGACCCGCAATACCATTCAGCGCCGAAGCGTAGATGATAGGGAAGTCCAGCTGCTCGTCGGTCGCGTCAAGGTTAACGAACAGGTCGAACACCTGATCAACAACCCAGTCAGGACGTGCGCCAGGACGGTCAACCTTGTTGATAACAACAATAGGCTTCAGGCCATGGGCAAATGCTTTTTTGGTCACGAAACGCGTTTGCGGCATTGGGCCGTCAAAGGCGTCAACCACCAGCAGCACGGAATCCACCATGGACATCACGCGCTCAACTTCACCACCGAAGTCGGCGTGCCCTGGGGTATCAACGATGTTGATACGGTAGTCATTCCATTTGATAGCGGTGTTTTTCGCGAGGATGGTAATCCCACGCTCTTTCTCCAAATCGTTGGAGTCCATCACACGCTCTTGAGTTTCGGCACGTGCATCAAACGTACCGGATTGCTGCAGCAGCTTATCAACCAGGGTAGTTTTACCATGGTCAACGTGCGCGATGATGGCGATGTTACGCAAATTTTCGATCACAACTTTGCCTCAGGCATTAGAAATAGCGCGTTATTGTACACGGATTAATCGCACTACAAAACAGGATCACAAACATCCCCCGCAAACAAGTATTGCAGAGATGCTTTGTGATCGCTTTCACGGAGCGTAAAAAGGGCACTTTAACGAAAATTGCACCAATATGGTGCTCAGTGTTCACACTGAAGCACTATACTGGTGCAACATAACCATTGTGGTGCAGCACTTTTGCACTATGGTGCGCATGATAACGCCTTTTTGGGGTGTTTTAAAAGTTGGCACAGATTTCGCTTTATAAAAATACGGCAAAAAGATGGCTTCATAGCCACCTTGATAGAAGTTGAAGACCTCGTTACCACGACGACAATGACCAATCTGGAGAGTTAAGTATGTCCGCTGAACACGTTTTGACGATGCTGAACGAACATGAAGTGAAGTTTGTTGATCTGCGCTTCACCGATACTAAAGGTAAAGAACAGCACGTCACTATTCCTGCTCATCAGGTAAACGCCGAATTCTTTGAAGAAGGCAAAATGTTTGACGGCTCCTCCATTGGTGGCTGGAAAGGCATTAACGAATCTGACATGGTTCTGATGCCAGACGCGACCACGGCGGTCATTGATCCGTTCTTCGAAGAGCCAACCCTGATCATCCGTTGCGATATCCTCGAGCCAGGCACGCTGCAGGGCTACGACCGTGACCCACGCTCCATCGCTAAACGTGCAGAAGAGTACCTGCGTTCTACCGGCATCGCAGACACCGTTCTGTTCGGGCCAGAGCCAGAATTCTTCCTGTTCGATGACATTCGTTTCGGTGCCTCTATCTCTGGCTCCCACGTGGCTATCGACGACATCGAAGGTGCATGGAACTCCTCCACCAAATACGAAGGTGGTAACAAAGGTCACCGTCCTGGCGTGAAAGGCGGTTACTTCCCGGTTCCTCCGGTCGATTCTTCACAGGACATCCGTTCCACCATGTGTCTGGTGATGGAAGAGATGGGCCTGGTAGTTGAAGCTCACCACCACGAAGTGGCGACTGCTGGTCAGAACGAAGTGGCAACCCGCTTCAATACCATGACCAAAAAAGCGGACGAAATTCAGATCTACAAATACGTTGTGCACAACGTTGCACACCGTTTCGGTAAAACCGCGACCTTCATGCCAAAACCAATGTTTGGCGACAACGGTTCCGGTATGCACTGCCACATGTCCCTGTCCAAGAACGGTACCAACCTGTTCTCTGGTGACAAATATGCAGGTCTGTCTGAGCAGGCGCTGTACTACATTGGCGGCGTAATCAAACACGCTAAAGCGATCAACGCCCTGGCGAACCCAACCACCAACTCTTACAAGCGTCTGGTCCCAGGCTACGAAGCACCTGTTATGCTGGCTTACTCAGCGCGTAACCGTTCTGCTTCTATCCGTATCCCGGTGGTGGCTTCTCCTAAAGCGCGTCGTATCGAAGTGCGCTTCCCGGATCCAGCAGCTAACCCATACCTGTGCTTCGCAGCACTGCTGATGGCCGGTCTGGACGGTATCAAGAACAAGATCCACCCAGGCGAAGCGATGGACAAAAACCTGTATGACCTGCCGCCAGAAGAAGCGAAAGAGATCCCACAGGTTGCAGGCTCTCTGGAAGAAGCCCTGCAGGCACTGGACGCAGACCGCGAATTCCTGACTGCGGGTGGCGTGTTCACTGATGACGCTATCGATGCTTACATCGCCCTGCGTACTGAAGAGAACGACCGCGTGCGCATGACTCCGCATCCGGTTGAATTCGAACTGTACTACAGCGTTTAAGTTACAACGGGTTTCGCGCCACCCTTCAGGCGCGGCCCCGAAAGCTTTTTTTTGTTGCCGTGGAAACTTTCAGCCCATCTCCGGATGGGCTTTTTTCTCCACCAACAACCTGATCTCACGCGCTTTTTACGACGAAAAAGCTATACTGCACTAAATTAGTGCAACCAACTCCAGGAGACTGCTGAATGGCAACTGGCACGCTGCCCGATGCTGGGCAGATCCTCAATTCGTTAATTAACAGCATTTTGCTGGTCGACGACGAGCTGGCTGTTCATTACGCCAACCCGGCGGCGCAGCAACTGCTCGCCCAAAGCGCACGCAAACTGTTTGGCACTCCGCTGCCAGAATTATTGAGCTATTTTTCGCTGAACATTGGCCTGATGCAGGAAAGTCTGCAGGCCGGTCAGGGGTTCACCGATAACGAAGTGACGCTGGTGATCGACGGGCGCTCGCATATTTTGTCGCTTACCGCGCAACGTCTTCCTGAAGGGCTGATCCTGCTCGAAATGGCGCCGATGGACAATCAGCGCCGACTGAGCCAGGAGCAACTTCAGCATGCGCAGCAAATTGCTGCCCGCGATCTGGTGCGGGGCCTGGCGCATGAAATCAAAAACCCACTGGGCGGATTACGCGGGGCGGCGCAGCTGTTAACCAAAGCGCTGCCGGACCCTGCGCTGGCGGAGTATACCAACGTCATCATTGAGCAGGCCGATCGTCTGCGTAACCTGGTTGACCGCCTGCTCGGGCCGCAACAGCCGGGTATGCATGTCACCGAAAGCATTCATAAAGTGGCTGAACGGGTGGTGAAGCTCGTCTCAATGGAGCTGCCGGAGAACGTTACGCTGGTGCGTGATTATGACCCCAGCCTGCCGGAACTGGCGCACGATCCGGACCAAATTGAGCAGGTCCTGCTGAATATTGTGCGTAATGCGCTGCAGGCTCTGGGACCGGAAGGCGGCGAAATCATTTTGCGTACCCGAACCGCATTCCAGCTCACCTTGCATGGCGTGCGCTATCGGCTGGCGGCACGCATCGACGTTGAGGACAACGGGCCGGGGATCCCATCTCATCTGCAGGACACCCTGTTCTACCCGATGGTCAGCGGTCGCGAAGGCGGTACCGGGCTGGGATTATCCATTGCCCGCAGTTTGATCGATCAACACTCTGGAAAAATTGAATTTACCAGTTGGCCGGGACATACCGAGTTTTCGGTTTTCCTGCCGATTAAAAAATAAAGGTGACGTTTATGCAACGAGGGATAGTCTGGGTAGTCGATGACGATAGCTCCATCCGTTGGGTGCTTGAACGCGCGCTCACAGGGGCGGGATTAAGCTGCACGACGTTTGAGAGCGGCAGCGAAGTGCTCGACGCACTCACCACCAAAACGCCGGATGTTCTGCTGTCGGATATTCGTATGCCGGGTATGGACGGGCTGGCGCTTTTAAAGCAGATCAAACAACGCCACCCTATGCTTCCGGTCATCATAATGACGGCACACTCCGATCTGGATGCCGCCGTTAGCGCCTATCAGCAAGGGGCATTCGACTACCTGCCCAAGCCATTTGATATCGACGAAGCGGTCGCGCTGGTTGAGCGCGCCATTAGCCATTACCAGGAGCAGCAACAGCCGCGTAATGCGCCCGATTTCGGCCCTACCACGGACATCATTGGCGAAGCACCGGCGATGCAGGATGTGTTTCGCATTATTGGCCGTCTGTCGCGTTCGTCCATCAGCGTACTGATTAATGGCGAATCGGGCACCGGTAAAGAGCTGGTCGCGCACGCCTTACATCGCCATAGCCCGCGGGCAAAAGCGCCGTTTATCGCCCTGAATATGGCGGCTATCCCGAAAGATTTGATTGAATCCGAACTGTTCGGCCATGAAAAAGGCGCCTTTACCGGGGCGAATACCATTCGTCAGGGCCGCTTCGAACAGGCTGACGGGGGGACGTTATTCCTGGATGAAATTGGCGATATGCCGCTGGATGTTCAGACCCGTCTTCTGCGCGTGCTGGCTGACGGACAGTTTTATCGCGTAGGCGGTTATGCGCCGGTGAAAGTGGATGTACGCATTATTGCCGCGACGCACCAGAACCTGGAGCAACGCGTGCAGGAGGGAAAATTCCGTGAGGATTTATTCCATCGCCTGAACGTCATCCGCGTCCATCTACCGCCGCTACGTGAACGTCGCGAAGATATCCCTCGCCTGGCGCGTCACTTCCTGCAGGTCGCCGCGCGTGAACTGGGCGTAGAAGCCAAACAGCTTCACCCGGAAACCGATGCCGCCCTCACCCGCCTGGCCTGGCCGGGTAACGTGCGTCAGCTGGAAAATACCTGTCGCTGGCTCACCGTCATGGCCGCCGGACAGGAGGTCTTGATTCAGGATCTGCCGGCCGAGCTGTTTGAAGCAACTGCCCCTGAAAGCAGTACGGGCCATGCGCTGCCGGACAGCTGGGCGACGCTGCTGGCGCAGTGGGCCGATCGCGCGCTGCGTTCCGGTCATCAAAATTTGCTCTCTGAGGCGCAGCCGGAGATGGAACGCACGCTGTTAACCACCGCGCTTCGTCATACGCAGGGCCATAAACAGGAAGCAGCCCGCCTGCTGGGATGGGGACGTAATACCCTGACGCGTAAGCTTAAAGAGCTGGGAATGGAGTAATCTGCACCGCTGTGTAAAGATTACTAATTGAGCGCAAATTGCCGTTATTTTGCGCTTTACTGTGTCGATGAGTTTTGTATGATCGTGCCCGGAAATTGGGGTGAACATCATGCTGGAAACATTAGTACATATGCTATCTAGCGGAGCCGCAGAAAGCCACACGCCGCAAACCGCAGTTGCTGCAGTGTTGTGTGCGGCGCTGGTTGGTCTGTTTAGCTAGCGGGTAAAAATGTAAAAGCCGGGTGGCGGCTTCGCCTTACCCGGCCTACGTTTCATGCTTTTGCGGCTTAAATCACCCGCGAGAACTGCTGCATACGCGCTTTCTGCCGAAGGTAAGCGTCAAAGCACATGCAGATATTACGAATCAATAAACGTCCTTTCGGCGTGACCTCAATCGCATTCTCCGACACATCCACCAGCCCGTCCTTCGCAAGCGGCGCCAGCAGCTTCAGGTCTTCTGCAAAATAATCGCTAAAGTGCAGATCCCACTGCGACTCAACGTCGCTGAAATCGAGACGGAAGTTGCAGATAAGCGCCTTAATCACATCACGACGAATGCAGTCGTCACGTGTTAACGCGATGCCGCGCCACAGCGCGTTGCCCTTTTCATCCACCTGCTGATAGTAGAGCTTCAACTCTTTCTGGTTTTGCGCGTAGCAATCGCCAATCATGCTGATGGCGGAAACGCCCATCCCCAGCAAATCGGTATCGCCCTGGGTGGTATAGCCCTGGAAATTACGGTGCAGTACCCCTTCGCGCTGAGCAACAGCCAGCTCGTCATCCGGACGGGCAAAGTGATCCATACCGATAAACTGATATCCGGTCTCGGTCAGCGAGGTAATGGTTTCCTGGAGAATATCCAGTTTCTGTTGAGCAGAAGGCAGATCGGCATCTTTGATTTTGCGCTGCGCGGCAAAGAGCGTCGGCAGATGCGCATAGTTAAACACGCTCAGGCGGTCCGGGTTAAGTTCAGCCACGCGTTTCAGCGTAAAGGCAAAGCTCTCCGGCGTCTGCTTTGGCAGGCCGTAAATCAGATCGATATTGGTTGAGGTGAAACCAATTTCACGCGCATGGTTGAGTAAGGCAAAGATAAATTCTTCGTCCTGCTCGCGGTTCACCAGACGCTGAACCTCTTTATTGAAGTCCTGAACGCCCATACTCAGGCGATTGAAGCCTTCGGCACGTAAATGATTCAGCACATCCAGCTCAATTTCACGCGGATCGACTTCGATCGAGATTTCGGCGTCGTCATTAAAATGGAAATTGCCGCGAAGAAGCGCCATCAAACGGCTGATCTGCGCTTTATTCAGATAGGTTGGCGTACCGCCGCCCCAGTGAAGCTGGCTGACGTGACGGCCAGTAAACAACGGCGCGCGGTGCAAAATTTCCTGCTCCAGCGCATCCAGATACTGATCGGCTTTATGCTGCTGACGGGTGACAATTTTATTGCAGCCGCAGAAGTAGCAGAGCTTATGGCAGAACGGAATATGGACGTAGAGCGACAGCGGGCGTTCTGGATAGCGCGCGACGGCCTGCTGAAAATCACCCTCGCCGAAGGCATCGGAGAACTCCAGCGCGGTGGGGTATGAGGTGTAACGCGGCCCGGAATAGTTATATTTCTGGATCAGGGCCAAATCCCAGTCGATAGATGGTACAGACATGCTCACTCCTTCCGTTGGTGTCGCGTTCGTATACGGCGGCCCGTTCTGGCCCCGTTGCGGACCATCATTCGGGTGCGCAGCCACTTCTGTCGCCGCGACAACCGCCGTAGTTTAACGAATAACCACACCAGATAACATATAACCGGAAGGGTTATAAGCAGGACTATCGTTCCTGCCGGGTGCAAATGTTAGTTTCCACCCTTCAGAAGACGCATCATATCTTCCTGCTTTTCGTCTTCTTCTTCATCTTCGTCATCGTCGTATGACAGGCCCAGCTTCTGCATCAGTTCGTCGATGCGATCCAGTTTGGCATCCACCCAGGACTGCTCTTCAGCGGTCAGGGTTTCACCCTCTTCAAGACGTTCCAGCAGCGCGTCCAGGCGCTCATCGTTCTCCAGCAAATCCAGCTCAGCCTGCGGTGAAAGCATAGGTTTCTCGCTCTTTGGTTTGTGCTGCTTAGTGACCGGGGTGTCTGTCACGCCCAGTGGAATGGGAGTTTTACTGCCGATACGTGGATCTTTCTGCGGCTTATTTTTAGCAGAAGCGCCAGATGCACCGCCACCGTTTGCACGGCTACCCGCAGCATGACCGCGATGTTTTTTTTCGCGTTTGCGATCGCGCGCTTCCTGGTTCAGTTCTTCGCGCGTTTTGCGGCGTGCTTTGGCAGGGCGTTTCGCGCCCGCTGCGGAGGTCGGTTTTTTCATGATGTTTTATCTTTAAGTCGTTTTCTTCAGTATAGAATTGCGGCGAAATCTAGCAGAAAGCAAGCAAAGAAAAAAGGCGACAGAGCAATCTGTCGCCTTTTTTCCTGACTCATAACCCTTAACGGGTCAGACATTCCGTGTTTGCCTACAACAAACCCTGTTTATCCGTTGGCTGATACCGTCCGTGATACGGTTCCTTTTCCTGTTAAAACGCCTCCAGGCGCTGGTCCTCCTGACAATCCTGCGTCTTCGCCTCCTGGCGCTCCTGACCCTTATCCCTAAGTCATTATCCTGTTGGCATCCCCGCCTTGACGCACACTTTACCTTGTTCATTTAAACTAACAAGCAACGAAAGGGTACAAAAACGGATTTTCAGATAATCACTCAATATTAATCTTATGATTTAAAACAGTTTGTATTTTTTTACACCTGCGATTTCTCTGAAATTTCTCATAACATCTATAGCCGATGTCTCACATCGGCCAGGGCTTAAGCCTACAGACCAGGTGCAATCAAAAAAGCCTTTTGCCTGCATTCAGGTATAATCCCTCGCAGATTACGATTTTTGGAGACGACCACGTGACTACCTGGAACTACCAACAGACGCATTTTGTCACCAGTGCGCCCGATATTCGCCACCTGCCCTCTGATACCGGCATCGAAGTGGCCTTTGCTGGCCGCTCGAATGCGGGGAAATCCAGCGCACTGAATACGCTGACCAATCAGAAGAACCTGGCGCGTACCTCAAAAACACCTGGCCGTACCCAGCTGATTAACCTGTTTGAAGTGGCCGAAGGCAAACGCCTGGTCGATTTACCGGGGTACGGTTACGCGCAGGTACCGGAAGAGATGAAGATCAAGTGGCAGCGCGCGCTGGGTGAATATCTGGAAAAGCGCATGTGCCTGAAAGGCCTGGTGGTGCTGATGGATATTCGCCACCCGCTGAAAGACCTTGATCAGCAAATGATCGACTGGGCTGTGGCAAGCGATATTGCCGTTCTGGTGCTGCTGACAAAAGCGGATAAGCTGGCGAGCGGCGCGCGTAAAGCGCAGGTGAATATGGTTCGTGAAGCGGTACTGGCATTCAACGGAGATGTGCAGGTTGAAGCGTTCTCCTCGCTGAAAAAGCAGGGTGTGGATAAGCTGCGTCAGAAGCTCGACAGCTGGTTCAGTGAGCTGGAGCCCGCAACAGAAGCGGAAGAAGAGTAATACCGGGCGCGGCCATGGCCGCGCTTTTTTTGTCCGAAATTTTCTTTGCCGCAATAAAAAACGCCCCAGTCATTACTGACTGGGGCGGCTAAAATATTCAGCCAAATCCGATTACGTGAAGTAAAAGGTCTGAAAGATAGAACATCTTACCTCTGTACCCTACGCCGCTAACTCTACCCCTTTTTTTGCTGCAGAAAAAGCACTTTTTGTAGTTTTTTTTCATTCTTTACATAGGGAATTCTAATGATCGTCACAAAACGCACGTCGTTATGTTGCTAACTTACATAAAAAGCGCGTTATTCGCCGAACCATTAGTGAGCCTGATCCCAGTTTTCACCACTTCCCACTTCCACCAGCAACGGCACATCAAGTTTCATGCTGTTTTCCATCAGTTCGTGGATCGTCTTCGACACGCTATCGAGATCGTCTTTGTGCACTTCGAACACCAGTTCATCGTGTACCTGCATGATCATTTTCACGCGCGGTTTCTCTTTTTCCAGCCAGGCATCCACGGCGATCATCGCGCGCTTGATGATGTCAGCTGCGGTTCCCTGCATCGGGGCGTTGATTGCAGCACGTTCTGCCCCGGCACGGCGCGCCGCGTTGCTGGATTTAATGTCGGGTAAGTAGAGACGACGACCGTCCAGGGTTTCAACGTAGCCTTTTTCCTTCGCCTGCGCGCGGGTGCGTTCCATATATTCCAGTACGCCCGGATATCGCTCGAAGTAGAGATCCATATACTTCTGCGACTCTTTACGCGGAATATTAAGCTGGCGTGAAAGACCGAAGGCGCTCATGCCGTAAATCAGGCCGAAGTTGATTGCTTTCGCGCTGCGGCGTTGCTCGTTTGTCACGCTGTCCAGCGGCAGACCAAAGACTTCCGCAGCGGTTGCCCGGTGGATGTCCTTCCCTTCGGCAAAGGCCGTCAACAGGCCCTTATCACGCGAGAGGTGCGCCATAATGCGCAGCTCGATTTGCGAGTAGTCAGCAGAAACAATCAGATAGTCATCAGGTGCAATAAACGCCTGACGAATGCGACGCCCTTCTTCATTTCGTACCGGAATGTTCTGCAGGTTTGGATCGGTCGAGGAGAGACGTCCGGTGGCCGCCACAGCCTGATGGTATGAAGTATGCACACGACCCGTTTTCGGGTTGATCATCAGCGGCAGCTTATCGGTGTAAGTCGATTTCAGCTTTGCCAGACCACGGTACTCCAGAATGACTTTGGGCAGTGGATAATCCAGCGCCAGCTCCTCCAGCACCTCTTCAGAGGTGGACGGTGCGCCGCCAGGGGTTTTCTTCAGCGGTTTGATCCCCTGCTTTTCAAACAGGATGGTTTGCAGCTGTTTTGGCGATGAGAGGTTAAACGGCTCACCGGCAAGCTCATGCGCCTTTTGCTCCAGTTCGGTCAGACGCTGGGCGAGTTCGCCCGAGTGGTTATGCAGTACCGTCGGATCGATTTTTACGCCGTTGCGCTCGATGCGTGAAAGAACAGGTACCAGCGGCATCTCAATGTTCTGAAACACATTCAGCGGCCCTTCGTGCTTCTGCAGTTTTGGCCACATCTTCAGGTGCAGCTGCAACGTGACGTCGGCATCTTCTGCCGCATAGCGTCCCGCCTCTTCCAGCGCAATCTGGTTAAAGGTGAGCTGATTTTTGCCCTTACCGGCAATCTCTTCAAACGTGATGGTTTTATGTTTTAACCAGCGGTCAGACAGGGAGTCCATATCATGACGGCCTGCTACGCTGTCCAGAATGTAGGATTCCAGCATGGTATCAAACGCGATACCGCGCAGCTCAATACCGTAGTTTTGCAGAATACCGCGGTCGTATTTGAGGTTTTGCCCCACCTTCAACGCGTTGTCGTCTTCCAGAATCGGCTTCAGCAGTTCCAGCACGCGTTCGCGAGAGAGTTGCTCCGGTGCGTCCAGGTAATCGTGCGCGACGGGAACATAGGCAGCGATACCCGGCTCTGTCGCAAAGGACAGGCCCACCATATTGGCGGTAATGTTATCCAGACTGTCGGTTTCCGTGTCGAAAGCAAACACCGGTGCTTTTTTCAGTTTCTCGATCCAGGCAACCAGCTGTGACTCTTCAAGAATGGTTTCGTAGTGCTCAAAAGAGAGCGCTGCGGCTTCTTCTTCAGCCTGATCGTCGGCATCAATGACAATCGTCTCTTTTGGCTTCGCAGCCGGTTTGGCGCCTTTTGCCTGCAGCCATTTACCGGCTTCCACGTCGGTGGTCCAGCGCTTAAATTCGTATTTCTTAAACAGACTCAGCAGGTCATCCGCTGACGGTTGCTGTACCTCAAGCTGCTCACATCCCAGTTCCAGCTCAACATCGGTTTTAATCGTCGCCAGCTTATAGGAGAGATAAGCCACCTCTTTATTCTCTTCCAGCTTCCCGGCCATGGTTTTTGCGCCACGGAAGGAGAGCCCGGCGATTTTGTCAGACTCCGTATACAGCGTATCTAGCCCGCCCAGTCCCTGAAGGAGTGCCTGTGCCGTTTTTTCGCCAACGCCTGGCACGCCTGGGATGTTATCCGATGAGTCGCCCATCAACGCGAGGAAATCGATAATCAACTCTGGCGGCACGCCATATTTTGCGACCACCTCTTCAGGGCCGAGGATGGTGTTGGTCATGGTGTTAATCAGGGTGATCCCTGGCGTCACCAGCTGCGCCATATCTTTATCACCAGTACTGATGAGAACCGGACGGCCCATTTTTTCGGCTTCACGCGCCAGGGTGCCAATGACGTCATCCGCTTCCACACCAGAAACCGCCAGCAGTGGTAACCCCATCGCTTTCACCATCGCGTGCAGCGGCTCAATCTGCGCACGCAGATCGTCAGGCATTGGCGGACGGTGAGATTTGTAATGCTCAAACAACTCGTCGCGGAAAGTTTTGCCTTTCGCGTCAAAAACGACTGCCGCGTGGGTTGGCTGATACTGAAGGATCAGGCTACGCAGCATGTTAAGTACACCGTACATCGCGCCGGTGGGTTCCCCTGCGCTATTGGTCAGAGGAGGAAACGCATGATACGCCCGATACAGGTAAGAAGAGCCGTCGACGAGAATAAGAGGGTTTTCTGGGATCTGAACCATAATGTCCGTGCCTTTAATCAATTTATGACTAAAGGATGCCACAGAAGGATGAAAACATCAGTTATTAGCGCCTGATACAGGAAAAGATTTTACGATCGTGAGGATCGCTCGCAAAATTTAAACTGTGGATAAGTTTGTGAATACTTTCACTTCATATGACTAACAAAGGCAAAAAAAGCGTAAAGACACATAATTATCATCTATTTATCAATTAGTTATATGAGAATAATGAATTATATTGCTAGCTAATGAGAATATAGCATATGTGGATATATGCCCGGTTTGCTGCGTAATAGTAGTGAAATCTTCTGCAGCGAGATGCTGCCTGTCAACTCTCCGTATGAAAGCCCCATTATTTTGTCTGATTTCTGATAAAATCAGCGCCCTGCACCGGATAGTCGGTCGCTAACTTACAGCTAACCATTTGAAAAAGCTCATCATGTCGAGATTGCTCGCTGCAATAACATTACTGTTAAGCATCATTTTAACTATTCTGGTGACGATCGCCTGTTCTGTACCGATCATCATCGCCGGGATAATTAAACTGCTGTTACCTTTGCCTACGGTTTGGCGAGCCGTGTCGGCGTTTTGTAATTTCATGATGTACTGCTGGTGCGAAGGGTTGGCCATCCTGCTGCGCCTGAATCCTCACCTGAAGTGGGACGTTGAGGGTCTGGAAAGACTCAACAAAAAGAACTGGTATCTGCTGATCTGTAATCACCACAGCTGGGCCGACATCGTGGTGTTATGTGTGCTGTTCCGTAAGCATATCCCGATGAACAAATACTTCCTGAAGCAACAGCTAGCCTGGGTACCGTTTATCGGCCTGGCCTGCTGGGCGCTGGATATGCCTTTTATGAAACGCTATTCGCGCAGCTATTTGATTCGCCACCCGGAGCGACGGGGTAAGGATGTGGAAACGACGCGTCGCTCCTGCGAGAAGTTTCGCGCACATCCGACAACGATTGTGAATTTTGTCGAAGGCTCGCGGTTCACAGAAGAGAAGCGTCTTCAGACTCGCTCCCCTTATCAGAACCTGCTGCCACCCAAGGCGGCGGGTATTGCCATGGCGCTTAACGTGCTGGGGGCGCAGTTCGATAAATTACTGAACGTGACGCTCTGCTATCCGGAAAACGATAAGACGCCTTTCTTCGATATGCTTAGCGGCAAGCTGACGCGTATCGTGGTTCGTGTCGATCTGGTGCCAATTGATACCGAACTGCATGGGGATTACGTTAACGATAAGAACTTCAAACGTCGTTTCCAGCTTTGGCTTAATACGCTCTGGAAAGAGAAAGATGAGCAGATAGAGAACATCAAAGCTTCAAACAAAAACGCCGGTCATTGACCGGCGTTTTTATATCATTGGGTTTACTTCTTCTCGACCAGGTATTTCACGGTGTCTGCGTACTGCTGTACGAAGATATCCATGCTGCTGGTGTCCATGCCCTGCATGTTCAGCTGATATTTGCCGTTTACATACATCGCCGGAACGCCCTGGAGCTGCAGATCGGCTGCGGCTTTTTCCTGTTGAGCAACCAGCGATTTCACGACAAAGCTGTTCCATGCGGCGTCGTAGTCTTCACCTTTCACGCCTGCGTCAACGAACACTTTACGAATATCTGCTGCGGTCTGGACGGTCTGGGTTTTCTGCACCGCTTCAAACATAGGGGAGGTGATCTTATCTTCCACACCCAGCGCAATCGCAACCGCCCACGCCTGAGTCAGGTCTTTACCCAATGGGCCCAGGAACTCAACGTGGTATTTGGTCATTTTGGTGCCTTCCGGCAGCTTTTTCTTCACGTTGTCAGCAACATGCAGCACTTGCTCAAACTCATAGCAGTGTGGGCAATAGAACGAGAAGAACTCGAGAACCTGTGGCTCGCCAGCGACGGGCTTGTCCAGCGTAATGTACTGTTTGCCGTCGGTAAACTGTGCAGCAGAAGCGCTAAATGCCAGAATAATACCTGCCAGCGCCAGCCAAATTTTTTTCATGATTAACTCTCTCCTGGATGTGTCCAATTAATACATCGGCGTTAGTTGCAGTGGGGGTTCCTGAAGAACCTTAACCTGCTCAGTAAATGTGGATATCTGGCTGCGCCAGTAATCCTCTCCGGTAAGCCACGGGAAATTACGAGGAAATGCGGGATCATCCCAACGCCTGATTAACCATGCGAGATAATAAACAAAACGCATCGCACGTAAAGGTTCTATCAGGGCAATTTCGTCTGAATTAAAAGGGCTAAACTCTTCATAGGCTTCAATAATCGTTTCAAGCTGCATACGTTGCTCGGCTTTGTCGCCGTTGAGCAACATCCACAAATCCTGCACCGCTGGCCCCATCCGCGCATCATCGAGGTCAACAAACAGAGGGCCATCGCGCCAGAGAATATTCCCGGCATGACAATCACCATGCAAACGCAGGACAGAAATATCATCGCGCCAGCAGGCTTTTACCGCCCCAATAAGTTTATCCGTCGCGCTGAGAAACGCGTCCTTTAATGCAGAGGGAATAAGCGCTGAGGTTTCGAAGACCTGGCGGGGTTCAATAAGGTATTCCTGAATACCGATAGTCGGGCGGGCAATAAACGACGTTTTGCGTCCCGTCTGGTGGATGCGTCCCAGATAGCGGGCAACCCACTCCATTTGGTCGATATTATCCGCTTCAAACTGGCGACCACCCAGACTGGGAAATATAGCGTAGTAGAACCCTTCGTGCGTAAGCAGCGTTTGGTTATTGAATTTTATCGGTGCGGCAACAGGAACTTCGTCATTCAGTAGATCGTGAGCAAACTGATGCTCTTCCTGAATTTGTTCAGCGGACCAGCGCTTGGGGCGATAGAACTTAACAACGAAGCGCTGACGATCCTCGTCCTGGAATTGATAGACGCGGTTTTCGTAGCTATTTAGCGGGGTTAGCCCGGAATCCACCCGAATACCCTGCTCAAACAGCGCATCCATAATGGTATCCGGGTGTAATGTCTGGAAAGTAAAAGCCTGGTCGTTCATCCGATCATCCGGAAATTATACGAATGATTCAGGATATCATCTTGTGGCGATTTCGGTGCCGCCGCTTACAAGCTTTTACTCTTTAATTACGCCTCGGGCGCGCAGCAATGCGGTTTTAAAATCTTCCTCATAATCTTTCTGAATACCAGGAATAACAGCATCTTTGGCAGAGTCACGCATTTTGAGGTGATAGATCAGGATGTCGTCAGAAAGGTCTGTCAGTTCACCTTCAAAACCTGACTCTTTCGCCAGTTTCTGTAAAAATTGCATCAGATTCAGCTCTGGCTCTTTTTGCCAGGCTGGCTGGAGGAGTTCAATGACTTCATTCAGACGTTTACATTTCATGGTGGTGCTCCTTTCATTTAGAGTGACACGTTAGCAGGGTCAATCCCACAATAAAAGAGGCGATATTCGTGAATCCGGGTCAGGAAATCATCGGAGTGGTTCTGGCGGGTGGCAAGGCAACGCGCATGGCGGGAAAAGATAAGGGGCTTCAGCACCTTAACGGTAAGCCACTTTGGCAGCATGTTTCTGACACGCTTGCAGATCAGGTTGCGGCAATGGCCATCAGTGCCAATCGCCATATCGATATTTATCAGCGCAGCGGATACCCCGTTTATCAGGATACTCTTGGGGATTACCCAGGACCGTTGGCCGGCATGCTCTCGGTCATG
Organism: Enterobacter sp. A8; assembly: GCF_004296595.1. Classification (NCBI taxonomy): domain Bacteria; kingdom Pseudomonadati; phylum Pseudomonadota; class Gammaproteobacteria; order Enterobacterales; family Enterobacteriaceae; genus Enterobacter; species Enterobacter sp. A8. The sequence goes on from NZ_SCMF01000008.1 coordinate 118,772, forward strand.
CAGCAGTCTGAGGCAGAGTGGTTTGTTTTCTGCCCGTGTGATACGCCGTTTATTCCCTCCTGCCTTGTCGAGCGTCTCGTGCAATTTCGTGATGGTGCACCGGTTGTCTGGGTGCATGACGGTGAGCGCGACCATCCTGCTATTACGCTGATTCATAGATCATTAGTTCCAGCGCTGCAGGATTACCTGACGGCGGGAGAGCGAAGAGTCATGGTGTTTATGCGTCAGTCAGGCGGCCATTCCGTTGATTTTAGTGACTGGAAGTCTGCATTTGTGAACGTGAATACGACGGAAGATTTACAGACCATGCAGGAGAAAAAATGACGCCTGTTTTAGCTATCGCCGCCTGGAGTGGTACCGGGAAAACGACGCTGCTTAAAAAGCTGATACCCGCACTTTGTGCCAGAGGCATCCGCCCAGGGCTGATTAAGCATACCCACCACAATATGGACGTCGATAAACCGGGTAAAGACAGCTATGAACTGCGTAAGGCAGGTGCCGCGCAAACCATGGTGGCAAGTCGTGAGCGGTGGGCATTGATGACGGAAACGCCCGATGAAGCACCGCTGGATCTCGCGTATCTGGTCAGTCGGATGGATCACTCCACGCTTGATCTGGTGCTGGTTGAGGGATTTAAGCATGAGGCCGTTGCAAAGATCCTGCTGTTCAGAAGCGATGCCGGGCATGATGTTAGCGAGTTAACGCTGGATGAGCATGTCATTGCGGTGGCCAGCGATGTCGCTCTCGATGTTGAGGTTCCAGTGCTGGATTTAAATGATGAGGATGGGATTGCTGAGTTTATTGTGGGGTGGTGTGCGGTCTGATGCCCTCTCCCGCAGGAAGAGGGAGAAAAACAAAAGCAAAAAACCCCGCACCTTACGGTACGGGGTTCTTTTTATTTGATGCCTGGCAGTTCCCTACTCTCACATGGGGAGACCCCACACTACCATCGGCGCTACGGCGTTTCACTTCTGAGTTCGGCA
>NZ_SCMF01000009.1:0-108449 GCF_004296595.1 Enterobacter sp. A8
GGTGGCGTATATTACGCTTTCCTCTTTCAGAGTCAACCCTGATTTTCAGGATTTTTTCTCTTCAACCGACCGGGTTGTTTGTGAAGTGATTCACATCCGCCGTGTCGATGGAGGCGCATTATAGGGAGTTCCCGAGCGACCGCAACCGAAAAGTTGCAAAAAGATGACTGACTGCTGTATTCCCCAGCAAAACCCCGCCTTATACCCTTTTACACACAGACTTATCCACAATACAACGCGTAAGCTTCATAAGAACCCACGGATTGAGGGGGATAATCAACTATACTATTGGCAAATATTTTCCCTGACAGACAATATCCATGATCACACAACGCCTCACCCGAGACTGGCGCATTCCTGGCGCTGGCCTCATGACGCTGCTACTCCTTATTGCGGGCTTCACTCTGCACGCACACTGGGGGGCTTTCATCCAGTGGTGTCTTGCTACGCAAATCACCCTGCACCGTTATCTGGTGATGTACCTGTTGCAGCTTAATAACCATCAGTACAGCGGTGGCTTATGGCTATTAACCGGCGCGTTCTTCTATGGCGTACTTCACGCTATCGGGCCGGGGCACGGCAAATTCATTGTCACTACCTATCTCAGTACAAATAAAGAGAGCGAACTGGCTGCCCGGGTCGTTCCTTTTTTTGGCAGTATGCTGCAGGGCGTCAGCGCCATTCTCTTTGTCTTTATTCTGGCGGTGGGGTTTAACCTGGCGTCCGGGGATATCAGTACCAGCCGCTGGTATGTCGAGAAGATAAGCGCGGTCCTCATTGGCGCATTCGGCGCGTTTATCATTTACCAGGCGCTGAAAAGCCTGCGCCCGCGCAGGATGGCAATCTCCGCCATCACGCCCCTTCACCAGCATGATGAACATTGTGGCTGCGGCCATCACGGCGTAGGGGCAGACCTTGCGCAGGGTGACTGGAAAACCCGTCTGGGTGTAATTCTGGCGATCGGCGCGCGTCCGTGCAGTGGGGCGATTATGATCCTGATGTTTTCGAATGCGCTGGGCATCGTCACCTGGGGAATGGCCGCGGTAATGACCATGTCGCTGGGAACCGCGCTGTCGATTATGGGGCTATCGCTGGCCGTGCGTTACGCCCGGGAGCGCACGGTCGCCTGGTTTGGCGGCGACACCTCGCTGAAGTGGCTGGTTCCGGCGGTCAAGATTGCCGGCGGGATTGTTCTGATCCTGTTTGCGACCATCCTGTTCCTGACGGTGATCCCCATCAGCGCCAATGGCGATTACATCGCCGCAGGATGCTAATAAAAGAAAACCCGCCAGCGGCGGGTTTTTGATTACTCGTTGATGCGTGGATGTTGGTCCACCAGTCGGGAGCGTTTCTTCTGCAGTTCTTCAATCTCTGCGTCAATATCTTCAATCTTCTGCTCGACGTTATCATAGTGCTCGCGCAGGATCTCTTTCGCTTCCTGAATATCCGATGCCGCAGGCGTCGCCCCTTTCAGAGGACGGTTCGCCGTCTCCTTCATGGTAATACCCGTAATCAAACCAATCACCGCGATAACCATCAGGTAATAAGCGGGCATCATCAGGTTTTGCGTGCTTTCCACCAGAGAGGCGGCAAGCGTCGGCGTCAGACCGGCAATCAGAACCGAGATGTTAAAGGCCGCCGCCAGCGCACTGTAGCGAATATGCGTCGGGAACATGGCCGGTAGTGTAGAGGCCATCACCCCGATGAAGCAGTTGAGGATCACCGCCAGCATCAGCAAGCCGGCAAAAATCAGGCCCAGCACATTGCTGTTAATCAGAATGAATGCCGGAATAGCAAGGGCAAACAGCGCAACGCTACCCAGAATAATGAACGGTCGACGGCCAAAGCGGTCACTCAACAGCCCCATAATCGGTTGCACAAACAGCATACCCACCATGATGGCGATAATGATCAGCACACCGTGGTCTTCCGAGTAGTGCAGGTTATGCGACAGATAGCTCGGCATGTAGGTCAGCAGCATGTAGTAAGTCACGTTCGTGGAGATCACCAGGCCGATACAGACCAGCAGGCTGCGCCAGTGTTTGGTCGCGATCTCTTTAAAGGAGACTTTCGGGCCATCCTGCAGACCTTCGCGGTCACCCTGCTCGAGCTTATCAACGTGCTGCTGGAACGCAGGCGTCTCTTCAAGCGCATGACGCAGGTACAGGCCAATGATCCCCAGCGGCAGCGCGAGGAAGAACGGAATACGCCAGCCCCATTCAAGGAAGTTCGCCTCACCAACCACGGTTGAAATCAGCACCACCACGCCCGCCCCCATGACGAACCCGGCAATGGAACCAAAGTCCAGCCAGCTTCCCATGAAGCCACGTTTACGGTCCGGGGAGTACTCTGCAACGAAGATCGAGGCACCGGTATATTCTCCCCCTACGGAGAATCCCTGAGCCATCTTACAGAGCAGCAGCAATATTGGCGCCCAGATGCCAATCGAAGCATAAGACGGGATCAGGCCGATACAGAATGTACTGATCGACATAATGACAATGGTGATTGCCAGGATCTTCTGACGACCATATTTATCACCAAGCATACCGAAGAACAGACCACCCAGCGGGCGAATGAGGAAGGGAACCGAGAACGTACCCAGCGCGGCAATCATCTGCAGGCTGGGGTCGGCGCCGGGGAAGAACACTTTACCTAACGCATAGGCCACGAAGCCGTAGACACCAAAATCGAACCATTCCATCGCATTACCGAGCGAGGCGGCAGTGATCGCTTTACGCAGTTTTGCATCATCGATGATGGTGACGTCGCGAAGCGTGATGGGTTTAATCTTTTTCCTTCTAAGCATAGCTTTCCTCGTAGACTCAGCCCTGTCCATTTCACCGGCCATCTGGTGAACCGTGAAACGGGGATCCGCTCCATGCGAATCGCCTTATTCAAGCGTAGCAGGTTTACTTACATTGACGTTTTACGTCGATACAACCGAACCTGTTGACGCCTGTCTGGGCAGTTAATGACCTTTTTACCCTACCAGCGTTTATATTTGTGATCAACTTCACATATATTTTTCCGTATCGTCAACTGAGTTCAATATTTGTCAATTTCCGCCCATCAGCTCTTTCTTATCCACCAAAAAAGAACATGCTCACGCACGTTATTATCGCCTGAACAACAATTCTCAAAACCATACTGCGTCACATCAGATTTACATAAATTTTAAATATTAAAACGCGGTTCTAATATTTACGCTGAATATGTGATAGAGATAACTAAAACACTGTTTTATTTTCATTGAATCATCATTCCAATGATCGCATGATAAATCCGAACGCAACGTCCAGCGGGCTTTTGAGCGGCATGAATCAAGAGCACGCGATTAATTTCCCTGAAAGGATAACGAAGCGCTAGGCTAAGCATCCTTTCAATTAATTGAATTTGTTGATTTTATTTTCGATAGCATTCCGTCCGCCACGCGGGACACGATGTGAGGGTTGTACATGAAGATTAAAGCCACAATAGAACGCATCCCCGGCGGGATGATGCTGGTTCCTCTGGTGCTTGGCGCCATTCTGAATACCCTGGCACCTGATACCGGTGCTTATTTTGGTGGTTTCACAAAAGGAATGATTACGGGAACCGTGCCCATTCTGGCCGTCTGGTTCTTTTGTATTGGAGCATCTATTAACCTGCGGGCAACGGGTACCGTATTACGTAAATCCGGAACGCTGGTTATAACGAAAATTGCGGTTGCCTGGGTTGTGGCAATGGTCTGTGCACTGTTCATTCCGGAGAATGGCATTCAGACCGGATTCTTCGCCGGATTATCCGTTCTGGCTATTGTCTCAGCGATGGATATGACTAACGGTGGGCTCTATGCCAGCCTGATGAACCAGTACGGCACAAAAGAGGAGTCTGGCGCCTTTGTGCTGATGTCTCTGGAGTCCGGTCCGCTGATGACGATGTTGATTCTGGGCTCGGCGGGACTGGCCTCGTTTGAACCACACCACTTTGTCGGCGCGATCCTGCCTTTCCTGATCGGTTTTGCGCTGGGGAATCTGGACCACGATCTGCGCGATTTCTTCAGCAAAGCCACGCCGGTGCTGATCCCGTTCTTCGGCTTCGCGCTGGGGAATACCATTAACCTGAAGGTGATCCTCGATACCGGTCTGCTGGGTATTGTCCTGGGCGTGGCTGTTATCATTATCACCGGCATTCCGCTGATCATTGCCGATCGCGTAATTGGCGGAGGAAACGGAACGGCAGGTGTAGCCGCCTCTTCAGCCGCCGGGGCCGCCGTGGCGAATCCGGTGATCATTGCCCAGATTAACCCGGCTTTCGAACCGGTTGCGGCCTCGGCAACGGCGCTGGTTGCCGCCAGCGTGATCGTCACCGCCATTCTGGTGCCCATCATCACGGCCCTGTATGCGAAGCGCTTCGGCAATCTCCCCGAGCCGGATACAGAACCGAAAGCGGTAGAGCTTCATCATTAACGCACCGCATAAGACCGGCCCCTCTCCCCACCGGGTGAGGGGTTCAACCAAAAATTTCTTCCACCATCCCATCCACCAGCCGCTTTGCCGAACAGAGTCTCGGCATACCCAGCGCGACCGTTTGCCAGTTTTGGGTTACTGACCAGCTCACCGGGTGGCTGTCCGCCTGACACCAGTCCCCCAGCCAGCCCAGCATATCTTTATGATCGATGCTCCCCGGCGTAGAGGGGGTTGTGAGCCACTGGTGATAAAAATGGCGGGTAGTGGGAGAAGCATTGATCCCCTGCGCCAGATAATTTGCCGCCATGCTGCGCAGGTTATCCTTGAGCATTGCCGCCACGTCCGCATTCGCCAGACGACAGGCATCGCCAAATGCTCCCCAGCGCAACTCTTCCAGAACAATGTAGCAACGCCCGGCCAGCGACCAGCCATCATAGTGTCCGGCCCGCCAGCGGGTAAAAATCTGCTCACTATGATCGCCCGCCTGCACCGTTAACCCACGCTGGGACAACGCCTTTTCTTTATAGGCTGCGCGTTGAAGAAAATGGGAAGAGAGTTCAGCGTACTGCTGAACCAGGCCCGGCGAGGGCTGCGTACGCAGAGAGGTTTGCTGGCGCAGGGCAACCAGTTTATCGGCCATACGCGTCAGCGCGAGATGCCCCGGATCCAGCATGCCGGCCAGCTTTTCCGCCAGCCCCAGGCGCAGAGCCGCATTTTCGTTGAGCATTCCCGCCATTGCCCACGGTCGCAGCCGGGTGTGCGTCATGATCTCCTGCGTCAAACGCTCACGAAACTGCAGCTGTTGCGGCCCCAGATGGGTATGACGCGGCGCGTCTACCCCCTGGACCAGATCGACCATAAATTTAGGATGGATACACTCCAGCGTCCGCCCGGGACCGTCCAGTAGCTGTGTTGTCATGGTTGCTCTGCCGCGAAAAGAGTTTGAATATCATCGCGTAACAGTCGGGTATCTTCCTGAATCCACGTCGCAGTCGTGATACTTTGTTTCAACAGCTGGCTGAGCGATCGGGTCGAATGCTCATTTTGCTGACGGACTGCGAGGCTATCACGCAAGCTTTCCTGTAACCCGGCAAGGCATAACGAAAATTCTGCAAAGAACGTTGCCATACCCGCCGTAACAGAGACATCGACCTGCGCGGTTAAAGCTTTACGGATTTGTTCACAAAACTGATCAATATGCTGCATAAACTTGTCATGCAGCTGCGCAATATCAATAACGTATCGCGTGCGCGTCGCCACATAATCTTCCCAGCCCCAGCCAGGATTGTTCAGCCAGCGCGACACCGTTTCCCGTACACTTCCCGCAGCCGATGGCTGGCCTGCCGGACGGGTATCCTCCGCGATGGCATCAGTAAACAGCGCCCGCGTATTGAAGTTCAGCTGATTTGCCTGAAATGCCGGGAAACTGATCCGCGCCCGGAAACCGGCATGGCTGAGCTGCTCTTTAATACGCAGCTCAATGGGCCGCATCGCCTCATTCAGCGAACGCGCCAGCGTAGACTCCAGCTGATCGAAGCGAAGCGCCAGCTCCCGGCTGATTTTCGTCTGTGCGTCCAGCATGACCTGCTCGCAGGCGGAGCGGATGCTGTTCAGTACCGTTTGCGCCTGCCTCTCATCATCCAGCACCAGCTGCGTCAGCGCCTCCGGTGCATCCTGCCGATGATTCAGCGGATCAATACCTGCCAAATCAAGTAGCGTGTGGCTGTTGAAGATATGGCCAATCGCCTGCTGAAGGGCTCCTTTCTGCAACGCCATAAAATCGTCAGTGGCGTGGAGGGCCTGCTCCACTTCGTGTTTGACTTCTTCGCTGGCCACGCGCTGCCGCGTTTGCAGCAGAGCCATATCCTCTTCAAGACGCGTAATATTCAGCTCCAGCGATTCAAAGGCCACCGTCAGGGCCTGATAGCGAAAATCGAGATACTCTCTGGCATTTTGGGCATAGTTGAGCAGCTTATGCGACGCCGAACGCAGCGCAAATAACGACGCATTGGCATAGGCGGCGTAAATCAGTTTGCGGATAGGTTGTTCAAATAACGAATCTTCCCACAGCAAATCAGCCGCATGGCGAATATGTTCGATATCGTCCAGGTCCGCCGTACGCCAGCGACGCCCCAGCGCGGCCTCGGCAAAGTCCTGTACCCAGCGCTGTTCCTGGTGATCCGGTAGCTGCCCATGGTTCGCCATCTCATAGCGGGCGCGGTTTGCCAGATAGGCCCACATCGACGAAACAGGGTAAATTTGTCCCGGAGAGATGTTCCCTTTCATTAAGGTCCCGGAGATCATCGCCCTGACCTGCTCTTCATCGTCGCTGTTGCGATCCTTCTGGTCGAATTTATTCACCAGCGCATACAAAGGCACCGATTTTCCCGCTACCGAAATGGCCTGACGAACCTCTTCATCAGAAATCGATTTGAGCTGGGTATAGTCCATCACCGCCAGCACCGCGGAGGCGCGGGACAACTGTTCGGTGAGCATTTTTTGCAGATGGGGCTGCCCGGCTTCATTTGGCCCAGGCGTGTCCAGCAGCGTCAGCTGCCCCAGGTGCGCATCCAGACCCGCAAGATGCACAAACTCCACCTCAATCACCGGTATATGCTCTATCGCCGCGTACTCTGAGAATGGGAAGGCCACGTCCAGCGCCTGAGAGAGCCTCACCAGGTCGTTCAGGCTTTTCAGACAATGAAATATCGGCTGCGCCCCAAGGTGGTGCTTCTCGAAAGCCTCGCCTCTTTCAATTCTCTCCAGCAGCGTATTCATGTCTTTATCGATTTCCAGACGCTGCGCCAGCTTACCGCGATCGTCATCGCAGAGCTTTTTCTGTAGCAGTTGGATCAAATCATCAATGGGAGAGACATGCGTAAAATGCAGTACCGGCTCTTTCTGGCCCGGCGTATGACGAATAAGGGTCGGAAGCGCCGTCATCGGACGGTTGCGGTTGGGCAACACTTCGGTGCCTACAATCGCATTAATGGTGGTCGATTTCCCCGCCTTCATGGTTCCAACAATAGCCAGCACCATTTCCAGACGGGTTATTTTGCGTAATTCACTATTCAGCATCGCCTGCTGTGCTTCGACACCACGCGCGCTAAAATGCAAAGGTAAAACGTTGTTCTTTTCACCCGTAATGGCCGTCGCGGTACTCTCCAGCATCGCTATCGGCATTGATTTCAAGGTATCAAGGTTTTGCAGGGCGAGTTGTAGCAACCGTTCTGCTTCCTGGCTTAATTCAAAAATTGTCTGTGTGTGCATGATAAAAGCCTTTCCTTAACGCAAATTTATTACTTTTATTAAGCCACCGGGTTTTAATTATGTTTTTCGGCTTATATGATCACGTGTGGAAAACATGTTCACCGAAATATAACTGATTGAAGACAATCAGAAATAAATCGCTATCCTTGCATGGCGTGAAAAGCTTTTCTCCTGACCTCATAGTCAAAAGATAAAAAGCGTAGCCCATTTTTAAGAAACTTCAGGATATATCATCATTATTTACCCACCTAAAAAGAGAGGGAATGGTTCAGCGTCATAACAGATGTACGACGACGAAAACCGGCGATAAATAACAATGTGTCGCTTCACCTTATCCGAAATGGCGGAACGTAGCAATTTGCCGCAATAAAATATTCGATATATTCAGTGTCAATTCTTCCCAACACGTTAATGGCGTTAGCATCGCTTAACCGACTGACAGAAAGTGTCACCCGCAACACGCTTTTCGGTTTTTTTTTATTAAACAATATCACCGACAATCGTGTGGATTTGCGTTATACTTGCCCTCTTTTTCGGCGCTCTGCCGTCATTTTGCTGGCACTTTCCAGCGTGTTAAGCACTTTTTTGAGGATACCCCCGATGCAACTTCCACACTGCCCGAAATGCAATTCTGAATACACCTATGAAGATAATGGCATGTTCATTTGCCCGGAATGCGCCCACGAATGGAACGACGCAGAGCCGTCACAGGATGCTGACGTGCTGATTGTAAAAGATGCTAACGGTAACCTGCTGGCAGATGGCGACAGCGTCACCGTCGTCAAAGACCTGAAGGTTAAAGGCAGCTCTTCCATGCTGAAGATCGGGACCAAAGTGAAGAATATCCGTCTGGTTGAAGGCGATCATAATATCGACTGCAAAATTGACGGTTTTGGTCCAATGAAACTGAAATCTGAGTTTGTGAAAAAGAACTGATTTGCCCGCCCGGTGGCGCTTCGCTTACCGGGCACACACCCACTACACTTAATGGGCTTTTCTTACGTGAGGTAAAGATTATGCCGTTAAGTCCCTACATCTCTTTCGCCGGCAACTGCGCAGAGGCAACCGCCTTTTATCAGCAGGCCGTCGGCGCAGAACTCCTCTATAAAATCACCTTCGGCGAAATGCCAAAAAGCGAGAGCAGCGAAGAAGGCTGCCCGTCTGGCATGCAGTTCCCGGACTCCGCTATAGCCCACTCCAACGTTCGCATTGCGGGCAGCGATATCATGATGAGCGATGGCCTGCCGCCGGGCAGTAAGGCGCAGTATGCCGGATTCACGCTGGTTCTCGACACACAGGATGTCAATGAAGGCAAACGCTGGTTCGACAATCTCGCGGATGGCGGAAATATTGAAATGGCCTGGCAGGAGACCTTCTGGGCGCACGGTTTCGGTAAGGTCACCGACAAATACGGCGTGCCGTGGATGATTAACGTCGTTAAGCAGCAACAAAGTTCGTAGGCCGGATAAGCGCAGCGCATCCGGCAACAACCCCGGGTGGCGCTGCGCTGACCGGGCCTGGAAAGATTGTCATCGTTTTCACTTCAACTCTTCAAACTCCCGCAACCTGCACTTAACCCAAATGTCATATTGATGCGCCAGCATGAGGCCACATTTATTGTGAGGCCCAGCATATGCAAACCGTCATCCGCGTAGAGAAACTGAGCAAGACCTTTCATCACAACAAGGCTCTGCATGCCGTTGATCTGACCGTCCAGCAGGGCGACATGGTAGCGCTGCTGGGGCCATCCGGTTCAGGTAAATCCACCCTTCTGCGTCACTTAAGCGGCCTGATTACCGGCGATAGCATCCCGGAAAGCCACGTCGAACTGCTGGGCAACACCGTACAGCGCGCAGGGCGACTGGCGCGGGATATCCGCAAAAGCCGCGCGCAGACAGGCTGCATCTTCCAGCAATTTAATCTGGTAAATCGACTGACGGTGCTGGAGAACGTGCTGATTGGCGCGCTCGGCAGCACCCCATTCTGGCGCACCTGTCTGCGTTGGTTCTCCCCGTTACAGAAGCAAGAGGCGTTGCGGGCACTCACCCGCGTAGGCATGGCGCACTTCGCCCATCAGCGCGTCTCCACCCTCTCCGGTGGACAACAGCAGCGCGTGGCCATCGCCCGTGCCCTGATGCAGAAAGCGAAAATCATCCTTGCCGACGAGCCCATCGCCTCGCTGGATCCGGAATCCGCCCGCATCGTGATGGAAACCCTGCATGACATTAACCAGAACGACGGCATCACCGTGGTGGTGACGCTGCATCAGGTGGATTACGCCCTGCGCTACTGCGAGCGCATTGTCGCCCTGCGTCAGGGACATGTGTTCTTTGATGGCGCAAGCCACCAGTTTGATAACGAACGTTTTGACCATCTCTACCGCAGCATTAACCGTGTCGAAGAGAACGCGAAGGCTGCATAACGTCCCCACTACGAGGAATGGAAATGAGCTATAAAACGGTTGCCGCGCTGGCTTTCACCAGCATGTTCAGCATCAGCACCCTGTTAAGCCCTGCGTACGCCGAGGAGCAGGAAAAAGCGCTGAACTTTGGCATTATTTCGACGGAATCACAGCAGAACCTGAAGCCTCAGTGGGAGCCCTTCCTGAAAGATATGGAAACCAAACTGGGGATCAAAGTAAACGCCTTCTTCGCCCCGGATTACGCGGGCATCATCCAGGGGATGCGCTTTAACAAAGTGGACATCGCCTGGTATGGCAACCTCTCCGCCATGGAAGCGGTGGATCGTGCAAACGGCCAGGTCTTTGCCCAGACCGTTGCTGCCGATGGCTCTCCGGGTTACTGGAGCGTGCTGATCGTCAACAAAGACAGCCCGATCAATAACCTCAACGATATGCTCGCCAAACGTAAAGAACTGACCTTCGGCAACGGCGATCCAAACTCCACTTCTGGCTTCCTGGTGCCGGGCTATTACGTCTTCGCCAAAAATAATGCCTCTGCCAGCGATTTCAAACGCACCGTCAATGCAAGCCATGAAACCAACGCCCTGGCCGTGGCCAACAAGCAGGTGGACGTCGCCACCAACAACACCGAAAACCTCGACAAGCTGAAGACCTCCGCACCGGACAAGCTGAAAGAGCTGAAGGTGATCTGGAAATCCCCTCTCATCCCGGGTGACCCGATTGTCTGGCGCAAAAACCTTTCTGAAGGCACCAAGGACAAGGTGTACGACTTCTTTATGACCTACGGCAAAACGCCGGAAGAGAAAGCCGTGCTGACGCGTCTGGGCTGGGCACCGTTCCGCCCGTCGAGCGACCTGCAGCTGGTCCCGATTCGCCAGCTGGCGCTGTTTAAAGAGATGCAGGGCGTGAAGGACAACAAGGGGCTTAAGGACGAGGAGAAGACCAGCAAAGTGGCAGCTATTCAGGCCCAGCTGGAAGACCTGGACCGCCTGACAGCCGCGCTTGGTGCAATGACCAGTGTGAATAAAGCGGTGCAGTAACTTAAGTCCCCTCTCCCTTGAGGGAGAGGGTTAGGGTGAGGGGGAAATGCGCACGCTGATGCCCTCACCCCGGCCCTCTCCCACGGGGAGAGGGAGAATACAAAAAGGAGTCAACATGCAAACCATCACCCTCCCACCGCCGAAACGCAGCTGGTTCTCGCTATTTAGCTGGGCCATCCTGCTGGCGGTGCTGGTTATCTCCTGGAAGGGCGCGGAGATGGATCCGCTGCTGCTGTTTAAAGACGCCGGTAACATGGCCACCTTCGCTGCCGACTTCTTCCCGCCCGATTTTAGCCAGTGGCAGGACTATCTCGGCGAAATGGCTGTCACCCTGCAAATCGCCGTCTGGGGGACCGCCCTGGCCGTCATCCTCTCCATTCCGTTTGGCCTGATGAGCGCGGAAAACATCGTTCCGTGGTGGGTTTATCAGCCGATGCGCCGCCTGATGGACGCCTGCCGCGCCATTAACGAAATGGTGTTCGCGATGCTGTTCGTGGTTGCCGTGGGTCTGGGGCCGTTCGCGGGGGTGATGGCGCTGTTCATCCACACCACCGGCGTGCTCTCCAAGCTGCTTTCCGAAGCCGTGGAAGCCATTGAACCCGGCCCGGTCGAAGGTATTCGCGCCACCGGCGCCAACAAAATTGAAGAGATCCTTTACGGCGTGCTGCCCCAGGTCATGCCGCTGCTGATCTCCTATTCGCTCTACCGCTTCGAATCTAACGTCCGTTCCGCCACCGTCGTCGGCATGGTCGGCGCAGGCGGCATTGGCGTCACCCTGTGGGAGGCGATCCGCGGTTTCCAGTTCCAGCAAACCTGCGCCCTGATGGTACTCATCATCATCACCGTCAGCCTGCTGGATTTCCTCTCTCAACGTTTGCGTAAGCACTTCATCTGAGAAGCGAGGCTTTGATTGGTATGCACTTATCCAGACATCCGACCAGTTACCCTACCCGCTGGCAAGAGATTGCAGCAAAGCTCGAAGTGGAGCTGCGCACCCATTATCGCTGCGGAGACTACCTGCCAGCCGAACAGCAGCTTGCCGACCGCTATGAAGTGAATCGCCACACCCTGCGCCGCGCTATCGATCAGTTGGTTGAGCGCGGATGGGTACAGCGCCGTCAGGGCGTCGGCGTGCTGGTGCTGATGCGCCCGTTCGATTACCCGCTCAATGCCCAGGCGCGCTTTAGTCAGAACCTGCTCGACCAGGGAAGCCATCCCACCAGCGAAAAACTGCTCTCCGTGCTGCGTCCGGCCTCCAGCCATGTAGCCGATGCGCTGGGTATTCAGGAGGGCGACAACGTTGTGCATCTGCGCACCCTGCGCCGGGTCAATGGCGTGGCAGTCTGCCAGATAGATCACTACTTCAGCGACCTGAGCCTCTGGCCGGTGCTGCAACACTTCTCCAGCGGTTCACTGCATGACTTTTTGCAGGACGCCACGGGTCTTGTGCTCAAACGTACCCAGACGCGTATCAGCGCCCGCCGCGCGCAGGCGAAAGAGAGCAAGGTGCTGGAGATCCCCAACATGGCTCCGCTGCTCTGCGTGCGCACCCTCAACCACCGTGACGGCGAGATCAACGCAACGGAGTACTCCGTCAGCCTGACCCGCGCCGACATGATTGAATTCACCATGGAGCACTGAATGCATTTCGACACCTCCACCCGTCAGCGCTGGATGCGCGCCCTGGCCCATAGCCAGCCTGCTGCACTGGCGAGCCGCATGAACGCGCTTAACCTGACGCCAGACTATGAAACGCTCCGCGCGCCGGAAATCGGCCTGGTACAGATCCAGGCAAGAATGGGCGGCACCGGGGAGCGCTTTTTCGCCGGTGATGCCGCCCTCACCCGCGCGGTCATTCGTCTGAGCAGCGGCACGCTGGGTTACAGCTACGTGCTCGGTCGCGATAAACCGCACGCCGAGCGCTGCGCGGTGATCGACGCCCTGCTGCAGGAACAACCCCATTTCCAGACCCTGATGGAAACCCTGATTGCCCCGCTGGAAGCCGACCTCGCCGCGCGCACTGCCGCACGTCAGGCGCAAGTCAATACCAGCCGGGTCGACTTCTTTACGCTTGTTCGCGGAGATAACGCATGACGCTTCAACCCGCTTTTACCCTGGCTGTCCAGGATGCCCAACACAGTTTTCGTCGCCTGCTGAAAGCCATGAGCGAGCCTGGCGTAATTGTCTCCCTGCATCAGCTCTCCCAGGGCTGGCTGCCGCTGAACCTGGCGACCACCAGCGTACTGCTGACTCTCGCCGACAACGATACGCCGGTGTGGCTTTCGGGGACGTTATCCAATGACATCGCCAGCCAGAATCTGCGTTTTCACACTAACGCCCCGCTGGTTGAGCAGCCCCGTCAGGCGGTGTTTGCCGTTGCCGATGAGCAAATCAGCCATGAGCAGCTCAATGCCCTGAGTGAAGGCAGCGCAGTAGCACCGGAGACCAGCGCCACGCTGATCCTGCAGGTCGCCAGCCTGAGCGGTGGTCGCATGCTGCGCCTGACCGGGGCGGGGATTGCCGACGAACGCATGGTCGCGCCACAGCTGCCGGAGTGCATTATTCATGAGCTGACCGAACGCCCGCATCCGTTCCCGCTGGGCATTGACCTGATCCTGACCTGCGGCGAGCGCCTGCTGGCGATCCCGCGAACCACCCACGTGGAGGTGTGCTGATGTACGTTGCCGTCAAAGGGGGCGAGAAGGCCATCGCCGCCGCCCATGCGCTACAGGCGCACAGACGACGGGGTGATGAACAGCTTCCCGAGCTGAGCGTCGCCCAGATTGAGCAGCAGTTGAACCTGGCGGTGGATCGGGTGATGACCGAAGGCGGCGTCGCCGACCGTGAACTGGCAGCGCTGGCGCTGAAGCAGGCCAGCGGCGACAACGTCGAGGCCATCTTTCTGCTGCGCGCCTGGCGCACCACCGTTCCCCGCCTGGCGGTGAGCGAGCCGGTCAATACGGCAGAAATGCGCCTGGAGCGGAGAATTTCCGCCATTTATAAAGATATTCCTGGCGGCCAACTCCTTGGCCCTACGTACGATTACACCCACCGCCTGCTGGATTTCACCCTGCTGGCGAACGGCGAAACGCCGACGCTCAGCACCACGGAGACCGGGCAGGAAGCATCTCCGCACGTCTTTAGCCTGCTGGCGAAGCAGGGTCTGGCAAAGGCTGAAGAAGAGACCGGAGCGCAACCCGACGACATCACCCGCACGCCTCCCGTTTACCCCTGTTCACGCTCGTCTCGCCTGCAGCAGCTGATGCGCGGGGACGAAGGCTATCTGCTGGCGCTGGCCTATTCAACGCAGCGCGGCTACGGGCGTAACCACCCGTTTGCGGCGGAGATCCGCAGCGGCTATCTCGACGTCGAAATCATCCCAGAAGAGCTGGGTTTTGCTGTGAACGTCGGTGAACTGCTAATGACCGAGTGTGAAATGGTGAATGGTTTTGTCGCACCTGACGACGACACCCCACACTTTACCCGCGGTTACGGGCTGGTCTTTGGCATGAGCGAGCGTAAAGCCATGGCGATGGCGCTGGTTGACCGCGCCCTGCAGGCGCCGGACTACGGCGAACAGATTTCCGGCCCGGCACAGGACGAAGAGTTCGTGCTGGCCCATGCGGATAACGTCGAGGCGGCGGGCTTTGTTTCGCACCTCAAGCTGCCGCATTACGTTGACTTCCAGGCCGAACTGGAACTGCTGAAACGTCTGCAACGGGAGCGTGAAAATGGCTAACCTAAGCGGCTACAACTTTGCTTATCTGGACGAGCAAACCAAACGCATGATCCGCCGCGCCATCCTGAAAGCGGTCGCTATCCCCGGCTATCAGGTGCCGTTTGGTGGTCGAGAAATGCCGATGCCTTACGGCTGGGGCACCGGGGGCATTCAGCTTACCGCCAGCGTCATCGGTGAGTCAGACGTGCTGAAGGTCATCGACCAGGGAGCCGACGACACCACCAACGCCGTGTCGATTCGCAACTTCTTTAAGCGCGTGACGGGCGTCAACACCACCGAAAAAACCGAAGATGCGACGCTTATCCAGACCCGCCACCGCATTCCCGAAACGCCGCTCACGGAAGATCAGATTTTGATTTTCCAGGTGCCGATCCCGGAGCCGCTGCGCTTTATTGAGCCGCGCGAAACCGAAACCCGCACCATGCACGCCCTGGAAGAGTACGGGGTGATGCAGGTGAAGCTGTATGAAGATATCGCCCGCTTCGGCCATATCGCCACCACCTACGCCTACCCGGTGAAGGTCAACGGGCGCTACGTGATGGATCCGTCGCCGATCCCGAAATTCGATAACCCGAAAATGGACATGATGCCTGCCCTGCAGCTGTTCGGTGCCGGGCGCGAAAAGCGTATCTACGCCGTCCCGCCCTACACCCGCGTGGAGAGTCTCGATTTCGATGACCACCCGTTCACGGTGCAGGAATGGGACGAGCCGTGCGCCATCTGCGGCTCGAAGCACAGCTATCTGGATGAAGTGGTGCTGGATGACACGGGCAAACGAATGTTTGTCTGCTCCGACACCGATTACTGCCGCCAACAGAGCGAGGCGAACAGCCAATGAAACCGCTGCTTTCAGTGAACAACCTGACCCACCTTTACGCGCCGGGCAAAGGCTTCAGCGACGTCTCGTTCGAGCTGTGGCCGGGCGAGGTGCTGGGAATTGTCGGTGAATCCGGCTCGGGCAAAACCACCCTGCTGAAGTCCATCTCCGCGCGCCTGGCCCCGCAGAACGGCGAGATTTTGTATGAGGGCGCCTCCCTCTATGGCATGAGCGAGGCTGAACGCCGCCGCCTGCTGCGCACCGAATGGGGCGTGGTACATCAGCATCCGCTGGACGGGCTGCGTCGTCAGGTCTCGGCGGGAGGCAATATCGGCGAACGGCTGATGGCGACCGGCGCACGGCACTACGGCAACATCCGGGAAACCGCACAGCGCTGGCTGACCGATGTGGAGATCCCCGCCTCGCGCATCGACGATTTGCCCACCACCTTCTCCGGCGGCATGCAGCAGCGCCTGCAGATCGCCCGTAACCTGGTCACCCACCCGAAGCTGGTGTTTATGGATGAACCCACCGGTGGGCTGGACGTCTCCGTGCAGGCGCGCCTGCTCGACCTGCTGCGTGGCCTGGTGGTAGAGCTGAACCTGGCGGTGGTGATTGTCACCCATGATCTGGGCGTCGCTCGCCTGCTGGCAGACCGCCTGCTGGTAATGAAGCAGGGTCAGGTGGTGGAAAGTGGGTTAACCGACCGCGTGCTCGACGATCCGCTCCATCCTTACACCCAGCTGCTGGTGTCATCCGTATTGCAGAATTGAGGGCGCCACCCGGCAAAACGAACGCCGTACCTTGTAGGCCGGGTAAGCGAAGCCGCCACCCGGCAAGAAAACGCCACGAGGCCAAAATGATCCACGTAGAAAACGTAAGTAAGACCTTTGTGCTCCACCAGCAAAACGGCGTGCGTCTGCCGGTGCTGCAAAATGCCTCTCTGAAGGTGAACAGCGGCGAATGCGTGGTGCTGCACGGCCACTCCGGCAGCGGAAAATCCACCCTGCTGCGCTCCCTGTACGCCAACTATCTGCCGGACGAGGGGCACATTCATATTCGCCATGCCGATGAATGGGTCGACCTGGTTCAGGCCCCCGCGCGTAAGGTGCTGGAAGTCCGCCGCTCGACGATCGGCTGGGTGAGCCAGTTTCTGCGGGTGATCCCGCGGATCTCCGCTCTGGATGTGGTCATGCAGCCGCTGCTGGATCTCGGCGTGCCGCGCGAAACCTGCGCCGCCAAAGCCGCCAGCCTGCTGACGCGCCTCAATGTGCCCGAGCGCCTCTGGCATCTTGCCCCGTCGACCTTTTCCGGCGGCGAGCAGCAGCGCGTGAATATCGCTCGCGGGTTTATCGTCGACTACCCGATTTTACTTCTTGATGAACCCACCGCTTCGCTCGACAGCAAAAACAGCGCGGCAGTGGTGGAACTGATCGAACAGGCCAAAGCGCGCGGCGCGGCGATCGTCGGGATCTTCCACGACGAGAGCGTTCGCAACCGCGTGGCGGACAGATTGCACCCGATGGGGACAAACGTATGATTATCAATAACGTCAGGCTGGTGCTGGAAGATGAGGTCATCGACGGCTCGATTGAGATCCGCGACGGCGCGATCCGCGCGTATGCCGAAACCCGAAGCCATTTGCCCGAAGCGATGGATGGCGAAGGCGGCTGGCTGCTGCCAGGGCTGATTGAGCTGCACACCGATAATCTGGATAAATTCTTCACCCCACGGCCGAAGGTGGACTGGCCCGCCCATTCGGCGATGAGCAGCCACGACGCGCTGATGGTTGCCAGCGGCATCACCACTGTGCTGGATGCGGTGGCGATTGGTGACGTGCGCGACGGCGGCGATCGGCTGGAGAATCTGGAAAAGATGATCAACGCAGTGGAAGAGACGCAAAAGCGCGGTCTTAACCGCGCCGAACATCGCCTGCATCTGCGCTGCGAGTTGCCGCATCATACCACCCTGCCGCTGTTTGAAAAGCTGGTAGACCGCGAGCCAGTGTCGCTGGTCTCGTTGATGGACCACTCGCCGGGGCAGCGCCAGTTCGCCAGCCTCGAAAAATACCGCGAGTATTACCAGGGCAAATATTCTCTTAACGATGTGGAGATGGCGCGCTACGAGGAAGAGCAGCTGGCGCTGGCGGCACAGTGGTCACAGCCGAACCGTGTTTCGATTGCCGCAATGTGCCGGGACCGTAGCATCGCGCTGGCCAGCCATGATGATGCCACGCACGATCATGTCCGCGAATCCCACCAGCTTGGCAGCGTGATCGCTGAATTTCCTACCACGTTTGAGGCGGCAGAAGCCTCCCGCGCACACGGCATGAACGTGCTGATGGGGGCACCGAATATTGTGCGCGGCGGCTCGCATTCCGGCAACGTGGCGGCAAGCAAACTCGCCTCGCTCGGCCTGCTGGATATTCTCTCTTCCGACTACTACCCCGCCAGCCTGCTGGACGCCGCCTTCCGCGTCGCGGATGACGACAGCAACTGCTTCACGCTGCCGGAGGCAATTCGCCTGGTAACGAAGAACCCGGCATCGGCGCTTAATCTTCACGACCGGGGCGAGATAGCCGAAGGAAAACGGGCGGATCTGGTGCTGGCCCACCGTAAGGGCGAGCACATCCATATCGACCACGTCTGGCGTCAGGGAAAACGGGTGTTCTGATGGGAAGAGTCATCTGGTTAATGGGGCCCTCCGGCTCCGGGAAGGACAGCCTGCTGTCCGCCTTACGGCAGCGGGAACACCCGCAGCTGCTGGTCGCACATCGCTATATTACCCGGGCGGCGAATGCAGGTAGTGAAAACCATATCGCCCTGAGCGAACAGGAATTTTTCACTCGCGCCGGGCAGAATCTGCTGGCGCTCAGCTGGCACGCCAACGGCTACTACTACGGGATCGGCATTGAGATCGACCTGTGGCTACACGCGGGTTTTGACGTGCTGGTCAACGGCTCCCGTGCGCATCTGCCCCAGGCACGCGCCAGGTATGCCTCGGCGCTGCTGCCGGTCTGTCTGCAGGTTTCGCCGGATGTCCTGCGCAGCCGCCTGCAAAGCCGCGGACGCGAAAGCGAAAAAGAGATCGCGCAGCGACTCGAACGCGCAGAGCGCTATACCCCGGCGGATTGCCACATCCTCAACAACGACGGAAGTTTGCTACAGTCAGTCGATAACGTTTTATCACTTATCCGTCAGAAGGAGAAACAGCATGCCTGACTGCACGCTTCGCCCCGCCACCGCCGATGATGCGCAAATCGTTTACGCGCTGATCTGCGAGTTAAAACAGGCCGAATTTGATCATCAGGCGTTCCACACCGGGTATCTGGCCAATCTGCAGGACCACAATATGCGTTATCAGCTGGCAGAGCTGAATGGACAGGTAGTGGGTATGATTGGCCTGCATATGCAGTTTCACCTGCACCACGCCAGATGGATCGGCGAAATCCAGGAGCTGGTGGTGATGCCCGAGGCGCGTGGTCTTAAAGTGGGGAGCCAACTGCTGGCATGGGCAGAGGACACCGCGCGGCAGGCGGGCGCGGAGCTGACGGAGCTCTCCACCAGCGTCCGGCGGCTGGACGCCCACCGTTTTTATGTTCGTGAAGGGTATACGCAGAGCCATTTTCGTTTCACCAAACCGTTGTAGAGGTGCACGATGAGTCTGACCATCACGTTAACGGGCACCGGCAGTGCCCAGCTGGTCCCGGTGTTTGGCTGCGATTGCGCGGCATGCCGCCGGGCACGTCTGCAGGAGAATTATCGTCGTCGGCCCTGTAGCGCGGCCGTCAAATTCAATGATGCGGTGACGCTACTGGACGCGGGTATTCCGCACCTGATGGACGACTGGCCAGCCGGCAGCTTTCAGCAGTTTTTGCTGACCCACTACCATATGGATCACGTTCAGGGGCTGTTTCCCCTGCGCTGGGGCGTTGGCGCGACGATCCCCGTTTACGGCCCGCCGGATGAAGCCGGATGTGACGATCTCTTCAAACACCCGGGCATTCTGGATTTCAGCCATACGCTGGAGCCGTTTGTGATGTTTGAGCTGCAGGGCCTGCGGGTGACGCCGCTGCCGCTCAACCACTCGAAACTCACCTTTGGTTATCTGCTGGAGTCCGCCCACAGCCGCGTGGCGTGGCTCTCTGATACTGCCGGATTGCCGGAGAAAACGGTGAAATTTCTGCTTAACAACCAGCCGCAGGCGATGATCATCGACTGTAGCCATGAACCGCGCCCGCAGACGCCGCGCAACCATTGCGATTTAAACACCGTGGTGGCACTGAACGAGGTGATTGGCTGCCCGCAGGTGATCCTGACCCATATCAGCCATCAGTTTGACGAGTGGATGATGGATAACCCGCTGCCGGACGGCATCGAAGCGGGATATGACGGCATGGTGTTGGTGCTGGATTAGGTTTTCTCCCTCTCCCGTGGGAGAGGGTTGAGGTGAGGGCAACAGGCCGCACTTAACCGCGATCGTAATCCTCTTCTAACCGCCGCTCATCCTCTTCCAGGCGTCGTCTGTCGTCATCAAGCTGGCGCTGGCGCTCGTCTAAACGGCGGCGTCTGTCTTCAAGCTGCCGACGGCGGTCGTCATACTGACGGCTATCAATGCGACGGTCATCGTCATAACGATCGTCATCATCGTTGCTGCGGCTGCTGCCGGGGTTATAGGCATCGTTGATCGCCTGCTGAATGTTGCCAATGGCATCATCAATCACATCGGCATGCGCCAGTTGGCTGGAGAGTGACAGCAGACCAAATAACAGAGCGGTAGAGTAACGTTTCATAAGGCCAGACTCGCAGGTGAACTGGCCTTACGGTAATTAACCGCAAACGGGAGAGGTAGCGGAGGAATCTCAAATTATGATCACCTTCCGCAGCGCCTGCGCCAGCTGTACGCGGGTAAACGGTTTGCGCAGTAGCGCTACATCCGGCAGTTGTGGATTGTGCGTCGGACGTAAATCCTGACCGCTGATCAACAACACCGGCAGTTGCGGGTAGTGGCTGCGCACGTGGTTGATAACCTCCGCCCCGCTCAGGCTGCCCGGCAGCATCAGATCACTGATAAACATGCCGATATCCGGCGAGGCCGCCAGCATGTTCAGTGCCTGCTCACCGCTTTCCGCTTCAAGGGTCAGGTAGCCAAGCTGATGCAGTTGCTCGCACAGGGTCTGGCGAACATCGGCCTCATCTTCCAGGACCAGCACCAGCCGTTCGTTTTCAGCGGATGCGGTGGCAGAGTGCGTTTCATCTTCAGGAACGACGGGCAGCGTTGAGCGCGGCAGATGGAGCCGCACGGTGGTGCCTTGTCCCGGCGCGCTTTCAATTTCGACGCGGCCGCCGGACTGACGCACAAAACCGTACACCATCGACAGCCCTAACCCACTGCCACTGCCGGTCTGCTTGGTGGTGAAGAACGGCTCGAACACCCGGGATTTGACCTCCTGCGTCATACCGCTGCCGCGGTCGATCACCTCCAGCGCCACCATATCCTGCCTGCGTCCGTCGCTGCGAGTGACGCGCTGATTCCACGTGCGGATCTTAATCACGCCCGTCTGCCCCTCCATCGCGTCGCGGGCGTTCATCACCAGGTTGATAATGGCGTTTTCGAGCTGACCAACGTCTATCCACGCCGGCCAGGCCGGGGATTGAGCCTCTATCTCCAGGCTCAGGGTGGCGGGCAAGGAGTGGCGCATCAGCTCTCTGAGATTCTCCAGCAGCGGTTTCATCTCTACCGCATGCGGAGTCAGGGATTGCTTGCGGGAAAAAGCCAGCAGACGCTGGGTCAGCAACGCACCGCGCTCGGCGGCATTGAGCGCGCGGGCGATACGTGGGGCATCACTGGAGTCGGGATCGGTCAGCTCCAGGCTACCGATTATCACCGCCAGCAGGTTGTTGAAATCATGTGCCAGCCCGCCCGTCAGTTGACCAACGGCCTTCATCTTCTGGCTGTGCAGCAGCGCCTCCTCCAGTCCCTGACGCTCGATGCGGTCGATCTCCATCTGGGAGGTTTTCTCTTTCAGTAGACGGGTAGTGTGCTCCAGCGAGGCGGTATTGCGGGCAAAGACGTTAAACGCGCGAGCCAGCTCTCCCAGCTCATCACGCCGCTGCAGCGCGGGCACCGAAACGTCCTGCTCGCCATGGGCAAGACGCGACATCGCCCGGGAGATCGCCGTCAGGTTGGAGCCCAGATTGCGGTAGATATACCAGCAGGCGCAACCGGTGATGATCAGCGCCAGTACGGCGAATATGCTGATAAATACGCTGATGGACCGCAGCTCCTGATGACTCTGGGCCGTACGCAGCCGGGAAGCCTCCGCTACCTGCTCAACGTACTGATTGATATCGCTATTTAATATCGCCACCAGCGCCTTGATGTGGAACATATACCAGCTTATCGCCAGGTCGCTCTCTTCAAGCTGCTTTGACAGCGGGGCAAGCCTGCGTAGCTCGTCGTTGAAATCGGGCAGAACAAGATTCACCACGGGCTGCGTCGCGCGATGGGGCAACGTTGCGGTAACGGCGTCCAGCTGCTGTAGGGTGGCGCGCGGTGAGGGGGTATCGATGGCGGCGAGAATCAGCCTGTCCATTTCCGCAAGCTGCTGCGCATCCGGGATGTTGCTGCCAAACCGACGGTTAATATCCTGCAGATGGCGTAAATAGCTCTGGCTTTGATACAGCGAGCTAAGCAGCGCGTTACGCTGCAGATGGCGCCGCTGTCCGCGCTCCAGCATGCCCGTCACGCTTTGCTGTAACTCATTACTGCGACGAATAATGCGCGCCACCAGCCCCGGCTCCTGCTGCGCTAAGGGCGCATCTGCGAGCTGTTCCAGCGAGTGCCGCAGCGCCATTTGGGTCTGCTTCAGCCTCTCGGCCTCTCCTTTGTATTCCAGCGCCCCCACCACCTGCGAAAGCCGAACCGCCGCGGTTGCCACGCTGGCGGTATCGCGGGCGAGGTTCATGCTGCCGGTCATGTCATCCAGCGTCTGCTGTTGTACCTGTTCCTGGATCTGGCTGGCATGCCGAAAACCCAGCACCGCCACACCACTGACCATCAGCGTCACCGCCACCACCAACAGATTAAAGATCAGCAGACGACCGCGGGCACTGGCGAAGAACGGCGAGCGTGATGGCATGGGATTGGGCTCCTCTGCAAATGGGTGCCCTCACCCTGGCCCTCTCCCACAGGAAGAGGGAAAAGAGAAATGTGACGGCGATTAGCTATTCATAACTATGACAAATATGAACGGCTTCTGACATTTTGCATTTACGCACCTGTGATGAAGTGCAGATATCAACCTTCACAGGAGATCCGCCATGAGCAGAACCCCGGTACTGGAGATGCGCAGCATTGCCAAAACGTTTGGCAACTTCCACGCGCTCAAGGGTGTGGATTTGACGGTCTTTCCCGGTGAGATCCACGCGCTGATGGGTGAAAACGGCGCGGGAAAAAGCACGCTGATGAAGATCCTCGCGGGCGCCTACACCGCGACCAGCGGCGAGATCCTGATTGACGGTCAGCCGTATCACATTAAAGGCCCGAAGGATGCGCTGGCCGCAGGCATTACCCTGATCTATCAGGAGATGCAACTCGCCCCCAACCTGACGGTTGCGGAAAACATCTTTCTTGGCAGCGAACTCTCGCGCAGCGGACTGGTGCAGCGTAAAGAGATGGCCGCTCAGGCTCAGGCGGTCATCGACCGTCTGGGTGCAAACTTCAACGCCACCGACCTGGTGATGAAGCTGACTATCGCCGAACAACAGCAGGTGGAAATCGCCCGCGCGCTGCACCGTAACAGCCGCATTCTGGTGATGGATGAACCCACTGCCGCCCTCTCCTCGCGTGAAACCCATCGTCTGTTTGAGCTGATCCTGCGCCTGCGGGATGAAGGGATGGCGATCATCTATATCAGCCACCGCATGGCGGAAGTGTACGAACTCTCTGACCGGGTCAGCGTCCTGCGTGACGGGCAATACGTCGGTAGCCTGACGCGCGACAAACTGAACGCATCTGAGTTGGTGAAAATGATGGTGGGTCGCCCCTTAAGCGATCTGTTCAACAAAGAGCGCGATATCCCGCTCGGCAACCCGCGTCTTAACGTGCATCACCTCACCGACGGTAAAAAAGTCCAACCCTGCAGCCTGCAGGTGCGCTCAGGGGAAATCGTCGGCCTGGCGGGGCTGGTCGGTGCCGGTCGCTCCGAGCTGGCACAGCTCATCTTTGGCGTACGTAAAGCTACCGGCGGAATGATTGAAGTGGACGGCGAGCCGGTGGTGATCCACTCCCCGCGCGCGGCCATTGAAAACGGGATCGGTTTTCTTACCGAGAACCGCAAGGAGCAGGGGCTGTTCCTGGAGCTGGCGGCGCAGGAGAACATCACCATGGCGACGCTGGAGCGCGACGCCACCTTCGGCATGCTTAACCGCAAAAAAGCGCAGTCCATTTCTGACGATGCCATCGCCCTGCTGAATATCCGCGTGCCTCACGCACAGGTCCGCGCGGGCGGTCTGTCAGGCGGTAATCAGCAGAAATTGCTGATCTCCCGCTGGGTGGCGATTGGTCCGCGTATTCTGATCCTCGACGAACCGACGCGCGGTGTCGATGTCGGCGCAAAAAGCGAAATCTACCGCATCATGAACCAGATGGCGCGCAAGGGCGTGGCGATTTTGATGATCTCCAGCGAACTGCCGGAAGTGGTGGGCATGAGCGACCGCGTCTATGTCATGCGTGAAGGCAGCATCGCCGGGGAGCTCCACGGACACGACATCTCTCAGGAAAACATCATGACGCTGGCAACCGGCGTGAACGACTCACATCATCAGGCGGTGCAACTATGACAACTCCAACCCATCCGCAGCAGGTGGCAAAATCTGCCTCCGCCAAAAAAATGCTGATGAGCGATCTGATGCAAACGGTCGGCATTTTGCCCATTCTCATCCTGATCGTGGCGGTTTTTGGCTTTATCGCCCCTAACTTCTTTACCGAAAGCAACCTGCTCAACATTACCCGTCAGGCGTCGATCAACATCGTGCTGGCGGCAGGGATGACCTTCATCATCCTGACCGGGGGGATTGACCTCTCCGTCGGGTCGATTCTGGGTACCACGGCGGTCGCCGCGATGGTGGTGTCGTTAATACCGGAATTCGCCGGGCTCTCTATTCCCGCCGCGCTGATGCTCGGACTGGTGCTGGGGCTGTTCAACGGCGCGCTGGTGGCCTTTGCCGGACTACCGCCGTTTATTGTCACCCTCGGCACCTACACGGCACTGCGGGGCGCAGCGTACCTGCTGGCCGATGGCACGACGGTAATTAACTCGAACATCAATTTTGAGTGGATAGGCAATAACTATCTTGGCCCCGTGCCGTGGCTGGTGGTGATTGCCCTGGCGGTGATTGTGGTGTGCTGGTTTATCCTGCGTCGCACTACGCTTGGCGTTCACATCTATGCGGTAGGCGGCAACATGCAGGCGGCACGCTTAACGGGCATCAAAGTCTGGCTGGTGTTGCTGTTTGTGTATGGCATGAGCGGCCTGCTCTCCGGGTTAGGCGGTGTGATGAGCGCATCGCGCCTCTACAGCGCCAACGGAAACCTGGGCATGGGTTACGAGCTGGATGCGATTGCGGCGGTGATCCTCGGCGGCACCAGCTTCGTTGGCGGGATCGGCACGATCACCGGCACGCTGGTGGGAGCGCTGATTATCGCCACTCTCAACAACGGCATGACGCTGATGGGCGTCTCCTACTTCTGGCAACTGGTGATCAAAGGGGCGGTGATCATCATTGCGGTGCTGATCGACAAATACCGTACCCGACACCATCAAAGTGCTTAACAACAATACCCTACGTGAGGAAGAGAGCATGAGATTGAAGCCCTTAGTGACCGCGCTCTGTGCTGGCGCGCTGCTTGCCGCAACGCCGTTTGCGCAGGCGAAAGATCTGAAGTCCATCGGCGTAACGGTGGGTGACCTGGCCAACCCGTTCTTCGTGCAGATCACCAAAGGTGCCGAGCTGGAGGCGCGCAAGCTGGCGGGGGATAACGTCAAAGTGACGCTGGTCTCCAGCGGGTACGATCTGGGACAGCAGGTGGCGCAGATCGACAACTTTATTGCCGCCAAAGTGGACATGATCATCCTCAACGCCGCAGATTCTAAAGGGATCGGCCCGGCGGTGAAACGCGCGAAAGAGGCCGGGATTGTGGTGGTCGCGGTTGACGTGGCGGCAGAAGGTGCAGACGCGACGATCACCTCCGATAACACCCAGGCGGGCGAAATGGCCTGTAAGTACATCACCGACCGCCTGAACGGCAAAGGCAATGTGGTGATCATCAACGGACCGCCGGTCTCTGCCGTCCAGAACCGTGTGGAAGGTTGCCAGACAGAGTTCAAAAAACACCCGGATATCAAAGTACTCTCCGATAACCAGAACGCCAAGGGCAGCCGCGAAGGGGGTCTGGAAGTCATGACCTCGCTGCTGGCGGCCAATCCGAAGATCGATGGCGTCTTCGCGATTAACGATCCGACCGCGATCGGTGCCGATCTGGCGGCGAAACAAGCGCAACGCAACGAGTTCTTTATCGTTGGTGTGGACGGTAGCCCGGACGGCGAAGAAGCCCTGAAGCGGGAAAACTCCCTGTTTGTGGCGACGCCGGCACAAGATCCGCAGGTCATGGCGGCAAAAGCGGTTGAGATCGGCTATGACATTCTACAGGGCAAACCGGCACCGAAAGAGCCTGTGCTGATCCCGGTGACGATGATCGATAAAAAGAACGTCGGCACGTATAAGGGGTGGACGGTTAAGTAACAATTGCGCGGCCCGATGCCCTCACCCTAACCCTCTCCCACAGGGAGAGGGGACTGGGCCGACAAAAAACACAAGGAGTCTCCATGAAACGCTCCGAAATCAACGAAATCCTCGGCCACACGCGGCAGTTTTTCTCCATGCACGACGTACATCTCCCCCCTTTTGCCAGCTTCCCACCCACAAAATGGCAACAGCTCGATCAGGCCGCCTGGCAGGAAGTGTTTGATCTTAAGCTCGGTTGGGACGTAACAGCCTTTGGCGGCAGCAGCTTTGCCGCGCAGGGGCTCACGCTGTTTACCCTGCGCAACGGCTCACCAAACGGCACGCCGTATGAAAAATGCTACGCCGAAAAAATCATGCACGTACGCGACGGTCAGCTCACGCCCATGCATTTTCACTGGCGCAAACGGGAGGACATCATCAACCGCGGCGGTGGAAATCTCATTATTGAGTTATGGAATGCCGGTGCACAGGCAGAGACCGAAAACACGGACGTCACCGTCACGATAGACGGTTGCCAGCAGACCCACGCACCCGGCAGCCAGCTGCGCCTTACACCAGGGGAGAGCATCTGCCTGACGCCCGGCCTGTACCACAGTTTCTGGGGTGAACGCGGTTTTGGCGACGTGCTGGTGGGCGAAGTGTCATCGGTCAATGACGATGAACACGACAACCACTTTTTGCAGCCCGTTGCCCGCTATAACAACATCGAAGAAGACGAACCGGCGGTGCTGGTACTGTGCAACGAGTACAACCTGTTTCGGATATAAGGGGTAAATGATGCCATTGATTTCTTTTGCCGACGGTCTTGCGCACGCCAGGCAACATCGCTACGCGCTGGGCGCGTTCAACGTTCTCGACACCCACTTCCTGCGCGCCCTGTTTGCCGCGGCGAAGCAGGAGCGCTCGCCTTTTATCATCAACATCGCCGAAGTGCATTTTAAATACGTGTCGCTGGAGTCGCTTGTCGAAGCGGTTAAGTACGAAGCCGCCCGCCACGCGATCCCCGTGGTACTCAACCTCGACCACGGCCTGCACTTTGACGCCGTGGTGCGCGCCCTGCGCTTAGGGTTCAGCTCCGTGATGTTCGATGGCTCGACACTGAGCTACGAGGAGAATATTCGTCAGACGCGTGAAGTGGTGAAGATGTGTCACGCGGTGGGCGTGTCGGTGGAGGCAGAGTTAGGTGCCGTCGGTGGCGATGAAGGCGGAGCGCTCTACGGCCATGCGGATGAAGCGTACTTTACCGACCCGCAGCTGGCACGGGAATTTGTCGATTCAACCGGCATTGACGCGCTGGCCGTCGCCATTGGCAACGCACACGGCAAATACAAGGGCGAGCCAAAGCTCGATTTCCCCCGTCTGGACGCCATTCGCCAGCAGACCGGCCTGCCACTGGTACTGCACGGCGGCTCCGGGATCAGCGATGCTGATTTTCGTCGCGCCATTGAACTTGGTATTCATAAAATCAATTTCTATACCGGCATGTCCCAGGCCGCGCTTTCCGCCGTTGAGCAGCGTATGGCCAACCGCCAGCCGCTGTACGATGAGTTTGCCGAGCTGCTGCTGGGCATAGAAGAGGCGATTACCGATACGGTCGCCGAACAGATGCGCATCTTTGGCAGCGCGGGGCAGGCATAATGGAACGCAAAGGGATCATCGCCGCGGGCAATATGCTGGTGGATCACGTTCACCAGATCGTGCAATGGCCGGAACGCGGCTGGCTGGCAGAAATTACCCACAGCGAGCGTTCCACCGGCGGCGCGCCGCTCAACGTCCTGCTGACGCTGGCGAAAATGCACGTCGGCCTGCCGCTGCAGGCGGTGGGGCTGATTGGCGAAGACAGCGACGGGGACTACATTCTGGCAATGCTCGACCAGTATCACGTCAATCGGCAGCGCGTACAGCGCACCACCTTTGCGCCAACCTCCATGTCGCAGGTGATGACCGACCCCAGCGGACAGCGCACCTTTTTCCACTCTCCCGGGGCCAACCGCCTGCTGGATCTCCCCGCGTTTGACCGTCTCGACGGCACAATGAAAATCTTCCACCTCGGCTACCTGCTGCTGCTCGACAGTCTGGATATGCCAGATGACGAATACGGCACCCGTAGCGCACGGCTGCTGGCGCAGATGCGCGAACAGGGGTATGAAACCTCGCTTGATCTGGTCTCCCGCAAGGGCGATCCGCGCTATCAGCCGCTGGTCCTCCCTGCCCTGCGTCATCTCGATTATCTGGTCATTAACGAACTGGAAGCCGGAGAATTTAGCGGCCTTGAGATGCGCGACGGCAACGACGCACCGCACGTTGCCCACATCGCTGAAGCCGCCGCGCAGCTGCTGGCGGCAGGCGTCCGGCAACGGGTGGTGATCCACTGCCCGGAAGGTGCCTGGGGAGAAGCCGCAAACGAAGAAGGACGCTGGATCCCCTCATGGAGGCTGACTCAGGAGGAGATTATTGGCAGCGTCGGCGCGGGCGACGCCTTTTGTGCCGGTTTCTTATATGGCTGTCATGAATCACTGCCGCTGGCAGAGAGTATTTACCTGGCGCATGCCTGCGCCCGGGCAAGCCTGCTGGCCGCGAATGCCATTGATGGAGCAAAAACGCTGGAGGAATTGACGCGCTTTATTCAGGAGAGCAGCGCCTAAATTAACAAAAATTGCGATTTTTGATTACAGTTCTATGAATTTTGCATAGCCGAACTACACTCTCTGCGTCTGGCACATTCGGCGTGGGCAACATATTGCCCACACGCTTTTCCGAAATGAGAGATACAGAGGACAAGGAAAAATGTTCGCAGCAATTATCATCGCTATATTTATTATCAGTGTTATTTATGCGCATTCGCGCGGCAAAGAAAAACAGACGCTTTCCCGTCAACTTTTCGACCACTCCACCTTTATGGCGCCTATCAATATGTTTATGACGGCGTTCTCTTCGCTGCCCGCCAGACAGCCCTTTTTTGAAACCGAGCGCTTTCCGGAATTAAACAAACTGACGGAAAACTGGGAGGTCATTCGCGAAGAGGCGCTGCGTTTGCAGGATCATATTAAGGCGGCACAAAATCATAACGATGCCGGTTTTAACACCTTCTTTAAACGCGGCTGGAAACGGTTTTACCTCAAATGGTATGCCGATGCGCATCCCTCGGCTCAGACCCTGTGCCCCGTTACGACACAACTGGTGAGTGAGATCCCATCCGTGAAAGCGGCAATGTTTGCCGAACTCCCGGCGGGCGCGAAGCTCGGCAAGCATCGCGATCCTTACGCCGGCTCGGTTCGTTACCATTTAGGCCTGGTCACGCCAAATGACGATCGCTGCTTTATAGAGGTTGACCAGCAGCGCCACAGCTGGCGTGACGGTGAGGCTGTCATCTTTGATGAAACTTACGTGCACTGGGCGGAGAATAAATCGGATCACACGCGGATTATTCTCTTCTGCGATATCGAACGTCCGATGAAATGGCGCTGGGCGCAGGCGGTTAACCACTGGGTCGGGACAACGCTGATGTCAGCGGCCAGCTCCCCCAATGACGATAACGACCGCACCGGGGGAATCAACCGTATCTTCAAATATGTGCACGCCGGGCGAGAACGCGGTCAGCGTCTGAAGAAGCGTAATCGGAAGCTCTATTACGCACTGAAGTACCTGGTCATCACGGCGATTTTCGCCGCGCTTATTGTCGCTGCCATAACATAAGCACTTACGCCGCCCTATCGGGATGACAGACATCGGCGGCAAAGACGTAGCCCAGCCCGCGGATCGTTTTGATTAATGCGGGCTGGTGCGGATTGGCTTCGATTTTCCGGCGCAGGCGCATGATCAACACGTCGATGGTGCGGTCAAACACATCGGCACTTTCGCTGTGGGTCAGCTCAAGCAGCTGCTCGCGGCTCAGTACCCGGCGGGCGTTCTGGGTAAGCGCCAGTAGCAGGCCGTATTCACCCTGGGTCAACGGTACGGGGTTACGCTGCGGATCGATCAGTTCGCAGCGGGTGGTATCCAGCGTCCAGCCATTAAAAGCAATGCCCGCCACTCGTGGCGCGGGCGTGTCGGCCGCCAGCGCTCCGGTACGCCTGAGCACGGCTTTAACCCGGGCGACCACCACACGCGGATTAAACGGTTTGCCAATGTAATCGTCGGCACCCATCTCCAGCCCTACCACCACGTCAGACTCACTCCCCAGCCCGGTAAGCATCACTACCGGCAGATCCGGGCGTTGCTTTTGCAACTGCAGCAGGACCTGCAGGCCGTTGATATCCGGCAGCATCATGTCCAGCAGGACCAGGGCAATTCCCGGTTCCTGATGAACCCGGTTCAGTGCGTCCTGTCCGTTATGGCAGACGAGCACCGTAAAGACGTGCTCGCTGAGCACATCCTGCAGCAGCTCGCACACTGCCGTATCGTCATCAACCACCAGAATCGCCGGTTTCATCGCATGCTTCCGTCAGGGGATTATGTTAAGTCTGAACTATTCTGCCGTCGGCTCCAGCCAAATGGATTTTTACGTGACGGAATTACAACCCATGTCACATCCGCTGCCTTTTCGACACGTCAATTTTGACGATTGCCTGCTTTTCGTCAGGGTTTTGCCAGAAGAACGCCCGTAAAGTCGAGTGATACCCACACTAAAAATATGGCATAAAAGCTGCATTATGGCTGCGAAATGATTAACTGGAGCAGACTGATGAAAAAAGTCGTCACGGTTTGCCCTTATTGTGCCTCAGGTTGCAAGATCCACCTGGTGGTCGATAACGGCAAAATCGTCCGGGCGGAGGCCGCACAGGGGAAAACCAACCAGGGCACGCTGTGCCTGAAAGGTTACTACGGCTGGGATTTTATTAACGATACCCAAATCCTCACCCCGCGCCTGAAAACCCCCATGATCCGCCGTGAACGCGGTGGCAAGCTGGAAGCCGTCTCGTGGAACGAGGCGCTGGACTACGTCGCCACCCGCCTGAGCGCCATTAAGGCTAAATATGGCCCGGATGCGATCCAGACCACCGGGTCATCACGCGGGACGGGTAACGAAACCAACTATGTAATGCAAAAATTCGCGCGCGCCGTTATTGGAACCAATAACGTAGACTGCTGCGCTCGCGTCTGACACGGCCCATCGGTTGCAGGTCTGCACCAGTCGGTCGGAAACGGCGCAATGAGTAATGCAATTAACGAGATAGACAACACCGATCTCGTCTTTATCTTCGGCTATAACCCGGCGGATTCTCACCCGATTGTCGCGAACCACGTTATTCGCGCCAAACAGAACGGGGCGAAAATCATCGTCTGCGATCCGCGCAAAATCGAAACGGCACGTATTGCAGATATGCACATCGCGTTGAAAAACGGCTCGAACATCGCGCTGTTGAACGCCATGGGGCACGTCATTATTGAGGAGAACCTCTACGACCAGGCGTTTGTCGCCACCCGTACGGAAGGTTTTGAAGAGTATCGGAAAATTGTCGAAGGCTATACGCCAGAATCTGTCGAAGCGATCACCGGCGTCAGCGCGCAGGAGATCCGCCAGGCAGCAAGGATGTACGCCGGGGCGAAAACCGCCGCCATTCTGTGGGGCATGGGCGTGACCCAGTTCTATCAGGGCGTGGAAACCGTGCGTTCCCTGACCAGCCTCGCCATGCTGACCGGCAACCTTGGCAAGGCACACGTCGGGGTGAACCCGGTACGCGGTCAGAACAACGTGCAGGGTGCCTGCGATATGGGTGCGCTGCCGGACACCTATCCGGGCTATCAGTACGTGAAGTTCCCGGAAAACCGCGCGAAGTTTGCCAAAGCGTGGGGCGTGGAAAGTTTGCCGGAGCACACCGGGTATCGCATCAGCGAGCTGCCGCACCGGGCGGCACATGGTGAAGTGCGGGCGGCTTACATCATGGGCGAAGATCCTCTCCAGACCGACGCCGAGCTCTCTGCAGTGCGTAAAGGGTTTGAGGATCTGGAGCTGGTGATTGTTCAGGACATCTTTATGACCAAAACCGCGGCAGCGGCGGATGTGATTTTACCGTCAACGTCCTGGGGCGAGCATGAAGGGGTTTACACGGCGGCAGACCGTGGCTTCCAGCGCTTCTTTAAAGCGGTGGAGCCGAAGTGGGATCTGAAAACCGACTGGCAAATCATCAGCGAAATTGCCACCCGCATGGGTTATCCAATGCACTACAACAACACTCAGGAGATCTGGGACGAGTTGCGGCATCTGTGTCCGGACTTCTACGGTGCAACCTATGAAAAAATGGGTGAACTGGGGTATATCCAGTGGCCGTGCCGGGATGAGTCTGAGGCCGACCAGGGCACGTCGTATCTCTTTAAAGAGAAATTCGACACCCCAAATGGGCTGGCACAGTTCTTCACCTGCGACTGGGTTGCCCCCATTGATAAACTCACCGATGAGTATCCAATGGTGCTTTCCACCGTACGTGAAGTGGGCCACTACTCCTGTCGTTCGATGACCGGCAACTGCGCGGCGCTGGCAGCGCTGGCGGACGAGCCAGGTTATGCACAGATCAACACCGCCGACGCTGAACGTCTTGGCATTGAAGACGAAGCGCTGGTATGGGTGAACTCGCGTAAAGGCAGGATCATTACCCGTGCGCAGGTCAGCGATCGTCCCAACAAAGGGGCGGTGTACATGACCTATCAGTGGTGGATTGGCGCCTGTAACGAACTGGTGACGGAGAACTTAAGCCCGATAACCAAAACGCCGGAGTATAAGTACTGCGCCGTACGCGTGGAGCCGATTGCGGATCAGCACGCTGCGGAACAGTATGTGATCGACGAATATAACAAGCTGAAAGCCCGCTTGCGCGAAAGTGCGATGGGATAATGGTATTATTTAATTGATGAATAAAGGGAGTGAAATATTCACTCCCTTTTTATTTCCGCCTAACTCATTAAAAATATCAATTATTAATCTTGAAAGCTGCTCGCAGAAATAATGTAAATTGCACGAAAAAGAATTACATCTTTGCATTTTGATTCAGATGGATAAGATGTGCAGCGGGTGCTTAAGACTTTCTGTCTTGAGCATTGTTGAGGGACAGAAAGTGGAAAGCCCCGGGCAATATTCATTTACCCGAGGCTACCCCTCAACAACCTACAGGTTGAGAGTAGCCTCTTATTCTTTTTTTGACAAGGAGTAAAAGGCATGACGCCATTAAAAACTGCGTTAGGCATTGTCTTTATTATCTGCCTGACGATAGTGATCTTTACCTTTATCACTCGCGGAAAGTTATGCGAACTGACAATAAAGAGTGAACATCAGGAGGTGGCGGCGAAATTAGCCTGCGTTGCAGGCTAACCTCTGCGGGCGGAATGACAGTTCCGCCCGGCTTGCAGGATGCTGAGGTCTTAACGCACCCGTTTTTTTATTCTATGGCCGCGATTATACTGCGCGGCGTGTACCCAGATGATAAGAATCCATGAAACCATTTTTACTGTTGTTATTACTTGTTACGTCGTCCGTCCATGCCGATGAGATTGGCAGCCAGTACAAAGCACAGGCGGAGGCGGGCGATGCACGCGCTCAGTATTATCTCGCCGACACCTGGTTCAGCTCCGGCGACAGCAAGCAGGCGGCGATGTGGGCAGAGAAAGCGGCAAAAGGGGGCGACATCGATGCCATGGCCCTGTTGTCTCAGATCCACTTTACTCAGGGCGATTACGCTCAGGCTAAAGCGCTGGCACAGCAGGCCACGATTGCGGGCAGCAAGCGTGGCGCCATTATGCTGGCACGCGTTCTGGTGAATACCCAGGGTGGCAAAACAGACTACCCGCAGGCCATCAAACTGCTGCAGACGGCCACCGAAGATATCGACAACGACTCTGCGGTAGATGCGCAAATGCTGCTGGGTCTGATTTATGCCAACGGTGTAGAAGTGGCCCAGGACGATGCTCTGGCGGCATCGTGGTTTAAGCGCAGCTCATCTTTGTCACGCACTGGCTATGCCGAATACTGGGCAGGGATGCTGTTCCAGCAGGGCGAGAAAGGCTTTATCACGCCCAATAAACAGAAGGCGCTCTACTGGTTGAACCTGAGCTGTACGGAAGGGTTTGATACGGGATGTGAAGAGTTTGATGCGTTGAGCGGAGAATAAAGTGCCGGGTGGCGGCTTCGCCTTACCCGGCCTACAAAACCCGTAGGCCCGGTAAGCGCAGCGCCACCGGGCTTAGGATGTTACTGGTCAGCCGTCTTATCAAAACGACCCAGCACCTCGCGTTCATACGCCAGCGCTTTTTTACGGTCGAACTTGTGTTCCCACTTGGCGATAACCAGCACCGCCAGCGCGTTTCCAACCACATTCAGCGCCGTACGCGCCATATCGAGGATACGGTCAACACCGGCGATAAACGCCAGGCCTTCCAGCGGAATACCGACACTGCCAAGCGTCGCCAGCAGCACCACGAAGGAGACACCCGGCACGCCCGCGATCCCTTTTGAGGTCACCATCAGCGTCAGCACCAGCACAATTTCCTGCCACAGCGACAGATCAATGCCGTACAGCTGGGCAATAAAGATGGCTGCAATGCTCTGGTACAGCGTCGAGCCGTCCAGGTTAAAGGAGTAGCCGGTTGGCACCACGAAGCTGGTGATAGAAGCCGGGGCACCATAGGCCTCCATCTTCTCAATAATACGCGGCAGCACGCTTTCAGAGCTCGCCGTGGAATACGCCAGAATCAGCTCATCTTTCAGAATGCGGATCAGGATCCAGATGCTCAGCCCACACAGGCGCGCCACAATGCCCAGTACCACCAGCGCGAAGAACAGGATGGCGAAATGCACCAGAATTACCAGCTTCGCCAGCGGCCACAGGGAGGCAAAACCGAAGTTCGCCACGGTTACCGCGATAAGCGCAAACACCCCAACCGGCGCGTAACGCATCACCATGTGGGTCACTTTAAACATGGTTTCAGAGATGGAGCGGAACACGGTGACCAGCGGTTCACGGTGCGTGGCAGGCAGAGAGGAAAGACCCAGACCAAAAAGCACCGAGAAGAAGATGATTGGCAGCATCTCGCCCTTCGCCATCGACGCCACAATGTTAGTCGGCACCAGCGACAGGATGGTGCCCATCAGGCCGTGCGCATGGCTCTGCACTTCAGCGGTCGTACTTTGGTATTTCGAAATATCCACCGTCGCGAGTTGCGACATATCGATCCCGGAACCTGGCTGGAAGACATTCGCCAGGGTAATGCCAAGGATGATGGCAATCGTCGTGATCACTTCGAAATAGAGAATGGTTTTTGCACCGATGCGGCCCAGCTGTTTTGCATCACCGACTCCGGCAATACCGACCACCAGCGTCGAGATGACAATCGGCACCACGATCATTTTGATCAAATGAATAAAGATATCGCCCGCCGGGGAGAGCAAGTTCGCAATCAGCCACTCGCGGCTGTCGCTGTGATAATGGAGATAGCTACCCAGCAGGATACCCAGCACAAGGGCCAGCAGGATTTGCCAGGCCAGGCTGACTTTAACGTTTTTCATAGAAACTGACTTCCTCAATGAAGCGCCCTATTCATGCAGACTGCATGAATATGGAGACATACTGAAAGGGTATGAATTGTGTTGCGTTGGTTTATGGGATTTTTTAACGCGGCGTATGAGTATCATCTGCGCGGTGTGTTGCGCAAGCCTTAAAGAACAACGCATTTCACTACGAAAAGCCGTTATGACGCGAGTTTACGATAATTCTTATAAATAACCATTTGTTATAAAAACGATTTTTTATGCGCAAATGTGAATAATCCGCCCGGTAAATTATTTTTCTTCAAAGTTTCATTCGCTCATTTTTCATACGCTTCAAACAATGCGTGATCTGCCGCCCAAATAATAAACAAAGCTTGTAAAGCCCCTACTATTAACGTTTTTGCGACATATTATTAACATCTTACAAGGAGAAAAAAAGCCATGAGCCAAATACACAAACACGACATTCCCGCTAACATTGCGGACCGTTGCCTGATCAACCCGGAGCAGTACCACGAAAAGTATCAGCAATCTGTCTCTGATCCTGACGCTTTCTGGGGCGAGCAGGGCCATATTCTTGACTGGATCAAACCTTACCAGAAGGTGAAGAACACCTCCTTTGCGCCGGGTAACGTTTCTATTAAATGGTATGAAGACGGCACGCTAAACCTTGCGGCGAACTGCCTCGATCGCCACCTTGCCGAACGCGGTAACGAAACCGCCATTATCTGGGAAGGCGACGACACCTCTCAGAGCAAACATATCTCTTATAAAGAGCTGCACCGCGACGTGTGCCGCTTCGCTAACGTGCTGCTGGACCAGGGCATTAAAAAAGGCGATGTGGTCGCCATCTATATGCCGATGGTGCCGGAAGCGGCGGTGGCGATGCTGGCCTGCGCGCGCATCGGCGCGATCCATTCCGTTATCTTTGGCGGGTTCTCGCCGGAAGCGGTTGCCGGGCGTATTGTCGACTCGAGTTCGAAACTGGTGATCACCGCCGATGAAGGCGTGCGCGCCGGGCGCGGTATTCCTCTGAAGAAAAATGTCGACGAAGCGCTGAAAAACCCGAACGTCAAAACCGTCAGCAACGTTATCGTCCTTAAGCGTACCGGTGGCAAGATCGACTGGAATGAAGGGCGCGACCTGTGGTGGAGTGACCTGATTGAAAAAGCAAGCGACCAGCATCAACCGCAAGAGATGAACGCGGAAGATCCGCTGTTTATCCTCTATACCTCCGGCTCCACCGGCAAACCGAAAGGCGTACTGCATACCACCGGTGGCTATCTGGTCTATGCGGCCACCACCTTTAAATACGTTTTCGACTACCATCCGGGCGATATCTACTGGTGCACTGCCGACGTGGGCTGGGTCACCGGTCACAGCTATCTGCTGTACGGCCCGCTGGCCTGCGGTGCAACAACGCTGATGTTTGAAGGTGTACCAAACTGGCCAACCCCGGCGCGGATGTGCCAGGTGGTCGATAAGCACCAGGTCAACATTCTGTACACCGCGCCAACGGCGATCCGTGCGCTGATGGCGGAAGGGGATAAAGCGATAGAAGGCACTGACCGCTCTTCCCTGCGCATCCTCGGCTCCGTCGGCGAGCCTATCAACCCGGAAGCCTGGGAGTGGTACTGGAAGAAGATCGGCAACGAAAAATGCCCGGTAATGGACACCTGGTGGCAGACCGAAACCGGTGGGTTCATGATCACCCCAATGCCGGGTGCAACCCGCTTAAAAGCCGGTTCAGCGACCCAACCGTTCTTCGGCGTCCAGCCTGCGCTGGTGGATAACGAAGGCAATCCGCTGGATGGCGCCACCGAAGGCAACCTGGTGATCGTCGATTCCTGGCCGGGCCAGGCACGTACGCTTTTTGGCGACCACGAACGCTTCGAGCAGACCTACTTCTCAACCTTTAAAAACATGTACTTCAGCGGTGACGGCGCGCGTCGCGACGAGGATGGCTATTACTGGATCACCGGGCGCGTGGACGATGTGCTGAACGTCTCCGGCCACCGTCTGGGCACCGCGGAGATTGAATCTGCGCTGGTATCCCATCCGAAGATTGCCGAAGCCGCCGTTGTGGGGATCCCGCATAACATTAAAGGCCAGGCGATTTACGCCTACGTGACGCTGAACCACGGTGAAGAGCCATCGCCAGAACTGTATGCCGACGTGCGCAACTGGGTCCGCAAAGAGATTGGCCCGCTTGCCACGCCGGATGTACTGCACTGGACTGACTCGCTGCCGAAAACTCGTTCCGGCAAAATTATGCGCCGAATCTTGCGCAAAATCGCGGCAGGGGACACCAGCAACCTTGGTGATACCTCAACGCTCGCCGATCCGGGCGTGGTGGAAAAACTGCTCGAAGAGAAGCAGTCCATCGCAATGCCTTCGTAACCTTTTCTCCCTCTCCCTGTGGGAGAGGGCCGGGGTGAGGGCATCAGACCGCACCTTCCTCCCCTCACCCTAACCCTCTCCCCATAGGGGAGAGGGGATAAAACAAACCAACCTTACTTCTGGAGAACTCTGTGATGAATAACGATATTTGTCAGCAGATAGAGAATAGTGCGCACTACAGGGAGCTCGTTGATAAACGGCAACGGTTTGCCTTCTTACTTTCCATCATCATGCTGATTATCTACGTCGGCTTTATTCTGCTTATCGCCTTTGCCCCACACTGGCTGGGTACGCCGCTGCATGAGGGCACCAGCGTCACACGGGGCATCCCGATTGGCATTGGCGTGATTGTGATTTCGTTTGTGCTGACCGGCGTCTACGTCTGGCGCGCGAACGGCGAATTCGATCGTCTTAATAAAGCGGTACTGCGTGAGGTAAAAGCATCATGAAGAGAGTCCTGACGGCGCTTGCCGCCACACTTCCCTTTGCGGCACACGCCGCAGATGCCATTACCGGCGAGGTTCAGCGCCAGCCAACCAACTGGCAGGCGATTATCATGTTCCTGATTTTCGTGGTGCTGACGCTGTATATCACCTATTGGGCGTCGAAACGCGTCCGTTCCCGTAATGATTACTACACTGCGGGCGGTAATATTACCGGTTTCCAGAACGGGCTGGCGATTGCGGGCGACTTTATGTCTGCCGCGTCTTTCCTTGGGATCTCCGCGCTGGTTTACACCTCCGGCTACGATGGTCTGATCTACTCTCTCGGCTTCCTGGTGGGCTGGCCGATCATTCTGTTCCTGATCGCCGAACGCTTGCGCAACCTGGGGCGTTTTACCTTTGCTGACGTGGCTTCGTATCGCCTGAAGCAGGGTCCGATTCGTATTCTCTCCGCCTGCGGTTCGCTGGTGGTGGTGGCGCTGTATCTGATCGCCCAGATGGTTGGCGCAGGCAAACTGATCGAACTTCTGTTCGGCCTGAACTACCACGTCGCGGTGGTGCTGGTGGGTGTGCTGATGGTGATGTACGTCCTGTTTGGCGGCATGCTGGCAACCACCTGGGTGCAAATTATCAAAGCGGTTCTGCTGCTGTTCGGTGCGAGCTTCATGGCCTTTATGGTGATGAAACACGTCGGCTTTAGCTTCAACAACCTGTTTACCGAAGCAATGGCTGTCCACCCGAAAGGGGAAGCGATCATGAGCCCGGGCGGGCTGGTGAAAGACCCGATATCCGCGCTTTCACTCGGTCTGGGTCTGATGTTTGGTACCGCAGGCTTGCCACATATCCTGATGCGTTTCTTCACCGTGAGCGATGCCCGCGAAGCGCGCAAGAGCGTCTTCTACGCCACCGGGTTTATGGGTTACTTCTACATACTGACCTTTATCATCGGTTTTGGCGCCATCATGCTGGTGGGAGCGAACCCGGCATTTAAAGACGCGGCGGGCGCGCTGATTGGCGGGAATAACATGGCGGCAGTGCATCTGGCAGATGCGGTAGGCGGCAATCTCTTCCTCGGCTTTATCTCAGCCGTGGCCTTTGCCACCATCCTTGCCGTGGTGGCCGGGCTTACGCTTGCCGGAGCATCTGCGGTGTCGCATGACCTGTACGCGAACGTGTTCCGCAAAGGCGCAACCGAGCGTGAAGAGCTCAAAGTCTCCAAAATCACCGTACTGATTCTGGGTGTGGTGGCGATCCTGCTGGGGATCCTCTTCGAGAAGCAGAACATTGCCTTCATGGTGGGGCTGGCCTTCTCAATTGCGGCGAGCTGTAACTTCCCTATCATCCTGCTCTCCATGTACTGGTCTAAACTGACCACCCGTGGCGCAATGGTAGGCGGCTGGCTGGGGCTGCTGACCGCGGTGATTCTGATGATCCTCGGCCCGACGATTTGGGTGCAGATCCTCGGTCACGAAAAGGCGCTCTTCCCGTATGAGTACCCGGCGCTGTTCTCAATCGCCGTGGCGTTTATCGGTATCTGGATCTTCTCTGCAACCGACAACTCGCCGGAGGGGAACCTGGAGCGTGAGAAATTCCGCGCCCAGTTTATCCGCTCACAAACCGGCCTGGGCGTGGAACAAGGCCGCGCACACTGAGTCTTGATCCCCGGCCTTCGGGCCGGGGAGTTCAGAACATCACCCACGCCACCAGCGGCGCAATCAGCACCATCAACACGCCGGAAAGCATCATCACCAAGCTTGCTACAACCCCCTCCTGCTGACCCAACTCATAAGAGCGTGCCGTTCCCGCGCCGTGTGACGCCGCGCCAAATCCCGCCCCTTTTGCCAACCCTTCACGGATAGAAAGCCGCAGAAATAGCATGTCGCCTACCGCCATACCGAAGACACCGGTGACAACCACGAACAGCGCCACCAGATCCGGCTGTCCGCCGAGCGGTTTAGCGGCTGCCAGCGCAAATGGCGTCGTTACCGAGCGCACGGCCAGGCTACGCTGAATTTCATCGGGCAGCGTAAACAGCCGCGCCAGCCAGACGGAGCTACAGACCGCCACCACCGTGGCGGTAATCACCCCCGCGCTGAGCGACATCCAGTGACGTTTAATGATATTCAGGTTGTCGTACACCGGCACCGCAAAGGCGATGGTGGCCGGCCCCAGTAGCCACAGCAACCAGTGGGATTCACCAATGTAGTTTTGCCAGGAGATATGGCCAAAAACCAGCATCAGCACCAGCAGGATCGGCGTGAAGACCAGCGGCATCAGCGGCAGCGCGTGAAAGCGACGATACAGGCGTTTGTTGGCAAAGTAGATAACCAGCGTGGCAATCAGGCACAGCACGCTTATCTGGAAGTTAGTCATGTTTTTTGCCTGCGGATCTCGAAGCGATAAACCTTGTCCACCACCCAGGCGGTGGCGCCCAGCACCATCAGCGTGCTCAGAGCGATGACCGCGAAGATCCGCCAGCCGTCCACCATCAGCAGTTGCGCATAGTTCACCACCGCCACCACGGCAGGAACAAAGAACAGCAACATCTCTGCCAGCAGCCAGCGCGCGCCGGCACGCACCCAACTAAGGGGGATAACGCGGCAGAGAATGAGCGTCAGCATCAACACCATCCCCACCAGGTTGGCAGGCAGCGGCAGATGCAGCCAGCCGACAAGATATTCCGCAAAAACAAACAGTCCCGCGTAGAGCAGTACCTGAACCGGTACCTGGAGTCGTTGCACAACGGCAGGCGTAACACGGCTTAACGCCACGGCCATGGGGGTTTTCCTCAAAAATGAGACGAGACGCCAGTATAGTGAGCGCACGGTATGGACTGAAATGAATTAAAATCATCGAAGGTATAGTTTCGAGGAATAATCATGGACATAAGAACGCTGCGCTATTTTGTCGAAGTGGTTCGCCAG
Organism: Enterobacter sp. A8; assembly: GCF_004296595.1. Lineage (NCBI taxonomy): Bacteria > Pseudomonadati > Pseudomonadota > Gammaproteobacteria > Enterobacterales > Enterobacteriaceae > Enterobacter > Enterobacter sp. A8. The sequence continues at coordinate 41,793 of NZ_SCMF01000009.1, forward strand.
CAGAGTTTTACCCGCGCAGCGGAGAAGTTATTTGTTACCCAGCCCACCATCAGCAAAATGCTGAAAAACCTCGAAGATGAACTCAACTGTACCCTGCTGATCCGCGACGGACGCAAGCTGTTGCTTACCGATACCGGGCGCGTGGTGTTTGAACGTGGCCTGGCGATCCTTGCCGAGTTTCGTCAGCTGGAAGCGGAGCTAGACGATATTAACCACCTGACCAAAGGGGTGCTGCGCCTTGGTATTCCGCCGATGGTCGGGATGATGATGGCCGGGCCGATTAGCCTGTTTCGCCAGCGTTACCCCGGCGTTGAACTCAAAATTTCGGAGTTTGGTGGATTAACCGTCCAGCAGGCCGTAACCAACGGCGAGCTGGACGTCGCCATGACAGCCCTCCCCGTTGAGGAAGAGAGCGGTCTGGCGACGCTTCCGCTCTTTAGCCATCCGCTGTGCGTGCTGGTTCCCCGCTCCGGCGACTGGCTGAAGCGAGACTCAGTGAAACCTGAACTGCTCGGTGAATACCCTCTGCTGATCTACAACGAAGATTTCGCCCTCAGCCGCCAGCTGATGACGCTGTTTAATCAACATAGCGTGAAGCCGCGCATTGCGGTGCGCAGCGGCCAGTGGGATTTTCTGGCAGCGATGGTGCAGGCAGGCGTGGGGATTGCCATTCTGCCGCAGCCGATTTGCGAGCGTCTGGATAAAAACACGCTGCGCTGGATCCCACTCGAAAGCGATTTGCACTGGCAGCTGGGGATGATCTGGCGAGAAGGGATATATTTGTCGCACAGCGCCCAGGCGTGGCTGCAATGTTGTGAGGGATTTTGGGTGCCCTCACCCTAACCCTCTCCCACAGGAAGAGGGAACCGATCGCGCACGTAGGCCCGGTAAGCGCAGCGCCACCGGGCAAAAACAGCGTTACTGATTCTCTATCAACAACGCTTCCAGCAGATCCAGATCGTGCAGCAGCTTTTGCAGCGTCTCGTTGCTGATCTGCCGCGTGGCGCGCAAGTGGTACAGCTCGGCACGCTCGGAGCGCAGCGCCGCCAGACGGAACCGGCGCTCCAGGTTCTCCTCCTGCAGCGAGCTTTCCACATCGTTACGGCCGTCAGCCCGGCGACGCAGATTACCAATCACGCGTGAGCTCACCTCCGTCAGCAACTGATTGTCGATGTTCTCTTCGGCATCGGCGGCCAGGCGCTCTTCCATTTTCTGAATAGCGACAATCGCCACTTCGGCAGTGGCAGCGCGGGCAATCCGCTCCTCTTTATGCTGCTGCGTAGCGTCCCCGGCGTCGATATGCTGCAGCAAAATCGGCAGCATAATCACACCGACAAACAGTGAGAACAGGATCACGCCCGCCGCCAGGAAGACCAGTTCATAACGCGCCGGGAAGACATCGCCCGTCGGCAACAGCAACGGAATGGAGAGCACACCGGCCAGGGTAATCGCCCCGCGTACCCCCGCAAAGGAGGCAATCAGCAGCTCACGCGTGGTCCACGAACCAAACTCCATCGGCTTTTTCTTCAGGAAGCGCACGCTGAAGTTTTTCATCGTCCACAGCCAGCCGAAGCGCACCAGCATCAGCGCCATGTAGATCAGCACGATGTCGGTAAAGAGCATCCAGACTTCAACGTTCGGATCGGCCTCCGCCGCCACCAGAGAGGATTCCATAATGCCCGGCAGCTGCAGACCCAACAGCAGGAAGACCATGCCGTTGAAGACAAATTCCAGCATTGCCCAGGTGCTGTTTGCACGCAGACGCATGGCCAGCGGCGCGCGGCGCATTACGCCGGAGCGGGTGATGGTCATCCCTGCCGCGACCGCTGCCAGAATGCCCGACACGCCAATGTGTTCGGCAATCAGATAGGAGGCAAACGGCAGCAGGAACAGCAGTACGATCTGCGTTGCGGGTTCATCACCGCCCCAGCGGCTGAGGAAGCGCAGCGAGCGGCCATACAGCCAGCTCACCACGAAGCCCGCCAGGATACCGCCAATAGCAACCTTAAAGAATTCCAGGGTCGCGCCACCCACGGTAAAGATCATCGTTCCCATCGCGACGGCCACGGCGAACTTCAGGGCAACCAGACCGGAGGCGTCGTTCATCAGCGCCTCTCCCTGTAAGATGCCCATGATTTTCTTCGGAATCCGCCCTTCACCCACTATGCCGGACAGCGCCACGGCATCGGTTGGCGACAGGACTGCGGCCAGCGCAAAAGCGGGGATTAACGGGATCCCCGGAACCACCCAATAGATCAGGAAACCAATCCCGACCACGGTCACGACGACCAGCGCCAGTGCCAGACCGAAGATCTCGCGCCCATGTTCCAGAAACTCGCGCGTGGGTGTTTTCCAGCCATCGGCAAACAGCAGTGGCGGGATAAACAGCACGAGGAACAGTTCCGGGTCGAACTCAACGTGCAGGCCAAACGTCGGCCACGCCAGCAGCGCGCCGATGGCAATTTGCATTAATGGCAGGGGGACCTGAAAGGGCAGTACGCGTGTAACCACCCCGGATAATGAGACCACAAGGGTCATGATGAGTATTGTGAAAAAGATTTCCATGCGTTCCCTGTTTGCTGTGTTACTTATGTACTACGGAAGGCGTCGTGCCTTTTATTCTATCTTCCCCAGAGTAACGCAAAAGGCAACGGGATGAGTCCTGAAAATAAAAACGGGCGGCCTGAGCCACCCGTTTTCGCATCAAAGGACAATTTAGATTGCCCAGCCGCCCGCGTAGAACACCACCAGCGCAACGGCGATAACCACGGTGCCGATGTTCAGCTTGCGCCACTCACCGGAGACCAGGCGACCAATCACCAGCGACGCGAAGCCGATCATGATGCCGGTCACGATGTTACAGGTCAGCACGATAAATACCGCAGTGATCAGGCCTGACATCGCGTCCACAAAGTCCGCAAAGTCAATTTTCGCCACGTTGCTCAGCATCAGCAGGCCGACGTACATCAGTGCCGGAGCCGTAGCGTAGGCTGGCACCAGATAAGAGAGCGGAGAGAGGAACAGGATCAGCAGGAACAGCACACCAACGGTAATGGCGGTCAGGCCAGTTTTACCGCCTGCCGCGGTGCCCGCAGCGGACTCAATATAGACCGCAGCCGGAGAAGCCCCTACCAGACCCGAGAAGACGCTGCTCAGGGAGTCGGTGGTCAGCGCTTTGCCACCGTCGATAATCTGACCGTCTTTATCCAGCAGGTTCGCCTGACCGGCCACCGCACGGATGGTCCCGGTGGCATCAAACACCGCCGTCATCACCAGCGCCAGCACGCTTGGCAGGATCACCGGGTTCAGCGCGCCGACAATATCCAGGCTGCCAATCAGGGAGTTACCGTTGTCATCGCTCAGTGACGGCATGGCAAAAATACCGGAGAAATGCACGGTCGGATCGAAAATCAGGCCAACAATGGACACACCGATAATGGTCAGCAGAATGCCGCCTGGGACTTTCAGTTTTTCCAGACCAATAATCACCGCTAGGCCAATCAGGGACATGATCACCGGGAAGCTGGCGAAGTGACCCAGCGCCACCGGCAGACCGTCCAGCGGGTTCTTAATGACCAGACCCACGCCATTGGCGGCAATCAGCAGCAGAAACAGCCCGATACCGATACCGGTGCCGTGTGCTACGCCGTGCGGCAGGTTGCGCAAAATCCAGCTACGAATACCGGTTGCCGAGATAATGGTGAACAGCACGCCCATCAGGAAGACGGCGCCCAGGGCAACCGGTACGCTGATGTGTTGGCCCAGCACCAGGCTAAACGCGGTGAAGGCGGTCAAGGAAATGGCACAGCCAATCGCCATCGGCAGATTCGCCCACAGCCCCATTACGATGGAGCCAACACCGGCGACAAGACAGGTTGCAACAAAGACCGCTGCCGGTGGGAAGCCTGCTTTACCGAGCATGCCCGGCACAACGATGACGGAGTACACCATTGCCAGAAACGTTGTCAGACCGGCAACGATTTCCTGGCGCACGGTGCTGCCGCGAGCAGAAATTTTAAAGATGGCGTCAAGTGAACCGCCGGTACGCGCGGATGGCGTAGACATAGAAAACATCCCCTGAGAGTTTTTATAGAAAGTCCGTAAGCGTGGTGGAGACTCCACTGCCAGCAAAACGTCAAATCCTTGTGCTGCGTTTGCGACGAAAAGGGGCGTCACAAAAAAAGCAAACGTTTAGCTCCGCGCTTACAAAACGGGTGGTCAAATTTAGGCAAACGATTATCCAGCCTAATCACCGCCCTTTTCAACTGAACTTTCTCGTTTTTCGCTAAATTTCCCTTATGACGATGAAGAAATAAGCAGAGGATGCGCAAACGTTATCGTTTATGCGCAATGGGGTTACAAATTACGCCTCGCCAGGGATCGTTAACGGCCCACCTTGTTCCAGGGTTCTCTGCCAGGCAGGACGATTTTCGACCTTTTTCTTCCAGGCATGGGTGTGCGGAAGATCCTCGACACCGCCGCGTGCCAGCAGAGCAAAAATCGGGAAACTCATCTGAATATCGGCCATGCTGAGAGTCTCTCCGGCAAACCAGCTATTTTCAGCCAGGTGAGATTCAATAAAACGCGCGTGGGTTTCGAGCTGGGGGTTGAGATAGGCTTTTTGCACGCCCTGACCCAGCGCTTTCCCCAGCGTTCGTATCCCAAACGGCACGGGCGGTTTACCGAGGCTGCTAAATACCAGCTTCATTAACAGCAGCGGCATAAGAGAACCTTCTGCATAGTGTAGCCAGAAGCGGTATTGCACCTTATGGGCAGGATCCAGCGGCTTAAGCTGCGATTCTGCGTCGTAGGTTTCCTGCAGATATTCCAGAATGGCACCGGATTCAGCAAGGATCAGCCCATTGTCTTCAATGACCGGTGACTTGCCCAACGGATGCACGCGTTTAAGGGACTCGGGAGCCAGCATCGTTTTTTCGCGCTGGTAGTGAACAATCTCATAGGGCAGAGAAAGTTCTTCCAGAGCCCAGATCACGCGGTGTGAGCGCGACTGGTTAAGGTGATGTACCGTGAGCATAGAGGTCTCCTGTTATTCATACTTTTTAACTATAGAAAATTGAACAACACCGCGAAAAATATTCGTCAAAAAAGCGGCCCCGGTGACTGGCTAAAAAGCGGCCCTTACATAGAATTAAAGTGTCAGCACAAACCGGAACCTCCTCAACCAGCTCGACATGAGGGGTGCTGATGTCGGGGGAAACCCTCCCGTGAGCCAGCGGGATAGAGAGAAAGACAAAGACCGGAAAAAACTAAAGCGCCCTTATGTGGCGCTTTAGTTCTTTATTATGCTTTTTGCCGGATGGCGCTTCGCTTATCCGGCCTACGTTCTCGGTTTTGTAGGACGGGTAAGGCGCAGCCGCCACCCGGCAAACAGATCTCAATCCTCTTCCAGCAGCCGCGCCCCCGTCCCCTGTTCGCCCAGTTTGTCACCGGGGTTGCGTAATGGGCAATCGCTGCGCGACAAACAACCGCAACCGATGCACCCGTCAAGTTCGTCACGCAGCGCCACCAACGTATGAATACGCCGGTCCAGCTCCTCTCGCCACTGGGATGACAGCTCTTTCCACTCTTTCGGGCTCAGCGTGTGGCCTTCCGGTAACACGCCGAACGCCTCACCGATGGTGGCCAGGGGAATTCCGATTCGTTGCGCAATTTTAATAATCGCCACGTAGCGGAGCACGTCACGGGTGTAGCGCCGCTGGTTTCCGGCGTTACGAATGCTTTTGATTAACCCTTTACTTTCATAGAAGTGGAGCGCCGATACTGCCACACCGCTTCGCTTAGCCACTTCACCCGGGGTCAAAAGCGCTTTTATTCTCGGCAATCTCTTTTCCATAAAACCTCTTTACCTCAAGTTAACTTGAGGAATTATACTCCCCCACAGAGAAAACGACGAATCAACCAGGAAAGTTGTATCTACAGAGGGCAACCTTATGTCGCATCAGCAAATTATTCAGACACTTATTGAATGGATTGATGAACATATCGACCAACCGTTGAACATTGATGTGGTCGCGAAAAAGTCGGGCTATTCGAAATGGTATTTACAGAGAATGTTCCGGACCGTAATGCACCAGACGCTGGGTGAGTACATTCGTCAGCGCAGGTTACTGCTGGCAGCGCAGGCGTTACGCTCTACGCAGCGGCCTATTTTTGATATCGCGATGGATCTGGGGTATGTGTCGCAACAAACCTTTTCCCGCGTGTTTCGCCGCGAGTTTGACCGCACGCCAAGCGATTACCGTCACCAGTTGAATTAAGGTTTATCAGTGCAAAGGTTGCTGCTGCCAGGTCATAAACTCCTGGGGCGGCATCGCTTTCGCGAAGTGCCATCCCTGACAGAACTGTACGCCGCGCTTCAACAACCAACTTACCTGCTCGGCAGTTTCTACCCCTTCCGCAATGGTTTTGAGCCGCAGGCTCTGCGCCATCTCGATAATATGCTCGGCGATAAGATGGCTGGTGCTGTTGGTGGTTAAGGTGTCGATAAAGGATTTGTCGATTTTCAGAATATCGACATTCAGCGAGTAGAGATTATGCAGGTTCGAGTAACCTGTACCAAAATCGTCGATTGCCACTTCATAACCCGCCTGACGAAAAGCCTGGATAACCGGCGTAGTTTTCGGCACATCAATAAAACCGCGCTCCGTCACTTCGATTTTGATCTGCTGCGCACGCACGGCATAGTGCCGCGCTTTGTCGGAAATCATGGCGATCAGCCGCGAAGAGTGAAAATCCGTCGCCGACAGGTTGATCGAAATATAGAGGTCAGGATGCGCGGCCAGGAAATGGCCCAGATCGCTGAAGACCTCTTCTACAACATAATCCGTGATGCGTTCACTCATCCCCTCTTTTTCCGCCAGCGGGATGAATTCCGCCGGGCTCATGACAGGCCCGTTAAAACCAGGCCAGCGCAACAATGCCTCTGCCCCCACGCACTGATTATTCTTGATATCGATGATTGGCTGATAATGGACACAAAGCTGACGTTTATTCAGCGCCCGATGCAGCAATCGTCCTGGGGAGTTCAGCTCACGGTGGGTGCGCGACCAGACCAGCAAAATAATGATGCTACAGATCATTCCCAGCGGCAGCGTCAACGTCGCCTGATGGTAGAGCGTTTCATAGAAGCGTTTATTCGACGTTGAAACGATGGCGGCAATCGGGCGTTTATCCGATTTTACCACCGTATAAAAACGGTCATCTTTTTGAAATACCACGTCCTTATCCCGAATCATCGAGTTTAATAAAGAAACGTTGGCTTTCTGACTGACGGAAAAGAAGGCATTCGTTACCGTATCGTACACGCCCCATGAGAGAGAGTGATCGGTGGACATCACTTCACTGTACGAGAGTGGATTAACCACCACGACATAATTCCCGCGCTGCATATATGTCATTTTATAGCCAGTGAAAAATGGCGTATCACGGTAATAATAGATAGCGATATCAGGTTTTCGGATGTAATTAGCGGGGGAGATCGCATAAGGCCGATCCGGGGTAAAAATGGATGAACAACGAAAATTCTGGCCTTCGGCATAAATTAAATCAGCGATGAACAGACGGCCGCGAACCACGTTCAACATATATTGCCGATGTGACGGCGTACAAACTTTACCCTGATATTTTTCCGCTTCGGCCCGGGCCAGATCAACCTGTTCAATAACCAGTTCAGTTTTGTCTAAAGCCAGTTCAGCAAATGTGCGTAACTGCGCGCTTGTTTCCGACACCGCTCTTAGCTGGGCAAACCATAGCGCAAGCATCACCGGCAGCATAACTACCATGATGATCCCTACCACTCTGAGCATCTTGCGCCGCGCGCTACGATTCATTTCCCGCCCTATATCCCTGCATGTTGTACGCCTGTAGTAATGAAGGCCGGATGCTTTGATAAACAGGTGATTACGTTGCATGAATCATGCGAAGTTAGCAACTGACTTTTAGTATTAAAAATCTTAAATTTCGTTATGACGATAATATTTGTCCGTAAGCTAAACTAAAAGTATTCGTTCCGTTTCTATTAAGGGAAATATTTATCCAGCCTGAACGGGTGTAATTTGATCAATGTTTTATAAACGTTCTGCTATTACCACATTATTTCCAGGATCAGCAGAGAATAAGGCTTCATTTATAAAAAGGCATCGCTGGGAACGCCGTTGCCCTCCTCTACTCGGCCAAAGGAGGTTGCTCCCGGCACGTGGTGGGTTCGCATCCGCCGATGTCGAAGGCAACCCCATCCTGCCGCCTCTCTTTTTCAGCGTAATAAAATCCCCAATCTGCTCGCACAGGCACTGGCGAATAAATCAACAAATGTGATATAGTTCACACATATCATGTAACGAGAAACACTGTTTCATTCAGTTCGTCTGTTTTGGAGAGGATGGGTTTTATGGCAACCATTACGACCAGCATGGTTCTCCTGCGCTGGCCTTTGTTGAGTGCGGTACTGATGTTTTTAGCCAGCACGCTGAACATTCAGTTTCGTAAATCTGACTACGCGGGTCTTGCGGTCATCAGTACGCTGTTAGGACTGGGCGCGGCTTGCTGGTTTGCAACGGGTCTGCTTGGTATCACCCTGCTGGATATTGCCGCCGTCTGGGAAAATATTAAAGTAGTGATGGTTGAGGCAATGAGCCATACGCCACCAGACTGGCCGATGGTAATTACCTGATACCTGACTGAATAAAAAACCCAGACCGATGTCTGGGTTTTTATATTTTGCATATCCGTGAATCAGAACGGAATATCGTCGTCGAAGTCCATTGGCGGTTCATTAGACGGTGCCGGTGCGGACTGCTGCTGCGGGCGAGACTGCGCGCCGCCGCTGAACTGGTTGCCGCCCTGTGGCTGCTGAGGCTGGCCCCAACCGCCCTGCTGCTGGCCGCCACCTGCTGGTGCGCCGCCGCCCTGACGGCCTCCCAGCATCTGCATGGTGCCGCCAACGTTTACCACCACTTCAGTGGTGTACTTTTCCTGACCGGATTGATCGGTCCATTTGCGGGTACGCAGTTGGCCTTCAATATAAACCTGAGAGCCTTTACGCAGATACTCACCGGCCACTTCTGCCAGTTTGCCAAACAGCACAACGCGGTGCCATTCGGTCTGCTCTTTCATCTCACCGGTCGCTTTGTCACGCCAGGATTCGGAAGTAGCCAGCGTAATGTTGGCAACTGCGCCACCACTCGGCATGTAGCGTACTTCCGGGTCCTGGCCCAGATTACCGACGAGAATCACCTTGTTTACGCCTCTGCTGGCCATGTTCGTGTCTCCTGAATACGTTTCTTAATAGTGTAAACGCGCGAGTGTACCATTTCCACGCCTCAATTTGCATAGTTGCGTGGCGGGTTCAGAAATCTCTCGCGAACTCGACATTGTTACACAGCTAATCAGAAAATGCATTCCAATACTGTATATTCAAACAGGTTAAATTGTGTCATAATTAGCCGTTTCTGACAGCCGTTTGTCCTTCAAACAAACCAGGCAATCCGTGTTCCAACCGGGAAAGGTGAATGGATAAGATCGAAGTTCGGGGCGCCCGCACCCACAATCTCAAGAATATCAACCTCATAATCCCTCGCGACAAACTCATCGTCGTGACCGGGCTTTCGGGGTCTGGCAAATCCTCACTGGCTTTCGACACTCTGTATGCCGAAGGACAGCGCCGTTACGTTGAATCACTCTCTGCGTATGCGCGCCAGTTCCTGTCATTGATGGAAAAACCGGATGTAGACCATATCGAGGGGCTTTCGCCTGCTATCTCTATTGAGCAGAAGTCCACCTCCCACAACCCGCGTTCAACGGTCGGTACCATTACCGAAATTCATGACTACCTGCGTCTGCTGTATGCCCGCGTAGGAGAGCCGCGCTGCCCGGATCACGACGTGCCGTTGGCGGCGCAGACCGTGAGCCAGATGGTGGATAACGTGCTGTCGCAGCCAGAAGGCAAACGCCTGATGCTGCTTGCCCCAATCATTAAAGAGCGTAAGGGCGAGCACACCAAAACGCTGGAAAACCTGGCAAGCCAGGGGTATATCCGCGCCCGTATCGACGGCGAGGTGTGTGACCTGTCCGATCCCCCGAAGCTGGAGCTGCAGAAAAAACACACCATCGAAGTGGTGATTGACCGCTTTAAAGTGCGTGACGATCTGGCGACCCGTCTGGCGGAATCCTTTGAAACCGCGCTGGAACTCTCTGGCGGTACGGCGGTGGTCTCCGATATGGACGACCCGAACGCGGAAGAACTGCTCTTCTCCGCCAACTTTGCCTGCCCGATTTGCGGCTACAGCATGCGTGAGCTGGAGCCACGTCTGTTCTCCTTTAACAACCCGGCGGGAGCCTGCCCGACGTGCGACGGCCTGGGCGTACAGCAGTATTTTGACCCGGACCGCGTGATCCAGAATCCTGAACTGTCGCTGGCTGGCGGTGCGATCCGTGGCTGGGATAAGCGTAACTTTTACTACTTCCAGATGCTTAAATCGCTGGCAGAGCACTATAAGTTCGACGTGGAAGCGCCGTGGGCCAGCCTGAGCCCGAACGTGCACCAAGTGATCCTGTTCGGTTCCGGTAAAGAGAACATCGAGTTCAAATACATGAACGATCGCGGCGATACCTCCGTGCGTCGCCACCCGTTCGAAGGGGTGCTGCACAACATGGAGCGCCGCTACAAAGAGACCGAATCCAGCGCGGTGCGCGAGGAGCTGGCGAAGTTCATCAGCAACCGCTCCTGCGCCACCTGTGAGGGCACGCGTCTGCGTCGCGAAGCGCGCCACGTGTTTGTCGAAAACACGGCGTTGCCGACCATCTCAGACATGAGCATCGGTCACGCAATGGACTTCTTCAACAACCTGAAGCTCTCCGGCCAGCGGGCGAAGATTGCCGAAAAAGTGCTGAAAGAGATCGGCGACCGTCTGAAATTCCTGGTGAACGTCGGCCTGAACTACCTGACGCTTTCCCGCTCCGCAGAGACGCTGTCCGGCGGTGAAGCCCAGCGTATCCGTCTGGCCAGCCAGATTGGCGCGGGCCTGGTGGGCGTCATGTATGTCCTGGACGAACCGTCCATCGGCCTGCACCAGCGCGACAACGAGCGTCTGCTCGGAACGCTTATTCATCTGCGTAACCTCGGCAACACGGTGATTGTGGTCGAGCACGACGAAGATGCTATCCGTGCTGCCGACCATGTGATCGACATCGGCCCGGGTGCGGGCGTGCACGGCGGCCAGGTGGTCGCGGAAGGCACCCTGAAAGATATCATGGCGGTGCCAGAGTCGTTAACCGGCCAGTACATGAGCGGCAAGCGCAAAATTGAGGTGCCGAAACAGCGCGTGGCGGCGAACCCGGAAAAAGTGCTTAAGCTCACCGGCGCTCGCGGCAACAACCTGAAAGACGTGACGCTGACGCTGCCCGTCGGGCTGTTTACCTGTATCACCGGCGTATCCGGTTCCGGTAAGTCGACGCTGATCAACGATACGCTGTTCCCGATTGCGCAGACGGCGCTGAACGGCGCGACGCTGGCCGAACCTGCACCGTACCGCGACATTCAGGGGCTGGAACATTTCGATAAAGTTATCGACATCGACCAAAGCCCGATTGGCCGTACGCCGCGTTCCAACCCGGCGACCTATACCGGCGTCTTCACGCCCGTCCGTGAACTCTTCGCCGGTGTACCGGAAGCGCGTTCGCGCGGCTACACGCCAGGACGTTTCAGCTTTAACGTTCGCGGCGGCCGCTGTGAAGCCTGTCAGGGCGACGGCGTGATCAAGGTTGAGATGCACTTCCTGCCGGATATCTACGTGCCGTGCGACCAGTGCAAAGGCAAACGCTATAACCGTGAAACGCTGGAGATTAAATACAAAGGCAAGACCATCCACGAAGTGCTGGATATGACCATCGAAGAGGCGCGCGAGTTCTTTGATGCCGTTCCTGCGCTGGCGCGTAAGCTGCAGACGCTGATGGACGTAGGCCTGACCTACATTCGTCTGGGACAGTCAGCGACCACGCTCTCTGGGGGTGAAGCGCAGCGCGTGAAGCTGGCGCGTGAGCTATCCAAACGCGGAACCGGGCAGACACTGTACATTCTCGATGAGCCGACCACCGGTCTGCACTTTGCGGATATCCAGCAGTTGCTCGACGTTCTGCATCAGCTTCGCGATCAGGGCAACACTATTGTGGTCATTGAGCACAACCTGGACGTGATTAAAACCGCGGACTGGATTGTCGATCTCGGCCCGGAAGGCGGCAGCGGCGGCGGTGAAATCCTCGTCTCCGGTACGCCAGAGACCGTTGCAGAGTGCGAAGCCTCGCACACCGCGCGCTTCCTTAAACCGTTGTTGTAATTGTCACACGGAGAGTTGCTGTCGGGTCGCTTCCGGCAGCAGCTCAACCGCCTGCTGATAAGACGCGTCCACAAGGTAGTAAATCTGCGATCCCGGGAGTGAACCGTCGAGATAGACCGTACTCCAGTGCGCTTTGTTCAGATGTTTGCTCGGCCGGACATCGTCGTGCTGCTGACGTAATAGCTCCGCCAGCTCCGGGCTGGTTTTCAGCGACGCCGCCGGGCGGCCTTCCACCTCTTTCACCATCGCAAACAACACATCTCCCACTTTAATCTGCGTGGCTTTCCAGTCGCTGTGAACGCTCTGCTCCGCGCCTGGCTTACTCATGCAGTACTGCAGTAGCTCCGAAATTGTCATCTTTATTCCCCTTGTAGCGTTGCGATAATTTTACGCGAACCACCGTGAATGCGATGTTCTCCCAGCCAGATCCCTTGCCATGTTCCCAGCAGAAGCCGCCCGTTGTGTACCGGCAGCATTAGCGATACGCCCAGCAGAGAAGATTTGATATGCGAAGGCATGTCGTCCGCCCCCTCATAGTCATGCTCGTAGGAGGCGTTGTCCGGAACGGTTTTCAGAAAATGCCGCTCCATATCAGACCGGACGGTGGGATCGCAATTTTCATTAAGCGTGAGAGAGGCCGACGTGTGCTGAAGCAGCAGATGCAGCAAACCCGTTTTGACGCGCGACAGATCGCGGATCTGCCCGATAACTTCATCCGTCACCAGGTGAAATCCGCGAGGTTTAGCGCTTAAGGTCAGGGTTTGTTGGTACCACATGTGCTGCTCCGTTATGAAAGTGAATCTTTCTAAGTGTGCAGCAAGAAGACGAAAGGTAAAACCCGCAGCGACGAGATTTGATTAAAAAAGAGCCAAACTCGCCGCCAACGGTTTAATACTCTGAGTTCACAATGACCTCTTCGCCAAACTTCCCGGCCATTGGCAGCGGGCGATAGGTCGAGTTTGAGGCGCGTAACACCCTGATCCCTCTGGCTCCCACATCACGCGCGGCGCTGATATCGTTGTCTGAATCACCGTAGAAGACTTTGATATGTTTCTGCTCCAGCCACTGGGTTTTGGTGTTTTGTCCCGGTTTGTCACCCGCGAAAATCACCGGGTTCATGCTGGCCGCCGGGATCAGGAAATCATCCTGCAGGGTTTTAGAGACGGTTTCCGTTTTGGTCTGACTGCGTCCGGTAACGAAGTAAATGCTGTCGCCGCGTTTTACATGCATGGCGATAAGCGCGCGGGCCACCTCTTTCGGGATGCTGAATTCGTCCCAGCCGTTGTTCATCTTTTCCCAGAACTCAGGGTTTTTCAGATACGCTTCGCTGTCCGGTGAGTATGTTTTTTTACCGCGCCAGAACCCGGGGCTGGAGAAGAGGACGGTATCGTCAATATCAAAGCCCACGGCCATTGGCGGGCGGCCCATCAGGCTGTTTTCAATCTGGGCTACAGAGACCCAGTGAATGGGGGCTTGTTCAGCCAGAATAGCGGCGGTAGTGCCGGTGTAAAGCGGCGTCGGTGCGGAAGCGCGCGCGACGACCGTACTGTTAAGCGAGAACAATAAGCAGGCGGCGCTGAGCGCCAGTGTGATCTTGCGCATATTTTCCCCTGAATATTCAGTTTGTTATCGTTTTAATTTGAGCGACTGGTCAAAAATCTATCCGACCATAACCCCAGCGGGAGATGAAGGGAAGGAGTTTTTGCTTATGAGGTTGGATAAAAAGAAGAAGATCACAGAATGCCGGGCAACCTGTTTGTGCGGCCTGATGCCCTCATCCCGGCCCTCTCCAACGAGGAGAGGGAGGGTGAGTAAGTACTTACATTACTGCAGCAAATGCCTGCGCCACGCGATGAACGTTGCTGGCATTCAGACCCGCCACGCACATACGTCCGCTGGCAATCAGGTAGACGCCGAACTCTTCGCGCAGACGTTCAACCTGTGCGGCGCTCAGCCCGGTGTAGCTAAACATCCCGCGCTGTTTAAGCAGATAGTCGAAGTTATGCCCCGGTACGGCCTCTTTCAGCACGTTAACCAACTCCTGACGCATCGACAGAATACGCTTACGCATGGATTCCACTTCTGCAAGCCAGCTGGCTTTTAGCTGTTCGTCTCCCAGCACGGTCGCCACCACTTGCGCGCCAAAGTTTGGCGGGCTGGAGTAGATGCGGCGCACGGTCGCCTTCAGTTGCCCCAGTACGCGACCTGCCGCTTCGGCGTCTTCGCACACCACAGAGAGGCCACCCACGCGCTCGCCGTACAGGGAGAAGATTTTTGAAAACGAGTTGCTGACCAGAACAGGCAGACCAGCGCTGGCCACGGCACGGATGGCATAGGCATCTTCTTCCATCCCTGCGCCAAAGCCCTGATAGGCGATGTCGAGGAAGGGGATCAGGTTGCGCGCTTTCAGCACCTCAATCACCGCATCCCACTGGGTGTTGGTGAGATCTGCCCCGGTCGGGTTGTGGCAGCACGGGTGCAGCAGCACTATGCTGCGCTCTGGCAGGGTATTTAGTTTTTCCAGCAACGCGTCAACGCGCACGCCGTTGGTTTCACTGTCGAACCATGGATAGGTCGCCACCTTAAAGCCGGCACCCTCAAAAATCGCCACGTGGTTTTCCCAGGTGGGATCGCTGACCCATACCCCTGAATCCGGGAAGTATTTTTTCAGGAAGTCCGCACCCACTTTAAGCGCGCCTGAACCGCCCAGGGTCTGGATGGTTGCCACACGTTTTTGTGCGAGCACCGCGTGATCGGCACCAAACAGCAGCGGCGCGATGGCGTTACGGTAAGTATTGAGCCCTTCCATCGGCAGATAAAGAGAAGCACCGTGCGGGGCGGCGTTAAGACGCGCTTCCGCTTCAGCAACGGCTTTCAACTGAGGGATAATGCCGTCCTCGTTGTAATACAGACCAATGCTGAGATTCACTTTGTCGCTGCGAGGATCTTCTTTGAAACGCTCCATTAAGGAGAGAATGGGGTCGCCGGCGTAGGCGTCAACTTTCTGAAACACGCGATGGTTCTCCGGAATTCGATGAGGCAGGGAATTCAACAATAAACCGGATATGACAGAAGATCGAGCGTTTAACCTGTTCCATGCCGGGTCAGGCAACGCTGCCCCCCGGCATTCACAGCAGTTTAATCGATGTACTTCATTGCCACCCTTGATGTCAGGCGCGTTATAAGTTCGTAAGCACTCACTTTCGTGATTTCCGCGATGCGTTCGACGGGCAAACCGTCACCCCACATCACCACATCGTCGCCCGCTTTATCCTGGGCATCGGGGCCCAGATCTACGCAAATCATGTCCATCGCCACGCGACCGACAATCTTCACTTCGCGGCCATTGACCAGAACCGGCGTACCGGACGGCGCAGCACGTGGATAACCGTCGCCATACCCCATCGCCACCACACCCAGCCGGGTGTCACGCGCGCTGGTCCAGGTGCCGCCGTAACCCACCGGTTCCCCCGCCTTGTGCTCACGCACCGCAATCAGCTTAGACACCAGGGACATCACCGGCTGGAAGCCAAAGTCCGGCCCCCAGGGTCTGTTCTCCAGCGGCGATACGCCGTAAAGAATAATCCCCGGACGCGCCCAGTCGAAGTGCGACTGCGGCCACAGCAGAATGCCACCGGAGGCCGCGATAGAGCGCATCCCCGGCTTGCCTTCGCAGAAGGTGTTAAAGGTGTCGAGTTGTTGTTCAGTAGCGCCGCAGTCAGGCTCATCAGCCCGGGCAAAATGGCTGACAATATTTACCGGCTGGCGGACATTTTTGCACTGGCACAGACGCTGATAAAACGCCTGCGCGTGTTCCGGACGTACGCCCAGACGGTGCATGCCCGTGTCGAGCTTCATCCAGACGGTGACTGGCTCGCTCAGCTCAGCGGTTTCGAGAGCGGAAAGCTGTTCTTCGTTGTGTACCGCCGTGTGCAGATGCTGGTCTGCAATGGTCGGCAGGTCTGCAGCCTCAAAAAAGCCTTCGAGCAGCAAAATCGGTTGGGTGATCCCCCCCGCGCGCAGGCGGAGGGCTTCTTCAAGACGGGCAACGCCAAAGGCGTCGGCATCGGGGAGCGTTCGCGCGGTCTCAAGAAGACCGTGTCCGTAAGCGTTCGCTTTCACGACTGCAACAAGTTTACTGGCAGGAGCTAGTTCACGCAGACGTTGCAGGTTGTGTCGGAGAGCGCGGCGGTTAATCACAACAGTTGCCGCTTGCATTTGATTTCCTTAGAAATTACTCATCATCATATTGAGGACCGGCATAGTTGTCGAAACGCGACCACTGTCCGTTAAAGGTCAGACGTACCGTACCGATAGGGCCGTTACGTTGTTTACCGATAATAATTTCGGCGATCCCTTTCAGGTCGCTGTTCTCGTGATAAACCTCATCACGGTAGATGAACATGATTAAGTCGGCATCCTGCTCGATGGAGCCGGATTCACGCAGGTCGGAGTTGACCGGGCGTTTGTCGGCACGTTGTTCCAGGGAGCGGTTAAGCTGCGAGAGCGCCACGACAGGCACATGCAGCTCTTTGGCTAATGCCTTGAGCGAGCGGGAAATTTCCGCAATCTCCAGCGTACGGTTATCGGAGAGCGACGGCACGCGCATCAGCTGAAGGTAGTCGATCATGATAAGGCCAATACCGCCATGCTCGCGGGCGATACGGCGCGCACGGGAGCGCACTTCTGTCGGCGTCAGGCCGGAGGAGTCATCGATATAAATGTTACGTTTTTCCAGCAGGATCCCCATGGTGCCGGAGATACGCGCCCAGTCCTCATCGTCGAGCTGACCGGTACGGATACGGGTCTGATCCACACGAGAAAGCGACGCCAGAGAACGCATCATGATCTGCTCAGATGGCATCTCCAGACTGAAGATTAAGACCGGTTTATCCTGCAACATCGCCGCGTTTTCGACGAGGTTCATCGCAAAGGTGGTTTTACCCATCGACGGACGCGCGGCGACGATAATCAAATCCGACGGCTGCAGGCCTGCGGTTTTCTTATTGAGATCGTCATAGCCGGTGTTAACTCCGGTTACGCCATCGTGCGGCTGCTGGAAGAGCTGTTCAATACGGGCGACGGTGGCATCGAGCACATCGGCGATGTTTTTCGGGCCTTCGTCTTTATTGGCGCGACTTTCAGCGATTTTAAAGACGCGGGATTCCGCGAGATCGAGCAGGTCTTCGCTGGTGCGACCCTGCGGATCAAAGCCCGCTTCGGCGATTTCATTCGCGACCGAGATCATCTCACGAACAACGGCGCGTTCGCGAACGATGTCCGCATAAGCGCTAATGTTCGCTGCACTTGGCGTGTTTTTCGACAGTTCTGCTAAATAAGCAAAACCGCCAACGCTGTCCAGTTGCCCCTGCCGCTCCAGCGATTCCGCGAGCGTAATCAGGTCAATCGGGCTACCGGACTCCTGCAGGCGCGCCATTTCGGTGAAGATGTGGCGGTGCGGGCGGGTGTAGAAATCGTCGGACACGACGCGCTCGGCGACGTCGTCCCAGCGCTCGTTATCCAGCATTAAACCGCCCAACACCGACTGTTCCGCTTCAATCGAGTGCGGCGGGACTTTTAACCCGGCGACCTGAAAATCACGCTCACGAGGTTCAGTCTGTTTGTTGAAGGGTTTGTTTCCTGCCATAGTGAATGGAGTTACCGAGATAAAGAGTGGGTCGAAAGAT
The DNA here is from genome assembly GCF_004296595.1 of Enterobacter sp. A8. Lineage (NCBI taxonomy): Bacteria > Pseudomonadati > Pseudomonadota > Gammaproteobacteria > Enterobacterales > Enterobacteriaceae > Enterobacter > Enterobacter sp. A8. The sequence goes on from NZ_SCMF01000009.1 coordinate 59,830, forward strand.
TACCACATTCTGGAGGAAGCATGGCAACACGTATTGAATTTCACAAGCATGGTGGCCCTGACGTACTCAACGCGGTGGAGTTTACCCCCGCCGCGCCTGGCGAAAATGAAGTGCAGGTTGAAAATAAAGCCATCGGCATTAACTACATCGATACCTATATTCGCGGCGGTCTTTATCCACCGCCGTCACTGCCGAGCGGTCTGGGTACCGAAGCGGCGGGCGTGGTCAGCAAAGTGGGCAGCGCCGTTAAGCATGTTAAAGAAGGCGATCGCGTGGTGTATGCGCAATCGGCGCTGGGCGCTTACAGCTCCGTACACAACGTTCCGGCTGACAAAGTTGCCCTCCTGCCCAATGCCATTTCGTTTGAACAGGCCGCGGCCTCCTTCCTGAAAGGGCTGACGGTCTATTATCTGCTGCGCAAAACCTATGAAATCAAACCCGACGAGCAGTTCCTGTTCCATGCGGCTGCGGGCGGCGTAGGACTCATCGCCTGCCAGTGGGCCAAAGCGTTAGGCGCAAAACTGATCGGCACCGTAGGGAGCGCGCAAAAAGCCCAGCGCGCGCTGCAGGCCGGCGCCTGGCAGGTGATTAACTACCGGGAAGAGAGCATCGTTGAACGCTTAAAAGAGGTAACCGGCGGCAAGAAAGTGCGCGTGGTATATGACTCGGTAGGGAAAGATACCTGGGAAGCGTCTCTGGACTGCCTGCAGCGCCGCGGTCTGATGGTGAGCTTCGGTAACGCGTCAGGCGCGGTGACCGGTGTGAATCTGGGTATTCTGAACCAGAAAGGCTCGCTGTATGTCACTCGTCCATCCCTGCAGGGCTACATCACCAATCGCGAAGAGTTGCTCGAAGCCAGTAACGAACTGTTCTCGCTGATTGCCAGCGGGGTCATCAAAGTGGATGTGGCTGATGCGCAGAAGTACGCGCTAAGCGATGCGCAACGTGCGCATGAGGTGCTGGAGAGCCGGTCAACGCAGGGGTCAAGCCTGTTAATTCCCTGATCCCATAAAAGAAATTGGGCTTCCCTGAGGAAGCCCTTTCTTTTTTTAGTTCGGCTGTATGTAGGGTACAGCTCGATGAATTCTTTAGCGGCAGCCATAGTGACAGATTCGATAAGTAAATCCTATTCCGTTCTAAGCAATGCCGCCGGAAAAGTTGCAGGTATGTGACGAACCCCTCAATACCTTAGTAACGAAAGCGGTTATTACGCTGATAAGTGGGCAGTTTTGGTGATTTAATCGCCCGTATAACCCACACCACCGCAACGGCCAGCAGCAGCCACGGCAGAAGTTTGATCGTCAGGGCAAATAATCCGCCAATAAACATGACCACTGTCGCTACCACAAGCGCTGCCAGAATGCCGAGCAGCGACACGCCGGTGGCTAACAGCATGACAAAAAAGCCAATCACAAAAAGCAGTTCCAACATGGTTCTCTCCCATGAGTTCCCGAATGATGTCGCAATCATTACAAGATCCATGCCAACTCTAACGTGTTGTTATAAAAGCAAAACGCCCCGCAAGGCTGTGCGGGGCGTGGTGAATTTGACGAATTTTTAGCGAGATTTATCGTTTATCTGCAACCAGGCGTAGCGCCTGTTCCAGCACTTCGATATCCGCGCCAGCTTTATGCGCGTTCTCGCTCAGATAGCGACGCCACTGGCGTGCGCCCGGGATCCCCTGGAACAGGCCAAGCATATGACGCGTGATATGGCCAAGGTAAGTGCCGTTACTCAGCTCACGTTCAATGTACGGATACATGGCCCGCACTACGGCAACCGGGTCAGTGTCTGCGCCTTCATCGCCGAAGATCTCGCGATCGACCGTCCTCAGAATACCCGGATTCTGATATGCCTCGCGACCGACCATCACGCCATCCATATGCGCCAGATGTGTTTTGGCCTCGTCGAGCGACTTGATACCACCGTTGATCGACATGGTCAGGTGCGGGAAGTCCCGCTTCAGTTGATGCACACGCGGGTAGTCCAGCGGCGGAATTTCGCGGTTCTCTTTCGGGCTAAGGCCAGAGAGCCAGGCTTTACGCGCATGGATGATAAACATCTCGCACTCGCCCTTTCCGGCAACCGTATTGATGAAATCACACAAGAATTCGTAGCTGTCCTGGTCATCAATACCGATACGGGTCTTCACCGTCACCGGAATGGAGACCACATCACGCATCGCCTTGATGCAGTCCGCTACCAGCTGTGCGTTCCCCATCAGACAGGCGCCGAACATGCCGTTTTGCACGCGATCGGACGGACAGCCAACGTTAAGGTTAATTTCGTCGTAGCCACGTTCTTCAGCCAGCTTCGCACAGTGCGCCAGCGCAGCCGGATCGCTGCCACCCAGCTGCAGGGCAACCGGATGCTCTTCTTCGCTGTACGCCAGATAGTCGCCCTTACCGTGAATAATGGCACCGGTGGTGACCATTTCGGTGTACAGCAGCGTATGGCGGGAGAGCTGGCGCAGGAAATAGCGGCAGTGTCTGTCCGTCCAGTCGAGCATGGGCGCAATGGAGAAACGGTGTGCGGGAAAGGCAGTCTGGTGTTCTGACGACATGGCGAAGTTTTAAGCATCTGGTGGAAAAGGGGCGCTACTATAGCATAAAGAAAAGCCGGAGGCGCAACGCCTCCGGTGCCCTTTAGAACGTCATACTCAACTGCGCCCCTGCGCCCCAGGTTTCATCTTCACCGTAGAGCCCCATCAGGTCGACGTGGACCGTGTTAAACGGTGCAAAACCGACACCACCGGTAAAGACGTTACTGTCATTCCCTTTCATATCGGCACGATAACCCGCCCGCACGGCCAGCCAGCTCAGCGGCGTCACTTCCGCACCCACGCCAACATACTGCGAGGTATCTTCGCTTTTAAAGCCTTTGGTTTCTGTCAGATCGCCATCGGCGGTCAGAGTCACCAGATCGTTGTGCCAGGCGGCACCGGCCGTCACCAGCGGACGGATTTGATAGGTGTCTTTATAGCTCACCACTTCCCCCGTGCGCCCGTTGCGGATGCGAATGTCCTTGGTGTCGATATCGCGCGACATCAGGTTTTGCCCGCTCACCCCGACCGTCCAGTGCTCGCCGAAATCGGCCGCGATACCGGCATCCACGTTAAAGCCGGTATCGTCTTTCCGGTAGCGGCTGTCGTTCCACTTGTTACTGTCGTAATCGTAAATTGAGGTGGTGTAGTTGTAGATCCAGGTTTTCTGCAGTTTTGGCGTGACGCCAAGGGAAACCGGGACGCCACCCAGATCGAACTGACGGGCAATGGCAACACCATAATCGGAGACAATTGCCGCCCGGCCAGACGCCGTAGAGTTAAGGTTTTTCGTGATTTGATCGGTACCGTTTAGCGCCGCATCCAGTGCCACGCCCGCCGCCACCGCATCGCTGTTTTGGATACTGCGCAGGTAATCAATATCTTGCTGATCGATAGAAGAGCTGACGCGCCCGTGGGCATAGCCTTTCGCCATAAAGGCCACGGAGAGCACATCGTTAGGGATACTCACCGCAATCCCCGCGCCTGCCGTAGCGCGTGCGGTTTTGCCTTTGAGATAGTCCAGTTCATCGGCAAGATCTTTTGCCGCTCCCTGGAACTGATTGATTGAGCCCAGCGGGTTGGTAATCACTTCGATGGGGGTCAGGCTATCAACCACATCCTTATAGTGATTGATTTTATCGTTGATGGTATCAATCTCATCCTGAAGATTGTCTTCATCCGTCACCTGCACGCCGACGGACGGTAAAATAACCGTCACATCATCGTCCGGTTTCGCCTTTGCCAACAACGCAGGGTTGATTAACGCCCCGCTGCCATAGCTGCCCGAAGCGACGCCCGTGCCACCCATTGCGTCGCTACGTGATTCTGTCCAGGTATTGGCTGCTCCCGCCTGATTTGCCATAAACAGGGAGACAGCGATGCTAACCACCGAAAATTTTAAATGTTTTTTCACAGTATGCTCGTCTTATTGTCGTTAATAACATCACCCTGTTTGTTATCACCCAAACAGGAACGAACTATTGCTGTGAATAAGTACAAAAAGACCCGCTATTTCCTTAAGTAAAACTCCGGACAGGCCTGTTGTTATTTGTGACGGCCCTCAATATTTATAGAAGAGGAAATTATTTTTTCCCAGGTTTTCCATCGTGCGGCCCAAAGAACTGAGGGGGATGATCAACCCAGCGATCTTCACGCGTGGCGGCATACTCCGGATTAAGCGGATAGTAGATTCGGTTGTGCTTCTTGTTAGCCTCGCCAACAACCAGTAATCGCACCTCTTCTTCGGTGTTATTAATAAAGGTATGGCAGACGCCGGTGCCAGCAGGAAACCCTACGCTGTCGCCGGGTTCTAGCTTCCACAAATAGCCGTTAATCCAGGCTTCCGGATACCCTTCCAGCACATAGATGAACTCTTCTTCGTCGCTTTCCGCGTGGGGATAGGAGGTTCGACGCCCGGGCGGCAAACGCTCGTGGTGAATACCGATTCGCCTGAGCCCCAGGTGACGAGCCAACGGTGCACCGATGGAGAAAAGCTCGTTGCTGTCGGGATAGGTTGAATTATCTGGCTCTTCCACGTCTCGCCAGTGCCGAATACAGTCAGGTTTTTTCATCATTAATTTCCCGGTTTGCGATGGGTCAGGTATAGCACAGCCTGGCGGATCTCGGCGTTTTTACCAGAACATGGTAAAGTGAGGGTTTTCCAGCCTATAACATCCGAGGTGCTAAATGGATAAGTCCACAAAAGAGCTGTTAGCGCAGGCAGAGAAGCTGTGCGCGCAACGCAATGTGCGCCTGACTCCGCAGCGCCTTGAAGTCTTGCGTCTGATGACCCTGCAGCAGGGCGCCATCAGCGCATACGACCTGCTCGACCTGCTGCGCGAAAGCGAGCCACAGGCTAAACCGCCTACGGTCTATCGTGCGCTAGATTTTCTGCTGGAACAAGGGTTTGTACACAAGGTCGAATCAACAAACAGTTATGTGTTGTGTCATCTTTTTGACCAGCCAACCCATACGTCGGCCATGTTTATCTGCGACCGTTGTGGCGTGGTGAAAGAAGAAGGGGCGGAAGGCGTAGAAGATATTATGCATACGCTGGCGGCCAGAATGGGCTTTGCCTTGCGCCATAACGTCATTGAAGCACACGGATTATGCTCTGCGTGTGTAGAAGTGGAGGCCTGCCGGCATCAGGACGCGTGCCACCATGACCACTCTATCCTCGTAAAGAAAAAGCCGCGTTAACAGCCAAAACAAAGGCGGCCCATGGCCGCCCTCAGGGAGTACTTCCTTGTACTGTCGGGTATCACACGGTTACCAACGGTAGTCGTTGCGTTTTTCCCAGTCGCCGACCTCTTTTTCCGCCTGGTCTTTCTCGTAACCGTAGCGTTCCTGAATTTTACCGACAAGCTGATCGCGTTTACCTTCGATGACCGTCATATCGTCATCCGTCAGCTTACCCCACTGTTCTTTCGCTTTACCTTTGAACTGCTTCCAGTTGCCGCCGATTTCGTCTTTATTCATCATCGTGTCCTCTTAGTTAAGCGTCGGGTCGTAACGTCCGTTACGTTCTTTTCTGCTGGACGTGATAATAATTGTAGTTAAGGATTCGGCAGTTGATTTCATATTCGGAATCTTTAACCGTCACGATATATCGTTGCGGGAAGGAAGCCAGGTATTGTTTTGCCAGTGCCGGTGCCAGATAAAGCCCAGTGACAGGCCTCGCAACGCGAGAAAGACCGCCAGGGAGAGCCATAAACCATGGTTACCCAGCCAGGGGAGCGTGAGCAGCGTCAGGGCAAAACCAGCCGCCGCCACCGCCATACTGTTACGCATCTCCGCTCCTCGCGTCGCGCCGATAAACATACCGTCCAGCAGATAGCACCAGACCCCCACCACCGGCAAAATGACCTGCCAGATGAGGTAATGGCTTGCCAGCTCGCGCAGTGCAGGAAGGGAGGTGAGTAACGCAATAATCTGTTCGCCAAACCAGGCGTAAATCAGCGCGAACGCCAGCGCCACCAGCCCCGACTGCCGACAGGCCGCCCGCCAGACATCCCGCAACTGACCACTCTCACGTGCGCCGTATGCCTGGCCGGAATGCGCTTCCACAGCATAGGCAAAGCCATCCAGTGCATAGGCGGTAAAGGTCAGCAGCGTCATCAGAACGGCATTCACCGCGACGATATCTGGCCCAAGCCGGGCGCCAAAGACCGTCAGTGCGCCGAAACAGAGCTGCAGCAGCAATGAGCGCAGCATAATGTCGCGATTAAGCGCCAGCAGGGTGCGGATATTGCCTCGCCATGCACTCTTGAGCAGTGTAACGGAGATCCCGCGCATGACCAGCACCCGCCAGACCATCCACAGACCAAGGATAAACGTCCCGTATTCGGCAATCGCCGTCGCCAGTGCCGCACCCTGCACGTTCATGTGCAGGCCCATCACCAGCCAGAGATCGAGCACGATGTTGAGGAGGTTGCCTACCACCAACAGGATTACGGGCGCGCGGGCATACTGCACGCCGAGTAACCACCCCAACAGAACCAGATTGGCCAGCGACGCGGGCGCGCTGAGCCAGCGAATTTCCAGGAAGCGTCGTGCCTGCTCCAGTACCGCCTCGCTGCCGCCAACGACATGCAGCGCCAGATCAATCAGTGGGGTACGTAATATAGCGATTAACGCGCCTGCCCCAAGCGCCAGAATTAACGGCTGAACCAGCGCACGCGCCAGACGCAAAGGATCTTTAGCACCGTACGCCTGCGCCGTAAGCCCGGTGGTACTCATGCGCAAAAAGAGCAGGAGCATAAAAAGGAAGCTGGTCGCCGTCGCGCCAATCGCCACGCCGCCCAGATAGATGGGTGAATCAAGGTGACCAATAACTGCCGTATCCACCAGCCCCAGCAGAGGAACGGTGATATTGGAAAAAATCATCGGCAGTGCAAGACGCCACAATGCCTTATCGGATGCCGTAAGCAGTGACATGAAAAAATACCGGGAGTGGATAAGGAATCAGGCCACGGCAGATCCGTAGCCTGTCAGGATGAGATTACAGCCATTCTCCGTTGCGAATGACCCCTACCGCCAGCCCCTCGATAGAGAAGTTTTGTTCGCGGAGGTCTACCACAATGGGGGAAAACTCGTTGTTTTCCGGCAGCAGCTGAACCGTATTACCTTGCTTTTTCAGGCGTTTAACGGTGACTTCATCATCGATGCGCGCCACCACAACCTGGCCGTTACGCACGTCTTGCGTTTTATGCACCGCAAGCAGATCGCCGTCAAGAATACCGATGTCTTTCATGGACATACCGCTTACGCGCAGCAGGAAATCCGCGCTCGGCTTGAACATGCCGGGATCAACCTGGTAGTGGCCTTCAATATGCTGTTGCGCCAGCAGAGGTTCACCTGCCGCGACGCGCCCCACCAGCGGAATGCCCGTCTCTTCTTCCACCAGCAGGCGGATACCGCGTGAAGCACCCGATACAATCTCAATTACGCCTTTACGCGCCAGCGCTTTCAGGTGTTCCTCGGCAGCGTTCGGAGAACGGAAGCCCAGACGCTGCGCGATTTCCGCACGCGTGGGTGGCATACCCGTCTGGCCGATATGATCCCGAATGAGATCAAACACCTCTTGCTGCCTGGTCGTTAACGCTTTCATTCCGCCCCCTGGGTGTTTATACAGTTATGCTGTGAGTATATACAGTCAAAGGCGATTTTGGAACCAAAAACTGCACAAAAAACCAGGGACTTAATTATTCCTCGAGGCTCATCGGAAATGTGACCAAAGCAGCGTGACCCAGGTGATGACCGCAGTGATAATCGCCAGCAACACGGCAGCAGAGCCCATGTCTTTTGCCCGGCCAGAAAGTTCGTGGAAATCAGAGCCAATACGGTCCACAACGGCCTCAATAGCGCTATTAAGAATTTCCACTATCATCACCAACAGCACGGAGCCGATCAGAAGCACGCGGGTAATGGCATCAACATCAAGGAAACAGGCGATAATCACCGCGACAATCGCGGCGACACCCTCCTGGCGAAACGCGGCTTCGTTGACCCAAGCGGCGCGAAAACCTTTCCAGGAATAGCCAGCAGCTTTAATGATACGGGTTAACCCAGTGGTATTATTGGCCATTAAAAGAACCTTTTATTTGAAATAGCGTCAATAACAGGAGGCGCAACGTGTTGCGCTGTAGCCTGAAGTATGACGGGTAACAACAGTAATTTCGCGCGCTTTCTGTTATCCTTGCGCCGCAATTGCATTATTAACCAGAGGCTTTACATCGTTTATGTCTGGCTGGCCACGAATTTACTACAAATTACTTAATTTACCATTAAGCGTCCTGGTAAAAAGTAAGTCTATCCCAGCAGAACCCGCGCTGGAATTGGGGCTCGATACGTCGCGCCCTATTATGTATGTTTTGCCTTATAACTCGAAGGCAGACTTGCTGACGCTTCGCGCCCAGTGTCTGGCGCATGATTTACCTGACCCGCTTGAACCGTTAGAAGTCGACGGTACGCTGTTGCCGCGATACGTGTTCATTCACGGTGGGCCACGCGTGTTTACCTATTACACGCCAAAAGAAGAGTCCATTAAGCTGTTCCACGACTATCTCGACCTGCATCGCAGCAATCCCGATCTGGATGTGCAGATGGTGCCGGTGTCGGTGATGTTTGGTCGTCGTCCGGGCCGCGAAAAAGGGGAAGAGAACCCACCGTTACGCATGCTTAATGGCATCCAGAAATTCTTCGCCGTCTCCTGGCTGGGGCGCGACAGCTTTGTGCGCTTCTCCCCTTCCGTCTCGCTGCGCCGGATGGCCGACGAGCACGGCACCGATAAGATCATCGCGCAAAAACTGGCGCGCGTGGCGCGCATGCATTTCGCTCGTCAGCGTCTGGCCGCCGTTGGCCCTCGCCTTCCGGCGCGTCAGGATCTCTTCAACAAGCTGCTGGCTTCCAAAGCGATCGCTCGTGCCGTTGAAGACGAAGCGCGCAGTAAAAAGATTTCTCATGAAAAAGCACAGCAGAACGCCATTGCGCTGATGGAAGAGATTGCTGCGAACTTCTCCTATGAGATGATCCGTCTTTCTGACCGCATCCTGGGCTTTACATGGAACCGCCTCTATCAGGGCATTAACGTCCATAATGCCGAGCGCGTTCGCCAACTGGCGCATGACGGCCATGAAATTGTTTATGTGCCCTGCCACCGCAGCCACATGGACTACCTGCTCCTCTCGTATGTGCTCTATCACCAGGGGCTGGTGCCACCGCACATCGCGGCCGGTATCAACCTGAACTTCTGGCCAGCAGGCCCGATTTTCCGCCGCCTGGGGGCGTTCTTCATTCGTCGTACCTTTAAGGGCAACAAGCTCTACTCCACCGTATTCCGTGAATATCTGGGCGAGCTGTTCAGCCGCGGTTATTCCGTTGAGTACTTCGTGGAGGGGGGCCGTTCACGAACCGGCCGTCTGCTGGATCCGAAAACCGGCACGCTGTCGATGACCATCCAGGCGATGCTGCGCGGCGGCACTCGTCCCATCACGCTGGTGCCCATTTACATTGGCTATGAGCACGTCATGGAAGTGGGAACTTACGCCAAAGAGCTGCGCGGGGCGACTAAAGAGAAAGAGAGCCTGCCGCAGATGCTGCGCGGGCTGAGCAAGCTACGCAATCTTGGTCAGGGCTACGTAAACTTCGGCGAGCCGATGCCGTTGATGACGTATCTGAACAACCATGTTCCCGATTGGCGCGAGTCTATCGATCCTATCGAAGCGGTGCGTCCAGCCTGGCTGACGCCAACGGTTAACGGTATCGCGGCTGAGCTGATGGTGCGTATTAACAACGCCGGTGCCGCAAACGCCATGAACCTGTGCTGTACGGCGCTGCTGGCGTCACGTCAACGCTCGCTGACCCGTGAACAGCTTACGGAGCAGCTGGATTGCTATCTTGACCTGATGCGCAACGTTCCCTACTCGGTGGATTCAACGACGCCTGCCAGCACGGCGAGCGAGCTGATCGACCATGCGCTGCAGATGAACAAGTTTGAAGTCGAGAAAGATACGATTGGCGACATCATCATTCTCCCGCGCGAGCAGGCGGTGCTGATGACCTACTATCGTAACAATATCGCGCATATGCTGATGCTGCCGTCGCTGATGGCGGCGATCATTACCCAGCATCGCCGTATTTCTCGTCAGGAGCTGCTGCGTCATGTAGAGACGCTTTATCCGATGCTGAAAGCAGAGCTGTTCCTGCGCTGGAGCAAGGATGAACTGGCGATTGAGCTGGATAAAATGACCGAGGAGCTGCGTCGTCAGGGGCTGATTACCGTTGTTAACGACGAGCTGCATATCAATCCGTCACGCTCCCGTACGCTGCAACTGCTGGCGGCGGGTGCGCGTGAAACACTGCAGCGCTACGCTATCACCTTCTGGCTGCTGAGCGCGAACCCATCCATTAACCGCGGTACGCTGGAGAAAGAGAGCCGGACGCTGGCACAGCGCCTTTCCGTTCTGCACGGCATCAACGCCCCGGAATTCTTCGACAAAGCGGTCTTCAGTTCACTGGTACTGACGTTGCGTGATGAAGGGTTCATTAGCGACACGGGCGATGCCGAGCCGGAAGAGACGCTGAAGGTGTATCAGATGCTGGCAGAGCTGATTACCTCCGACGTGCGTTTGACGATTGAGAGTGCGACGCAGGGCGAGTGATGTGAAAAAGCCGGGTGGCGGCTTCGCCTTACCCGGCTCACAATCTGATCCTTCATATCATGCAGGCCCGGTAAGCTTCAGCGTCACCGGGCTTTTTTTCAGCCAAAATAGCTCATCGCCAGCCCCAGGAACAGCACCAGGCCCACGTAGTTATTATTCATAAACGCTTTAAAACAGGCGTCACGCTCACGCTTTGCGATCAGCTTTTGCTGATAAGCAAACAGCAGCCCCGCCACCAGCACTGACCAGTAAAACTCCCAGTTGAGCCCGTTCAGGCGACCAATCGCCACCATCAGCGCCAGCACCGCGACCTGCAGGATACCGATAATCAGCTTGTCGTGACGACCAAACAGAATGGCGGTCGATTTAATGCCAATTTTCAGATCGTCATCGCGGTCGACCATCGCATATTGCGTGTCATAAGCCACGGCCCAGAGAATGTTCGCCAGGAACATCAGCCAGCAGCTCAGCGGTACCGACTCGCTGACCGCCGCAAACGCCATTGGGATCGACCAGCCAAACGCCGCGCCGAGCACCACCTGCGGCAGATGGGTATAGCGTTTCATAAACGGATAGACCCATGCCAGCGCGAGGGCCGCAACGGAAAGCAGGATGGTCATGGTGTTGAGGGTTAACACCAGCAGGAAGGAGAGCAGCACCAGCACGATAAACAGCACGCGGGCCTCTTTCTCTGTGACCTGCCCGCTGGGTAACGGACGATTGGCTGTCCGTTTCACATGTCCGTCGAATTTACGATCGGCGTAGTCATTGACCACACAGCCCGCCGCACGCATCAGCCAGACACCGGCCACAAACACGCCCAGGATCCACAGCGGTGGAACGCCCGGCGTCGCCACCCATAGCGCCCATAATGTCGGCCACAACAGCAGTAGCGCGCCGATGGGTTTATCGGTACGCATTAAGCGGTGATAGGCCAGCAGCTTGTTCTGCGTCAGGCTCCACTCCATTTTTTTCTTCCTCTCAGTACAACGGCGATGCCGGTAAAAAAAGCTCCGTCAGTATTAACGGTTTACCGCTCAGGCGAAGACGGGAACGACGTCCCCACAGTTCGGCATCGCGTCCAATTTCAATAAAATCCCGGGTAAGTTCAGACGAGGTGAAAAGGTACCGCCCGAGCGGGGTATTTCCCAGCCGTTGCAGTGCCAGCTCTGGCCCGGAAAGGGTGGATTCAGGCACCACGGTTCGTCCGGCGAGCCACGGCTCACCATCCGCGCAGAGCAGAATTTCACGCAACCAGTAGCGTTCTTCTTTTGGTAACAGCGGCAGCTCACTGGCAATGTCAGCAGAGGTGACAAACCCTTCCTGAATCATCGTCACCGTAACCGTCTTACCCTGTTGCTCAAAACGTTTAGTCATGGAATCTTCCAGCAGCAACCAGTCAAGCTGCTGCGGGTCAAGCGCAGGTATTTGGTCGAAATAGCGCAGCGAACGCAGTTGCGTTAGCGCAGGGTGTGACATGCCGGACTCTCCGATACATAACGTAATGGCATTGTATCGCAGAAAAGCGCATTGAGGGCGGTCAAACGTTATTTAGCGATCACTATCGCAACAATGGTGCAACAGCGCGAGCGGCACGAAAAAAAGTGCGCCCACTCAGGCGCACTAAACTACTAACAAATCAGCACTGTGGGGAAACGGTTACCCCTTGCCTTTTACACTGCTGATAAAGGTGGAACGGGCAGTGGTTGAACCTAAACGTTCGGCTTCATCAAGCAGTTTCAGCGCTTTATCGACATCGCCGCGCTTCACCGCCTGCTTAATGGCGTTGTTGAAGTATTCTTCGGTGTCGTTCAGTACCGGCTCAGCTTTCTTCGCCGGAGCTGGGGCTGCGGTCGCGGCTGCCGTAGCCGCTGGCGCGGTATAAACAGGTGCAGCGGTATTCCCCACAGTCACCGGACCTGGACCAGACGAGCCAAACAGTGGGCCAACGAGTACGCTGGAAGCGCTGTTGGTGGAAACTTTCAGTTTGACCAGGCCATCAGTGGTATGGCGGGCAAGCGGATCCGGAATATCCGGGACAGAGTTACCGGTGCCTTTGGCATAAGCTTTCGCCGGGTCAACCAGCTTTGTTGTCTGCTGCAAATCTTTCTCTGTTGTGAATACCAGCACGTAAATCTTTTGCTGACCCAGAGCAGGTGTCAGGCGCATAACGCCTTCCAGGCGGTCAGCACTCATTACGCCCGGTTCCTGATAGCTAAAATAGTCGCTCGGGAAGAACGCCGATGGCGTCATGTTTTGATCTAGGATCAGGACGTTTGGCGCAAACACACTGGTCTGTTTGTTTACTTCGCTGGTCAGCGTCAGGGTCAATTCACCAATGTTCGCCGGTACGCTATAAGCCGCAACGGGGCCAGAAATTCCCGGCACGTTCAGTTGTTGGCCACCCATAGAGAGCTGAGTCGACTGCGTTTTGGATTGATCAACCGGCATCCATGTCAGTTGCTGGAGTGCCGCTGCCGGGATAGCGGGCGCAGCACTGGTATTTTGTGGCACGAAATTCACGTCTGCAAAGGAGACGGCCGGAACACAGGCTAACAGCCCCGCAGAGAGGCACAGCGCGACGAGACTTTTCTTCATTTTCATTGTTATTACCTCTGATAGCGTGAGCACTGCGGTGGCCAGGCAATAGCGCGCAGCACCCTAAGGAGAGAGGGGCTTGCGCCCCTCTTTTCAGGTCATTACGTCAGGTCTAACGAATTACCACCAGATTTCCATCTGGGCGCCGAAGGTCCATTCATCGTTGTCGCCACGGCTGAAGGTACGTGCAGAAGTGTCGTTATACGCGACGCCAGGGGTGTAGCCTGCAGCCTGATCGCTGCCGCTATTTGCATAACCCCATTTCTCATCCCACTTCGCGTAAGTTGCGAAGACACGGATAGCCGGACGGGACCAGATGCTGTCGCCTGCCTGCCATTGTTGTGCCAGGGTGATTTTGTACTGGCTGTTCTTCTCGTCAGTTCTCTGAGATTTGACGTTGTCGTAGCCCACTTCAAGCAGGGTGCTCATGATTGGCGTCCATTTGAACATCGGACGAACACCCACGGTCCACCACTCGGTACCGTTGTTGTTGTCACGATCGATGTTCTGGTACATACCGACGTACATCAGGTCCCAACGGTCTGCCAGGGTGATTGCACCGTGGTCCAGCACACGCCACATGGAGCCATCGTTATCAACGCTACCGCCCTGTGGAATACCTTTGCCGTTAGAGGTCATGGAATCCGTACCGTACTGCAGTACGAACTTGTTGAAGCCCTTCATCATGCTCTGGGTGTGTTCAGCAGTGAACAACCAGCCATCTTTAGAAGCGCCAGGCTGCAGGTAGTAGTCGTCAGGAATGTTGGTGTGACCATAGTCAACGCCCAGCTCCAGCGTACCGCCCGGGTTAGTTTCCAGACCGGCTAAACGCACGTCGAAGACGTCGTTAGGTACAATGTTGTCATAAACACGATCGCCGTTTTCATCACGATCGGCGAAGGTTGCAGAACCACCTGATTCAGAAGAGCGGGTAGCTGCCAGAGAGAGTTTACCAAAGCCCAGATCGATGTTTTCAATACCGGCACCAGGACCTGAGATGTCCCAGTAGTAGAAGTCGATCATGTGAACGTCATGACGCTGATAGAAGCGCTTACCGGCCCAGATGGTGGAGCCTGGCAGCCACTCAATCAGGTTTTTACCCTGCACGTTAGCTTCACGGAAGGCCGGGCTGGTGGATTCCCAGTCGTTCTGCTGAGAAACGGAATACGCTACGTTAGTGTCGAAATAGAAGCTCTTGTCGCCCTCTTTCCACACTTCCTGGCCCAGTTTCAATTCAGCATAGGTTTCACATTCGTTACCGAGACGATATTTAGTACCGCCAGTACCCGTCGTTGCAAAACATTGTTGTTCACCGCCACTCCCGGTCCAGCCAATGCCGGAACGAGCATAACCTTTAAAGTCTACAGCGCCGGCCTGGGCAGACATAATGCCTGCCGCAATGGCGAGTGCCAGAGGGACTTTGCGCAGAGTAATCATCATTCTATCTCCTGAGATCATTGCTTTTCTTTGAACACTTGACCTGTCGGTTTCGTGTCTTCTTTTGGGATTGCTTAAACGCCTGGCTCTTTGTGCAGCCGACGACATGCAGTGCCATCCTCGCGGAACAGATGGCAACGCTCTGGCGGCAAACCGATAGCGAATGTGGCACCCTCTTCTACCAACACCACGTCATTCTGGCGGTAGACCAGGTTCTGACGGATGGCGGGGATCTGGATATGAATCTGTGTTTCGTGACCAAGTTGTTCGACGACCTGAACTTCACCTTCCAGCGTCACATCGGCGATGTGGCTCGGCAGTAAATGCTCAGGACGAATACCGAGGGACATGTTGGCCCCCACCTGTACGTTGGCGCTGTCGACCGGCAGCCAGACTTGCTGACGGTTTGGCAACTCCACCTGTACCTGTTCAATGGCTGTCGCCGTGACTTTGACGGGCAGGAAGTTCATCTTTGGCGAGCCAATAAAGCCCGCAACAAAGCGGTCTGCCGGATAGTGGTACAGCTCCAGCGGTTTACCCACCTGTGCCACGCGGCCTGCGTCCAGCACCACAATTTTGTCAGCCAGCGTCATCGCTTCGACCTGATCGTGGGTGACGTAAATCATCGTGCGGCCAAGACGTTTATGCAGACGGGAGATTTCGATACGCATCTGGACGCGCAGCGCGGCATCCAGGTTAGAAAGTGGTTCATCCAGCAGGAAGACGCGTGGTTCGGCAACCAGCGTACGGCCAATCGCGACGCGCTGACGCTGACCACCGGAAAGCGCCTTCGGTTTACGCTCCAGCAGGTGTGCCAGCTGTAACACTTCCGCCACCTGCGTGACGCGCTGGTTAATTACCTCTTTTTTCGCCCCCGCCAGCTTCAGGCCAAAGGACATGTTCTCGGCGACGGAGAGATGGGGATAAAGTGCATAAGACTGGAACACCATGCCAACGCCACGTTCGGCAGGCGGAATGTCGTTCATTCGGGTATCACCAATCAGCAAATCACCGCTGGTGATGGTTTCAAGACCGGCAATCATACGCAGCAGAGTTGATTTACCGCAGCCAGATGGGCCAACAAACACCACGAATTCACCTTCGTGGATGTCGAGATTGATGTCTTTTGACACCACTACGTCGCCCCAGGCTTTCGTTACATTACGCAGCTGTACGCTCGCCATGCCCTTCTCCCTTCGTTACAACCTGTCACCGACAGAAACATTCAAGATAAGTTCACTATGGGGTATCCATTACTTTCGCGAATCCTCCACCCCCCGGCTTTTTTATGGGGGAGGAGGCGGGAGGATGAGAGAGCAGGCTCTGCGACCGCAGCTGGCGGGCTGAGGCAAAATTCGTGAAGCCACCTGCAAAATTCAGCGTGTTTTTATGTGCGCCAGCACTCATAACTTAAATTTATGCAACACAGATCACACAAACCGGGGGTGGGGCGTAGGGGTTGGGAGGATGGAAAGAGGATGTCAAATAAGGAGACTGAGTGACGTTGAACCACCTTATGTATCCACGAGCACATCACCAAAAAAGGATGGCAGATATGAAGATCAAGACTGGCGCACGCGTTTTCGCATTGTCCGCCCTTGCAGCAATGATGATTTCCGCACCGGCTCTCGCCAAAATTGAAGAAGGTAAGCTGGTTATCTGGATTAACGGCGACAAAGGCTATAACGGCCTGGCCGAAGTGGGTAAAAAATTCGAAAAAGACACCGGTATCAAAGTCACCGTAGAACACCCGGACAAGCTGGAAGAGAAATTCCCGCAGGTTGCGGCAACCGGTGACGGCCCGGACATCATCTTCTGGGCGCATGACCGTTTCGGGGGTTATGCACAATCCGGCCTGCTGGCGGAAGTCACGCCTGATAAAGCCTTCCAAGACAAACTGTTCCCGTTCACCTGGGACGCCGTTCGCTATAACGGCAAGCTGATCGCTTATCCCATTGCAGTGGAAGCCCTGTCTCTGATTTATAACAAAGACCTGGTGCCTAACCCGCCGAAAACCTGGGAAGAGATCCCGAAACTGGATAAAGAGCTGAAAGCGAAAGGTAAGAGCGCGCTGATGTTCAACCTGCAGGAGCCGTACTTCACCTGGCCGCTGATTGCTGCCGATGGCGGTTACGCGTTCAAGTTTGAAAACGGCAAATATGACGTCAAAGACGTGGGCGTGGACAACGCGGGTGCGAAAGCGGGTCTGACCTTCCTGGTCGATTTGATCAAGAACAAACACATGAACGCGGATACCGATTACTCCATCGCGGAAGCGGCGTTCAACAAAGGCGAAACCGCGATGACCATCAACGGTCCGTGGGCCTGGACCAACATCGACAAGAGCAAAATCAACTACGGCGTGACGCTGCTGCCAACCTTCAACGGCAAGCCGTCTAAACCGTTCGTCGGCGTGCTGAGCGCAGGTATCAACGCCGCCAGCCCGAACAAAGAGCTGGCGAAAGAGTTCCTCGAAAACTACCTGCTGACCGATCAGGGTCTGGATGAAGTGAACAAGGACAAACCGCTGGGTGCCGTTGCGCTGAAATCCTTCCAGGATCAGCTGGCGAAAGACCCACGCATCGCGGCAACCATGGATAACGCCCAGAAAGGCGAAATCATGCCGAACATCCCACAGATGGCCGCGTTCTGGTATGCCACCCGTACTGCGGTAATTAACGCCGCAAGCGGTCGTCAGACTGTCGATGCCGCGCTGAAAGATGCGCAGGGTCGTATTACTAAGTAATGCCGTAGTCCCCTCTCCCTCTGGGAGAGGGTTAGGGTGAGGGTTGTCGCTATCCGCACGCCCTCACCCCGGCCCTCTCCCCCAGGAGAGGGAGAAAAGATCAAACGTTGTAGAGGAAGAACCCCATGGATGTCATTAAAAAGAAACATTGGTGGCAAAGCGACGTGCTGAAGTGGTCAGCGATCGGTCTGCTCTGTCTGCTGGTGGGTTACCTTGTTGTTTTAATGTACGTACAAGGGGAATATCTGTTCGCCATCATGACGCTGATTTTAAGCTCTGCTGGCCTGTATATTTTCGCCAACCGTAAGGCGTATGCCTGGCGTTATGTCTATCCGGGCGTGGCCGGGATGGGGCTGTTTGTCCTGTTCCCGCTGATCTGTACTATCGCTATCGCATTCACTAACTACAGCAGCACCAACCAACTCGCGCAAGAGCGCGCCACTCAGGTGCTTCTGGACCGTTCTTATCAGGCAGGCAAGACCTTCAACTTTGGTTTGTATCCTGCGGGTGACGAATGGAAATTAGCACTGACTGACGGCGAGAGCGGCAAAACCTATATTTCCGACGCTTTCAAATTTGGCGGCGAGCAGAAGCTGGCCTTAAAAGAGGCCCCTGCCCTGCCGGAAGGCGAACGCGCTAACCTGCGTATCATTACCCAGAACCGTCAGGCGCTGACTCAGCTCACCGCCGTATTGCCAGACGAAAGCAAAGTGACCATGAGCTCGCTGCGCCAGTTTTCCGGCACGCAGCCACTCTATACCCTTGCGGATGACGGCACGCTGACGAATAACCAGAGCGGCGTGAAGTACCGTCCGAACAACGATATTGGTTTCTATCAGTCTGTAAACGCCGACGGCAGCTGGGGCGATGACAAACTCAGCCCGGGCTATACCGTGACTATCGGCTGGGACAACTTTACCCGCGTGTTTACCGACGAAGGGATCCAGAAGCCGTTCTTTGCTATCTTCGTCTGGACGGTAGTTTTCTCCGTACTGACGGTACTCCTGACCGTAGCCGTGGGTATGGTGCTGGCCTGCCTCGTGCAGTGGGAAGCCCTGAAAGGCAAAGCGATCTACCGCGTGCTGCTGATCCTGCCGTATGCCGTACCGTCGTTTATCTCAATTCTGATTTTCAAAGGGCTGTTTAACCAGAGCTTCGGTGAAATCAACATGATGCTGAGCGCGCTGTTCGGCATCAAACCGGCCTGGTTCAGCGACCCGACCACCGCCCGTTCGATGATTATCATCGTCAACACCTGGCTGGGTTATCCGTACATGATGATCCTGTGCATGGGCCTGCTGAAGGCTATCCCGGACGACCTGTATGAAGCCTCGGCAATGGATGGCGCGGGTCCGTTCCAGAACTTCTTTAAAATTACGCTGCCGCTGCTCATCAAACCGCTGACTCCGTTGATGATTGCCAGCTTTGCCTTCAACTTTAACAACTTCGTGCTGATTCAGTTGTTGACCAACGGTGGCCCGGATCGTCTCGGTACCACCACGCCAGCCGGCTATACCGACCTGCTCGTGAGCTACACCTATCGCATCGCCTTTGAAGGCGGCGGCGGTCAGGACTTTGGTCTGGCGGCAGCGATTGCCACCCTGATCTTCCTGCTGGTTGGCGCGCTGGCGATAGTGAACCTGAAAGCCACACGTATGAAATTTGACTAAGGAGGGCATCGATCATGGCTATGGTACAACCCAAATCTCAGAAACTGCGCCTCCTGGCGACACATTTAGGGCTGCTGATTTTTATTGCGGCGATCATGTTCCCGCTGCTGATGGTCATCGCCATCTCCCTGCGTTCGGGTAACTTCGCTACCGGCAGCCTGATCCCGGACGAAATCTCCTGGGAGCACTGGAAGCTTGCGCTGGGCTTCAGCGTGGAGCATGCCGATGGCCGCGTTACGCCGCCGCCGTTCCCGGTACTGCTGTGGCTGTGGAACTCGGTGAAAGTGGCGACCATCACCGCGATCGGCATCGTGACGCTCTCCACCACCTGTGCGTACGCCTTCGCCCGTATGAAGTTCCCGGGCAAGGCTTCACTGCTGAAAGGGATGCTGATTTTCCAGATGTTCCCGGCGGTACTGTCTCTGGTCGCGTTGTATGCCTTGTTTGACCGCCTGGGCCAGTATGTGCCGTTTATCGGCCTGAACACCCACGGCGGCGTGATCTTCGCCTATCTTGGCGGTATCGCCCTGCATGTGTGGACCATCAAAGGTTATTTCGAAACCATCGACGGCTCGCTGGAAGAAGCGGCGGCGCTGGATGGCGCGACACCATGGCAGGCGTTCCGTCTGGTTCTGCTGCCACTGTCGGTGCCTATCCTGGCGGTGGTGTTTATCCTGTCGTTTATCGCCGCCATCACCGAAGTGCCGGTCGCGTCTCTGTTACTGCGTGATGTGAATAGTTACACCCTGGCCGTGGGTATGCAGCAATACCTCAACCCGCAAAACTATCTGTGGGGCGACTTTGCCGCGGCGGCCGTACTCTCTGCCATCCCGATTACCGTGGTGTTCCTGCTGGCGCAGCGCTGGCTGGTCAACGGCCTGACGGCGGGCGGTGTGAAAGGTTAAGTTTCATCTGTTATGCCACTGCAACCCTCAACTTTAGACGTATTGTATTAACCCAACTTGTGACTGTTGTTAGGCGCTCTTCGGAGCGCCATTTTTTTATGGGTCAGACACGCACAAAGTCAGTCTCAAAGTTAAAGGTATGCCAGAGATGGCGGGCGCAGGAGTATTCAAACAGCTTGCCGTTATCGAGAAATGCCGTCTGCTCCACCTGAATAAGCGTGGTGGGTTCGGTCAGCTCCAGCCATACCCTTTCCTGCTCGCTGGCGTTTCGCCCGGTGACTTTCATATGTGCGCTATGGACGGTACACCCCAGTTCATGGGTAATGTACGCGTAAATGGAATGCTGAACATGGCTCAGAGCCAGACGAGGAAAGAGCGCGACAGGCATCCAGGTGTACTCCACGATGGAAGGGATCTCCGCTATGACGCGTACCCTGTGGATTTCATGCACCAGTTCACCCTCAGGGATTTGCAATTTTTGCGCGATATCGGCAGAGGCAGGCACGGCGGTATATAACTGCACGCGAGTGGTAAGGGTTTTCCCCTGAGTGGCGCAGCGCTGCGCGGTGCCTATCAGGTGTGAGTTGCTTGCCGCAGAAACCTGGCGCTTAACAAACGAGCCTAGCCCACGCTTGCGCAGCACCAGTCCCTCGCGGACGAGCAAATCCAGCGCTTTGGTGATGGTTAGCTCGCTACATTCAAATTCAGCGGCGAGCCTTGCCCCTTCGGGCAATTTTTTGTCGGGAGCATAGATGCCCACCACAATGCGCCGTCGCACTTCATGGTAGATCTCCATATACTTAGGCATAACGCTCTCCGCAAACGGCCCCTTACAGGGCCGACTCAAATTAACGAGACAGGGATGCTGCCATACGCACCCAGGTGTGCCGTCGGCCACGGATAGCGAGGGATAAGGCATTCAGCGCTTTCGGGTCGGCCATGCCTGCCACCCCTGCGTCGCCAAAATTATGCATGTCGCTACCGCAACGTTTACTGGCCAGGCCAATGTCGCGCACCGTAGCACAATCCGCACCTTCCTGACTACTGCTCAGCGTGGTGATGGCAAGCCCTCCCAGCGACTGCACTGCCTGCGCAATGTGGCTGACGCGTCCTTCCGATGCCCCCCGGCATCCGCCTGGTGCCGAAAAGATAGCGCCATCTGCACCTGCACTGATATAACCAGCATACTCCTGGGGTTGCGCCAGCCCGGAATTATAAAATTTCGCGGCCAGAATCAGCTTATCGGTTTGCGCCCTGAGCGCTGCTATCGCCTGACACATACGCCCGGCCGTCACCCCGGGCTTGTCATAGCCGGTCAGGCAGTAAAAATCCGCATGCCGCACTGCCTCCAGATGCGCAGGCAGAAAAGCGCCGGGGCTGGAGAGATCGTCTGCGGGCAGGACTTCAAAATTGACGCCTGTTAAACGCCCCGTCAGACATTTCACCTGGCTGACAGGATCGGCGCCAAAACGTTCTTCTCCGCCGTTCAATGCGGGCCGCTGAAAATGGATCCCCTTGAGCAGCAGAAGGTCGGCGCCAAACGCGCACAACAATTCCGCATTCGTCACCTCTGCAAACAGCGGGGGCGCCTGCACGGCAATTTCGGCCATAATGACGCGCCCTTCGCTGGCGCTGATGGCATCTCGTAAGCTATCGCCGGTAATGGGGCCACGAAAGTCGCTGGCCCGGCAATTCAGAAGCCGTTTCATCTTTACGCCTCCTCTTCGAGAGAAACGATGGCAGGCGTTGGCTGTTGAAATGCCTTTTGCAAAATGTCGAGATTGGTTAACGCTTCATGCTCGCTGACATAGTTGGCCTTGCCTGAGGAGAGTGTGTCGTAAAGCGCGTCATAAACGCGTCCGTAGTCGCCGGGTACCGCCGGCAGTTCCTCCCGGACAGAACATCCTGCGTCATCGATATACTCCAGCACCGCGCATTCACGATCTTCACCAAACCCTGGGTGCCCAGGCATAATGCCCGCCTTCAGGCTGGTTTCCTGCTGGTCGATACCATAGCGAATAAACGATCCTCGCGTACCGTGTACCGTGAATCTCGGCGAGGGTATTTTCACCAGATGGCTGGTTTTCACGATCGCGGTCGTCTTCGGGTAATAGAGGTGAACGGTGAAGGCGTCGTCAGGGTTGAGCGGGTTTCTCTGGCGCTGAAGATGGTACCCGACCTGCTGCGGACGCCCCAGCAGGGCGATAATTTGATCGAGCGTATGCACGCCAAGGCCATAAAACGCGCCGTCGAAATAACTGCCGGGACAGGTTTCCGACGCCGGGCGAAAATAGTCAAAATGGCTTTCGATCTCGACAATTTCCCCCAGTTTTCCGCTCTCAATCGCCTGTTTCATGGTCAAATAACAACTATCAAAACGTCGGTTCTGAAACGGAGAGACGGTTAAGCCCTTTTCTCTCGCCAGAGCAAACAGCGTTTTCGCTTCTTCTGGGGTGGTTGTAAAAGGTTTCTCGACCAGCACGTTTTTGCCATGTGCCAGACATAGCCGGGCATACTCAAAATGGCTATCAGGATGGGTGCAGATAACCACCAGCTGAAGCGTATTGTCTTCCAGAATATCCTGCAGCCGGGAGGTAAAACAGATGTGTTGATAGTGCGGCTGCGCTTCAACCTCTGGCTTACGCGCAATATCATAAATACGCTTTACGTTGTATTTATCCTTGCGGCATAAAACATAAGGGAGATGATAGCGCGTGGCGCTTTTACCAAAGCCAATATAGGCGCAGTTAATCATACGGATTCCTTTTTAAAGTATGGCAGGGCGGCATGAATTACCGCCGGTCCATCAAGTTTGCTGAAGTGCTGAGGGTCAAGGGGGATCACCGGGCAGTGGTGATTGATATCCTGAAGAATGGTTTCCTGGAGATACGCGATTTGCGGACCCAGCAATATAAGCTGGGCGTTTTTATATTCATCGACCAGTTTACCTGCATTCACGGCATACACGTTGAGCGTACAATTCTGGCTTTCGCAATATTTTCGCATTTTGCTGGCCATCAAAGAGGTCGACATGCCTTCATTGCAGGCCAGAATAATGGTTTTCCCATCCAACCGATGAATATCATTGTCCTCCTGCGGCGTTATTTCTGACTCAGAGGCGAGAGTATTAATTATCGTTTCATTGCTGCGTTTGATTAACGAACGCTCATAGGCGGTTAAAAAAGGTAAATAGATTACGACTCCAAGCGCTAATAGCAGGATCTGCAAAATGACATTACGAAAATCACCGCCGGATCCGAGCCAGCCAGAAATAAGCGGAGGCACTGACCAGGGAACGTAGGCAACAATTTTTGAGACCCACCCCCAGGCGGTTGCAAAGTACGCGATCGTGAAATTAATCTGCGGATAAAGGATAAAAGGGATCATCATTAACGGGTTGTAGAGCACCGGGAAACCAAAAATGACCGGCTCGTTAATATTAAAAATGCCTGGGGCAATCACCGTTCTGGAAAAGTTACGGTGGCTGGACATATGGCTTCGAACAAACACTGCCAGCAGCAGGGCCAGCGTGCTCCCGGTTCCTCCCATATGACCATACAGATCGCGAAATGGCAGAACGATAATATGGGGTGGGATCTGCCCGCTGGCAAAGACGGACATGTTCTCCTGCATCGCTACCAGCAAGGGAGGTTCAAGAATGGGATTAATAATCCCACCCGGATGTATCCCCAACGAAAAGAGAAGATTTGTCAGGGTCGTTAACACCAGAAAACCGGATAAATTAGTCGTTAAATGTACCAGCGGCGCCTGGATGAGATGCTGAATCAGCGCCGGGATTTCAGTATGAAGGAAAAGATTAACGCTAAATGCCACCAGCGCGAAAATAGCGACGGTTAGCATAATTGAAAACATCGACTGGAAGGATTGTACCACCATGGAAGGCACATCATCTCCTAGCCGGATCTGTAATTTTTTATTTTTCGAAATCCATAAAAAAAGATTTGTTGATAACACCGCCGTCAGTATTGCCAGAAAGACACCGCCAGCATTGGTACTGCCATAGGAGACCATTCCGGTAAGCCGAACCTGCTGACCATCGGCCAGGGTTTGCACGGTTTCAATGGGCATTAATGCATAAAACACCGCCAGCGCAACCATAGCGGGAATGACTGGCGTAGGGTGTTTTTTCTTACTGGCAATATGATACGCAATTAATATCACCAGCATCAGCGATAAAATATTCATTGTACCGTTAAGTACGCGCTCGCCAATATTGCGTAGCTGTACCAGGGTGTCAGTGGATAACAGACCGCTCAATATGCCTTTCGGATCGAGAAAAACATAATTAAGCATAATGAAGAGTCCAGCCAGGACAAGGAACGGGACAGAAATAATAAAACTGTCCCGTAGACTTCGAAGATGGACTTCTGATGCCAGCTTTTGCGAGACGTCAGTTATCCGCTCCAGTATTGAAGAGTGGGCCATGCAGATCACCTGTCGAATAGATTAAGTATGTGGCAGTTAATTTCAGTACCGCGTATTCCTGAACTGCCACACATTTAAAACTATATAGTTTTAAATTAAATCTATATAGATCACATTTTGACCGCATCTCTTCCGCGTCAGAGCGCCTATTCGCGCTTCAGCCGCTTCGAATTACACAACCAGAGCGTGATCACCAGCAGCAGGATCGCCGCCGAGTAGATCAGCACATCAAGGGGAGATTTATGATCGACGATGATCAGCCGCACTATCGCGGTGATCCCAATGTAGACAAAATAGCGCAGCGGGAAGTGAAAGCCTGACTGGAAATACTTCACAATCAGGGCGATAAATTCAAAGTAGAGAAAGTAGACCACCAGGCCTTCCACCAGCGCATATTTGCTGGTTTGCTCGGGGGCGAACAGTACATCCGCCAGATGCACCGTCTCTTTACCCAAAAAGACGACCAGGATCAGGCCAAGGCTCAGCAGACCGAGGTTGAGCACGGTCTGGAGGATAGTTGAGATGAACTCAACGCGCGGGCGAGTCAGGGATGTCATACAGCACCTCATTCTCCAGGGCGAGGTTCCTGTATAACGCAAAAATGTGACGTGGATCTATATTTTTTAATTATGTTTTATGTACGGAGGTAACGAATGGAGCGCAGACCTACCGGGGTTCGCAACGTAACCTGTGGTGAAAATGTCACCCTGTATGAGCCCTGCAATCTCTATGACTGCGTGCTTGGCAACGGTGTGTTTATCGGCCCGTTTGTTGAAATTCAGGGCAATACGCGCATTGGCGACGAGAGCAAAATTCAGTCGCACACCTTCATTTGCGAGTACGTCACCCTGGGCGAACGCTGTTTCATTGGCCATGGGGTGATGTTTGCCAACGATATGTTTCGCGACGGCAAACCCAATGCTGACCGGAACAGCTGGGGACGCATTACTGTGGGAAATGATGTGTCGATAGGCAGCGGGGCGACCATCCTGGCGGTCTCCATCTGCGACGGGGTGGTGATTGGTGCGGGGAGCGTGGTGACCAAATCCATCACCGAGAAAGGCGTTTATGCGGGAAACCCGGCGAGGCTGCTGCGCCGCTTGTGAGTGGCCCGGTGGCGCAAGCGCTTACCGGGCCTACAACAGAAAAGGATGAGGGCTATCAGCGGAAGTTAATGTTCTTATCACTGGTCATGTCATACAGCTGGAACTTACGACCCAGCTGCTGGCCCCCGTCGCGCGTCAGCGGCGTCCAGCCAATGGCCGCACGGCTGCGGGTTGGACCGGATGAGAACAGATCCAGCGGAATCGACACATACACCCCTTTGGTGAAGTCCCCTTCCCCGTATTCGTCCGGCGAGACGTTGGTGATGGTGGCGTAACCACCGACCACCACTCCGCTGTCGAAGTGTTTGGAAATATCCAGCGTGCCGCCCTTATCGCCCGCCAGGTACTGGCCCACGCTGGCTTTCACCAGCACGTCCTGGGCGAACGACGGCGTCCAGTAGGCCGTCAGATGGCCGGTTTTCACGCTATAGTCGGTGAACTTCATCATGTCCTGCGCGCTGCGCCAGTCACGCTGTTTAACGTAGTTGGCATCAATACCAAACGCCCAGTTGCTGTCCACCGGACGATAAAGCACTTCCGCCCCCGCGCCGCCATACATGGTTTCCAGATAACCGCCGTAGACCTGGCCGTAGAAGCCATTGCCGAAGTACTGGAAGTAGTTGGCCTGCAGGTTGTTTACGTAGGCATCGTTCTGCACGTACTCACGCACGCGGGTACGCACGCGCGGCAGCTTCGAGTCGTTCGGCGGGTTAGTGTAGTTGAACTTGTCGTAGTTGTTGGCAATGTTGCCAAACAGGCTGCCGGTGGTCAGCAGGTGGTCGGTCACCCACAGATCCGCCGTTGCCATCACGCCCAACTGGTACATGTAGAAGTTTTCCGGCCCGCCGACAGACTGGTTTAGCACCGGGTCGATGTGGAAATCGAAGCGCGATTTATCGATATACCAGCCCTGCTCGGTCGTCTCCGGCACGATTGGCTCAACGCGTTTTTGTACCAGCTCGGTTTCATGCCCCAGCGGCTCGCCCTCCAGATGGCGCTTCAGACTGGCCACGTCCGTTTCCGTCGTCACTTGCGGCAGATTCAGGCGGTTCTCCGTTACGCGGATCGTGCGGATCCCCTCCGGCAGATCGTTCATGATGATCCGGTTAGCACGTTCGATCCCTTCCCGCGAGTCGCGGTATTTCACCTGCTCACCGGTCACGTACAGCGTATCGCCTTTCACCTGGATTTTCGGATCCGCCAGACCGGCGTTGTACTTCAACAGCGTCAGCTGGTTGGCCACCACGGAGTGCTGCAGAATGGCATCCTGCGGCTCCGGCTGGTACGCAGGCCGCGCGTTGTCGTTATAGTGCGGCCGCATGTCGTTAAAGTTAGTACGCAGCGTAAAGCCAAACATCACGGTGTTGCCGCGCTCGTAGCTGAGGTTAACGTCGGCCCAATCGGTGACGCGGTAAATGGCGCCGACGTTAAACTTGCTCTTTTGCTCAATCTTTCCGGCGAACTCTTGCGAGTAGTCGTTACCTTCGTACTCCAGCTTCAGGCGCAGCGGCTGCCACGGCGTCTGATACTCCACGCCGCCAAACAGGGCAGCCGGGCCGTGGAACATCTGGTCACCGTTAATGGAACCCGCTTTCTGATAGCTGTTGTCGCGATAGCAGAATTTGTCGCTGTAGGTGCAGAACGGGTTTTTCACGTTGCCGCTGGTGCCGAGATAGCCCCAGCCAAGCCCCAGCGAAAAGTCAAATGGCCCCCAGGCCTTACTGGCGACAATGTACTCCGCGTCGAACAGGCCGGTACCGCCGATATCTTTGGCCCCCACGGATACCTGCGGCATCCAGTAGCTCTCTTCCCACAGGCGCAGTTTGAGATCGAAGGCTTTATCTTTGTAGGTCTGATCGCCGGAAAACGCGTCCACGCTGCTGTACTGTTTCGTTCGTACGTCGGTGTAGCGCAGCGTGGTTTCGAGCCATGGGAACAGCTGTACGGATGCAGAATAGTAGCGGTACTGGTCGTTATCACGATAGTTAAGGCTGATTTCCCCTTCTCGCGCCATACGCGCGGTAGGGGTTTGCAGTAAACCGACGCCACCGAAGTCTGACTGAGACGGGCCAATGGGTGCCGGATATGTTTCTGCATGACAGGCGGCACTCACACACAGTGCCAGCATGCTATAGAGATAGGTCTTTTTCATTATTCCGGTATCCGCTGTGTCAGGGAATGAAGGATATCGGCATTCAGCCCGTCATATGCCTTCGTCCAGAAATGGTCGGCAAAACCGACAAAAATGATGCTGCCTGGCATGGGTTCGACATGCCGCTTGTTCCAGTAGGCAACCGGCGCCTTTTGCGTGTTCCCGTCAGGATAAATCACCCAGGCGTAGCTGTTATCCGCACCACTCAGCAGGCTCTGCTCGTCGAGATAGCTCGCCACGTCGCGGCCGGGAGTAAACGATTTTTTACCCGGGCTGCTGATAAGCCCCATCACCGTGATGGTGGAAGGCTGCGCCGGGAGCCAGAGCGTGTAATCGCCCTCCAGGGCCGGATTGCCTTTTTCCGTCACGCGGACTTCATCCGGATCGAGATTGATGTTTTGTCTTCCGGTAACCTTCAGCGCCAGAAGCTGCTGGCGAAGGCTGTTAATGGCTGCCGCATCGTCGCCGTCTTCCTGTTCTGCTAACCCCGTTAATCTGGCGAGCAGCGCCTTGTGCTTTTGTTCCGCCGCCACCGTTGCCTGCCGCTCAGCGATCACCGCACCTGTCCACCAGCTGTTTGCCAGCCTTGGCTGGCCGACGAGATCAATCAGGTGGCCGGCGTTCGTTAACGTTTTGGGCTGCGTGCTGTCCGGCGTGTAGACCTTCACCGTCCCGGCAGACCAGGCGAGCGGTGTGGCAAAGCTTGCGATCAGCGCAACGCGAATAAGTGTTTTCATGATTTCGCGGCCTTGATCAGCGTGGTTTTAACCGGGAAGAATCCGGCACCCAAATATTGCAGGGACTGACGGATCTGCCCTTCATCATCCACCCAGAAACGGTTATGCCAGGTTGCCCGATCGGTCGTGACCTCTTCATCCAGTACGCGAACCCGGGTTTCGTCGCTGCCTACCCTGACGCTGTCCGTACCGTCCCAGCGGAAGGTAGAGCGGGCGGTGGCGTAACGCACCTGCTTGTGTTCCGTCCAGCCCATTGTCCGCGTCCAGCTTGCCCCGTCGGTGATCTGGTTCGGTTTGCTGAGCGGATCGGCCGCAAGGTTGTTGACCTCAAGAAGGTTATCGCCACCGAGCAGGGTTTTCACAATACGGCTATGTTGCGTCACGATGGTGGCCTGATCCTGCGTCACCCATTTCTGCTGCCCGTTTTCATCGAAAGCGAGCACCACAAACAGTTGCGGACCATCGTTGAGCTGCATGTACTGGCTGGCATACGGCATGTTCTGAAGTTCATCATCGGTCAAATGCACACCCGGCGTACCGAATATGCTGTCCCACAGTGAGTTGCCCAGCCCTTTGGTGGTGGCCGAGCACGCCTGCAACAGCAGGCAAATCAGGATGATTGCAGGTCGCTTCACGACTCTTCTCCGAAGGGGCGAAATAACCACACCGAAGTGTGGTTATGATTAAAACACCCGGAATTACTGGGTGCTGGTCGTCGTAGTGGTCGTGGTTCCGGTATTGGAGCCATCACCGCCACCGGTTGCCGCCAGCGCGACACCCACGGCTGAACTTACGGTGCTGGTGCTGGCCGCGGTAGAACTCCCCGCAGACGCAGACGTCGCTGCCGACCCTGCTGCTTCCCCGACCTGGACCGGAGCTGCATAGACAGATGTCGCCGCAAGTGCAGATATGGCAAAAATGCCATACAGTACTTTCTTCATAACAATTTCCCTTCAATGAATGAATGGAGATTTGCCCGAAAAGAAATTCAGGCGGATTCGAGTATACACAACTAAAGCAGAGGGTTTGCCGTACGGATAAATAGAGGAAGGGTTTTCGGACTATTGGATAAATGTGAAGTATAAGAATAATTAACCAATAAATTATATGTTAAAAATCAAAAAGATATAATTACACAAGACAAAAAGAATTCTCCGTATAATCCTAAAATAAACCGCACTCATTAACGGGTTAAAAGGTATTTTCGGATAAAACTCATAACGGGGATTTGAGTTAAATAACAGACATCAGGAATTGTCTGATAAAAAAATGCCGGCATATCGCCGGCACGTTTTTATGACGATTTAATTACGCGCGCCATGCTTTATAACGGTTAATCAAACCATTTGTCGAGCTGTCGTGGCTGCTGATCGCTTTGTCATCACCCAGTTCAGGCAGAATACGGTTCGCCAGCTGTTTACCCAGCTCAACGCCCCACTGATCGAAGGTGAAGATGTTCAGGATTGCGCCCTGCGTGAAGATCTTATGCTCATACAGAGCAATCAGCGCACCCAGGCTGAACGGCGTGATTTCACGCAGCAGGATGGAGTTGGTTGGACGGTTGCCTTCGAACACTTTGAACGGCACAACGTGTTCCAGGGTGGCCGGATCTTTACCCTGGTCACGGTATTCCTGCTCTACCACCTCGCGGGATTTACCAAACGCCAGCGCTTCGGTCTGAGCAAAGAAGTTAGACAGCAGTTTAGGATGGTGATCAGACAGTGGATTATGGGTGATAGCCGGGGCGATGAAATCGCACGGTACCATTTTGGTCCCCTGGTGAATCAGCTGGTAGAACGCGTGCTGACCGTTGGTGCCTGGCTCACCCCAGATGATTGGGCCAGTCTGGTAATCCACCGCGTTGCCGTTACGGTCAACGTATTTACCGTTGGATTCCATATTGCCCTGCTGGAAGTAGGCCGCGAAGCGGTGCATGTACTGGTCGTACGGCAGGATCGCTTCGGTCTCTGCGCCGAAGAAGTTGTTGTACCAGATACCGATCAGCGCCAGCAGCACCGGCAGGTTTTTCTCAGGTGCGGTGGTGGAGAAGTGTTTGTCCATCGCGTGCGCGCCGGAGAGCAGCTCAACAAAGTTGTCGAAGCCCACGGAGAGAATGATAGACAGGCCGATCGCAGACCACAGAGAGTAGCGGCCACCAACCCAGTCCCAGAACTCGAACATGTTCGCGGTGTCGATACCGAACTCGCCAACCGCTTTACCGTTGGTGGACAGCGCTGCGAAGTGTTTCGCCACGTGCTTGTTGTCACCTGCGGTTTTCAGGAACCAGTCGCGTGCGCTGTGGGCGTTGGTCATGGTTTCCTGGGTGGTGAAGGTTTTAGAAGCCACCAGGAACAGTGTAGTTTCCGGGTTCACGTTCTTCAGCACTTCGGCGATGTGGGTACCATCGACGTTGGAGACAAAGTGCATGTTGAGATGATTTTTGTATGGACGCAGCGCTTCGGTCACCATGAACGGGCCGAGGTCAGAACCGCCGATACCGATGTTCACCACGTCGGTGATGGCTTTGCCGGTGTAACCTTTCCAGCTTCCGGAGATGATTGCTTCAGAGAAGGCTTTCATCTTTTCCAGCACCGCGTTCACTTCCGGCATCACATCTTTGCCGTCAACGATAATTGGCGTATTGCTACGGTTACGCAGAGCCACGTGCAGCACGGCACGGTCTTCGGTACGGTTGATCTTCTCACCGGAGAACATGGATTTGATGGCGTCTGCCAGTTCCGTCTCTTTCGCCAAATCCTGCAGTTTCGCCAGCGTCTCTTCGGTGATGCGGTTTTTGGAGAAATCCACCAGCATCAGATCATCGAAGGTCGCGGAGAATTTGTTGAAACGATCGGCATCTTTCGCGAACAGCTCCGCGATGGTGACGTCTTTCATTTCATCAAAATGTTTTTGTAGTGCCTGCCAGGCAGCGGTCTGCGTTGGGTTGATGTTTTTCATTAGCAATACTCTTCTGATTTGAGAATTGTGACTGCGGTCGATTGTAGCGCCTGCAAATAAAAATTGTGATGGTTTTTATGCCATTGCCCTGGCCTGCATCAAACGCAGGTGAAAAGACCCGAAAAGTATAGCTGCTGACGCGCCCACCCGTGGCGGCGAAATGTCGGTCAAAACCGGGGAAAACGAAGCATAAAATATGGCCCTGTTATAAGTCCTGTTTCTCAGGGGTACCCCCCCATGAAAAATCCGCATAATCCCGGCATTGACAGGACCTCCCCCACATTTTATTTATAGGGCCGTATTTTGCGCCTGCACCTGTTTTCGTTTCATTCTTGTGCCATGGTCGCTTTATTCATTCCCTGACACGAGGTTGTTATGACGAGTTTTGTGGTCGCCAAGTTTGGCGGCACCAGTGTGGCAGATTACGATGCCATGAACCGCAGCGCCGATGTGGTGCTGGCCGATCCGAATACCCGCCTGGTAGTGCTTTCTGCCTCTGCTGGCGTGACGAACCTGCTGGTTTCTCTGTCTGAAGGGCTGGAGGCCACCGAGCGCTTCGTTAAGCTGGACGCACTGCGCAAAATTCAGTTCGACATCCTCGAACGTCTGCAGAACCCGAACGTGATCCGCGAAGAAGTGGAGCGTCTGCTGGAAAATATCACCACGCTGGCAGAAGCGGCTTCTCTGGCCACCTCCACCGCCCTGACCGATGAGCTGGTCAGCCACGGTGAGCTCATGTCCACCCTGCTGTTTGTTGAAATCATGCGTGAACGTAACGTTCAGGCACAGTGGTTCGACGTGCGTAAAATCATGCGCACCAGCGATCGCTTTGGCCGCGCCGAGCCGGACGTGGAAGCGCTGGCCGAGCTGACCAATCAGCAACTGGTTCCACGCCTGGATGAGGGTATCGTGATCACCCAGGGCTTTATCGGCAGCGAAGCCAAAGGACGCACCACCACGCTTGGCCGTGGCGGCAGTGATTACACCGCGGCGCTGCTGGGTGAAGCGCTGCACGCGACCCGTGTGGATATCTGGACTGACGTCCCGGGGATTTACACCACCGATCCACGCGTCGTCTCTGCGGCAAAACGTATTGATGTGATTGCGTTTGAAGAAGCGGCGGAAATGGCGACCTTCGGTGCCAAAGTGCTGCACCCGGCAACGCTGCTGCCTGCCGTGCGTAGTGATATCCCGGTCTTCGTCGGTTCAAGTAAAGATCCGAAAGCGGGCGGTACGCTGGTGTGCAAGAAAACCGAAAATCCACCGCTGTTCCGCGCGCTGGCCCTGCGCCGTAAGCAAACGCTGGTTACGCTGCACAGCCATAATATGCTGCACTCGCGCGGCTTCCTGGCGGAAGTGTTTGGCATCCTGGCGCGTCATAACATCTCCGTGGATCTGATCACCACCTCCGAAGTGAGTATCGCACTGACGCTGGACACCACCGGTTCAACCTCAACGGGTGACACCCTGCTGACGCAGTCGCTGCTGATTGAGCTGTCAGAACTGTGCCGCGTGGAAGTAGAAGAAAACCTGGCGCTGGTAGCCATCATCGGCAATAAGCTGTCGCGCGCCTGTGGCGTGGGCAAAGAGGTCTTCGGTGTGCTCGACCCGTTCAATATCCGCATGATTTGCTACGGTGCCTCCAGCTACAACCTCTGCTTCCTGGTGCCTGCTGAGCAGGCAGAACAGGTGGTGCAGAAACTTCATCAGAATTTGTTTGAATAAAATTCGTTAGCACGATAAACAATATCTATAAGCCGGGCACAGACCCGGCTTTTTTATAACTAAACAACACGACAATACTGCAAGGAATATCTATGTTATCCGCCATCACCCGGCTGTTCCCGTTATGGGCGCTGCTGCTCTCCATACTCGCGTATTACACCCCCACTACGTTCACGGGCATTGGTCCGTGGGTGACCACGTTGCTGATGCTGATTATGTTCGGCATGGGTGTGCATCTAAAAATCGACGACTTTAAACGCGTGCTCTCGCGCCCGGCTCCGGTTGCTGCAGGGATTTTCCTGCACTACCTGGTGATGCCCCTTGCGGCCTGGCTGCTGGCAATGGCCTTTAAGATGCCACCCGACCTCTCCGCCGGGATGGTGCTGGTGGGCAGCGTGGCCAGCGGAACCGCCTCCAATGTCATGATCTATCTGGCAAAAGGCGATGTGGCGCTCTCCGTGACCATCTCTTCGGTATCCACGCTGGTGGGTGTGATCGCCACGCCGCTGCTAACACGCCTGTACGTTGACGCCCATATTCAGGTGGACGTGATGGGAATGCTGCTGAGCATTTTGCAAATCGTGGTGATTCCGATCGCGTTGGGCCTTGTCATTCACCACCTGTTCCCGCGCGTGGTAAAAGCCGTTGAGCCCTATCTGCCTGCGTTTTCGATGGTCTGTATTCTGGCCATCATCAGCGCCGTGGTGGCCGGTTCTGCGTCGCACATTGCATCCGTGGGCTTTGTCGTGATTATCGCGATAGTGTTGCATAACACCATTGGCCTGCTGGGCGGATACTGGGGCGGGAAACTGTTTGGCTTCGATGAATCCACCTGCCGGACGCTGGCAATTGAGGTAGGAATGCAGAACTCCGGTCTGGCAGCGGCACTCGGGAAAATTTACTTCTCGCCGCTGGCGGCTCTGCCTGGTGCGCTCTTCTCGGTCTGGCATAACCTGTCCGGTTCGCTGCTGGCGGGATACTGGTCCGGCAAACCGATAGAAGAAAAACCACAGAAAACAGGCGAATATCGTCTTTAACAGTCGGGTGGCGCTACGCTAACCCGACCTACACTCTCCGCACGCGCAAGCCGGGGAAAAAGGGGCTTAACGCCCCTTCTTTTTACGTCCCGGTTGCGTAAAGCGTTTACCCGCGGGCTTGCCTCGCCCTTTCTCTTCCGACTGCGGTGCTTTCACGACCGGGCGTTTAATCGCCTGAGTTTTCGGTTTGGCTTTGGCCTTCGGCTTTGCTTCAGACGAGGAGTTCTCGATAAGCTTAAACAGCTCGATCAGTTCATCAT
The DNA here is from genome assembly GCF_004296595.1 of Enterobacter sp. A8. Lineage (NCBI taxonomy): Bacteria > Pseudomonadati > Pseudomonadota > Gammaproteobacteria > Enterobacterales > Enterobacteriaceae > Enterobacter > Enterobacter sp. A8. The sequence goes on from NZ_SCMF01000009.1 coordinate 94,311, forward strand.
CGGTTAAATCACGCCACTCGCCCAGCGGGATACCGGACAGGCTGACGTTCATGATGCGCGTGCGTTCCAGCTTCGTCACTTCATAACCGAAGTATTCGCACATACGGCGGATCTGACGATTCAGGCCCTGCACCAGGGTAATGCGGAACGCGAACGGCGCTTCTTTCTTCACCTTACACTTTTTCGTGACGGTACCGAGGATGGGTACACCGGCGCCCATGCCGCGAATAAATTCGTCCGTGACCGGCTTATTCACCGTCACGATATACTCTTTCTCGTGGTCATTCCCGGCACGCAGAATCTTATTCACCAGATCGCCGTGGTTAGTGAGGAAAATCAGCCCCTGCGAGTCTTTATCCAGACGGCCAATCGGGAAGATACGGCTGCTGTGGTTAACGAAATCAACGATGTTGTCCCGCTCGCCATCTTCTGTGGTGCTGACAATCCCAACCGGTTTATTCAACGCGATAAACACCAGGTCTTCTGCATCACGCGGTTCGATGAGCTGACCATTCACTTTGACCACGTCGCCAGGCATCACCTGGTCACCAATAGTGGCGTGTTTGCCGTTGAGGAACACATTACCTTGTTCGATGTAACGGTCCGCCTCGCGACGTGAGCAGATCCCGCTCTCGCTAATGTATTTGTTTAATCGGGTTGATTGAGTTGGCAGCATAGTTTCTCCTGTGAAGGGCGAAATATACCTTACCTTGCGGCTGACAAAAAAGTCCTAGTAACCGTTGATGAGAAAATCGAGTGCATCCCGCAATGAAGCACTGTTGTCAGTGAGATCGGCAACACGTTCACCTAACTCTTTTGAAGATATGCCTGACAGCATATGCATCATGACAACGCAGGGCTTACCCGCGATTTCAACGACAGGGCACACTTTCGCAGGCGGACGAATGCCGCCCAGCAGGCTTAATTCAACGGCGGGAGCGACAAGTACATGTTTCATCACATTAGCAACAGGGTGCTGCATATTAATAAGCCATGGATAGGCTTTTCTCCCATTGCCTTCATTCTCATAAGCAAAATATTGCTCCATCAGAACGACCTCTGAAAATCACTAAAGGAGCCGTTTTCATCAACCCACTGGTTGATGGCCTCTATAGACGCTTTATTTTCTGCTAACCACTCTGCGCGCTGATGCGCACGAAACTGCTCCTGTAGAGCGGTAGTGAGTACAGCAGAGAGATTGAGTTTAAGCCGTCGCGCTTCTTCAAGAATTTCAGGTGCTAACGAGACATTGACCGATTTTTTAATGCCATGGGTAGTGCGCATGAGAACCCCCATTGGAATGCGCATGAATTGGCGAAGTGTAGCGTAATAAACGAGCATTTTCTATTCCCTTCAAAATATAAGGTCTGAAGAGTAAATTGCTCTTTATAAAGCGTCACGCCTCGCAAATGGGTTTTGCGAGGCGCTTTCAGAGATTAATACTCATCCCGCTCGTCATCTTCATCCGGCTGTTCCATCACGCTGTACGCCACCGCACAGAACAATGAGTTAAGGCGTTTCATATCCCCCAGTAGCCCCAGGTGCAGGGAGCTGGTTTCGATACTCTGCACGTTCTGCTGGTGCAGACGTTCAACGTGGGCGTGCGAGTAGCGGCGGTTGAGGATACGGAAGCGATGCTTGTTGCGGCGCAGACGGCGTGCGCTCGGCACATCGCTGGAGAAGAAGACCAGCATCGCCAGCTTCAGGTTGCTAAGAAGTTGTTCGTGCAGGGCTTCCAGCTCCTTCAGCCCTTCGACGGAGAACGCACGGCGGGCGGCCAGAGATTTGTCAGCAATTTCACTGCCCATCCGCTCCACAATATCCGAAGCCTGCTCAAGGTTAAGCGACATCTCTATAATTTCCGCCCAGCGGCGGGACTCCTCTTCCGCCAGTTCATCCTGCGGGATGCGCGCCAGATAGAGCTTGATAGCGGTATAAAGTACGTTGATATCATCCGCCAGCCGGCGCAGCTCTTTCTCTTCCCGCGGCTCGCCGTGCATCACCTTTTGCAGGCCTTCGAGCATGGTTTCCATGGCATCACCCATGCGCAGCGTCTCGCGGGCGGCATTGGCCAGCGCCAGCGCAGGAGTATCCAGCGCGGAGGTATCCAGATGCTTCGGTTTCAGGCGCGCATCCAGCTCCGGTTCATCGCGTATAAGCCGTTCACAGAAGCGCGCCATCGGTTCAGCAAACGGCACCATCGCCAGGCAGCGCACCAGGTTATAGAAGACGTGGAAGTAGATCACCAGCTCGGCCTTCGGCAGAGAGAGGTTGTCCATCAGGTTCGCCAGTGGGTGCACAAACGGCAGAATAATCAGGCTGCCCACCAGCTTAAACAGCAGACTGCCGAGCGCCACGCGGCGCGCGGCAGCATTGGCAGCGCTGTTATTGAGCATCGCCAGCAGGCCCGAGCCGAGGTTAGCCCCGATCACCAGACACAGTGCGACCGGGAAGGAGATCGCCCCTGCGGCGGTGAGCGTGGCCGTCAGCAGCACCGCCGCCAGGCTGGAGTAACTGACGATGGCAAACACCGCGCCGATGAGCGCATCCAGCATAATATCGCCGGTTAACGAGGCGAAGATAACCTGCACGCCGTTGGCTTCGGTAATGGGCGTGACCGCCTGCACAATCAGCTCCAGCGCCAGCAGAATCAGCCCGAGGCCAATCCCCACGCGTCCAAGCTGACCAGCGCGCGTCTGCTTACGCCCAAGGAAAAAGATGACCCCGATAAATATCAGCAGCGGCGACAGCCAGGAGAGATCGAAAGTCAGGATACGTGCCATCAGCGCGGTACCCACGTCAGCGCCCAGCACAATAACCAGTGCAGGGGCCAGCGCCACCAGATCCTGAGCGACAAACGATGTCACGAGCAATGTGGTCGCATTACTGCTCTGAACCAGCGCCGTTACGCCAATACCCGCGCAGAAGGCGAGCGGTTTCTTCTCCACGCTGCTGCTGAGAACAGTACGTAAACGTGCGCCAAATACGCGCATCACGCCGGTACGGACAATATGGGTGCCCCAGACCAGCAGTGCGACTGCCGAGAGCAGATGTAACAGGGTCAGCACGGAAGGTTATCCTCCTTATCGTTATTCATTTTCCTTAGGTCAGTATAAGGGTTTAAACGTAAGAAAGAGACAGGGCGCTCAATGAGCGCCCTGTTAGTTGTAAGGAAAAGTGACGGTCAGTCGGCGTCGTAGCCGAGATTCGGCGCTAACCAACGCTCCACTTCAGAGACGCTCATGCCTTTACGCAGTGCATAATCTTCAATCTGATCGCGCTGCAGCTGCGCCACGGCAAAGTATTTGCTGTCCGGATGGCTGAAGTACCAGCCGGATACCGATGCCCCAGGCCACATCGCGAAAGATTCGGTCAGTTTCATTCCGGTATGGGCCTCAACGTCCAGCAGCTGCCAGATGGTGCCCTTTTCGGTATGTTCCGGACAGGCCGGGTAGCCGGGTGCCGGGCGGATCCCCTGGTAGTTTTCGCGGATCAGCTCCTCATTGCTGAGATTTTCATTCGCCGCGTAGCCCCAGTAAACCTTGCGTACGCGCTCATGCAGATACTCTGCGAACGCTTCCGCCAGACGATCGGCAATCGCTTTGACCATGATTTTGTTGTAATCATCGTGCTGCGCTTCAAAGGCATCCGCCAGGGCGTCCTCTTCCAGACCGCCGGTCACGGCGAAGGCACCGATGTAGTCGGCTTTACCACTCAGCTTCGGCGCAACAAAATCGGCCAGACAGTAGTTGGCAAACCCGACCTTTTCGGTTTGCTGGCGCAGGTGATGGCTTACTGTCAGCACGTGAGTGCGCGTCTCATCGCGATAAATTTCGATGTCGTCGCCCACGCGGTTAGCCGGGAACAGCCCCACCACGCCGCGCGGGTTAAGGGATTTCTCGGCGCTGAGTTTGTCGAGCATGTCGTTAGCGTCTTTAAACAGGCGATTCGCCTCTTCGCCGACAACCTCATCTTCCAGGATACGCGGATATTTGCCCGCCAGCGACCAGGTCATAAAGAATGGTGTCCAGTCGATGTAGTTGCGCAGCGTTTCGATGCTGGCGGTCACCTCCTGCACGCCCAGGCGATGGGCAACCGGCGGCGTATAGCTCGCCCAGTCAAACGCCAGATCGTTATCGCGCGCCGCCTGAAGCGTCACCGGTGGGGTGCGCGGTTTCTTGCGGGCATGCTGAATGCGGACGGTTTCGTACTCTTTGCGGGTCCGGGCCACAAAGTCATCGCGCTGGGTGTCGGAGAGCAGCGCTGAGACCACGCCCACGGTGCGCGAGGCGTTCTGAACATAGACCGTCGGGCCGCTGTAGTTCTGCTCAATCTTCACCGCAGTATGCGCTTTTGAGGTGGTCGCCCCGCCAATCAGCAGCGGAATGGTGAAGCCCTGACGCTCCATCTCTTTCGCCACGTTAACCATCTCGTCGAGCGACGGGGTAATCAGCCCGGAAAGGCCAATCAGGTCAGCATTGACTTCGCGCGCGGTCCTGAGGATTTTATCCGCCGGCACCATTACGCCAAGGTCAATAATCTCGTAGTTATTGCACTGCAGCACCACACCGACAATGTTCTTTCCGATGTCATGCACGTCGCCCTTCACGGTGGCGATAACCATTTTACCGTTGCTGGAGCCCTGCTCTTTGCTGGCTTCGATGAACGGCTCCAGATACGCCACGGCCTGCTTCATTACGCGCGCGGACTTAACCACCTGCGGCAGGAACATTTTGCCCTCGCCGAACAGATCGCCCACCACGTTCATGCCGTCCATCAGCGGCCCTTCGATAACCTCGATGGGCCGGGCGGCCTGCTGGCGCGCCTCTTCGGTATCCTGCTCGATAAATTCGGTGATGCCTTTTACCAGCGAATATTCCAGCCGCTTCTTGACATCCCAGCTACGCCACTCGGCCTGCTGGACGTTGGCAGCGTCGTCCGATTTGCTACCGCGGTATTTTTCTGCCAGATCGAGCAGCCGCTCGGTGGCGTCGTCACGGCGGTTGAGGATCACATCTTCCACCGCGTCGCGCAGTTCTGCGGGCAGATCGTCATAAATCGCCAGCTGTCCGGCGTTGACGATCCCCATATCCATCCCGTTGCGGATGGCGTAGTAGAGGAATACGGCGTGGATCGCTTCACGTACCGGGTCGTTGCCGCGGAACGAGAACGACACGTTCGAGACACCGCCGGAGATCAGCGCATGCGGCAGCTCACGTTTGATGTCTTCACACGCGCCGATAAAGTCCTGGGCGTAGTTATTGTGCTCTTCAATCCCGGTGGCGACGGCGAAGATGTTCGGGTCAAAGATGATGTCTTCCGGCGGGAAGCCCACCTCTTCGGTCAGGATCTTGTACGCGCGGCGGCAAATCTCAATTTTGCGCTCGCGGGTGTCCGCCTGGCCCACTTCATCAAAGGCCATCACCACCACGGCCGCGCCGTAGCGGCGCACCATCTTCGCGTGGTGAATAAAGATATCGACCCCTTCTTTCATTGAGATGGAGTTGACGATACCTTTGCCCTGAATGCACTTCAGCCCTTTTTCGATCACTTCCCATTTGGAGGAGTCAATCATGATCGGCACGCGAGCGATATCCGGCTCGCCGGCGATCAGGTTGAGGAAACGTACCATCGCCGCCTCGGCGTCGAGCATCCCCTCATCCATGTTGATGTCGATGATCTGCGCGCCGCTTTCTACCTGCTGGCGGGCAACGTCAAGCGCTTCACTGTACTTCTCTTCTTTGATCAGGCGTTTGAATTTCGCGGAACCGGTGACGTTGGTACGTTCCCCAACGTTCACAAACAGGCTGTCGTCACCGATGGTCAACGGCTCAAGGCCGGAGAGCCGGCAGGCAACCGGCAGCTCGGGCAGTTTACGCGGCGGCAGACCGGCCACGGCATTGCTCATTGCGGCGATGTGCTCTGGCGTGGTGCCGCAGCAGCCGCCAACGATATTCAGGAAACCGGATTCGGCCCATTCGCGGATCTGCGCCGCCATGGTGTCTGCATCCAGATCATATTCGCCAAAGGCGTTTGGCAGACCGGCGTTCGGGTGTGCGGTGACGTAGCATTCCGCAATACGTGACAGTTCCTGCACATACTGGCGCAGCTCATCCGGACCCAGCGCACAGTTCAGGCCGAAGGAGAGCGCTTCCGCGTGGCGCAAAGAGTTATAAAACGCTTCGGTGGTCTGCCCGGACAGGGTACGGCCAGAGGCATCGGTAATGGTGCCGGAAATCATAATTGGCAGCTCGACGCCCAGCGCCTCGAACTCCTCTTTCACCGCGTAAATCGCGGCTTTGGCATTGAGGGTATCGAAAACCGTTTCAATCAGGATCAGGTCGGAACCGCCTTCCACCAGCGCTTTGGTTGATTCACGGTAGGCTGCCACCAGCTGGTCAAAGGTGATGTTACGAAACGCCGGGTCGTTTACGTCCGGTGAAATAGAGGCGGTGCGGTTGGTTGGGCCCAGCACCCCGGCAACGTAGCGCGGTTTCTCCGGCGTGCGCGCCGTCCACGCGTCGGCACAGGCGCGGGCCAGCTTCGCCGCCTCATAGTTTATCTCCGCCGACAGGGATTCCATCTGGTAATCCGCCATGGCGATGGTTGTCGAGTTGAAGGTGTTGGTTTCAACGATATCCGCACCCGCTTCGAAGTAGGCGTTGTGGATATCCGCAATCACCTGCGGTTTGCTTAATACCAGCAGGTCATTGTTACCTTTGAGATCGCATGGCCAGTCCGCAAAACGTTCGCCACGGAAATCGTCTTCACTGAGGCGATAGCTCTGGATCATGGTGCCCATGCCGCCGTCCAGCACCAGAATTCGTTCATTTAACTGCGCACGCAGTTGCTCTACTTTGCTGCTCACACTTGCTCCCGACAACGCTCAACCAGGCCAAAAGGCTGCGGTCCATACTGGCACAATCTTGCAGGGTGGAAAAGTCACACGGCGGTAACATGAGACATGTTCACTATCACTCATCCGATCAGTCAGGATAACGGTTGCAAAATCACCAAATAAAACGAAAATGATTTCCACGATACAGAAAAAGGAGATCGTCATGGTCACGACCGTTCCCGCGAAACGCGGCAGAAAACCTGCTGCCACCCCCGCCGCACAACAGGGTGGACAGGTTCAATCGCTTACACGCGGTTTGAAGCTGCTGGAATGGATAGCCGAGTCGCACAGCAGCGTGGCCCTGACGGAGCTGGCCCAACAGGCCGGTTTGCCGAACTCCACTACGCACAGGCTGCTGACCACCATGCAACAGCTTGGCTTTGTGCGTCAGGTTGGCGAGCTGGGGCACTGGGCAGTCGGCGCCCATGCGTTCATCGTCGGCAGCAGCTTCCTGCAAAGCCGCAACCTGCTGGCGATTGTGCACCCTATCCTGCGCAAATTAATGGAAGAGTCGGGCGAGACCGTGAATCTGGCCGTGCTCGACCAGAGCGACCATCAGGCGATCATCATTGACCAGGTACAGTGTACCCAGCTGATGCGTATGTCAGCCCCCATTGGCGGTAAGCTGCCTATGCACGCGTCCGGCGCGGGGAAAGCCTTTTTGTCGCAGCTGAGCGAGGAACAGGTGACGGGGCTGCTGCACCGTAAAGGGCTGCACGCCTATACCCACGCCACGCTGGTTTCACCGGTGCATCTGAAAGAAGATCTGGCGTTGACCCGTAAGCGCGGCTATTCGTTTGACGACGAGGAGCACGCCCTGGGCCTGCGCTGCATTGCGGCCTGTATCTTTGACGAGCATCGCGAACCGTTTGCCGCCATCTCCATCTCCGGGCCGATTTCCCGTATGACCGACGATCGCGTCACCGAGCTGGGTGCGCTGGTGATTAAGGCGGCGAAAGAGGTGACCCTGGCGTATGGTGGGATTCGCTAGGATTGAGTGCGGTCTGTTGCCCTCACCCCGGCCCTCTCCCACAGGGAGAGGGAGAAAACATGATGCCCTTACCCTGCGGGAGAGAGAGAAAACCGGATGCAAAACCGCTGCTTACGACGGTAGGCGTACACATCTTCCACATGCCCGTTTTTGATCCGCGTTTGCAGCCCGCGCCAGTAGCTGGCACGAAACAGATCGGCATGCATCTCTTCAAACAATGGCCCAATACGCGGGTCGGCGCACAGCCAGTGGCGAAACTCCTCGGGAAAGACATCGCCCGGTGAGACGCTGTACCACGGCTCGCCGGAGAGTTCATCTTCCGGGTAACGGGGCGGCGGGATATCGCGGAAATTAACCTCGGTCATGTAGCAAATTTCATCGTAATCATAGAACACTACCCGCCCGTGTCGGGTCACGCCGAAGTTTTTAAACAGCATGTCGCCAGGGAAGATATTGGCGGCGGCAAGCTGACGAATCGCGTTGCCGTACTCTTCAATGGCATCTTTTAAAGCCTGACCGTCGGCCTGTTCCAGCCAGATATTCAGCGGCACCATACGGCGCTCGATATACAGATGGCTAATCGCTATTTTGTCGCCCAAATCGGTGATTTTTGCCGGTGCTTCCTGCAGTAACAGGGCCATTAAAGCCGGATCGATCTGCCGCTTATCCAGCACAAAATTTTCAAACTCCTGCGTATCCGCCATACGTCCGACGCGATCGTGTTCTTTCACCAGCTGATAGCAGGCACGAACATGCGCTGCGGTCATCTCTTTCTGCGGCGCGAATGTATCTTTGATGACCTTAAAAACCCGGTCAAATCCCGGCAGCGTAAAGACCAGCATCACCATGCCGCGAATGCCGGGCGCTTCGATAAATTGCTCATCGGCGGTGGTGACATAACGCAAATACTCCCGGTAGCTTTCCGTTTTGGCATGCTTTTGACAGCCAATCGCCATATACAGCTCGGCGGTGGTTTTGCCCGGCAGGATCTCGCGCAACCACTCCACCAGGGCGGCAGGCAGCGGAGCGTAGACCATAAAATAGGAGCGGGCGAAGCCAAACACAATGCTGGCCTCAGCGCTGGTGGTCAGGCAGGTATCGACAAACAGTTCGCCGTCATCGGTACGGTGTATGGGCAGCAGAAACGGCACGGTGGCGGAGGGCGTCACCAGCTTGCCCACCAGCCATGCGGCTTTATTGCGGTAGAAAAGCTCGTTGGCGACCTGCAAATGGCAGTGGCTGAGAGCCTCTTCGCCAAAGGATTCGTGGAGATGGGCGATGATAAAGCCAATATCGCGGGCTTTATTCTCCCACGGCAAACGCAGCGGTAAATCTGTTAACACGCGGTGCAGGAGCTTCTCCCAGCCGTGGTCGGGGAAAAAATCCTTCGCCAGCGGGCGCGGAATGGTGCGAAAACGGCGCTCCGGCTGGGAGCTAAAAATAAATAACCGCTCAGGAGATAATGAGCGGTGGTCAAATAACCGGCAATACACGGAGTTGAAAAAGCTCTCCGCAATCTCGAAGCGCGGGTAGTCTGGCAACAAATGGGTGTAGTGCTCCTTAACGCGCAGTAAAAATGCCGCGTCAGGGTTTTTACCGTCGGTAATGCAGCGCAGTTGTTCCACCACCAGTCCCACGTGATGATCGTAGAGGTGAATACGCTGCTTCATGGCCTGCTGGACCGCATGCCAGTCGGCGTGCTCAAAGCGCTGCTGCGCGCCGGAGGTGACTTCCAGAAAACGACCATACTGGGCATCGAAGCCCTGCAAAATAGTCTGTGCAATCAGTAATTCCAGACCACGCGACATAGATTCCCCCTCACCCCAACCCTCTCCCCAGAGGGGAGAGGGGGAAAAGATTAGAACTGTGCTTCTTCTGTTGACCCCGTTAAGGCGGTGACGGAGGAGGCGCCGCCCTGAATAATCGTGGTCACATTATCAAAGTAACCGGTTCCCACCTCCTGCTGATGAGAAACAAAGGTATAGCCCTCTTTACCCGCGGCAAACTCCGGCTGCTGCACTTTCTCAACATAGTGCTTCATGCCTTCGCCCTGCGCGTAGGCGTGCGCCAGGTCGAACATGTTGAACCACATGCTGTGGATCCCCGCCAGGGTGATGAACTGATACTTGTAGCCCATGTCTGACAGCTGCTGCTGGAAGCTGGCGATGGTTTTATCGTCCAGATTCTTCTGCCAGTTGAAGGACGGCGAGCAGTTATAGGCCAGCAGTTTGCCCGGGTATTTGGCGTGGATAGCATCGGCAAAGCGTTTTGCCAGCGCCAGATCCGGCGTGGAGGTTTCGCACCAGACCAGATCCGCGTACGGTGCATACGCCAGGCCACGGCTGATGGCCTGCTCAATGCCAGCATGGGTACGATAGAATCCTTCGCTGGTGCGCTCGCCGGTAATGAACTCGCTGTCGTATGGATCGCAGTCAGAGGTGATCAGGTCAGCCGCGTCCGCGTCGGTACGGGCAATCACCAGCGTCGGCACGCCGAGCACGTCAGCGGCAAGACGCGCAGCGACCAGCTTCTGAATCGCTTCCTGGGTCGGGACCAGCACTTTGCCGCCCATGTGTCCGCATTTCTTCACCGAGGCCAGCTGATCTTCGAAGTGTACGGCCGCTGCACCGGCCTCAATCATCGATTTCATCAACTCAAAGGCGTTCAGCACGCCGCCGAAACCGGCTTCTGCATCCGCGACGATCGGCAGGAAGTAGTCAATAAAGCGCGGATCGTTTGGCTCAATACCTGCCGCCCACTGGATCTGATCCGCACGGCGGAAGGTGTTGTTGATCCGATCCACCACCGACGGCACCGAGTTTGCCGGATAGAGCGACTGATCCGGATACATGCTGGAGGCCAGGTTGGCATCCGCCGCGACCTGCCAGCCGGAAAGATAAATGGCTTCGATACCGGCCTTCGCCTGCTGCAACGCCTGACCGCCGGTCAGTGCACCGAGGCTGTTGATGTAGCCCTTTTTGGAGCCGCCATGCAGCAGATGCCACATCTTCGCCGCGCCATTTTGCGCCAGCGTGCATTCCGGATTGACCGAGCCACGCAGTTTCACCACTTCCTCAGCGCTGTACGGGCGACGGATACCTTCCCAGCGCGGCTGTGTCCACTCTTTCTTCAGTTCTTCGATTTGTTGGGTACGGGTTTTCATGTGCAGATGCTCCATATTGTTATGTGGTGGATTTACGCAAGCAGGCGGTAGCCTGGCAGGGTGAGGAAGTCGATTAAGTCATCTGAGGTTGTGATTTGCTCCATCAGGCGGGCGGCATCATCAAAACGTCCGCTGCTAAAGCGGTGTTCGCCCAGCTCGTCCTGAATGACGCGCATCTCTTCGGCCAGCATCTGGCGGAACAGGGATTTGGTCACCGGCTTGCCGTTGCTGAGCGTTTTCTGATGGTGGATCCACTGCCAGATAGAGGTACGGGAGATTTCTGCCGTCGCCGCGTCTTCCATAAGACCGTAGATGGGCACACAGCCGTTACCGGAGATCCACGCTTCGATGTACTGCACGGCCACGCGGATATTGGCACGCATGCCCTCTTCCGTGCGTTCACCCGAGCACGGCGCCAGAAGTTGCTCTTCTGCGATTGGGGCATCGTCATCACGGGTGACAAACAGCTGGTTTTTGTTGTCGCCGAGCACGTGGTTAAAGACTTCCATTGCCGTATCGGCCAGGCCTGGATGGGCGATCCACGTGCCGTCGTGACCGTTACGCGCTTCAAGCTCCTTGTCAGCTTTCACCTTGTTGAGCACCTGATTGTTACGCTCAGCGTCTTTGCTCGGAATAAAGGCCGCCATGCCGCCCATCGCAAAGGCACCGCGCTTGTGGCAGGTTTTAATCAGCAGGCGCGAGTAGGCGCTGAGGAACGGTTTATCCATGGTGACAACCTGGCGATCCGGCAGTACGCGATCGGGGTAGTTTTTCAACGTTTTGATATAGCTGAAGATGTAGTCCCAGCGTCCGCAGTTCAGACCCACAATGTGATCGCGCAGAGCGTGCAGGATTTCATGCATCTGGAATACGGCAGGCAGCGTTTCAATCAGCAGGGTGGCTTTAATGGTGCCACGCGGCAGGTTGAAGCGATCTTCCGCGTAGCTGAACACCTTACTCCACCAGGCCGCTTCCTGCCAGGCCTGGGTCTTCGGCAGGTAGAAATAGGGGCCACTGCCTTTTGCCAGCAGGTTTTTGTGGTTGTGGAAGAAATAGAGGGCAAAATCAAACAGGCTGCCCGGAATCGCTTCTCCGCGCCACGTGACGTGTTTTTCCGGCAGGTGCAGGCCGCGTACGCGACAGATCAGAACCGCCGGATTGGGTTTCAGCTGATAAATTTTACCGGCTTCGTTGGTATAGCTGATGGTGCCATTAACGGCATCGCGCAGGTTGATCTGCCCGTCGATCACTTTACGCCAGTCCGGGGCCAGGGAGTCCTCAAAATCCGCCATAAAGACTTTGACGTTGGCGTTCATGGCGTTGATCACCATTTTGCGCTCTACCGGGCCAGTGATCTCAACGCGGCGATCCTGCAAATCTTCAGGGATGCCGCGGATTTCCCAGTCGCCGCGTCTAATGGAAGCGGTTTCCGAAATAAACCCAGGCAGCTTGCCATTATCAATTTCCTGCTGTTGATGAATGCGTGCAGCCAGCAGCTTATTGCGCTGCGGCGTAAAGCGGGTCACCAGTTCAGTCAGGAATTCAACCGCCTCAGCCGTCAAAATTTGCTGTTCTTGCTCGCCATACGGCTGGGTAAAGGCCAGTTCATCGACCGTCGTTGCCTGTTGAGTCATCACTCTGCTCCTCATCAAAGATCCAAATTCACATCCCCAATGCGAACGAAAGATCGTTGTGTAGTTTTCGCTCAGCAGAATTAAGACTATCTCTATTTTTTCCAAAATCAAAAACAATTTCCATTTTAAATTCAATTTAACTTCAACTTATTGATTACTGTGAATTTAAAGTTTTATTGCATGTTGAGTTGAATTTCGGAAATAAAAAAGGCACCCGAAGGTGCCTGATGTGAATAGCTGAAACGCTTTAGGATCGTTTTACGCAGAAGATTACTCCAGCGTCGGATTCATGTGACGCAGATCGTATGGCGTTATCTGGTAGACGTAATAGTTGAGCCAGTTGGTAAACAGCAAATTCCCGTGACTGCGCCAGGTGGCTCGCGGTTTGTTCTGGGGATCGTTTTTCGGGAAGTAGTTATACGGCACATCCGGATTGAGACCCGCTTCGACATCACGGAAATACTCTGCCGCGAGGGTGTGTGGATCGTATTCAGGATGCCCGGTTACAAAGGCAATACGCTTATCTTTGCTGGCAAACAGGTAAGCATCGCCATCTTCTGTTTCGGCCAGGATCTCCAGATCGGTGTAGTCGCGAATCAGCTGCGCCGGGAAATCGGCGTAGCGCGAATGCGGGGCCAGGAACGAATCATCAAACCCGCGTGTCAGCAAGGCATGAGGGTGAAGAATGTGGTGTTCGTATACGCCGGAGAGTTTTTCGGTACGGGTTTGTTTGGGGATGCCGTAGAGGATATTCAGCGCAGCTTGTACTGCCCAACAGACAAACAGCGTGGACGTGACGTGATCTTTTGCCCACTCCAGTACCTGTTTGATCTGCGGCCAGTAGGCGACATCATTAAATTCTACCAGGCCCAGCGGCGCACCGGTGACAATCAGTCCGTCGAAGTTTTCCTCGCGGATATCGTCGAAGTTACAGTAGAAGTTATTCAAATGCTCAGAAGGCGTATTACGCGACTCACGGGCATCGATCCGCAGCAGCTGAATATCCACCTGAAGCGGAGAGTTCGAAAGCAGGCGCAGGAACTGATTCTCTGTTTCGATCTTTTTGGGCATCAGATTAAGGATGAGCACCTTCAGCGGGCGAATTTCCTGACCTGTCGCGCGTGAAGTGGTCATCACAAAGACGTTTTCTTCACGTAAGAAATTGACGGCTGGTAGCTCGTCCTGCACCCGAATCGGCATAACCTTGTATCCTCACAGCATACGTATAAACGTTTAGACATCCAGACAGCCAACGATACCCAGAATTGGCGTGAATGTCGAGTCTGCAAGCTTAAGGTGAGAAAGTTTCAAGGAGAGGGAGAAAACAAAGCAAAAAACCCCGCACCTTACGGTACGGGGTTCTTCTTATTTGATGCCTGGCAGTTCCCTACTCTCACATGGGGAGACCCCACACTACCATCGGCGCTACGGCGTTTCACTTCTGAGTTCGGCA